>BQMY01000128.1 GCA_022181065.1 Melioribacteraceae bacterium | reverse complement strand
GTATTTTTTTATTCCCTAAAAAGTATGAATCTATTCCGGAACCGGCAATTTTTTGAAAGTAAAGACCAACGCCTATCATCAATCCCAGGTATATAAAAATTATCGTATAATCAATAGCGGACATAACAACTCAAAGTAGTTAACGGGATGATAAACTCTGATAATAATTTATAAAAAAATGGGAAGTCTTCTACTCTCGGCTAAAAGGGGGAAAAGCCGGGTTCGAAAACTTCCCTATCCAATACGGCTAAGGGGGAAATTTTTGAGGGACAAGCGATTAGTTGCTTTCCTGCTAACATATCTTTCATCGTTGGACTACCGATTTGGTCTCAGTTTCTTGTCCCTCAGGTATAAACTATCGATCCCCAAAAGATAGATACACCTACACTCCTAATTAGGAACAAAAATGTATTTTTCATTACAAACAAACAACTACCACTTTTGGTAGGTGGCTTGATTTGGGAGCTAATTGAGCAATAGATATAAAATTGTGATAAACGAAAGTCCGAATGAGGAATAAAAGATGAGACCCTGAACGTTCCTGTTAAGTTCAACTATCAGGCGATACCATAAATATATTACAAGCGCCATCTTTAAACTTGTACTAAGAACGTCGAGATACTGGTTGGTGATAAAGCTTTGCAGCAAAAGAGTTAATCCAATAATAACAATTATGATCAGATCCATTCCTGAAAAAAATATTCGCTTGGTAGAAATTATTTTGGGTCGAGCGGCAAGAAGCAATATCACAAGTGTTGAAAGAAAGATAAAACTGAACCTTGTAATTTGTGTCCAGTTAACAAAGGTATTCGCGTCGCTGACGACACCGGAAATTGTCTGCAAATTATACAGGATAAAAAAGATTGCCATGTTAAAGTAAAAGAAGATATGATTTTTTACATCATCATCTTCGCGTTGAAATACAGATATAAACAGCAGAATTATTCCAATTCCGGCGAGGAATAAAAGAACATCCGAATTTATTGGTAATTTTTGAGGAAAACTCGTAAGTATTATACCAATAGCGGCTAGTGTAGATAAACCTATAAGGGGTTTTTTATTTATTCTGACAGCAAATGCATATACCTGAAGTATTTTATTGTTAAGCGTTATTAATAAAGGTCGTGTTTTGAGATATCTTGCAATTGTTTTCAAATTGAATAATAATAAAACGAGAAAGAAAAAGAGAGGCGCGGTAATCCACAAATTCTTCATTCTCAGGTAGTTTAACGAAAGTGAAATAAAGAGCAGATTAAAGCCGTGAATTAAAAACACAGTCGACTTATGGGTTATCTTATTCCCGAATATAACGTGGTGCAGATGGGACTTATCCGGCAAAAAAGGATGTTTACCATTTACTAATCTAACCAGTATAACCTTAATAGTATCAACAATAGGTACTGCCAATACTAAGGTAGGAAATGTAAGATCAAGCGTAGTATCTGAATAATTCAGGGAAGTATATATCGTCCCCAGAATAAGGAAATATCCAAGCAGGAGCGCCCCCGTATCACCCAAAAATATCTTGGCGGGATATGCGTTAAATTTCAAAAATCCAAGGAGACTGCCAATTAATGCCGCAGTAAATAAAATTACAAATTCATTTCCCCGGATAATGCTCAATGATATTATTATAAGCAGAATTGAAAGTGAATAACCACTAACCAGGCCATCCAATCCGTCCATAAGGTTGATTGAATTAATTACGCCAATTATAAAGAAAAATAAGAGTGCGTAATCAAGACCGGGTGGAATGTATATTCCAAAAAAGTGGATTCCAACAAAACTATCTTTGATACTGTAAATGACAATGACAGCAGTGATGAACTGAGCTACAAACTTTACATACCATTTCAGGGAGGCGATATCATCAAGAATCCCGCAAATCGCGATGATAAAACTGCCGAGAAGCAGGAACCTGATTGTATTAAGATCTTCATAAAAAGTAAGAACCTGAACCAGGACAATCAAAAAGATTACAATCCCCCCCATTCTGGGCGTAATCTTGGTGTTTACCCTTCTTTTATCGGGCTTGTCCACAACTCCGTTTCTCTCAAGGAAATTTATGAGATATGGAGTGACAAAAATTGTCAGGGTTAAACTGCTAAAAAATATTATTAAATAGTCCATAAACGGGATTTAATTAATAGGTCTTTAATATCGTTACTATAAACACAATATCAAAAGAGTAAAAGTGCGGCTAATCACACAAATTTACTCAATACTCTGCCTCAATCTACTAAATATAATATTTATTAATATAATTAATAATCGGAACAAATTATTGACCAAATACCGGTAGATTAAATACTACACCTTAAATTGATTATAAATCTGTTTTATACTTATTTTACTCACTTACAAAATCCTTTTTTGTAAGGATAGAATGTAAGAAAAAGCATAAGTTGAATGAATGAAAATACTTTTTATAACTGACAATTTTCCACCGGAAGTAAACGCCCCCGCAAAGAGAACATACGAGCACTCCAAACATTTCCGATCCTTTGGTGCTGATGTTGATATCCTTACTTGTGCTCCCAATTTTCCTGAGGGTAAAGTTTTCCCGGGATATAAAAATTCACTTTATACTAAAGAGATTGTAGATGGATTAACTGTTCACAGAGTATTTACATTTATCGCAAAAAATACCGGATTTGTAAAACGTCTGCTTGATTTTGTCAGTTTTGCTATTTCGGCTTTTATTGCCGGATTATTCATTAAAACGGACATTGTTGTTTCAACTTCCCCACAGTTTTTCACCTGTTTTGCCGGTTATGCCCTGGCTAAAATTAAACGAAAACCATGGATTCTGGAGATACGTGACCTGTGGCCGGAAAGTGTTTTCATTTTGGATGAAAAATCTCTACCTTATCAAATTTTCTATTTTTTTGAATATTTTTTCTATAGAAGAGCAGATCATCTAATCGTCGTTACCGAAAGTTTCAAAGAAACTATAAAAGGAAAAGGAATTTCCGGAGAAAATATTACAGTTGTTTTTAATGGTTCGGATTTCACAGAAGTAAAACCCGATCAAAAACTGGCAGAGGAAATCAAAGAGAAAAATAACCTGAAAGATAAATTTGTTCTGGGATATGTGGGAACATTCGGAATGTCGCAAAATCTTGATTTTTATATTAGTCTGGCTGATAAAATCAAGAATATTTCTGATAATATCGTGTTTCTTCTTGTCGGAGCCGGTGCCGAAGAAGAAAAACTTCGCACACTAATAAATGATTTGAATGCCAAAAATGTACTGATACTCCCAAAAGTATCTCAGGAGCAAGTCCCATCATGGCTATCCGTAATAGATGTTTCTCTTGTGCCCCTTCGTAACATAGTCCAGTTCAAAAAAGTAATTCCATCAAAGATTTTTGAAAACGCGGCTCTTCAGATTCCGATTTTGTTAGGTGTGGATGGTGAAGTAAAAAATATCGTTGAAAAGTACGAACTTGGAAAAGCATTTATTCCTGATGATGAAAATAGTTTTTTGGAGAACCTGAAGCTGTTTTATAATAAGAAGATTGAGCTAAATCCAGACTACAGTGAGTTTTATTTAAATTTCGACAGGAAAATTCTCGCCGGAAAAATGTTTGAAATTTTCGAAAAGCACAATAAATCAAAATAGTACCCTTCTCTACCACATTTGGTAGTATTATTTCTTTATCATTATCTGTAAATTCTGATTGTAACAACACCGGACGTCTGATGGGACTGTATAAAATTGTATTATTTCTTTTAAGCTTAACTTTCATTACCGCTAATATCAGCGGAACACCGGAAAAAAGCATTAATTTTGAACGAATTTCTATCGAAGATGGTCTATCTGAAAGTACTACTTTTTCTATAATCCAGGATCACCTTGGTTTTATGTGGTTTGGAACCAATGATGGACTTAATAAATATGACGGCTATAATTTTACTGTATTCAAACCGATTCCAGGCGATTCAACTTCTTTGAGCGGTAACAGGATATTCAAACTCTTTCTCGATTCTGATAATAAACTTTGGATTGGTACAGATAATGGTCTGAACTGTTTTATCGCCGAAACCAACACATTTCAAAGATATCTCCATTCCCCTGAAGATTCAACCACACTAAGCAATAATTATATCTCGGAAATTTTTGAAGATTCCTTTGGCAATTTTTGGGTAGGAACAAATAACGGTTTGAATAAGCTGGAAAGATCTACCGGAAAATTCAAAAGGTATATGGCTGATTTTAATGATGATTCCGCACTCATTGAAAACCATGTCTGGACCATATTTGAGGATTCACAAAACAGAGTATGGCTCGGTACCGATAGAGGCATAAATCGCTACATCCATGATGAGGATATTTTTGAGCGTCATTTTATCAAAGATGAAGGCAAGGTTGATTTTTCTCAAAATACTATTTTCAAGATTTATCAGGATAGTAAAGATCAGCTTTGGGTAGGAACACTGGAAGGATTACAAACTTTTGATCCGGAGAATAAAAAATTTTACTCATATCGCCACGATCCAACTAAAAAGAAATCTTTGAGCTATAACAATATCTGGTGCCTGTTCGAGGATTCTCAAAATAACTTTTGGGTAGGGACACTCGGCGGTGGTCTTAATTTAATGGATGAGGATCAGAATTTCAGCGCTTACAGACATAATCTGAAAAACCGGTTCAGTCTCAGCTCCGATTATGTTTGGTCCATTTATGAAGATCGCGCGGGTATATTGTGGATAGGAACTGATATCGGGATAAATAAATACGATCCGGGAAAAGAAAAATTCAATTTACTCCAGAATAAACCTTATGATGACAACAGCCTGATAAATAATGAGATCCATGCTATTCTCGTTGACAGTAAAAATTATTTATGGGTAGGTACTCGCGCCGGTCTTAACAGGATTCATCCCGGCACAGGTAAATTTGATCTTTTTAGGCATGACGATAAAAATAAGTTTAGTATCAGTAACAATTATATCAGGGCTATTTTTGAGGATTCTGAAGGTACTGTTTGGATTGGTACGAATGGTGGCGGTTTAAATAAATATTCTAATGGCAGGTTTTATCATTACCTGAATGATCCCGGTAATCCCCAAAGTTTAAGTGAAAACAAAGTTATCGCGATTACGGAAGACGAAAATGGATTTCTCTGGCTGGGAACCCTGCACGGTATCAATAAATTCGACAAACAACGGGAACTCTTTACAAAATATATTAATAATCCTTCCGATGAGAATACTATAAGTCATGATTATGTAACTACCCTCTCATTTGATAATGAAGGTTTATTGTGGATTGGTACCTACAACGGTTTGAATATGCTCAACACCAAAACAGAGCAATTCACATATTTCAAGAGCGGCGGCAAATATGGCGATTCGGGGTTGAGTACCAACTACATCTGGAGCCTGTACATCACTGGAGATACCGTCTGGGTTGGATCAAATGGCGGAATGACTATTCTTGATAAAAAAGATAACAGGTATAAAAATCTTACCCCGGAATTAAATCTTTATAACATAGTTGTTTACGGGATACTTTCAGATGAATCAAATCATCTTTGGTTTAGTTCCAACATGGGGATATTCGAATTTGATCCGACTGATAACTCACTAAAAAACTATACGGTTGGCGACGGACTTCAGAGCAATCAGTTCAGTGGTGGAGCATACACAAAAGATAATTATGGTAAAATATATTTTGGCGGAATAAACGGGCTAAACAGCTTTTTCCCCGACAGGATTAAGGAAAATGAGCATATCCCCCAAATTGTGATCACTGATCTGAAAATACATAATAAGTCGGCTACCATATCCCCTGATGGTCCGCTAACAAAATCGGTAAACCTCGCGGAAAGAATTGAGCTCTCACATGATCAGGACGTTTTCAGTTTTGAATTTGCGTCACTCGATTACTCATTTCCAGCGGAAAATGAATTCAGATATAAGCTGGAAAACTTTGATTCAGATTGGAATTATGCCGGCAAACGCAATTTTGTTATGTACACTAACCTTGATCCGGGAGACTATATTTTTCGGGTAATCGGTTCAAACAATGATGAAGTATGGAATGAAACAGGAACTTCCATTGCCGTAGTAATTACTCCCCCATTCTGGGAAACATGGTGGTTCATTGCAATAATTGCTCTATCAATTTCCGGTCTCACCTACTTTGTTATAAGCTATCGTGTAAAAAGCATTCTTGAAATTGAGAGACTCAGAACTCGAATTGCCGCGGATCTGCACGATGATGTAGGTACAAAACTTACCGAAATTTCAATGTTGAGTGATATAGTGTATCATACTGGTAGTGAGGGTAACTCCGAACTCAAGATGGTTAGAAATATCGGACAGATTGCACGTTCTCTTATTGACAGCATGGACGATATTATTTGGCTTGTAAATCCCAAGCGCGACACCCTCTATGAACTCTTTCTGAAACTTCGGGATACTTATGAAGACCTTCTTTCTCGTTCAAATATAATAATTGATATCAGGAACCTTAATCTTCTTGAAAAGATAAGGCTTCCTATGGAAAAGCGAAAAAACCTCTATTTGATATTCAAGGAAGCTTTATCCAATAGCGTTAAGTATTCAGAGTGTACAGAAATAATTATTGAAACATATATTGAAGGTAAGAACATCAGGGTAACGCTAACCGATAATGGAAAGGGTTTTGATCCCGCTACAAGCAGCCGCGGTAATGGTCTTAATAATATGCGTGACAGAGCAAAAAATATAAAAGGCGAATTAAAGATTGAATCCGTTGCCGGAAAAGGAACCACTGTAGATTTTAAAGGAAAAATTTAGGCAGATATATGATAAATATCGTTGTAGTCGAAGATAATGAGATTATTAACCACTCGTTGGTTTCACTTTTTAACTCTCATGAAGAGTTTGATTGTGTTGGTTCATATACCAATTGTGAAGATATGCTTGAAAATGTAACGAGTTGTAATCCTGACGTAATTCTTATGGATATTAAACTCCCAGGAATGAATGGAATAGAGGGTGTTAAACAGGTAAAGCAAATATTACCGGAAGTAAATATTTTAATGCTCACTATCTACGAGGAAAATGATAAAATATTCGATGCTCTTTGTGCGGGTGCCTGCGGATATCTTATCAAAAAGACACATCCACAAAAACTGATAGAAGCGGTTCAGGAGGCTTTTGAGGGTGGCGCGCCGATGAGTTCACACATTGCGAGAAAAGTTACCGGATTTTTCCATAACAGTAAAAAACTTACACCGGGAGACTCTCCCCTCTCGGAAAGAGAAAACCAGATACTTAAAGAGTTGATAAAAGGAAAAACATACTACGCAATTGCGCTTACTTTAAACATCACACCTGATACTGTAAGATTTCACATTAAAAACATCTACAAAAAACTCCATGTTCATTCACAGGCTGAAGCTGTCGCGGAAGCAATCAAAAAAGGATTTGTTTAATATTAAATTTCTGACAATTAATATTTACGGGGATGATTGCTTCAAAATAAATATTTAATTTTGAAATTGAGAATTTGAAAATAGCTAGAAATAACATGTTTAAAGAATTAGAAGATATTAACAGACGCCCGGATTGTTATTCATACTATACAGCGGAAGAATTGTGGACAAATGAACACACCGCAAAACAAATGCTTCATTTTCACTTGAAAGAAGATGTTGATCTTTCATCAAGGAACAAAAATTTTATCGAAAAATCGGTCAAATGGATTGGCAGCAGATTTAACGCAGGACCAGAAATAAAAATAGCCGATTTCGGTTGTGGTCCGGGACTTTATTCATCCCGACTCGCAAAACTTGGAGCTGATGTAACCGGAATTGACTTTTCACAAAACTCCATCGAATATGCAAAAAAAGTAGCGAAATCGGAAAATCGTGACATCAACTATATAAATCAGAATTATCTCGAATTTAATACTGATTCCAGATTCGATCTGATTATCATGATCATGTGCGATTTTTGCGCTCTTAGCCCTGAACAGAGAAATGTTATGTTAAATAAATTCAGATCGCTGTTGAAACCGGGTGGCTCTGTTTTATTGGATGTCTATTCGCTTAATGCCTTCGATCAGCGAGAAGAAAATGCCACGTATGAAGAAAACCAGTTATTCGGTTTTTGGTCTCCCGACAAGTATTATGGTTTTCTCAATACCTTCAAGTATGAAAAAGAAAAAGTTACGTTGGATAAATACTCAATCGTTGACTTGAACGGAATCAAGACCGTTTATAATTGGCTTCAACACTTTTCGGTTGAATCGTTGAAAGAAGAGTTTGTTTCCGCCGGTTTTGAGAAATTCGAAATTACAGGGAATGTCGCAGGTGACGATTATAATCCCGAAGCATCGGAATTTGCGATAATAGCAAATATTTGATTCAACCTAAAAAGGCAGAGTTTAATTCTCTGCTGAGATTGTTGAAAATCCCGGTTGTTGATTTTCACGTCCCCCTTTTGAAGGGGGAAATCACTCCGCCATCGGCGGATTTTGTGATGGGGGATGACCAAAAGTCACAAAAAATGCAATAAATCATCCTCCGTCTTTCGACTTGCGTCGAAATCCACCTCCGGGAACCTGTCCCGAAAGCATTCGGGAGGAGGACTATAAATCGAAACGACTTTGTCTACAGATTGCCAGAGTTTAATTCTCTGCTTTTTTTACCGCTACTATGTAACCTCCGTAAATAAAAACCCCCGACACATAATACATCGGGGGTTTTAACAATAGACTTTCGACTATCGACCAAAGACTTACAACTTACGTTTATCTTTTTTCGTATTCCGGCTGATTCGGTTTTTTGAAACCTGTTTTTAATTCTTCAAGGATTACGTCAACAGCTTTCTGAAGCTGAGGGTCTTTTCCTTTTGCCATTTCAGCAGGATCATCTTCAACAGGTATATCAGGATCAACACCGTAACCTTCTTTAAACCAGCCACCTTCAGGATTATACATTCTGAAAGTTGGGACTGTTACTGCACCACCATCTATCAGTGAAGGGGCACCGCTTATGCCTATTAAACCACCCCAGGTTCTTGTACCGACAAGTTTGCCCAAGCCTGATTTTCTAAAATAATCAGGGAATGCGTCACCACCTGAACCACTCCAGCCGTTAATAAGCATTACTTTCGGACCAAAATTAGCCTGTGGAGGCCACTGCCAGGTTTTACCATCCCTTACTGCCCAGTAAGCAAGAGGCGCGCGATTTAATAATTCAATAAATCTGTCGGGTATCTGACCACCACTATTAAATCTTTCGTCAATGATTAATGCATCTTTGTGGAATTGCGCACGAAACTGTCTTACCAACTCATTCTGACCATCACGTCCTGTACTTCTTACATATATGTAACCCACTTTACCATCTGTTTTATCATCAACAAATTTTCTATTTTTTTCAATCCAGTTAAGATGACGTAATCTTGATTCTGAACTTAGAGTTTCAACTACAACTTTTTTTGCGTCATCGATATTTGCTGTTTTACCGATCATCATCTCTACGGTTTTGCCGCCAAGATTCTGGAAATACATAAAAGGTTCATTAGCAGCATCCATTTCCAAACCATTAACAGAAAGTATAAAGTCACCAACCTCAACATCAATCCCCGGCTGATCAAATGGTGAGCGAACCTCATCATCCCACGCGGCGCCTTTGATTATCTCGGCAATTTTGTATTTTCCATTCTCAACTGCCCAATTAATTCCAAGATAACCAACGTTCATTCTATCAGGTCTTTCGGTATCTCCTCCCCCTTTATAAGTATGGGAAGCATTAAGTTCTCCAATAAGCTCACCGATTAGAAAATCAACATCATAACGGGATGAAGCATCTTTCAGGATTGCTTTATAATTATCTCTCATTCTATCCCAGTCAACGCCATGCATGTTGGGATCATAAAACATATCTCTTTCAAGTCGCCATACTTCGGTAAGTATTTGATCCCACTCTTCTTTTGGAGAAACATGAATCTTGGCACTTGCTAACGGGATTTGATCTTTCATATCCTGTTTTGCCTTCACATCAACTACTGCGATACCGCCTGATTTATAAACTGCCATTTTTTTACCATCGGCTGACAATGCGTATGAGCCGGTACCACTCATAATTGTGCTTGATTCACGCTCTTCGAGATCATAATATTTAATATCTGAGCCTCTCTCTCCGGAACCACTATTTGGGGTGCGAACATAAATTACTTTACCTGAAACCGCGGATAATCCACCAATATTACCGGGATCAACAGGAAGAGCGACAAGACGACTTTCAAATCCTTCAAGATCAATCTTTAGCGATTCTTCTTCTTTTTCCTTCTTATCATCTTTTTTATCGGAATCCTTCTCTTCCTCTTTCTTCTCTTCCTTTATTTCAACTGTATCATTTTCAGGCGCGAGAGGGGACGCGACATCCATCCTCAGAGCAATTGCCGCAAGTTTGGTTGCGTTGGGATAAATGAATGAATTGTCCATATCGCCATATACAGGGGTAAATTCGCGATTTGTTACCAAATAGATGTATTTTCCATCCGGATCAAAAACAGGATTCATGTCATTATAATACCCGCTAGTAACCTGATGCGTCTTACCTGCAGTAACATCATATAGAAATACAGCGTTGTTATTATTATCCAAACCTCTTGAATACACAACCCATTTGGAATCTGATGACCAGCTTGCGCTGAAATTCCTCAAACCACCTTCCATAAGCCATAAAGCCTGATCAATTTTTGTCAGATCGTTACCGCCAAAACTGTAAAGCCAAATTTCCATTGCCTGGTTAATAAATACAAGGTGTTCGCTATCAGGTGACCAATAAATATTGTATTTAAAACCTTTGCCTGTTGAAGTTAAGGTTTTCTCCTCGCCGGTAGCGTAATCATAAACGGTAAGTTCGTATTCGCCGGTTCTGTCACTCCAGTATGCAATTTTTTTAGCATCAGGAGACCATGCTGGATATCTTTCAGCTGAACCGGAACTCTGTGTAAGATTTTTGATCACACCATCTTTTTTAGGGAAGGATAGAATTTCACCCCTGCATTCAGCAATAACTCTGTTACCGTCTGGTGAAATATTATAGTTTTCGAGATAATCCTTCGCGTCAACATATTTAGGACGAGCAAGATATTGATCATCAACTATCTCAACATTCACTTTCTTACTGGAATTATCAGCAAGATTCATTAAATATAAATCCCCACCCGCTTCGTAAACTAATGCATCGGGACCTATTGATGGAAAATGTACATCATAATCTTTGAATTTAGTAAGCTGTGTGTGTGATTTTGCCTTGGTATCATAAACCCATATGTTATATCGCAGGTTTTCACCCCTGTCTGAAAGATAATATACCTTGTCACCACTAAACATCGGCATCTCGTCATTCGCGGGATTATCGGTAATATTCACCGCGCTATTATTTTTCATATCAAAAATGAAAATATCTGCTGCCGTACCGCCACGATATCTTTTCCATGTTCTGAAAAGTCTGGTTCGCTTCGTAAAGGCAAGTAAGTTGCCATCCTCGGCAAATGAGGCGAATTCACCATAGGCAAGTGGCAGTTTTTCAGGTAGTCCACCGTTTTGGTCAATAAGATAGAGCTGGCTGAATCTTTGTCTGCCGGATTCTCTGGATGAAGCAAAAAGTATTTGGTCACCATCCGGGTGCCAGTCAATTACTCTGTCGGTCCAGCTATGAAAAGTTAAACGTTCTGGAGTTCCCCCATCAACACTAACTTTATAAATATCAGCGTTTCCGTCGTAATTTGCGGTATATACAACATGTTTGCCATCGGGTGAGAATTTCGGAAGAACCTCCTGCCCATCAGGTGAGCTGAGTTTAATAGCCTGTCCGCCGCTTCTGGCAACAAGCCAAACATCACCCGCGTAAACAAAAGTAATTTTATCCTTTGATACATCAGGATAACGCATCAGACGCGCATTGATCTGTGCTGTTACCTGGAGAGATAACAATATTATCAGAATGGTAGTTAATTGATAGATTTTCTTCATCCGTAAGTCCTTAAATTAGTTTTGAATCAAATAAACTGGAATATAATAATTTTGACGTTTTAAGAGCCAATTTGTCCCCTGTTAAATCTACTTTTACTTAATAAATTGTAAAAATTCGGTTTGTTACTATTTGTCTTCTTTTATAACTTGTAATTAAACTTTTAAGAGGACAGTATGTTTGGTTTAGACCTGTTGGCAAAATTATTCAAAGTGCTGCGATCCGGTGATACACCCGGACAAATAGCTGCCGGATTCATATTGGGAATGGTGATCGGACTTACTCCCGTTTTTAGTCTCCACAATCTGATTATTGTTTTTCTGATAATCATATTCAATGTGAATATTTCAATGGCGATTTTCGCGTTTTTGTTATTTAGTGGATTTGCATGGATACTTGATCCCGTTTTTCATTCATTCGGGTATTTTTTGCTGGTTGATATAACTTCCCTAAGAGATTTATATACAACACTTTACAATATTCCAATAATAGCTTTATCGAAGTTCAATAATACTGTTGTACTCGGAAGTTTAATAAGTTCTATTCTGATTATGCCTGTGATCTACTTCCTCACTAAAAATTTTGTGGTGGTTTACAGAACCCGCCTTGAACCGAAAGTTAACAAACTGAAAGTTGTTCAGTCTCTTAAAGCCTCAAAAGTTTACGGATTTTATGAAAAAGTAAGAGACTGGAGGGACTAATGTTCAGGAAAAAAGGAATTATAGGAATTTTAGTCTTTACCGGAATTTTGCTCCTGGGAATGTACTTCTTCACCGATGACTGGCTGGAATCCACAATCGAAGATACAGCACAATCTCTTAATGGAGCTAAAGTTGAGATTGATAACCTTGATTTTTCGATCATAGGACTTCACATTAAGTGGGACAGACTACAAGTTGCAAATCCACGCGATACCAGGTTCAACAGATGGGAAACAGGAAAAACCGAGTTTAATCTGGAATTCTACCCTCTGCTCAGTGGTAAAATCATTCTGGAAAACCTTGAAGTAAGTGATATTAAAACAAATTCCAAACGGGATAGCGACGGTAAAATAGAAAAATTTGAAGAGCCAGCCTCGGAAGAAGAATTTGTATCACAGACAATATCTTTCGCTGAAAATAAAGCAAATGATACGCCCGGTTTTAACCCAAACAGCTTTAAAAACAAGCTGAATGTTGATAGTCTGCTCGCTTTGCTTGAAATTAAAACTCCCGGGAAAATTGATTCCCTTTACAAAGTTTATGATTCAAGATTGGGTGACTGGCAAAAAAAACTGGATTACAAAACTTATGAAGCAGATCTGAAACGAGTTGAGACTAACATCAAATCGATCAACATAAATAACATAAAAGATCCTGTAACATTGAAATCAACTTATGAAAAATTAACCGATACAAAAGCGACTCTCGAAAAATTCGATACTCTTGTTTCTTCTACAATTTCTGATTTTAACACAGATATAAGTTCCATCACAGATAATGTCTCCTCTGTCGATGACTGGATAAAGGAGGATTACAATCGCGCCCTCTCAAAGGCAAAATTACCTGATCTTTCAGTTGAAAATATAGGTATGCTCCTTTTTGGCGCAAGTGTGGTTGACCAGTATAAAACTTATCTTGGATATGTTCAGCAAGCAAGATACTACAAGGATAAGTTCAGCTCCGATGAACCGGAAAAGGAATCCCCTCCCCGCTTTGAAGGGCAGGATATACCCTTCCCCGATTATAACGCCAGACCTGAGTTTTGGTTAAAACAGATCAAATTAAGCGGAGAGACTGAAAATAGTCTGAAGTTATCGGGGTTAGTGACAGACATTGTTTCCAATCAGAAGATTATTAACAAAACAACCAATTTTAATATAGAAAGTTTATCCGGAGGAAACAGAAATCTCAAGCTTTCTGGTGTATTCAATTATTTAAGCGATATACCTCAAGAGCAGATAAATCTAACATTTACGGGATTTACACTAAATAACTTCAAACTTTCTGACGCAAAATTATTACCGGAAAAAATTGAATCCGGAAACGGGGCTTTTGCCGCGGCATTCTCATTATCAGGAGAGAGAATAAATAGCAACATGAGTTTCAGCGCATCTGCTGTGAAGTTCTCCAAATTAAAAAATACCGAAAACGATGAAGTTTCACGAATTATTGACCGGGTATTATCCAAAGTAAATACGCTCACCATTCTTGCTTCACTTAATGGAGAAAAATCTGATCTGAAATTTAGCGTTAAATCAAATCTCGATAATGTCTTCGCCGATGCCCTTAAAGAAACTCTCAACGAAGAGCTGGCAGCCGCTAAACAAAAAATCGAAAAATACCTCGAATCCAAAATTGAACCGGAAAAAGCTAAAATTGAAAAACTGGTTAATGAACAGACCGCAAAAGTGAAGGCAGAAGCTGATAAGATAAAAAATGAGTATGAAAAAGTTATGAAACAGTATGAAGCTAAAAAACAGGAATTTGAAAAGAAAAAGAAACAGATTGAAAACGATCTCGGTGGTGGGGTATTAAACCTTTTTAAGTAAATATTATGTTTATAGATATTCATACACATAACTCACGAGCAGGGAAATCAATCATCAATATAAATTTGGATGACCATTTTTCAGAAGTACCATCGGATAAACCATTTTCTATTGGATTGCATCCCTGGTATCTTCAAGAAAAATACTCTGTGCTGCTCCCCGAGTTATTTTCTATCGCGAAAAGTCAGAACTGCGTCGCAATTGGTGAGTGTGGTATGGATAAACTGATCAACACGCCTGAGATATTGCAAAAAGATGCTTTTTTAGAACAGGCGCGTTTAGCTGAGGACTTTAATTTACCGATGATAATTCATTGTGTTAAATACTATTACGAGCTTCTCAAGATCAGAAAAGATAATGGATTCCGGACACCATGGATATTTCACGGGTTTACCCAAAATACAGATATTGCGCTGAAAATTGTTGCTTCGGGATGTTACATCTCGTTTGGTGAAAATTTGTGTAACCCTTCGAAAAAAATAAAAAATTGTGTAGAAAAAATAGAGACAAATCATATATTTTTGGAGACTGATGACTCCAGCGATAACATAGCCACGATATATGAGTATTACTCAAGCTTGAAAGGTGTATCAATGGAGTCTATTCAAATTCAGATTGAACAAAATTTAAAAAAATGCTTTCCAAATTCCTATGCAACATTATTGGCTTGAACGTACTGAACTACTAACTGGATTTGATCGACTGGAAAAACTGAAGTCATCAAATGTCCTGGTTGTTGGACTTGGCGGTGTTGGCGCAGCAGCCGCGGAAATGATTGCTCGCGCCGGTGTTGGTAAAATGACGATCGTCGATGGTGATGTAGTCGATATTACTAATATTAACAGACAGTTACCTGCCCTGCATTCCAAAGTTGGTGAAAAGAAGGCATTTCTGGTAGCTGATAAACTTAAAGATATAAATCCGGATATAACACTAAATGTTATAGACGAATATATCGATGCTGAATCAATGCATGCACTTGTTGAACCTCACTATGACTATGTAGTTGACGCAATCGATACCCTCTCTCCTAAAGTTGAGCTTTTAAGACACTCTTATCAGATTGGTCATAAACTTGTCTGCTCTTTGGGTGCTGGGGGTAAATTTGATCCATTGAAAATCAGGGTTACGGATATTAAGAAATCGTACAATTGTCCTCTTGGTAGATACATCAGAAAGTCCCTTCATAAATATGGTATTTATAAAGGTTTTAAGGTAGTATTCTCACCTGAAAAAGTTTTTGAAAACTCCGTGCGGGAAGAACGTGGACGTAACAAGCGTTCAACCATTGGTACCATTTCATACATGCCTTCCCTGTTCGGTTCCGTATGCGCGTCTGTGGTGATCAGAGATATACTGGAACTACCAGAATGAGCTCTAGTTATGATGTGGTGATTATTGGTGCCGGCCCCGCAGGATCATCAGCCGGATATCATCTCGCGAAAGCCGGTGTAAAAACTCTCATACTGGATAAAGCAGAATTTCCAAGGTATAAATCATGCGGTGGAGGTATTATTACCCGATCAGATAAATTTATTCCTTACGATTATTCTTCTGTTGTGGAGCAGGAATGTAACACTGCCCTGTTGGCTGATCTTACCGTCAAAAAGGAATTTTTTGTAAAACGTGATAAACCGGTTGTCCGTATGGTGATGAGGGATAATTTCGATGAATTTGCGATACAGAAAGCAATTGAGGCAGGATGTCATTTTAATGACAACATAACTGTTAGAGATATCAATTACAAATCTGATCCCTGCGTAGAGCTTAATAATGAAAAGATATTTTGCGATAAAATCATTGGCGCTGACGGCGCGTTCGGAATCACAACCCGGGTTAGCGGACATTTTAAACATTTGACAGCAATCCCGGCTATGGAAATTGAATTGAATGTTGACCATGCCACATTCCGGAGATTTAACAATATAGTACGTTTTGATTTCGGATTGGTTGAAAATGGTTATGGATGGGTATTCCCCAAAAAGGAGCATCTCTCGATAGGTGTACTCTCCTTTTCAACAGGTAAGTACAATCTTAATCAACTATTACAAAAATATCTTCACGCGATAAATATTAACACTAAGGATTATCAACGACACGGTTTCAAAATTCCAATTCTTCCAACGACAAAGAATTTTGCTTACTCAAATCTGTTACTTACGGGAGACGCGGCGGGTTTTGCTGATCCAATTACGCTTGAGGGTATTGGAACATCAATTTTAAGCGGAAAACTCGCGGCAGACGCAATTATAAAATCGTCCGGTGATAGCTCGAAGACGGGAGCACGCTATAATCGCCTGTTAAAAAAAGAATTATTACATGAACTCAAATATGCCTGCTTTTTATCAAATGTAATTTACAATCACCCCGCTATTAGAAAGTTTTTGTTCAAAAACATGGGAGCATTGTTATGTGAAAAAATGACTGATGTTATAACCGGCGATAAAACATACTTTGAATATCTTTCAAAACCTTCCAATTATATCAGACTCGTAACAAAATTGATCAGCAAATAACCCCTTAAATAAGTATCAATCTTAACTCTTTTCCGACATAATCTTTTTTAGCCACATATTCTAACTCATTGATATATAACCATTTATAATTCGCTTCAAGATAACGTTAGAAGAGTTCTGTAAAATGAAATAATTCCCATAACTTCTTTCAAAATACCACCAATTATTTTTGAATTATAATTCATTATTAATTTTTACATAGCTTCGAAAACAGGTCAATATTAAAGAATAACAACTTGCGATTATACTATTGCATTACTTGCTCCACCAGTTTATTCTTTCCAAAAATGAACCAACCTGGCCCGCCTAAATAATTAAGGCAATCGCCATCAACCACAATTGACGCTCACGGACACCCCTATCTCTTTGTGAAACAACGACTTACAGCCCCTCAATTAAAGCTGCCACCACGCGAGAATAGCGTGGCACGCCTTATAAGTGCTCATTTTATCAATTACCAACTTAAACCTTATAATATTGAATTATTATTAGCGGGATACTTGTTTAAAGGATTGCATTTGGGAGCATGTTCGGAGATTTATATTTGAACAAGAGGAGCATATTATTTTGTGAACTAGTCCCCTTCCCTGCTCCGGGTTTATTAGTTAGTTTTTTTTAGAATTGAAAAATCATGGTGAGAGAAATATTTATGTAGTATGAAATGAAGGCATATCTTAACACCTTTTTCGAAAAAAAGTGTCTTAAAATTGATTTATGAGAGCGGACTTATTTCGTCCAGTGTTGACGCGGGTTTTAGGCTGCTTCCTCATTAATGAGAGAATCCAGGAACAATTTTCTGAATTTTGCGACCTCTTTTGCAATTGTTACTATGTAGCCGGTTGTTCCTGAAGGAATATCAATAATTGTGTCTGTCTTTTCTGAAAACACAATTAGTTCGTTTTCGTTATATAATTTCGATTCTTTTGTTGTTGTATCTGTAACTGTTATTCCCCCCTTAACAATTTTAATATTTGTAGGTGGAATAAAGTCAGAGTTTAACGCAAAACTTAAACCAATAACATTATCAATCGTGTAGAATTTATAAGCAAATAGATTATCATCTACTTCATACAAAACAGGGCGAACAAGAAACTTATTGTACTCTTCAATTTCTGAAGCTTTTTTTTCTTTGAACAATTCAGATTTGGGATCAAGTGTGAAAAACTTATCCACAGCGCCATTAAAAAATTGACTCACAGGCAAATTGAGTGCCTGACTGATTTTTAACAATTGAGTGTATTTCGGTTCTTTTATTCCTGAAAGATATTTGGATATTTCGCTTTCGCTGATTCCCGCTGTATAAGCCAATTCTTTTTGTGAAATACGAACTCTGTGCAATATATTGTTAAAAACTTCTGAAAACATCTTCATCCTGCAAATTGATTCTACTTATATTAAGCTTAGACGTATATTATTTCAAAAAGTTACTCTATTTGCGGACAATCTCTCATCCAACCCTCTTTTTTCATTCATTTTTTATTTAATTTTCACTCATATTTTTAGAAGACCGGAGTAATTATGGAGAAATTTGTAGTAATCATGGCGGGTGGAGTTGGCTCCCGATTTTGGCCAAGAAGCAGAAAAACTATGCCGAAACAGCTGCTTAATATTTTCGGTGAGAATACAATGATACAGGATACTGTTTTCCGACTTAAAGATTTTATTTCTGTCGAAAATATTTATATCGTAACCAATAAAGTTCAAAAAGCTATTATTGAAGAACAGCTGCCCGAATTAAACCCCAATCAGGTAATCGCTGAGCCTGTTGGCAGAAATACTGCCCCTTGTGTTGGATTATCAGCGCTACTAATCAAAGCGAGATCTCAGGATGCCGTAATTGTCACCTTACCCGCCGATCATATAATTAGAAATATTGAAAGTTTTACAGCCACCTTGAATAATGCCTGTGAATTTGCGTACGAGAATAAATGTCTCGTCACATTCGGTATAAATCCGTCCCGTCCCGATACAGGTTATGGATATATTAATACCGCCGAACTAGTTAAAAATGATGTTTATAAAGTCCATAAATTTGTAGAAAAACCGGATTTGCCAACTGCGGAAAAATATATTAAATCGGGAGATTATTTGTGGAATTCGGGCATGTTCGTCTGGAGAGCCGATGTAATCTATGATGAGATAAAATCTCACCTGCCTGCGCTTCACAGCGGTCTGGAATCATTATCGTCCCATATGAACGGCAGCAATTTTCTAAATGCCTTAAAAGATACTTTCCCGGGTTTTGAAAGCATCTCGATCGATTACGGAATAATGGAAAAATCTGATAAGGTTTTTTGCGCGAAAGCTGATTTTGGCTGGAGCGATGTCGGAAGTTGGGAAACAGTATATGAGTTAACAGATAAAGATGAACAAACCAACGCGAAAGTTGGTGATGTGTACGTAGAAGATGTTAACGATTCTTACATCTATTCACCCGATAAATTTACCGCCGCAATTGGCGTGAATAATTTAGTTATTATTAATATGGAGGATTCGCTTCTAATCTGTGACCGAACAAAAGTACAAGATGTAAGAAACATTGTGGACCATCTTAATAAAGAAAATAGAGAAGATTTGATCTAGAGAAATCTGAGGGTGGCAGAAGACCACCCTCAGAAAGATTTAATGATATATAAAATGAGATTCTTTTTCGAGGAACTTGTCGAATTGCATCTGAAAACTGTAGATCAGTTCTTTTGTACTCTTTATAACACCTAAATCCAGCTTGCAGATTGATTTAAACTCCCTGATTACTTCATCCCTGAAAACATCATCCGGTATAACTTTATTCAGGATTCCCAGATTCAATGATTCAGCCGAATCAATCTTACCCCCTTTCAGCAAATATTCTACTGATCTGCCAATACCTATATAACGTGGTAGAAAAAATGGTAGTGCGCCTGTCGGGTGAAGCCCATATTTTATATGCGATAAAGCAAAGTTTGTCTTCGGTGTACCGTAGCGCAAATCGGCTGCAAGGCTGACACCAAAATATGGAGTCACCACATCTCCTTGCATGGCAAACGCTATAAGTTTTCGCATACCTAAAATCTTTTTAATATATGTTACTATCAAATTTATTTCAATGGCCCGGATTTCTGATTTTTCAAATCTCGGTACCTTGAAATGATCACCCGATTTTTCGAGTTTGCCCGCCATTCCTTCGATAAAAGTATGATACTCTTTCTCACCAAACACTCCGTAATCATTGAGGAAAAGAACTCCTTTTATTTGATCATAATTATCCACAGCCTCCAACCATGGAATGATCACATCACGTACTTCAAGATCGGTAAAATTACTGAAGGCGTTTTTCTTAATATGAAATATTACAACTTCCCCATCCAGACGTGTTTCAAAATTTTCTCTTGTAAATTCAAGACTTGTTACATTTTTCATAACTCCTCCCTTCAAAATGTCCGGAGCTTTTGCCCCGGACTAAAGTTTTATACCTTGGGTTTGCGATCATAAATTAAGTTGTACAATGCGGGAATGAGAAACAAGGTCAAAATTGTTGAAACTACCAATCCGCCAATAGATACAACACCAAGAGGCATTCTCATTTCTTTACCCGCGTCACCTATTCCCAATGCCATCGGTAGCATACCAAGAATAATGGCAAGTGACGACATAATAATCGGTTTCAGTTTCGTCGGACATGCGGCAATCAGCGCGTCCTTAACACGCATACCCTCTTCACGCACCAACTGGTTTGTATAATCCAGCATCAGAATAGCGTTGTTGACCACAATACCGATAAGCATGATAATTGCCAGCATTGAAGTTATACCCAACGCGATATTGGTCACATAAAGTGATATAATAACACCTATTAACGCAAGGGGTATTGTGAAAAGAATAAACATCGGCTGGATAAAACTCTCCAGAATTGCCGCGAGCAGGATATATGTAAGTACAAGCGCGAGTAAAAACGCAAAACTCATGTCATTAATCATCTCCTGCATCATTTCATTATTTCCACCCCAACTGAACTGGTATCCGGTTGGCATGTTAATGTTTTCGCTAATTCTCTTTTCAATTTCCGTTGTTATATCGCCAACAACATAACCGGGGGCATTACTACCTGTAAACTTTATTGAAGTAAATTTATCCCTGTGAAGTATAGTAGTTGAACCATTGGTGAACTCCACATCAGCCAGCTGCTGTAGCCTGTAAACTGAATAATCACGGGAAGACACAACCGGAATATTCTTTACTTTCTCAGGAGAATCAACCGATACATCGGTAAGAGTTACTGTGATATCATACTCTTCACCATCCTCGCGATACTTTGATGATTCGATTCCCTCAATCGCTGCTCTGACTGTTAACGCAAGCTCCTGGGTAGTTATACCTGCCTGTGCAAGTTTAACTCTGTCAGGATAGATTGTTATTTCAGGTTTACCTTCTCGGGAACTTTGGTCAAGGTTAATCAATCCGGGTATATCACGAATTTCATCCATGATCTGATCTTTCAAATCATCGAGTACTTCAACATCCTGACCCAATACATAAAACTGCACGGGTGCTCCTCCGGCTCCCTGCTCCTGGTTCCGGTCAACTATTATCTTGGCGTTTGGCACATCCGAAAGTTCTTTTACAAACTCTCCGATAATTTCGGCAATACCGCGTTCCCTTTCGTTTGCGTCAACAAGAATAATGCTCATTTTTGCCACATTTGAACCGGTGTTAAGGTCGGAGATCTTACCAAGATTTGTAATCACATGCACAACTTCGGGATAAGTTTTCACTCTGCTTTCAATAGTCTCCAAAACTTTGGCTGTTTCATGCAGATTGTAACCTTGCGGCAATTCGGCGGTAATCTGTATTTTCCCATCATCCTGCGCCGGGATAAATTCAAAACCAAGATGCGGTCCGAAAACACCAACAACCACGATCAACACAAATATTGAAAGTGTAACCAGAGTTACATTTATCCATTTGCTTTTGAGGGAAATTCTTAGAAGCGTTCTATAAAACTCATCCCAGGTTTTGTAGAATGCATCAGTTTTTTCTGCTATTTTACTACGTTTCCCCGACTTGGGAAGAATCAGGGATGCCAACATTGGTGTAAGTGTAAAAGAAAATATCAAAGAAAATATTGTTGCAAATGAAGCCGCGAGAGCAAGTTCACGCATGAACATACCAACGATCGATGACATGTTGGCGATTGGTAAAAACACAACAAGGTTTGTCAGCGTTGAAGCAATTACCGCAACCGTTACCTCTGTAGTACCCTTAAGCGCAGCGTCCTTGTTATCAGCACCCATAGCTTTGTGCCGGAATATATTCTCCAGTACCACGACCGAGTTCGCCACGAGTACACCCACCGAAACAGAAAGTCCCATCAAAGTCATGATGTTTAGTGTTAATCCTGCAGCCTGCAGCAGCATAAATGTTGAAACAATGGAAACAGGCATCGTAAGCGCTACGATCAGAGTTGAACGAATATTAAATAGAAAGATGAATAATACAATTGATGTAAAAATTATACCAAGAATTATATTACTCATTGTATCATCAACCGTAGCGCGTGTAAAATCGGCGTTGTCATTGATAATTTCAAGCTGAACACCGCTCGGTATTATTTTTTGAATATCTGGTATTGCTTTTCTTACAGCATCCGCGATACGAACAACGTTACCTTCAGTGCTTTTTACTATACTAAGCTGAATAACATTCTCATCCTTGCGATCTGTGGGACGATTGAAATATGTTGTTCTCTGGCGTACATCCTTACCGCTATCGAGTACTTTCGCGAATTGTTCTACCTTTTTATCACCAAATGCGGTAGGAATTTGCAGCTCGGAAATAGTATTCAAATCGTTGAACTCGCCATCGAGTCGGACGGTAAATTCCTGATTATCAATCTGGAAGTACCCACCCGGGATATTCATGTTTTGAGCCTGAAGTATCTGTATTAGCTGAGGTAGTGAGATTCTGTTCTCATATACTACCCTGCTATCCATCTCAACTCTTATTTCACGTTCTCTACCACCATTGATATCGACTCTCGCGACACCCTGGATCTGAGAAAACCTCTCTTTAAGTTTTTTATCCGCAAACTCGTACAACTCTCGCGGATCCCTGTCTCCACTTAGTACAAGATCCATAATAGGTGTGGCGCGGATATCAAACTTCTCAACTTTGGGCGATTCAGCATCATCCGGAAGATCATTGATTATAGCGTCAACTTTATCCTTGACTTCCTGTGTCGCGATGTTGACATCCTTACTAAGCTGAAATGCCATTACTATGATTGACGCACCATCAAGTGAATATGATTCAACATAATCAATCTCACTAACGGTTGTAATAACGTCTTCAATTCTTTTTGTAATAAGTGTTTCAATTTCTTTCGGACCAGCACCCGGATATATTGTGGTGATATTTACCACCGGAATTTCAACATCAGGCATCTGATTAAGATTGATATTCAGATAAGCCAGAATACCAAAGATCAGAAACACCAGAATTCCCATCGTAGTCAATACGGGTCTGGTAATCGATAATTTTGCTAAAAACATACTTTCCCCTTATTTGATTACGTTAACAGTGGAACTGTCTAATACATTTTCGACACCTTTTACAATCAGCTTGTCACCGGGAACCAGACCTTCGAACACTTCCATTGAAATATCATAAACTTCGCCGGTTTTGATATATTTCCTGAAACTTTTACCATCTATTTCAACATAGACGAAGTTTCCCTTCGAATCTGATTGAACTATGTTTCTCGGTACTACTATCGCATCGTCATTACTGTATATCTGAACCAGGACATCAGCGGTTACACCTGCCGGTAATTTTAGACTATTTTCAAATACAACAGTTACACCAAAAGCCTGTCTGCCGGGATTCATACTTAAATCAACTTCTGTAACTTTACCGGCAGCTTCCTTACCATTATAAATGATTTTAGCGTTGCTACCTTTACTGATTTTATCAATTTCCTTACTTGTTGCCCAAACTTTTACTTTCATTTTGGCAAGATTGGCGATTGTGAACAAAGGCGCTTCTGCTTTCACTCCGTCACCTTTATTGACCATCACACCTGTGATAGTGCCATCGTAAGGAGCCTGTACATACATCACTTCCATTGCGGATTCATAATTACGTTTTGCGACAAGATATTGTGTTTCAGCTCCATCAAAATTGGCCTGGGATGTTTCTCCTGCTTCCAGCAGCTTTTTCATTCTGTTATAAGTTTTCTCCGCGATGTCAAATGCTGCTTTTGCCTGAACCACCTGAGAAGAAGGCAAGTCATCCGGGAACTCAATCACTACCTGATCTTTCTTGACTCTATCGCCAGCTTTTATGGATACTTTTTCAATTCTTCCACCGGTCATTGCCCCCACCGTTGATTGTCTGTAACCCTCAAGAGTACCAAAGTATGAAAGGTATTTTACAAAATTAACAGCCTTAACCGCTTCAACTTCCACAGGGATACCTTTTTCAGCTTGAAGCTGCTCCATACTCTTAGCTTCTTCTACTTCCTCAGCACAGGAAGTAAAAATCAAACTCGTGAACAACAGCAACAATAAGTTTGCCAGCAATACTTTTATTAATTTCATGATCAATTCCCTATTTATTTTCTATTTTAACAAAATTCATATACTCTGAGCCAAATTTGCCGAGCAGATTATCAAGTTCGTCAAGCGCCACGTTATATTGATGAACTGATTGCAATCTGTTAGTTTTCGCTGAACGAAGTTCAATGTCCGCGTTTTTTATCTCCAACTGGGTACCTGTACCTTCTTTGTATCTGGTTTCAGCAATGCTGTATGTACGTTCCGCCAATTTTACGTTTTCTTCCATCGCCTGGATTTCAGATTCTACCTTCTTTAACTCTCGGAACTTCGATTCAATCTGCATCCTGAGGGCTGATTTCAAATCCGAAAGCTGCTCATCGGTCTGCTTCAACGCAATTTTGGATTGTTGCACTTTGCTTGAAACTCTTCCACCTTTAAACAAGTTCAGCGAGAAACTCAAACCAACCGCAGTAGAATTGTATGTATTAAAACTCAGATCATCCGATGAACCGGCATAAGTATAATTGCCAAAAGCCGCGATTGTAGGCCAGTAATCTGCCTTATCGATAGCGATAAACTCTTCATCTACAAGTCTCTTGGTATTCAATACTTTCAATTGAGCGTTTCCAACGAGTCCTTGTTCAACAAGCTCACTCACCCTTTGACCAACCCTCGGCGTATAATCGAGTGATCCCGAAAGTTCTATTTTGCTGTCAACCGGCAAGCCCATCAATATTTTCAGTCCATCCTTGGCATCCTGAAAAGCGTTCTCCAATTGTTTTATTGCAGGTTTGATATTTTCAACCTGTACCTTCACCTGAAGGTACTCATACTCTGAAGCTAAACCTTGTTCATAAAGCGCCTTAACATTTGAAAGGTTTTCCAGAGCGTTCTCATAGCTGCTTTTTGTTATATCCTTTAATTCACCGGTTAAAAGCGCTCCGTTGTAAGCTCTTTTAACATCAAGTACAACAGCGCCAATCTGATCTCTCAGTTGTTCTTTTGAAAGATTGAGATAGATTTGAGATGCCCCGATTCCTCTGAAAACCGCTGAATTAAATAAAATCTGCGTTAGCTGCAATGAAGTTTCAAAATTGTTTGTCTGAGCGAATGATTGAAGTTTACTCTCCACGGGCGGAATTTTTGCCTCATCATAAGGAATCAATCCTTCATCAAACAAGATACCGTAACTTGCAGCCGTCAATAAAGATTCAAAATCAGGAAAAACCGTCTTTGGTTTTTCAATCAGATGTGAAAAAGTAGCTTCCAGATCAAGTGATGGTAGCGCGTACCCGAATGCCTCATCAACAGCTTCTTCGGCTTTTTCAACTTCAAGCATACTAACTTTGATTGAACGATTGTTCTCAAGGGCACGTTTAATTGCTTCATCAATCGAATATTTCTCAGTTTGCGCAGAGATTGTAAGATTAGTGAGCAATATTAGTACCATCCCCCAAAGGAATATTCCCAATTTGCTTTTCTGTTTCATAATTCTCCTATTAATCATTTATTTTGTAATTGCCATTATCACTATTTTATAGAACTGATTCAGATCATTTTTCAGTTCATTTCTGTCCATCTCTGAAAACATTTCAAGATGATTTTGTTTTTTCAAAAATTTGCACTCATATCCTCTGATCGTCTCAAAAATCAATTCAGATATTTCATTAGCATCTACCTCTTTAAATTCACCGGTTTTTATACCCTCAGCCAATATTTTGCGACAAACATCCTTGAATTTATCAATAAAATGGGTGTAAGATTCTTCAACGATACTCCCTATTTCAACCATAGCGCTGATAGTGGCCTCATTCATCGCATCATCAACATTGATCTTGTTTGTATGATATAGGATAAAAAAACGTAGCTTCTCTTTGTTTGTAACAACTTTCCCAAGTTCAGTCACCAAATGATTATATAAATATTCACTTGTCTCAACCATAATCTGATTGAATAGGTCCTCTTTACTCTCAAAATAATAGTAAAGTGAATTTTTCTTTATACCAATTAAATTGGCAATATCTTCAAGTGTTGTTTTTTGATAACCGAACTTTGCAAAGACCTTCTTGGCAGCTTTTTTAATACTAATTTTTTTGTCGTTAAAACCCGACATTTAGAACCTTCGAACTTTTTAATATATTGTTCGATAACTTAAATACCCTTTGATAAAAATGCAAGCATTTTGATATTAATAATTCTTTAAGTCCCCTTTTATTTTTTTGCTAACTTTTCACTACATTTGGTTTTTCAATAAAATTATGAGTAAATGAAAAAATTATTATATATACTACCTTTGCTTCTAGCCGGTCTCGTTAATGCTCAAGATTATAATGAATACCAGATATTCCAACTGAAAGCCCTTAAAGGCGTTGAAAAATTCGGAGTATATGTTTGGGAGCCGGACGCATTGTTAACCTCCCAGGGGATTACTCAGGACTCACTTTATGTTATGGTGAAGGAAAGAATAGCTATCCCCGAGGAATGCCTTGTCGATTTTGCAGATGCCAACAAAATTGAAGGTTCGCCAAGCCTTGAAGTTGAAGCTACAGCCTACCCTACCGCTGATGGAAAAAATGCCGCGCTCCATACTGCGGTCAGATTTATTCAGGATGTAATACTTGATCGCGACAGATCAGTAAGGCATTATTCCGCGATAACCTGGGAACGTGATTCATTAACAATCATCCCCCCGCACCTGTTATCATTTGAAACTGTTACAACTCTTGAGTTCCTGCTCGACAATTTTTCGAAGGATTTTTTGTATATGAATCCTGAAATGATACCTGACTCAACAAGTGATAGCACCTCAGTTTCAGATGAAAATTAAGAATTTAGGTCAAAAATAAAGAACCCGCTTTGATTTATGTAATTTAAATCATATTATTTTAAGACAGATTATCTTATTTTTACATTAATTCAATCTTAAAATAATATCATGGGGGATATTAAATGATCAGGGTACTACTACTTCTTTTTTTTATTGTTTCAACAATATTTGGGCAATTTGAACAAACCGCCGGACCTGTTGGCGGCTCATTTCGAAATATAGGTTACAGCTCTAATTCAACTTTTGTTGCTTCAAATAGAGGAGCGCTTTTTGAGCATGTTGATGGCGAATGGCAGAACAGAGCCCATCTATCTAATTTTTACGGCTTTTTTACAACGGAAGACGCGTTATTCTATTACGATTACGCAAACATCTATCGCTCTACTGACAAAGGCTCCAACTGGGAATCAATAATGGAGGGAAATCAAGTATCAGTCATTGATTACACCAACGGCAACTTATATATCACAGTTGACGACTCCTTGCTCGTTTCTTCCGATCATGGAAGTACCTGGGAACACCCGGTTGTAAGCCAATACGCTAATACCATACTTTTCGGCGAACCGACAGTTCAAAAACTGATTGATATCAGGAGTTTGTATAAAACCGGGACAACTTTAATCCTTGGATGCACAACATCAGTATATCCCCTCCCGCAGGGTATATATGTAACTTCAGATAATGGCGAGAATTGGGAATTCGCCCAGGGCATTCCGGATCCAAGCTATACATATAAAATGCTGGAGTATGAAGGTATGGTATATGTAGCCACCAGTAATGGAATATTCAGAACCTCAGATGGCGGTTTTAACTGGGAGCCATATAGTGATGGTCTTTCAACTCAATTTGGTACAGTTTATGTAGGTGACCTGATTGTTTATAATTCACACTTTTATGCGCTAACAGGTTTTGAGGAAGGTTTATACAAACTTTCCGGAGATACATGGATTCCTGCAACAGATTTTCCCGAATACAGTTGTTATTACATAAAAGATGATGCTATACTAGTTGCGGGCGATAACAAAATTCTTGAATTCAATCCCGATAATCAATCTACTGTTGATATAACAGATGATATTATCGCTATGAGCGGCTATGTTTATCCGAAAGATGATAATAATGCGTATTTCGTTAACACCGGTACAATATTTAAAACAACTGATTCCGGCCAATCCTGGTTTGATATTGAAAACAGTTTTACGTCGGGAAGAATGCTCGTAACAGATGATGCAATTTATTCCACTTCCGGCTCAGGTATTTATAAAAGTACTGACGGCGGAGAATCCTGGAGCACTTCACACTCCGGTTTCGGTAGCTATTATTACGAACATTGTAATCAGTTGAGTGAACACAACGGCGATATTTATGCCACATTTCTTAAAATCCGGCCAAGAACTCACCTCTCTCCCGTGTGGGAAGCAGGTGGAATTTTTAAATCGACAAATGGCGGCTCAAGCTGGAGTAATATCTCGGCAAATTTACCTTCGCAGGGTGGCGTAAGTGCACCTGCTTATAATATGACGGTTAATGACTCGCAAATTTTTGTTAGAACAATTGAAGGACTATTCAGAAGCACTAATGGCGGTTCTTCATGGGTATTATTCGAGGATGGTTTACCCGAATTCTCTTATCTTGGCACGAGATACTCTTTTAACAATAAAGTTTACGCTATTTCTAATCAGGGTATTTTCATGTCGGATGCATCTGAAACTGCCTGGACTGATGTATCAGAAGGACTGCCTGAAGATTTTAGTTCCTATCTAAATTCAGTTTTTTATGAACATAACGGCATATTGTATCTTTATAATCATACTAATCTGGAAGTATATCATCTAAGTGGCGAAATGTGGGAAGAATCAACTTTTAATTTTCCGGAAAATATTCAGTTTAGCGAATTGAAAAAAGGTAACTCAACATTTTGGGTATCGACCGTTGACAGGGGCGTCTGGAAAGGAACAATTGATGGTAATACCGCTGTAAATAGTTTAAGTTACAACTCCGGATGGAATTTAATTTCAATTCCCACCGATCAGAATGGCGCTACATTCAGCGATCTCTTCAGTAACCTTGAAGGAACTGCCTTTAGTTTTGATAACGGTTATATCTCTGAAACCACACCGTCAACAGGAACCGGATACTGGCTAAATCTTACAGATGATGAAAGCATTCAACTTTCGGGTAGCGTAGAATCTTACATTGCAAACCTGAACGAAGGGTGGAACATTATTGGACCATTTCATAGCAGTATTTCGGTAAACGCTCTTCAGGAAAGTAGCTCGGGATTACTGGAATCATCATTTTACGGATTCAATAACGGTTATCAGGTTTCTGAAACTCTTCTCCCCGGAAAAGGTTACTGGATAAAAGCCTCGCAGGCAGGCACAATTTCTGCCGGAAGCACATCTCAGCCTGTTACCGTTGAAAAGCTTATAAATCCGCTTGTAGTAGATTTAGCAGTTACACAAGAAAATACATATTCCACAAATTTCCAGTTTGGTTTTGCCGAGAACGCAACTGTTGAAATTGACAGAAATATTGGTGAATCTCAATTACCTCCTGTGCCACCAGCAGGTGTTTTTGATGCTCGCACTATAAATCCACTGGGTATCGCTGTTAATAAAGAATTGAGAAACTACAATGACTCGCCGGTCAGTTATTTTAACTTACGAGTTTCCAATTCGGTTAACCCATTCCTGATTAATGCAGAATTTGATTCAGATATGACTATCTTTATGATCATTAGTGGCGAGGAGATACTTCTTGAATCAGGGGAGTTTATTGAAATCCAGCCGAACGATTTTGACGGCAATATCACTTTTAAGGTTGTAACCGGCGAAATCACTTCCCTTACTGAAGGTACATTGCCTACTGAGTTTAAACTTTACAGCAATTATCCGAATCCCTTTAACCCTGCTACTACAGTTCAGTTTGATATACCGGAAAGTTCTAATGTAGAACTAACTGTTTTCGATATCCTTGGAAATCGGATTGCCACGCTCGCTCAAGGTCAGATGTCCGCAGGAGTTTATAACAGGACTTTCAACGCAAGCAGGTTAAGTAGCGGCATTTATTTATTGAGATTTAACGCGGAAGGTGAATCAGGGAAAAACTATAATCAGATATCCAAAATGATTTTAATGAAATAGATTACCGGAATTTTCAACAGCCGTGTCTGAAATTGTTCGGGCACGGCCTTTTTATTATATGAATGAATAATATGTAAGTAAAAACAGTCCTAGCGTTATCGTGATGACGGAGGCAAGTGTGCTGATGAGAACAATATTTCCCGCAAGCCTGATATCGGCTCCCATAGCACCCGCCATTATGAAGCTGGCAATTGCCGTTGGTGCCGCAAATAAAATAAAGAGTGTCAGAAGATGTATCTCCCGGAAACCAAACAAAATGGCAAGAATTGTAAAAACCGCGGGGATAAGTACAATTTTAAGAAAAGAAGCAGTAGCAGCAGGAATAAATGAGCTTCTGATATAATCAAACCCCAATGAACCACCTATCCCGATAAGCGCTACAGGAAGTGCCATTTGAGCAAGATACTCCCCTGTTTTTATCGCGAAAAACGGGAGCTGTATTTCAAGTAATGAAAATGGAATAGCTGCAATAACAGCCAGAATTAGCGGGTTTTTAATAATCTCCCAACTAGTTTTAAAAAGTTGAAGTTCCGCCTTTCCCTTTATCGGAACGGTGAGTGAAATTACCGCCAATATATTATAATATGGTAAAATAAAGGCAAGCAGAATTGATGGAACCGCTACTGCCTCAATACCATATACGTTTGTAATAATTGCGAACCCGACTATCGCGTAATTACTCCTGAACGCACCCTGAATAAATGAAGCTTTTTCTTCTGGTGTTTTAGTGAATCTTGAGGCGACAATCCATGATAGCACAAATGATAGCGTAGTTGCGGCAACAGCGAAAAGGATAAGCTCTAAATTGAAGTGTTCAGATATTTTGGTTTTTACTAATTCAACAAAAATAAATACAGGCAGGGATACAACAAATACAAGTTTTGAAGAAACTTTTACAAACCTGTCATCAATGATTCCAGCTCTTTTAAGAATCAAACCAAGCAATACAATAAAAAAGACAGGGATGACCCCTTCCGAGATAGAAAGAAATTGTTCCATAATTCCGGTAAATGTTATTCAGATAACAAAAATAACTAAAGTTGACTTAAAAGCCATTTTTTACGTTTTTTTAGTTCTGTGACCGATTCCTGGTCAATCGGCTTGCCCCCAACCTGAATCCACTGTTTATGCGGCAGATCCCAGTCTACTCTGGCACTCCCCTTTTGTTTTTTAGAGGCTACAACACGAGCAATCTCCTTGATATCATCTTTCAATCGACCCGCCAGTTCGAAAAGAGGAATTTCTTCTTCATGTTCATCCTCCTCAAGCCAGTGATCTTCTTCCTCGTTATCTTCGATACTCTCTTCCTCCGGTCGTGCAAATTCTAATCCAAAGTCCAGTTCATATTGGAATTTCTCCAACGCCTTCGAAGAAATAGCCTCAAATTTATCATTATCCTGCTCATCAGATTCAGAGCCCCATAATAATTCAAGCTGTTCTTCCTCAAACTCTTCATCTTCAATGGGTTTGTTCAGAGCATGTTCCCGTTCCATTTCAATTTGTTTTGCGTATTCAACAAGAATTCTATCTTTGGGGATGTAAAAATATGCCTGCTGAGAACTTAATCCCTGGATCATACGGACAAATCGTCCGACCGCTTGCCGGAAAAACAACTCACTTTTGATATTTGTGGCGAAAATTCCGACCCGTAAACGGGGAATATCCACCCCTTCGGAGATCATCTTGACAGCAATTATCCATTTATTTTTATCTGCGGTAAACTCTTTAATCTTTTTTGATGCTTTCGGATCTTCACTTACAACAATTACAGGAGTAATTCCGGTAAGAGCCTTCAGTTTTTTACCTACCTCACGCGCGTGAGCCTGATCCATTGTAATGATCAAACCGGCCGCGTCCTCATGCTCACCTCTGCGGATCTCATCCAGTTTTGAATCGGCATCTATGATTACTTCTTCAAGCCACTGACCGGTAGCTGATAGTGCCGTTCTCAATCTCTCGCTGGCCTGTTCCTTGTTTACCATGTCGCTGAATGTAGCGGTCATAATCCGCCCGGCTGATCTCCATTTCATTTTTCCATCGAACGCGGGAAAGAATACAGGTCGGCAAACATTATCCTTAATGGCATGCTGATAACCATAAGTATAATCAGCTTTACTTTGCTCATCAGTATAATTTATGAAAGGAATTGGATTGGTATCCCGCCTGAAAGGTGTACCCGAAATTGCCAACCTGAATGAAGCGTTTTCGAATGCGTCTCTTCCCGCGTCGCCCCACGACATATCATCACCGAGGTGGTGAATTTCATCAAATATCGCAAAGGTCTTTTTCCACGCTACGTTGCTTTTATGTACTAGTGGTGCCCTGCCTACCTGAGCATAAGTAATCGAAACACCAAAATAATCACTGGTTTCCCGCATCATACCATTATCAAAGTTCGGATCAATATTTATACCGAACCTGGCAGCACTAAGTGCCCACTGCTTCTTCAGGTGTTCTGTGGGGCACAATATCACGATTCGTTCAACCATCCTGTGTCGTAACAGATAATGCGCCATCCTGAGGGCAAATATCGTTTTACCCGCACCCGGTGTCGCTACACACAAGAAATCTTGTCCGCCTGCCTCATAGCGCTCCTTGGCAAGCTTGCAAGCTTGCTTCTGCCACTTTCTGAGCTCAAATCTCCACGCTACAAGTTTTCTCATTTATCGGACTTTCTTGGCTTTTATCTCAAACATTTAACATTAGACCGGGCGAAATATATAAAAATTAATACCAACTTGTTACACCAATTGTATTAAATTTTCGTCATACGTTATTTCTATTGCTTTATAATTTTTTTCTGTTTTCTGTTTCACTTTTCATTGCAATTTGCTATTTTATTTTTAATTCCAACAACATTGCCGACCGAAAAATGAAAGAAAAAATATCAAGACGAGATTTTCTGAAAACCACAACTCTTGCAGGTGTTGGTGTATTTATCCTGCCGAGAATTTCAAACTCATTCGATTTAATTATTAAAAACGGTTCGATCATCGACGGTACCGGTTCAAAGAGATTCAAAGCTGATATTGGGATCATTGACAATCTTATATATGAAATAGGTAATCTTTCCCACGCATCCGCGGATAATATTATCGATGCTACGGGTAAAATAATATCTCCCGGATTTATTGATATTCATACCCACACCGATATTGAACTTCTCGTTAATCCGAATGCTGAAAGTAAGATCAGACAGGGTATAACACTCGAAGTATCCGGCAACTGCGGTTCTTCTCCGTTCCCTCTAACTGAATCTGACAGAGAATCGAAAAGTAAATATTACACCGATAGATATGGTTTCGGTTGCGACTGGAATTTTATCTCCGGCTTTTATGAAAAGCTTGAAAATAAAGGAATGGCGCTAAATTATGCATCATTCACAGGTCATGGCGACCTGAGAGCGTATGTAGTCGGCAGAAACGATGTTCCACCTACTCCGGAACAGCTAAAAAAGATGAAATATGCACTCGCCCAGTCTATGGAACAAGGTTCACTTGGTTTATCGACAGGACTTGAGTATTCTCCCGGTTCTTACGCAGAGACTGATGAATTGATTCAGCTTTGTAAAACTGTCTCTGAAATGGGTGGAGTCTATTCTACCCATATGCGAAACGAAGATGACACTGTTGAGGAGGCGGTCGAAGAAGCAGTTGAGATAAGTCGGAAATCGGGCGTTTCACTTCAGATATCACACCTTAAAGCTTGCAATAAAAACAACTGGCATAAAGTAGAAAACATCCTTAAAAGCCTTGATAAATACAAAACAGAGGGTATCCCGCTGATGGCTGACCGTTACCCTTATACAGCTTATGGAACAGGACTCTCGGCGCTAGTCCCTCTCTGGGCGCGACAAGGTAATTCTAATGAAGTAGTTTCACGGCTTAAAAATGATAAAGAATTCGAAAATATGATTCCGCATCTTAAATCACGCGGTGAACGTATCGGCGGTTGGGACAGGTTTTTGATCTCCTACACCGTAAATGATGAATATAAGGAATATACCGGTAAAACGATTCAGCAGTGCTGCGAATATACAGGAAAAGACGCGGAACAGACCATCAGACAAATACTCGTCGATAACCACATGAGCGCCGGAATGGTAGGATTTGCTATGGACGAACAAAACACAATGGATGTTCTGGCACACCCTCTTGTGTCAATTGGTTCCGACGGCTCGGTTGCCGCTCCATACGGAAAACTATCGGAAGGGAGTCCTCATCCCCGATTTTATGGTACCTTCCCGCGTGTTCTTGGATATTATGCGCGAGAAAAGGGAATCTTCTCTCTGGAAGAGGCTGTTAAAAAATCGTCATGGATGAATGCTCAAAAACTTGGAATTAAAAATCGGGGACAAATCGCTAAAAAATATTTCGCCGATCTGGTTATATTTGACGAACACAAGGTTATTGATAAAGCCACCTTTGAAAAACCTCACCAATACCCGGAAGGAATAAATTACGTCATCGTTAACGGTACCGTGGTTATTAAAAATGGTGAACATACCGGTAAACTTCCGGGAAAAATTGTAAAAGGATAAAATGGAATTTTCACTCAACTCCCCTCTCGATATGCACATACATTTCAGGCAGGATAAGATGCTTGAGCTTGTCGCTCCCCTTACCGCAAAATATTTTGCCGGAGGTGTGATTATGCCAAATCTGGTACCTCCTGTAGATAGTATTGATAAACTTGATAAATATAGGTCCGAAGTTGAGCAGATTACATCACCTCTAAATTTTGAACCATATATGACCCTCTTCTTCAGACAATACAAAGAAGAAGAACTTTTAGCCGCAAAAGATAAAATTATTGGTATTAAACTATATCCTGCAGGAGTAACTACTAACAGCGAAAGTGGAATATCAGACCTCAAGCAGGCTGATTCTACATTCAGGATGATGCAGGAATTGGGAATTCCGCTATTGGTACATGGTGAAACGCATGGTTTTGTGATGGATCGGGAAAGCGAGTTTATATCTGTTTATCAATGGTTGGCGGAAAACTACCCAAATCTGCGAATCACAATGGAACATATCACAACCAAAGACGCGGTAGAATTTCTCGATAGATATGAAAACGTTTTTGCTACTGTAACTTTGCAGCATCTTTTAATAACACTTAATGATGTCGCGGGAGGTTTGCTGCAACCTCATTTATTCTGCAAGCCTATAGCCAAACGTCCTGAAGACCGTGAAGCATTGCTGGAGGCTGCACTTGAAGCCCATCCCAAGCTGATGTTCGGAAGTGATTCCGCGCCGCATCCAGTTCATAAAAAAGAATCTGCCGGATGTGCCGCCGGGGTATTTACCGCTCCCGTCGCTATTCCAATTCTTGTAGAATTATTCGAGAAACACAACAAACTTGAGAATCTCCAGACTTTTCTTTCCGAAAACGCGCGCAGGATATATAAAATACTCCCGCCCGAAAAAACAACTACATTATCGAAGCAGGAGTATACAATTCCGGTAAGGTATGGCGAAGTTGTTCCATTCAGAGCCGGTGAAACTGTCTCATGGTGGTACAAGGACGAATAATTATTTCATCAATATCATTTTGATTGATTTTGTGAAAACTTCATTTCCACCCGAAGTTGCTCTCAATTTCGCTATATATACTCCACTCGCGAGGTCGGAACCGTCAAATTTAACATTGTACTCCCCCGCTACCTGTTGTTTCTTAACAATTGATGACACCCTCTCCCCCTGAATATTATACACATCCAGAGTAACAAAAGATGATTTAGCCAAAGAATAATTGATCTTCGTTGACGGGTTAAACGGATTTGGGTAGTTGTTTTTCAAATTATACTGAAAGATTTTTTCCTCTAAATTTTCATCTTCCATGCTGACAGTGATTCCATCAGTAGTGATATAACCCTTCGGTGGATACTGACTATAAACTGGGATAATCCCCTCCGTCCATGCAGTAAACCGAAATTTCAAGAGGTAGCCATCATTTATAAGATCCTCCTGAAGCGGGTCGGTAAACAAATACTTCAACCCGTACTGTTTCTTCCCGAATACGTGTCCTGGCGACTGAGTATCACTTCCTTTTGCGTAGATATAATCCATCCTGACAGTATCTATCATGTTACGTTCAATAGTAATCATACCCGGCATCTCGTGAACAACATCTGTAATAATTTTGAAGCCATAATACTGATAAGAAACATCAACAATTCCGGAAAATTGAGGCGCAGGTACATCGTTATATTCTACAATTCCTCCGTCGGAATGAATAACCGCTTGAACAAGAACAGTATCGTAGTTTTCCAGGATTGTACCCCCGAATATTTCATAATCTGCATTGAATATTTTACCGATTCCGGGCGAGTAAATTGTCCCCATCCGTTCAATTCCGGTAGCGAAAAACGGTCCCTTATAGTACAATGTAGAATCAAACAACTCATATGAACCTTCCCACATTGAAAAATCCAGACCTTTGAGTCTGTAAAGAACTCTATGCCCCGACGGGATATTAAAATCGATGTAAATATGATCTGCTTCACTCCGGTAAAATAGTAACTTGTTATCCTCATACCTTAGCGGCGAATTAAAATCCGAAATCCGGAAATACTTTTTATCCCCAATTCGTACAGAATCGTAAACTTCAACTGTTTTAAGTCTGTTTGACCCTGATAAAGATTGATATAACCACTTATTCCCGACTTCGAGCGGGAAAAAATTTTCGTAATCGGGACAATTAACTTCAGGATCAAGATAGAGGGTCCGGTTATCATTTCCATATCTCAAATGGATGGTATTCCCGTTAATGTAAAAGAACCCGTAATTATCTCGTTTAAATAATATCTCCTCCCAGTTATCCCCTTTATCGGATGATTTTAGTAACCGGTTATTAAGCAGGACATACAAATTCCCTTCCGAATCAGCTTCTAAGCTATGGTCAGGTCTCCCCAGATCTTCAACTATAAAAGTACTTCCACTATCGAATGAGCGATATAATTTTGAACCCGCGAAAAAACATACCGTATCCGCTCCTGCGGTATAAAATCGCTGCCTATACCCTAAAGCAGAGTTTGATAGCATCACTGTTTTCCCGCCAAATAATGAGTCAACCCTGTATATATCTTTATTATTATCGGAACAGTAGATATACCCTTTTCCGCTGGTACCCCAGGATTCTATTTTGGTGGCATTTTTTACATAAAGCCATGTTTCTCCGAGGTCCTCACTATGATAAATATCACCCTCTTCATCCTGATAATAGAGTAAATTATTGCTGTATTTAAGAAAAATATGCGCTGTAGATTGACCTAAATCATCATTTAAACTGGTGCTAAAGTTGTAGCGCGCCAGAGTGTTAGCAGCCGTAAGATAGATTGCGTAATCATGGTAGAACAAAGCAGTCCAATTTTTAACGTGAAAAGACCCTACATCCTGAGATGTTTTAAAGTTATCTTCGGTGTATTGAATACGTTTACCATCTCGAATATAATAATGTTTTGTTTTGGATACGCTGCGTACAGACTTAACATGATTCGGGAAATATCCGTTCTGCCAGTACAAATTACTCTGCCCGAAAACAAGCGCAGATAGTAACAGAAATAAGTAAATGACCTTCATTACGCCCCCTATTTCATTAAAATCATCTTGATTGATTTGGAGAAAACTTCATTTCCATCATCAGTTGCTCTCAATTTTGCGATATATATTCCGCTCGCAAGGTCGGAACCATCAAATTTAACATTGTACTCTCCGGATGCTTGTTGTTTACTTACGATTGTCGTAACCTTCTCCCCCTGAATATTAAACACATCCAGAGTAACAAAAGATGATTTAGCCAAAGAATAACTGATCTTCGTTGACGGGTTAAACGGATTTGGGTAGTTGTTTTTAAGACTGAATTTGAGTGCTGTCTCCTCACTCTCCAGATTCACGGTACTGGCGTTAATTGTTACATACCCCAATTCAGGATGTCGTTTTTCAACCGGGATAATACCCTTCGTCCATGCCCGGTAGTAGCATTTTAACTCATAACCCCACGAAAAAAGTGAGGTATCAACCGGACAACTAAACGCGTATTTTTCTAAATCGAATATTCGTTCCCCGGTAACTGAGATAGTCTCGGTATTATTTATTCCATCGGTTAAAAAATAGTACATTTTGACAGAGTCAATAAAAATGACACTGTCAGCCGTTGGAGATCCTGAATAACTGTGAGATACGTCTATTCTTGTAACCAGATAATCCGAGTAATAATCCACATCTATATGAGAATGGATAAGAGGTGCTGGAATGCTATTATAACTTTTGTCCCCGTCAGGAGATTTTATAATTGCCTGAACAAGTAAAGAATCATCCAGATAAATTGTTGGCCAGAAAGCTTCATAAGAACTGGAAAATACCTTACCTAAATCGGGAGCGAATAATTCACACTCTCTCGAAAGTCCTCCGGAATAATAAGGACCTTTATTGTACCAGCTGGAGTCGAACTGCTCGAAAACTCCCTCCCGCACGGTGTAATAATCTTCAAAATACCTGAACCAGGTTGGTTGGCCGGGAACAGTGTTAAAATCCATGTAAAGCGAATCCGCGCCATTCGCATAGTAGAGAAGCCGGTTATTCTCATATCGCATCGGGTATTGAAAATCCGATTTTTTATAGTATAAGTTCGAGTTTATTGTTACAGTATCGTAAATTTCAACTTCTCGATATTGATTGAACCTGTCGAGAGCTCTGTAAAACCATTTGTTCCCTAATGCCAGGGGCATATAATTATCATGTTGCGGGGAGCTTACATCGGGGTCGTGGTACATGGCGTCATTTTGATGATCCGCAAATGCAACATTAATTTTATCTTCATATATATGAAACCCACCGCCAGAACCATATTTATGTAATATCGGGAACCAACTATCCCCTTTATCGATGGATTTGAGTAGTTTATCATCTGTTAATATATACAAGTTTCCATTTATATCATTTTTTACACCCTGCTGAATAAACGATTCAAATTCGGTAGTTTCGAAAGAACTTCCGCCATCAACCGATTTGTAAAGGTACTTACTGGTGGTGAACATGATTGTATCAGAGCCGGTAAAATATGGATCGCAATCAAAAGATGATCCTCCTGAATACTGAATTAAAAGAGTTGTATCAGTAAATTCTAAATTGGATAAATAAACATTATGATCTGACGATACAAGAAGTATCTCACCACCGGGAGTTGCAGCCCATTGATGATAAAGTGATGCGTTTCTTACAAATGTCCAGTTTTCTCCCTGATCGGTGCTTCTGTAAATTTCATTTTCCAATGATTGCGTGTAAAAAAGAGAGTCATTGCAATAAAGGAATTGCCATGCTGGTACTTGTCCCAATCTTTTTTCCTGACCGGTTTCGATGTTGAGTCGATATATGTAAGAAGAATGACCGTATAAAAGGAATTTGTCGTAGACTAAAGCATCAAATGAATCACAGTAATGTGAAGAAAAATCTGAACTCGATTTAAAGTTGTCGTAAGTTTTCTGTACTTTCCCAACGCTGGTTGTAAAAATATGCGTGTCAGCAGATAAACTGACAACAGTCCCATTTGTATAGTGAAAATACCCGTTCTGCCAATACGTTGTATCCTGCCCAGAAATTACTATTGCTAATAAAAGAAAAGTTAATACTATCCTCATTTTTACCTCTTTTGCCCTTTGAACAAAACAAGATAACCAAATATTTTTTAAATAGAAATGGGGAAATTTATTTGACCTGAAAAATCTTTCACCAAAAGGTTCTTGAGCTTGCCGAAGGGCTCACCAACTTCAAGATACAGATCCCTGAGGCACTCAAAGGGCCGGGCAATATGAACAATTCAAGTTTTGACGGGTCTTCGATAAACTCAGACACCTTCCAAACCGGTCCCTGTGGTACTCGAAGGGCCGGGCAATATAAACAATTCAAGTTTTGACGGGTCTTCGATAAACTCAGACACCTTCCAAACCGGTCCCTGAGGTACTCGAAGGGCCGGGCAAATGGGGAAAGAGCCGGGCAATATGAACATCTGGAATTTGTCGGTGGTTCCCCGCTTCGCGGGACGGGCGACATGCTTTGTCCTGAGCTTGCCGAAGGACTCAGCAACCCTTACACTAAAGGTCATTGAGGTGGATTGCTTGCCCAGTAACCCCTCAAAACAAAGATTTTCAAGTCCCTTTGAATAATTACGCATAATTTTCCATATCCTCCCATTTTATAAAGGGGAGGAAACAGGAGGGGTTAAAAAAAAGCCGCCCAAGAGGACGGCTTTATATAAGGAGGCTCTATACTTCCGTAATAAACTGTATTATAATAGAGTTTTATAACTGTTTAATGTTTTCATGTAGTTAGCGCGTTCAAAAGCAGCAGGTTCCTGAACAGCTTTCTGACTCATACTTCCCTTCATCATGTCGATTGATTCATATTCGTTTTCAACCATCCATGTTTTAACACCGTCGAGAAGTTCAGTAATTCTGCCAATACCTTTTACAAGTAACTCAGAACAAATCTGAGCAACGTCACCACCCGCCATCATAACTTTAATGATATCTTCGGGAGTGTGTACACCGCTTGTCAACGCAAGTGAAGCCTTAACATTATTATAAAGTATCGCAACCCAGCGCAGTGGCAAACGAAGTTCATTACTGGTACTTAGTACAAGATTAGGACCAACTTCAAGTTTTTCAAGATCAAAATCAGGCTGATAAAAACGGTTGAACATAACCAGCGCATCAGCACCCGCTTTATCAAGTCTTTTTGCCATATTAGCCATTGATGTGAAATAAGGGCTCAATTTGATAGCAACAGGAATATTCACACTCTTTTTAACCGCTGTAAGTACATCAACGTACATGGTTTCAAGTTCAGAACCGGGTACATTCATATTCGCGGGAATGTAATAAACATTCAATTCGAGAGCGTCTGCTCCGGCCTGTTCAATATTCTGCGCGTATTTAATCCATCCTCCATTACTGATACCGTTGATACTACCAATTATGGGGATATCGCAAGCTTTTTTAAGATCAGCTATGTGATCAAGATACTCAACCGGACCTAATTTGAATTCATCCGGTTCAGGAAAATATGAAAGTGCTTCCGCGTAACTTTCTGTACCATATGAAAGATAATGATCCAACTCACCTGATTCATGATTTATCTGTTCTTCAAAAAGAGAGTAGCAAACAACCGCAGCAGCGCCCGCGTCTTCCATAGCCTTTACAGTATCAACATTCTCTGATAAAGGTGAAGCAGAAGGAACTATAGGGTTCTTTAGCTCAAGTCCCATATATTTTGTTTTTAAATCCATTTTTACTCCAAACTTAAATTAAACTTTTTATTTAGGAGGGATTCCAGAAGGAATCCCAGATAAATTTATTCTTCTTCCTTGGCTTCTTCATTACTGAAATCGAATTGAGCCATTTGTTCGTAAAGTTTCCATCTGCCAAGTACTTCTGCCTGAGCCTGGGAAAGTAAATTCCTCGCGATTTCAGGCTGTGCTTTTGTTAGCATTTTGTAGCGTGTTTCCTTGTAGATGTAATCTTCCAACCTGATTTTTGGAGCTTTGGAATCAAGTTTAAGCGGATTTTTACCTTCATGTACATTATCAGGATTGTATCTGAATAATGGCCAGTGACCAGATTCAACCGCTGATTTCTGGCTTTCAAGTCCCTTAGCCATATTGATGCCATGCGCGATACAGTGGCTATAAGCTATAATCAAAGATGGACCGTCGTATGCTTCAGCTTCGAGAATAGCTTTAATTGTCTGAGCATCGTTAGCGCCCATTGCTATTTTGGCTACATAAACATTACCATATGACATTGCCATCATACCAAGATCTTTTTTAGGTGTTGGTTTACCATTAGCGGCAAATTTAGCAACCGCGCCAAGACCTGACGCTTTGGACATCTGACCACCGGTGTTGGAGTAAACCTCAGTATCCATAACAAGAATATTTACGTTTTTACCTGAAGCGATAACATGATCCAAACCACCGTAACCAATGTCGTATGCCCATCCGTCACCACCCATGATCCAGACAGATTTTTTAACTAGATAATCAGCGACAGCGGCAAGATTTCTTGCGTCCGCACTATCGATCGCGGCAAGTTTAGCTTTAAGCTGAGCTACTCTTTCTCTTTGATCCTGAATATCAGCTTCATTTTTCTGAACCGCGTTAACAAGTTCGTCTGCTAATTCAGCACCAATCTGATCTTTAAGTTTCATGACCAATTCTTTAGCGAATTCATTGTTTTTATCAACAGATAAACGCATACCGAAACCAAATTCAGCATTATCTTCAAACAATGAGTTTGACCATGCAGGACCGCGACCGTTTTTATCAACTGTCCATGGAGTGGTTGGAAGGTTACCGCCATAAATTGAAGAACAACCTGTTGCGTTGGCAACCATCATTCTGTCACCATAAAGCTGTGAAATCAATTTTACGTAAGGTGTTTCACCACAACCCGCGCACGCGCCGGAGAATTCAAATAATGGTTCAAGGAACTGTGTACCTTTAACGGTTGTAAGGTTAACGTTTGTTCGGTCTGCTTCGGGAATATCAAGGAAGAAGTCCCAGTTAGCTCTTTCCTGTTCGCGAAGTGGAATCTGCTCAACCATGTTAAGAGCTTTTTTACCTGTTTCACGTTTGTTTTTAGCAGGACAAACTTCATAGCAAAGCGCACATCCTGTACAATCTTCAACAGCAACCTGAATTGAGTACATTGTACCTTCTTCAAATTCTCTGCCTTTAGCTTTGATAGCTTTGAATGTTGCAGGTGCGTTTTCAAGTTCTTTTTCGTTATAAGTTTTGATTCTGATTGTAGCGTGAGGACATACAAGCGCACATTTACCACACTGGATACAAGTTTCAGGATCCCATGCAGGAACTTCAAGTGCAATGTTACGTTTTTCCCATTTGGTTGTTGCACTTGGGAAAGTACCATCATCAGGCATTTCGCTAACTTTTACATCATCACCTTTACCGGCCATCATTTTGGCAAGTACATTTTTAACATAATCAGGTGCTTCATCAGATACGATTGGAGGAAGTTCAAAAGTACTGTCAGCAGTAGCAGGAACTTCAACTTCGTACATATGGGCAAGAGTCTGGTCAACAGCGTTATAGTTTTTCTTGACTATCTCTTCACCTTTGACACCATAAGTTTTTTTGATAGCTTTTTTAATCTGTTCAATTGCTTCATCTTTAGGAAGAATACCGGAAATTGCAAAGAAGCAAGTCTGCATGATAGTATTGATTCTCGCGCCCATACCTGTTTCACGAGCAACTGTGTAACCATCTATCGCATAAAATTTAAGTTTTTTCTCGATCACCTGTTCCTGAACCTTACGAGGTAATTTACCCCAGGTTTCTTCTTTGGCATAAGGACTGTTTAGAAGGAATACACTACCTTCCTGAACATTACCCAAAACATCAAATTTTTCGAGAAGACCAAACTGATGAACACCAATAAATTTGGCACTCTGAATCAGATATGGTGAGCGTATAGGTTTTTTACCAAATCTCAAGTGAGATACAGTGGTTGAACCTGATTTTTTAGAGTCGTATACGAAATAACCCTGTGCGTTGTTATCAGTTTCTTCACCAATAATCTTGATTGAGTTTTTGTTTGCACCGACAGTACCATCAGCACCAAGACCATAAAACATTGCTGTAACAACATCATCGCCTTCAATGATGAATGAAGGATCGTAATCAAGTGAAGTATTGGTAACGTCATCAATAATACCAACAGTAAAGTGGTTTTTAGGAGAAGCAGTTTTAAGGTTATCAAAGACAGCTTTAACCATCGCTGGAGTAAACTCTTTTGAAGAGAGACCGTAACGTCCGCCAATAACTTTTGGCATTGCTTTGAATTTAGGAGCGTCTGATGTCATATCTTCCGCAATTGCGTTTACAACGTCAAGATAAAGAGGTTCGCCACCGGCACCCGGTTCTTTTGTCCTATCGAGCACTGCAATTTTTTCAACTGTTTCAGGAAGAGCAGCAAGAAGGTGTTTCGCCGAGAATGGACGATACAAGCGAACTTTGAGAACACCAACTTTTTCTTCCATTCTTTCTGTCATATATTCAACAGTAGAATGCGTGGTTTCAGCACCTGAGCCCATAAGAATAATTACACGTTTCGCGTCAGGAGCACCATAATAATCAAAAAGATTATATCTGCGACCTGTCATTTCAAATAATTTGTCCATTGATTTCTGAACAATTTCAGGACAAGCGTCATAATATTTATTTACTGTCTCACGTCCCTGGAAATAAACGTCAGGGTTTTGAGCTGTTCGCGGATAAAAGGATTGTCAGGAGACAATGCTCTGTTTCTGTGTTCGATAACAGCTTTATCGTCTATCAATTCTTTAAGGTCTTCA
>BQMY01000127.1 GCA_022181065.1 Melioribacteraceae bacterium | reverse complement strand
TCTTTCAATTCTATTTTTTTCTGTATTCATCTCTAACCAGTTTAATTTGCTCTATTAATAACAATGACCAATGATGTAATTGCGGAAACCAGAGAAATTACAGAAAAAAATAGAATTGAAAGAGAACTTGCAGATAATACCAGTGTAACTGATAAGATCAGAGACTATTACAATATATTTAACGAGAATAAGGGAATTGCTCTTGTGATTTTCCTGACAGTTATGTCCCTTACGATCTATTATGTGTATACTGCTGAAAAAATATATTTATCAACTACACTGCTGAAGATTGAGCCAGAAGCATCAAGTAGTATCCTTGAAGACCGACGTGACGCGGGATCCGCATTGCTCAGAACCGGGGGGAAATTTGTTGCTAATAAAATTAAGCTTCTACAGAGCTATGAGATTAGAAAACGGGTTGCAGCCTCAATCATTGATACTCTTAAATATTTCGACGATAAGAGTCAGTTTGACCTCCTGCTGAGAGATCCTGAAAACGTTGGTGACCTCCAATTTTTAAATGTAGATCAAATAAGGATGAAGCTTAAGGGAATGGCTTCCATTTCTCAAGAGGAAGATCTGGATATTATCAATATCAGTGTTGAAGGTCGTAAATTCCCTGAACTTTCCATGATATCAAATATTTATGCTAAAGAGTACATCAAGTATGAACTTGAGAGAGGTAGAGCAGATATTGCTCAGGTGAAGCGATTTCTTGAGTTGGAAAAGATCGACAAGGAAAATGAACTAAGTCAGATTGAAAATGATATTGAGCTGTATAAACTTGACAATGAAATTCCGAATCTGAACTATAGCGAAAATCTGTTTTATAAAATCTCGGATCTTAACGAAAATAAAGAGATGCAGGAACTCCAGATAAGATCTGTAAATAACAAGATTGAACAGATTAAATCGACTTTATCCGACATTGAGAAAAACTATCTGGAAGCATTAAATAAAGAATTAACCGGTTCAGATCTAACAGGGTTACAGAAAGAAAAGAACAATTTGATCCTTCAAAAAGAGCTACACGATTATTTCAGCAAAGATGGTGAAGTTGATCCTCTCTTTGAACAGGAATATAAAGGTAAAATTGAAATACTTGATAAACTGATATCCCAGAAAAAAGATTCTATCCTTACTAATTCGGCAAATGCTTTGCAAGGGATGGAAGGCAGTTTCAGAGTGAAGTTATTCGACTTGTTAATTGAAAAAGGTGAATTAGAGAGCTTCAATGATATTCTTGCTGATAGAATTCTGGAATTCCGACGAAAATTGAATTCACTACCTGAGATCAATCTTGAACTTATAAGACTTCTGCGTGAAAAGTCGATTAACGAAAAACTATATATCACTATTGAAGAAAAATATCAGGAAGCGAATATAAACGAGAAATCAAGAGTATCTAACAACTATATACTTGATCCAGGTTATGACCAGCGTGGCGCGGTTAAACCGGATAAAACAAGAATAATCATTCTCGGTGTATTTTCCGGATTTCTTCTAGCGTTCATCGGTATTACAATCAAGTATCTTCTTGACAGAACTATTAAACTACCTGAGGAACTGGAACGATTTGGGGCAAATGTACTCGCATGGATTCCGTTTTATGATAGTGAACAGTACGGCGCTGAACGAAACGAGCATATTGTCGCAACACGTCCGACTTCAAATATTTCGGAATCAATCAAGGTTTTAAGAACCAGAATTCATTTTTCAAGATTCGATGGTAATCCGTTAAAAACAATACTTGTTACCAGTTCAATGCCCTCTGAAGGAAAATCCTTTATCTCGACCAACCTCGCGGCAAGTTTTGCGATCGCGGGTGAGAAGACTGTCCTTATAGATTGTGACCTGAGGAAGCCACGTATTCACTCGATTTTCAAGATGGATAAGAAACCGGGTATTAGTGATTATCTGGTGGGTGACTGTTCGTTGGAAGATATCCAGAAACCGACAATGGTAGACGGATTGACGGTTATTTCGGCAGGTACTATTCCTCCAAACCCATCAGAGCTTCTGGGCTCAAGTCAGATGAGAAGATTCCTTGAGGAATTGAAAGAGATTTTCGATGTAATCATCGTTGACTCACCTCCAATGCTGGCTGTGACCGACTCTGAAATTCTTTACAAGATAACCGATGGAATGTTATTGACTGTTAAAGCAAATCAAACCCCTCGCGAAGTTATCAAAAACATGATACAGAGGATTGGCTTGATGGGGTCTGACAGATTCCTCGGTGCGGTACTTAACGCCTTCAAATATAAAGAAGGATACGGTTACTATTATAAATACTATTATTACTATTCTGAAACGCAAAAAGACGATAAAAATAAAAAAGAGAGTTAAATGGATAAGTTAAAAGATTCCAAAGTTTTGGTAATTGGCGGCGCCGGATTTATTGGTGGCCACCTCGTTGCGGAACTGTTAAAAAGTGAAGTGAAAGAAGTTATTATTTATGATAACTTCGCTCGCGGAAAAATGGAAAATATTGAAGAATCACTAAAAGATACGAGATGTTCAATATTTCCATTAGGTGGTGATATCAGGGATACCGACATTCTTGACAAGGCGATGAAAGGGGTTGACTATGTATTTCACCTCGCGGCGATGTGGCTTCTTCACTGCAAAGATTTTCCAAGAACTGCTTTTCATGTGAACATTGAAGGTACCTTTAATGTTCTGGAAGCGTGTGTTAACAATAAAATTAAAAAATTAATTTATTCTTCTTCCGCATCAGTTTATGGTGACGCGGTGGAAGTACCAATGACAGAAGAACATCCGTTCAACAATAAAAACTTTTACGGTTCAACCAAGATTGCCGGTGAAGCAATGTGTACAGCATATAATGATCGATACGGTTTAAATGTTATCGGTTTGAGATACATGAACGTATATGGTCCGGGTCAGGATCAGCATGCCGTTTATAGTGGCGTTGTACCGATTATGTTAAATAAAATTGACGCGAACGAAGCTCCTACCATTAATGGTGACGGCTCTCAGGCTTATGATTTTATTTATGTTGAAGATGTTGCCAGGGCGAATATTGCCGCCCTTAATTCAGAAATAGAATGTGGCTACTATAATGTTGGTACTGAAGTTCAGACCTCTATTAAGGTTTTGTGTGATACAATTCTTGAATTGAAAGATTCTGAGCTTAAAGTGACATATGTTCCATATAGTACCGATGATGCGCGACAGTTTGTTCAGAACAGAATTGGTTCCATAAAAAAAGCCGAAGATGAAATCAACTTCAAGTTTAAGTATGATTTACGGGCAGGACTCCAGAAACTAATTGACTGGAGAGATTCAAACAATATTGGTAAAAAGTAAGGTACGACTGAAATGGAAAAGATTCCTTTAATTAAACCTCATATCACAGACGCGGTAAAACAACGTGTCAACGATGTTCTTGATTCCGGTTATTTAACCGAGGGACCTGTTACAAGGGAATTTGAAAATAAGTTCGCTGAATATATTAACGCAAAGCATGCTATAGCATTCACATCATGCACTACCGGTCTTGAAGTAGCTTTACGGGCTTTGAATATCGGTGAAGGCGATGAAGTAATTGTACCTGATTATACATACCCGGCAACTGCCTCTGTAATGCCCATTGTTGGCGCTACAGCAGTTATTGTGGATGTTGATCCGGATAGTATGCTGATCAATTATGATAAAATTGAAGAAGCGATTACTGATAAGACAAAAGCGATTTTGCCTGTTTCTATATTTGGAAATCCTCTTGATTATGACAGATTAAACCAGATTAAAGAAAAATATAATCTGAAGATTATCGAAGACGCGGCTTGCTCTATAGGCGCAGAGTATAAGGGTGTTAAAGTAGGTACCCAAGCTGATATAGCTGTTTTTAGTCTTCATCCACGCAAATTTATCACAACAGGTGAGGGTGGAATGCTCACAACTGAAGATGATAGGCTTGCCGAGTGGATAAACTCTTACAAACACTTTGGAATGGATATGAGTGGTGCCTCCAGAGAAGGTATTCAGTTTTCAATCATTGGCACAAACTATAAATTAAGCAATATTCTTTCCGCGGTCGGTTTGGAACAGATGAACATAATTGATGAACTTCTTTCAAGAAGGCGCGAACTCGCGTGTAACTATGCCGGCTTGTTAGGGGAATTTGACAGCGTGCAGCTTCCGAAAATAGTTGAAGGTGGTCTTCATTCTTATCAAAGCTATTGCGTATTTGTCGAAAATCGTGATGAGATAATGCAGAAAATGCGTGATGAAAACATTGAAGTTCAAATTGGTACATATTCGCTTCATATGCATAAAGCGTTTAATTCCGGTGGGAAGGTAAGGCTGCATGGTGGTTTTGATGGTAGCAAAAAAGCATTTAAAGAATGCTTGACACTGCCTCTGTATCATGATCTTACAATTGAACAGCAGGAATATATAGTAAACAAATTGTCGAAGTATTTGAAGTAATATATGTGTGGAATAGTTGGTGTATTAAACCTTAATCAGGAACCTTTCACGAGTTCCAATTTGAAGAAGATGGCTGCTACAATGGCGCATCGTGGTCCTGATGGTGAGGGGTATTTTGTTGAAGATTATATCGCGCTTGGGCACAAACGTCTTGCGATAATTGACACTTCCGACAGAGGCACGCAACCCATGACCTCGAAAGATGGAAAATGGGTTATCACTTTTAACGGGTGTATTTATAATTTCCTGGAGTTAAAACAAAAACTCAGGTCTCTTGGTCACACTTTTATATCTACAACCGATACAGAGGTTATTGCAGAAGGACTATCGGAATATGGTCCTTCTTTTTTTGAAGAGTTAAACGGAATGTTCGCCATCGGAGCATGGAACAGGGAAGAAAAGGCTCTTTACTTAAGCAGGGATAGATTCGGTGTAAAACCTTTGTACTATTGGTTCAATGGTAAAACGCTTGCTTTCGCCAGCGAGATTAAGGCTATTGTTGCGCATCCGGATTACCAGGTTAAAGTTAATTCAGGCGCTTTAAATGAGTACTTTACTTTCCAGAATATGTTTACCTACCGTACTTTGTTTGATGGCGTGACAATGCTTCCCCCTGCTAATACAGTAAGAGTGGATAAAAATTCTACTTTTGTTAAACATCATTCATGGTGGGATTACGATTTTTCCGAACCGGATGACAGCATGACATTTGAAGAGGCTAAGGAAGAAACGGAACGTCTCTTCAAGCAGGCTGTTGCAAGACAGATGGTTGCGGACGTGCCTGTCGGTTCTTATCTCTCGGGAGGAATGGATTCCGGCTCGATTGCGGCAATTGCCTCGGGACATGTTGAAAGATTGTGCACCTTTACTTGTGGGTTTGACATGAGTGAAGTAACTGGTGTAGAGGCGAATTACGATGAACGCCGCGACGCAGAGTTAATGGCTAATCACTTTAAGACCGAACATTATGAACAGGTTATGAATGCCGGTGATATCAAGTGGTCACTTCCTCGTGTGGTTCATCACCTTGAAGATTTGCGTGTTGGAATGTCATACCCGAATTACTACATCTCAAGACTTGCTTCAAAATTTGTTAAAGTAGCGCTTCAGGGTACCGGAGGAGATGAACTCTATGGTGGTTATCCATGGAGATACTATCGTATATTTAACTCCTTGAATCAGGAGCAGTTTTTTGAGAATTATTACGGTTTCTGGCAAAGATTGGTTCCCGATTCTCATAAAGAAAGACTATTCGGTGGTGATGTTCTAAACAGTATTAATCTTTCTGAACCTCGTGATATTTTTGAACGTGTTTTCACGTTCAATAAAAAATTGCGATACGATAGACCGGAAGAACATATTCAGAACAGTTTGTATTTTGAGATAAAAACATTTCTACCCGGTCTGCTGCTTGTTGGTGACAAACTGGCAATGGCGAACGGACTTGAAGAACGATTCCCGTTTCTTGATAATGACCTGGTCGCGTTTGCGCAAAAAATACCTGTCAGACACAAATTGGGTAATCTGGAAGAAATGAAGAAGATTGATGAAAATACTCAAATGAAAAAACGGTATCGTGAATTCAGTGATGGAAAGAATGTTCTTAGAAAAGCAATGCTTGATTTCATTCCTGAAAAAATTGTCAATCGTAAAAAGCAGGGCTTTTCAGCTCCGGACGAATCATGGTACAGGGGTGAAAACGCCAATTATATTAAAGAGTTGCTCCTTAACAAAAAAACAGCGTCCTCGGAGTTTATCAATCCAAAATATGTATCAGAGATAATTGATGAGCATGTAAATCAGAAAGTAAACCACCGTTTGCTTATCTGGTCATTTTTGAATTTTGAGTGGTGGTGCAAAATATTTTTGAATAATGAGAAGATTTAATGAAGACGATTTTTTTAGGTTGCACAAAATTTAGTGAGCGGATTTTAAGAAACTTACTTGAAGAAAACCTCACAATAGAAGCGATTTTTACGATTCCGGAAAAATTTGATATATCTTATAGTGAGAAAAAAGTAAGGAATTATAACTATTCAAATATAGGAAAAATTGCTGAAGATCATAAAATTCCTTGTTATTTAGTCGATTCTGGTGAGAATGGAAAAAAAATGAATGATTACCATGATATTATATCCGAGATTAATCCTGATGTAATACTTGTCATGGGTTGGTATTACATGGTACCGAAAAAGATTAGAAATTTGGCAAAATATGGTGCATGGGGAATTCACGCGTCCCTATTACCAAAATATGCCGGAGGCGCTCCGTTGGTGTGGGCAATGATCAATGGTGAGGAAGAAGCAGGTGTTTCGCTGTTTAAACTGGATTCGGGTGTTGACGATGGTGATATTATAATGCAGCGCAAATTTCCAATTGACCGTAACGATACAATCAAAGAGGTTTATGAGAAAGCAACTATTGCCTCCGAGGAGATATTAGCTGAAACATTTGGTGATTTTGAAAATATTAAATTTACTGTTCAGGATAAATCAAAGATCGAGGTTTATCCTCAACGTTCACCCGAGGATGGTGAAATAGACCTGTCATGGGATGCTGAACGAATTTATAATTTTATCAGGGCACAGGCACCACCATATCCGGGTGCATTTATCAGAACCACAGACGGGAATAAAATATACATAGACAAAGCCAGGTTGGAAAAATAATGGCTATAACATCGGGCTTAATTAGAGATATTTCTATAGATAATGGGGACGGTTTTGAGAACTCGGTTTATTTTTCCTTCGACATTGACTGGGTCTCTGATGAGGTTTTACAACATTTCATAGAACTTGTTGAAAGTGCAAATATATTCGCAACCGTTTTCGTTACTCATGAAACAGAGTTGCTTGAGAAGATGCGAAATTCGGAAAAATTTGATCTCGGTATTCATCCGAATTTTAATTTTTTACTTAATGGTGATTTCCGGTACGGTAAGAATTTTCGGGAAGTAATCGATTATTATCATAAAATGGTGCCGGAGGCTACGGTTTTCCGATCACATTCCCTTTTTCAAAGTTCTCATGTACTCGATTATGTAGCTGAAATTGGATTTACACATGAATGCAATCTGTACATTCCGGTAAGTTCGGGGATCAATTTGAAACCTTATTATCATTGGTCTGGAAATATGCTTAGAGTTCCACACTATTGGGAAGATGATCTCAATATTGTTTATCAGCACAACTATACAGCTAATGAATTGGTAAATCGGTATGGTCTCAAGATTTTTGATTTTCATCCAATTCATCTTTTCCTGAATACTTCCGATTTTTTAGTATATGAAAATGCGAAAACCTCCTTAAATGACTTTGAGTTACTTAAAACTAAGGTCAACACTGAAAAAACAGGCGTTCGCGATATTTTTAATTCCCTGTTAAATGCCATTAAATAGAATGATGAAATCTTACTTTTTTATACCGGCTGACAAACAAAAGTTTATTGCCAAGATGGATAGCATCGGGGCAGATGAATTTGTGTTTGATTTCGAAGACGCTTTAGCAGAAAACCTCTACGAAACAGCATTGGAAAATGTTAAGGAGAAAGCTGCGTCAGGTAGATATTTTGTGAGACCCAAACTTTTTAATGATAGCGGGGAATTAGAGGAGAATGTTCTACATGACCTTGTTAGGATCGGTTTCAGGAAATTTATTCTTCCCAAAGTGTCATCAACTAAAAATTTGGCGAAAATTGAAAAAAGTTTCCTGCAGAGTAGGCTGGATTTGAATGAATTCAAGTTCATTCTTTTAATCGAAGATCCTCACGGATTGTTGTTTGCCAAGGATCTTGTGCAAAAAAGCGGTCTTAATATTGTTGGCATAGGTCTTGGGAGTCATGATTACACCAAACAAATCGGTATGACTCATACTCTGGAAAATCTGTACTACGCAAGGACTCATGTGTTGAATGTTGCAAAGGCATTTAAAATAGAAGCAGTAGATATTGCTTCTATGAATATTTCTAATGAGTCCGAGTTCGATATTGAGATTAAAACCGGCTTTGAGCTTGGTTACGATTCCAAATTTATCATTCATCCGATGCAACTGGAAAGACTAAAAAAATATACTTATTATTCTGATAGCATGGTTTTGGAAGCACGTGAAGTTTATCAGGAAATACAAAAATATTCGAGTGAAGATTTTTCAGTGGTTAAGGTGAACGGTAAAATATTTGAAAAACCGCACATTGAAAGAATTAAAAAAATTGTAGAATGGGCAGATGAAAATGGAACCAAGTAAGTTAGGTACTTTCTTTGAAGATTTTGAGGTTGGTAAAACTATTAAACATTCACTTTCCAAAACAATATTTGAAAGTGATAATAATCTTTTCAGTCTTTTAACTATGAACCATCATCCGGTTCATACCAATTTGGATTATTGCTCAAATAACCAGCATGGTAAACCACTTGTTGTGGGTACACTTGTGTTTAGCATAGTGGTGGGAATGACTGTTCCTGATATCAGTGGAAAAGCTATCGCAAATTTGATGTACGAGAGTATTGATCACCTTGGCCCGGTCTTTATAAATGATACAATATACGCCAGAACTGAAATACTTGAGAAAAAGGAATCAAAAAGTAAAAACGACCGCGGAATAGTATATGTTGAAACAACCGCGTATAATCAGAAAAATGAAGATATTTTAAGATTCAGAAGAAAAGTTCTCATTAAAAAAAGGGAAATCAAGAATGGATAAATTTTTGTTGCGAAGTCTTATGTTTGTGCCAGGACATAACGAGCGATTGATGTCGAGTGCATCAAGAAGTGAAGCAGACGTTCTATTACCCGATATTGAAGATTCTGTACAGCCGGTTGAAAATAAACAAGCCGCGAGAGACTTGCTGGTAAAAATGGTATCTGCAGGCGCGTTTAAAAATCATAAAGTATTTCCTCGTATCAATGACAGGGAAAGCGGACAGCTTTTGAAAGATATACATCAATTAACAATTGATGGAATTGACGGGTTTATGTATCCCAAAGCCAAAACCGGTCAGGACGTATATTTTTTTGACAAACTACTGGAAACCATCGAATACGAAAAAGGATTACCGAAGGGTAAATTTAAGATAATACCACTTATTGAAACAGCCGGTGCAGTACTTAACGCACAGGAAATCTGTCAGGCTTCTGACCGTGTAATTGCTATCGCGTTTGGTTCCGAGGATTTTATAGGAGATCTCGAAGGTATTCATGATAAAGATTCAGAATCGTTATTTGCTCCGAGGTCAATCATAGCGATGGCTGCAAGAGCCAACGATGTTATACCGATTGATACGGTGCATATCAGGGTTCATGATCTTGAAGATCTTGAGCAGAATATTCGTCTCGCCAAAAATATGGGTTACGAAGGTATGCTCGTTCTGCATCCAAAAGAGATAGAACTTGTGCACAGGTATTATTCTCCAACTCAACAGGAAGTGTCCGATGCCAAAGAAATGGTGAAGCTATCTGTAGAAGCGGAAAAGGAAGGCAAAGGTGTGGCTATTATGAACGGAAAATTTATAGGTCCGCCACTAGTGTTACGCGCAAAAAAAATATTGGCAAAACAAGACTTGATTGATCGAAAACCAAAAAGGGTCGAATAATTTTGCAGTACAAATTCGCGCTTACATTCGATATCGATTGGGCTCCTGATGAGGTTATCCACTTTCTGGTGGATATTCTGGTTAAAAACGGACTAAAGGCTACTTTCTTTTGCACGCATAAAACTCCTGTATTGGAGAATCTTCCTGCGGAATTTGAGCGTGCTATACATCCCAATTTCAGGAACAGTTTCAACTACAGGGAAAAGATAGATGAACTTTTGCAGATTATCCCTGAAGCAAAAGGAATAAGGTCTCACGGTCTGCTAAGTTCAACAAATATTTTGTTGCAGGCGAAAGAAGCCGGATTGGTTTATGAATCAAATTCATTCATGCCAGCTTATAAAGGGCTCTACGTTACAGAAAAATTTAATAATTTTTTTATGGTGCCCTATAATTACAGCGATTCGCATGCACTGATTAATGGTGTTCACAAAGTTTATTCGATGGAAGATCTTGAGAATCCGGGTCTTAAGATATTTACATTTCATCCTATACACATATTCCTGAATACCAAAGATGAAGCACATTATGATTCAATACGAAGTATATATAAAGATGCAGCGAAATTAAAAAATGAGATATATGATGGTGAGGGGATTCGAACACGATTTATTGAACTGCTGCAATACCTGAAAGATTACAAAGTTAAAACTTATACCTGTTCACAATTGATTGAAAACCGGGAATAATATATGCTAATTGAGGAAGTTAAAAATTTCAGAAGCCATTATGAAATTGAATACCGTGGCAATAATAAGGAATTTGATATTATGGGTACTCTCCTTTCCAATTCGGAAGGATTATGTACTTTTACACGTGATGATAATTTTGATGATATAAATATGGCAGCGGAAAAGGAGAATATTTCCGCGTTGTTTATCCGTAAAAAATACGCTGATAAAATTAAAACTAACGCAACACTTATTTTTACTGAGAAGCCGTATTATGATTTTCATCTTTTTCACCAGTATTTGTATGAAAACACTGATTTTTTCAGTCTGAACAAACCTAATCAGATTGCTGAATCTGCAGAAATTCATCCATCCGCGATTATAGAAGATCATGATATAATCATTGGTGAGAATTGTAAAATTGGTCCCGGAGTGGTAATACACGCGAATACTATTCTCGGGAATGATATAATAATCGGTGCAGGGTGTGTTATAGGGGGTGAAAGTCTCCATGTTGCCTATGAAAATGGTAAGCGCGTGTTTATTTCCCATGTGGGAGGAGTTACTATTGGTGATAATACTTATTTTGGTTCGAATAATGTTGTTGTAAGAAATCTGTATAAAGCTCCACCAACCACTATTGGTGCAAATGTAGCTATTGCTAATCTGGTAATGGTCGGTCATAATGTTAAAATTGAAGATAATGTTCAGATCATTTCAAACGTTGTTCTTGGTGGAGGTTGTATCATCAAGGATGGAGCGAGAGTATCATTCGGCTCAAACGTTGCAAATTATTGCGTGGTGGGCGAAAAAGCCTGGGTTACTATTGGCTCTGTTGTTACCAGAGATGTACCTCCCGGTCAAAGGGTTAGTGGAAACTTTGCCGTGCCTCATGAAAAATTAATTCAACATGTTAAAAATATTTCGCAGTAGGTAGTAACGAGAATATGTTTGAATTAATTACTATTCTTTTAATCGCGCTTTTGCTGCGTATTATGTTTGGTACACTTGAGAGCAGTGACGATTGGGCGAGTTTGTGGTATATTATGAATCAGCGTGGCAAAAAGTGGCTTAATTTTTACGCTGAAGATACGGTCAATGGTGGCAGAAGAGGCTATCCGGTTTTGCAACATTTTATTATTAGCAAGTTTCCGGAGAAAAACTGGAAGGTTGTCGGACGGTTTTTCGTTATTTCCTATGATTTTCTCATGGCTGCTTTAGCCGTGTTTATGTTGTACGAATTACAATCGGCCGGAGTTATAAGTTTTTCGGATAATGATTATTTGTATTACGGTATATTTGCAGGATTGTTGTTAATTTCTCCTGTAATGATGCCTTCCACCGCCAGAATGCAGGCGGTTAACGCACGAACGCTGGGTATGTTACTCACAGTTCTCTACTTTTATTTCCTGGGTAAAGTAGTTGTATTTGATAATTATTTCTTTATACCGGTCGTTTTGGCTGTTGGATATTTGATAATTTTGTCAAGTCAGTTTGGTATTCAGGTGTTTTTATTCTTTTCGATAATTATTTCGGTCTTTTTGTTAAATCCTGTGCCATTTTTATTTATGGCTTTTATTGTGGGGACTTCCTTTTTATTCAAGGGGTTTGGATCTTATGAAGTATTAACTTTCAACATTAATCATAAAAGGTGGTATTTTTCCAATTTTAATGCCGGAACAACCGCGTCTAACCGAAACAAACTAAAAGAATTTATCCTCGCGCCCATATATCTCTTTATTAAAACCACACGGTTTTTTCAACTTCTCATGAGGGATAATTCAGTTTTTATCGCAATTTATTCAATGATTCCTCTATGGTATTTGGGGTATCTTCTTTATGAGAATCAGGGAGTTTATAACTCTATTGCCTCAAATGGATTGATATATTATTATTTTGCGCTTTTAATTGCGGGTCTCATAACTTTTCTATTGACCACCATTCGTTCATTTTCTTTTCTCGGTCAATCTGAAAGATATTTTGAATATTCTCTGATATATACGCTCATTGTGTTGTTCTTCGTGCTCGATCAATTGAAAATTTGGGAATACAGCAAATTGACAACGGTCCTGCATATTAATCTTCTCTGGATCCTTGGAGTTTTTATTTTTGTCTATAATGAGCGGAGAAAAAGTAAAAAAAGTTCGGAAGAATCGTCTGCAGAATTGGTAGAGTTTATCTATACAAATTGTGATGAGAGCAGGATAGCGATTATACCGTTGAAGATGAGTCATTACATCTCTTATCGTTTGAGATTAAAAAAGAAGAAAAAAAATATAAAGTTCTACTACAGATTCAGTTTACTGAAACGGGATAAAGGTTTTAAGATTTATCAGAATGAAATAGGTGGCAGTATCAGGGGAAACAAAAATATTTCAATTGATATTTTCAAGATGCCTTTAGCGGATATTAAGGAAAGATATCAGCTAACTCATATTCTAATTCAAAACTCTTATATGAAAAGAGTTAAGGAGAATTGGGGAGAAGATACCATTGATAAACTGGCTGAGCCGGTATTCTCAAATGATGATTACAAATTATTCAGGATATAGATGACATGGTTTTTATTGTATTAGGGATGCATAAATCAGGAACGACACTTATTTCTCAGATATTACATCATTCGGGCATTACAATGGGTGAATTTGATGAAAATATCAGTTACGACAAAGGTAATCAGTATGAAAGGGAAGAGACTCAAATTCTCAATAAAGAATTACTTGGATGTGGCGACACGTATAGTATAATGGTGAGAAATAGTTTAAATGATAAGTTGATCTCTGAAGAAGATAACAACGAAATTAAACGTATCGTCTCCAATTTGAATTCAAAGCATGAGGTTTGGGGCTTCAAGGATCCGCGTTCATGTTTGACATATCGACATTGGATAAAAAATATTGATAATTACAAAGTGATTTTTGTGTTTCGCAATCCTCAGGAATTGTGGAAGCATTACAATACTTTTGGCAAAACCTTAAAGATTCATTTCCTTTTTGAAAGATGCTGGCACGCAATGCAATCATGGTACGTTTATAACAGTGAAATGCTGAAATTACTGGCAGAAATGAAAAAAGAAGATTATGTAAAGATTGACTATAGCTACTTTATGAACGATGACAGCTACTTTAAGTCAATGGAAAAACTTACCGGCATGACACTTGAGGATAGACGGAATAAAAAACTATATCGAAGTAAATCACAGAAAAGTATGGTTTACTCCCTTACAGTTTTTGCCCTCAAATTATATAAAGGGATGAATATTAAAAAACTTCATACTCGATTAACTGAGGTTTAACCGGAATGTCTTCCTACAAACGCAAGTTTTTTGTAAATACTATTTCAAATATCATGTTCCGATTGTTGATCATGGTACTTGGTATAGTGCTTGTGCCTCTGATAATAACCAATGTTGGTGAAGAGGAATATGGGTTATTGCTCTTGACCAATAATCTTATGGGATATTTTCTACTTCTTAACGCAGGAATGCCAACCGGTGTAACGAAGTTTGTGTCGGAGTTCATGGCCAAAGATGAAAAAATGAAAGCATTTGAAGTAATTAATGCTTCAATGTTATTTTTTATGTTTATAGGTCTGCTTTCCGCTACGGGTATTGTGATTTTTATAAATGTTGGTGGAATAAATATTTTTGAAATTACTGAAGCAAATGTCTCAACCGCGGTAACACTTTTTTATATAGCTGGTTTTTGGTCGATCATATCCTGGCCGATGAATAATATATTTGAAGGTATTTACAAGGGGTTACAGCAGTTTACAAAATTTAATGTGATTAATGGGATTGGTTCAACTCTTGTTTTATTTACTACGTTGTTTCTGGCTTATAGAAAAGAAAGTATTGTGACGATTCTGTTAGGGCAGAATCTTGGGCAACTTCTAAAATGGATTGCGCTGTTTTATTTTTTCAAGAAATCCTTCCCTGATTTCAAGTTTTCATTCAACCGTGATATTTTTTCAGTATTGAAGAAGATTTTCAGTTTTTCCTCGCATGTCTTTTTACAAAAGGTTATTGGAATGATAGGATTCCAGTCCGATAAAATGATTTTAAGTATGGTCGTTTCTGTTAAGGCAGTAACCGCCTATATCATTGTTCATAAAACTAATAATCTTGTAAATCAAATAGTTACGCTTTCAAATAGCGCCTTAATGCCGTTGATAAGTGAATTGAACAGTAAACAGGAAGACCGGATTATTGACAGGCTCGTCTTTGCGGCTACAAAGTATAAAAATATCGTTGTTATCTCACTTGCGATAGTAATGGTGTTTGTCACTCCTCCATTTATTACAATGTGGGTGGGTGAAAATTATATTGAATTTATTTTTATTGCTCAGGTCTCCGCCGCTTCATTAATATTTTCGCACACCAGAACTAATTTACCTCCATATGCGATTGGCATTGGCAAGGTGAAAGAGTTGTCATTTGCTTCTATCGCAAACGCTACAGTCAAGTTTATCTCTGCTGTGCTGCTCGTTAATCTTATCGGATTTGACGGGATTATATACGCTGAAGTTATTAAAGGTATAATATCCGTATTCGTAGCTTTCTTTTATCTTATGCCGGCAATTGGAGTAGATACTCGCAGGTTCATCAAAGAAGTAGTACTGAAGGGAGATTTGAGAATAGTACTGTTCAGTCTTCTATTTATACCATTCTATGGATTAATTCAGGATATCAGTAATTGGTTCTTACTGGTTGCAGTTTCCGGTGTTATGTTACTGATATTACTTCTTCTTTCCTACTATTTTGTGGTCGAGACCAATGACCGGAAGAAGATACAATCAACTATCAAAAAGAAACTTAAAACCGCTTAAATGAATATACTAGTTTACTCTTCAAAATCAGTTTATAATACATTTTCGTTTGGTGGCGCTGAAACATCACTGAAGCTGATTGCTGAAAAATTTGCCGAAACCGGGCATGAGGTGATATACCTCACGCATTTTAATCCGGAGAAAAATGACCAGACTTTTGAAGTTGTCAACGGGGTGGGGGTATATTATTTCCGACCTTTAAAATGGCCAACTCCAAAAGGTTTGTTTTTCCCTGATCTGAAGCACAAATTTATTCGACGACAGTTGTTAAGTTTTATTGCCGGAATTGTAAAAAAAAATAAAATTGATTTAGTTCACACTTATAATGAATATCCAAATACTTTTGATATCTTAGAAGTTAAAGAAAAATTTAATTTAGAGTATAAAGTTGTTTTACGAATTGCCGGTTTGTTCTGGAAAATTGCCGTAGAGCGTAATCCTGAATTAAAACCTAAAATATCGAAAGTTCTAAATGAAGTTGATGCCGTAAATTTGCTCTCGGAATCGTTTCTTGAGTTATTCAATCAGGAGCTTGAGAAGGGAAACTGGGATTTTAATAACAAGATAATAATACAGGATATTGGTTTTAACAGCACAATCTTTGACGGCAGATGGCAACTTGAAAAAGAAAAGAAGTTAAAATTACTGATGGTTGCCAGATTCAGCAATTATCAGAAAAGACAAGATATTTTGATTGAAGCCCTTTCAAAAACAAAAAATAGTAATGTGCACCTGACTTTTATTGGTTCAGGAGAGACAAAAGAAAGATGTGTTGACTTGGTTGATAAATTAAATCTTCATGAAAGGGTTAAATTTATTGATGAAGTTACGCAGGAAGAGATTAAAAAATACTACCTTGAAGCGGATATTAATTGTCTCGCTACCGAGTTTGAGGGAGTGCCAAAATCTCTTATTGAAGCGATGAGTATGGGTGTTCCTGGCATGGTCTCGGATGTTTTACCCCTAAACGGGTACATAATTGAGGGTGAAAACGGATTCCTGGTTAAAAATTCTGCTGATGAATGGGCCGCAAAAATAGATGAAATTGCTGAAGACCGAGATAAACTGAAGCATGTTTCAGAAAATTCGATCGTTTATGTGAATAAAAATTTTAACCCTAATGAGAACATATTGCTCTATACAAACAATTTCCTCGAGATAGTAAATGAATAATTCAGAAAAAAATAAAAAAATGAAGAAAATACTTATCACAGGCACAGCGGGATTTATTGGCTTCCATCTCGTGGATAGATTATTAAACGAAGACGTTGAAATTTATGGTATCGATTCTATAAATGATTATTACGATACAAAATTGAAATTTGGTAGATTGGAGGAACATGGTATTTCTGAATCTGATTTAAGCTATGGGAAAACCGTACAGAGTTCTAAATATCCCTTCTATCATTTCACGCAATTAAATCTTGAAGATAATGATGCGATGGATGCACTATTTGAGGAACATAATTTTGATTATGTCGTTAATCTGGCTGCCCAACCAGGCGTGAGATATAGCCTCGAAAATCCGCGCGCTTACATAAAAAGTAACATAGATGGATTTATGAATCTGCTTGAATGCTGCAGAAACCATAAACCCGAGCATCTGGTATTTGCCTCCAGTTCAAGTGTATATGGTCTTAACGGTAAAATCCCATTTACTACTTCTGATAATGTTGATCATCCAATCAGCATGTATGCCGCAACTAAAAAATCGAATGAACTAATGGCGCATACTTATAGTCATCTGTTTGGCATCCCGTCAACAGGTTTGAGGTTTTTCACCGTTTACGGGCCCTGGGGAAGACCGGATATGGCTCTATTCATATTTACAAAAAATATTCTTGAAGGAAAACCTATCAAGGTATTTAATCATGGAAATATGTCACGAGATTTTACCTATGTTGGTGATATAGTCGAAAGTATCAAAAGAATAATAAAAATACCCCCGGATGGAAATAAACACTGGAATGGCAGCTCGCCTGATCCAGCTTCTTCCAGGGCTCCATACAAAATATTTAATATTGGTAATAATAATCCGGTTAAATTACTTGATATGATCGAAGAGATCGAGATACAGCTTGGTGTTAACGCGGAGAAAAAATTAATGGATATACAGCCGGGTGACGTTGAAAGAACCTTCGCGGATGTAAATGATCTTATCGCGACAACCGGTTATAAGCCAGCGACACCTCTGAAAAAAGGTATTAAAGCCTTTATTGATTGGTATAAAAATTTTTACGGAGTAAAGTAGGGTATGGATTTTTCCAAGAAATTTTGCTTCGTTATACCCGGATGGGTTACCAAACATACCGGAGGCGCGGAGTTACAATCCCATTTTATCGCGGAAGAACTCATTGAGAGAGGATGGCAGGTTGAGGTAGTTACTATTAAGCCGGATAATTTGGAGCTTATTAAAGAAAACCGATACTATAACCCCAAAATTAAATATCATTACTATAAGAATCATAAATTGGCTTTAATGACCTGGTTCGCGGTATTTTTGAAACTCCTGAAAACTGATTCTTCTGTTTACTACCAGCGTACCATCTCAATTATTTCGGGTGCCACAGCATTATTTTCTAAACTGTTCAGAAAAAAAATGATATTCGCGATAGCACATGATGATGATGTTAAAAAAGATTTTTATAAAGTTCCATTCAGAAATGTAAAGGTTAACTCTTTCATTTTTAGAGTAGTAAAGTGGTTTGATTACAGATTTCTAAATTTTTCAAATTCTTATGGAATTAGAAACGCTAATACAATTCTTGCACAAACCAACTATCAAAAAAGTGAACTGTCTAAAAACTACGGGTTGAACGCTGAACTGATACGAAATTCCTACGATAGTTCCTTCCGGAATGAGAATCCTGAAAAGGAAAATATAGTTATCTGGGTTGGAAATATGAGGAAATTTAAGCGAGCGGAACTTTTCCCCGAGATAATTTCACGATTAGATGTACCGGGCTGGAAATTTGTGATGATTGGAAGAACATATCCTTATGTGGAAGATAAAATAAATTCGTTTTCAATGAAAAATTTTACCTATACAGGGCAGTTACCGTATGAGCAAGCCGAAAGCTATTTCAAAAAAGCTAAAGTTTTAATTAGCACATCTACCTCGGAAGGTTTTTCCAACACATTTATTCACGCATGGCTACATGAAACATTGATTGTCAGTCTGAATGTTAATCCGGATTCACTCTTTGATAATAATTATTTAGGCTACTGTTTTGATGATGATATTGATGCAATGGTAGATAAACTTGGTGAAATTTTGAAAAATTTTGATTTACAAAAGCAGATTTTGTCGCAGGCTAAAGAGTTCGCGAAAAAAGAGCTTAATCTATCTTCAAATGTAGATAGACTTGAGGAATTTATTGATGAACTCTAACACCTTATCAAAATATTTACATGACGAAGAGAGTCCTTTTGATTTTAACAGGGAAATTTCGAGAAGTTCATATTTTTGGACATTTTGGCTTATAGCTATCTCAAATATCAATATGTTTCTTGGTAATGTTATCTTGTTCGTCACATTTGTTATAGCGGCAATAACTTTTATCACGAAAAACAAAAAAATCCAAAGTCAATTTGAAACTTTTGTAATACTGATTATTCTGGTTTTGATTGGGCAGTCGTTGTGGTACATGAATTTTGCCATTGGTTCAATGATGAGTCTGATTACAAGGATATTTACTGCTTTTTTTATAATATCGATTATAGGAAAGGATTTTTTCAAAGCATTTATAGATGTCATCTATTTTCTTGCGGTAATCAGCATCATAATGTGGGTTCTTATAGTTCTATTTCCACCATTTTACAGATTTTTAATTCTAAATGTGGCACCATTATTCGACTTTTATCTTTATGAAATTAAGTATGCCCGCCCCGCTCCTCACATGATATTATTCACGTTTAATCATGGGGTATTTATAAATGATTCCGGCATTGCAAGACTATTCATACGTAATTCCGGTCCCTTTACTGAGCCATCCGTCTTCGCGCCGTATTTGGTAATAGCGTTTACTCTTAATTACCTTAGGGAGAAAAAAGCGTTCAACAAAAGAAATCTGGTATTTATGTTTGCTATGTTCACCAGTTATTCTACCGGTGGATTTGTTGTGCTTGGTATGCTGGGTGGAGCTGCGGTTTTACTGGAGAGAGGTGCGAAAAAGATTCTTTTGTTGCCTATATCAGTTTTAATTTTCCTTTACGCATTTTTTAACATTGAAGCTTTTGGTGAAGAAATTGGACAAAAGGTAACAGACCTAAATTCCAGTGATATCAGATATGCCAAGCGAACGCGGCTCGTAAACGCAATTCTCGACATTAATGATCTTTTTAATCACCCGTTTTTTGGCAAGGGCTTTTATAAAGATGAGACGGAATTGGCAAATCGTTCCCTGGGAGATTATTTAACTCGAAGAACGAACGGAACTACAAAATTTCTTAACCGATATGGATTTATTGGTTTTTTCATTTTCTTTTACTCAATATATAAAAGTTACCGAATATGGGGGATTTGGACAAATGCTCCACCAGTTTTTGCTTTAGTTGGAGTTTTTGGACTTATGCTGGTTGGTTTTGGTAATTCTATATTTGAGAAACCTTTCTTTTTTGGACTTGGATTTGCCGGTATAATTCTTACCGAACATTTGAGAGTAGCTATCCGGGAACATAAAGAATGAAAATAGTTTGGATTTGTCATTTCACTAATGATCTGATACAGCAGAAACTTGGTATTTCGAAAAAGATTAATGAGTTTGCCCCGTGGATTTCATTGGGAATTGATGAGGCTTCGAAACGTAATGATATAGAACTTCATGTTATTTCTCCTCATCGCTGGATAAAAGGCGTAAGAAGGTTCTCTATCGGCAGAGTTAATTTTTACTTTTTTAATCCCGGGATACCATTTTTGGGAAGGCATTGGCCGGATAAATTTCGATTTGATGTTCTAACCAGGTTTTATTTCAATCGTAGAACTATTGCAAAATTGGTGGATAAAATCAATCCCGATATTATCCATCTCCATGGTGCTGAAAATGACTATTATTCTACTTCCATACTTGATTTGGTGAACAAATATCCTGTTATTCTTACAATTCAGGGATTTCTGAAGAGACCTGAAGGGGCAATCAGTCATGTTTTGGAAAAAAGGATTGAGTATGAAAATCAGATTATTTCAAAAGTGAAACATTTTGGAGTAAGAACTGATGCAATGGTTAATAAAATAAAGAATCAGAATAGTGAGGCAATAATTCATTGGCATGAATATTTTGTTAACGCCCCTGATGAGATATCCTTACTGGATGAAAACATAGAGAAGGAATATGATTTAATCTTCTTTTCACGTGTCACCAAAGAAAAGGGGATTGAAGATTTCATAGAAATTGTTTCCAGATTGTCTAAAACGAACAATGATCTTTCCGCGGCGGTCATCGGGCTCTATACCGAAAGTTATTATGAGAAACTGATTAAACTGGCAACGGATCTGGGCTGCAAAAAAAACATCAGGTTTATGGGATTTCTTAAGACTCAGGAAGATGTTTTTAATATTTTAAACAAATCTAAAGTTTATTTATTGCCAACGTATAATGACACTTTACCCAGCACCATTATGGAATGTATGTTTAGAAAAATCCCGGTAGTTTCTTATATTACCGGAGGAATTCCCCAGATTAATAAGGAGGGAGATAACATAATCCTTGTTGAGCAGGGTAATGTTGATGCAATGACCAATGAGGTTGCGAGATTGTTGGAAAATCAAGCTGAACGGACGTTAATTGCTGAGAAAGCTTATCAGCATGCAATTAAAAAATGGAACAACAAATTTATTTTAGATAACATAATAAAAATTTATAAGAAGATAGTTTAAATGGATTTGAAAAATAAAAATATTGTGGTTACAGGGGCGGATGGATTTATAGGGTCCCACCTGACAGAACTTTTATTGGAAAAAGGATGTAAAGTAAAGGCGTTGTCACAGTACAATTCTTTTAATTACTGGGGGTGGCTTGAAGGAATTGAAAATGAAAATCTTGAAGTAGTTAGTGGTGATGTGAGAGACCCACATTTTTGTAAAGAGTTGCTTATTGGCTCTGATTTGGTATTTCATCTGGCGGCATTGATTGCGATACCATATTCGTATGTGGCTCCTGATAGTTATGTCGATACAAACGTTAAGGGAACTTTGAATATTTGTCAGGCGGCAAAAGAGCTTGGTGGAATAAGGGTAATTCATACATCCACTTCCGAGGTTTATGGTACAGCTCAATATGTTCCGATTGATGAGAAGCATCCCAAGCAACCCCAGTCACCTTATAGCGCGAGTAAGATTGGGGCGGATATGATGGCGATGAGTTTTTTCAATGCTTTCGAATTACCTGTTACAATAGCGAGACCTTTTAACACTTATGGACCCAGACAATCTGCCAGAGCGATAATTCCGACAATTGTTACTCAGATAGCTTCAGGGATGAAACAGATCAAACTTGGTGATTTGTCACCCACAAGGGATTTTAATTTTGTAAAAGATACTTGCCGCGGATTCGTAGCTCTCGCGGAGAGTGATGATACGGTTGGTAAGGAAATTAACGTGGCGTCTAATTTTGAAATTAGTATGCGGGATACTCTTGAACTTATTAAAAAAATTATGGATTCGGATGTTGAATTTATAACCGAAGAACAGCGAATCAGACCGGGAAAATCAGAGGTGTTCAGATTATGGGGAGATAATTCCCTGATTAAGGAATTAACTGATTTCAAGACAGAGTATGATATAGAAGCGGGGTTGACAGAAACGATCAGTTGGTTTACAAATAAAGAAAACCTTGTAAAATATAAAGCAAATATCTACAATCTATAGTGAGTTATATGAATATTGGTATTACAGGTAGCGGCGGATTTATTGGGCGTAATCTTTCAAATTTACTTGAAAATAGCGGTTATAAAGTTTTCGGTTTTGATAAATCCGAAGGGGTGGATATTAGTAAGCCGGGATTTGTACCCTCGAATATCAAGCTCGATGTAATAATTCATCTTGCCGCAAATACATTCATACCGGATTCTTTTAATAATCCTTTCAATTTTTTTAAGAACAATATCGATACTACATTAAGTGTACTGGAATATTGTAGGATAAATAGATGTAAAATCGTTTTTTCCAGTACCTATTTGTATGGTCAACCGGAACATTTGCCGATTGATGAAAATCATCCGGTTTTACCACATAGTCCTTACACACAGTCAAAAAAAACTTCAGAAGATTTAATCCTGTCATATTCCAGAGACTTTGGAGTTGAAAGTATTATTCTTCGGTTATTTAATCTATATGGCAAGGGTCAGAAAGGCAGCTTTCTTATCCCAACAATTCTTGAACAAATAAATCAAAAAAATGTCAGGTTAAAAGATCCAAGACCCAGGCGTGATTTTATAAATGTGATTGATGTTTGTGAAGCATTTAAGGCCGCTATTGAAAACAGTTTTAAGCAGCCTGAAATTTTCAACATAGGTTTCGGGAAAAGCTACTCCATATCAGAACTTATTGAAATCATTAATCAGAATCTTGGTGAAAAAATCAATGTTGAGTTTTCAAATGAACAACGTCCAAACGAGATTATGGATGTAGTAGCCAACACTTCAAAGGCAAAAAAAATGTTGTCCTGGGAACCTAAAATAAGTCTTGAAGAAGGCATGAGAATAATTCTTGGTTGATATGCAAAAAAAAATCGAAAAAATAGTTGTTCCGGCTAATTCTACCATTCTTGATGCTCTTAAAAAAATGGATGATTTGCAAAGAAGACTTTTGCTGGTTTTTGACAGGGAAAAATATGTCAATCTTCTCAGTGTCGGTGATCTTCAGCGGGCGATAATTAAAAATTTTCCACTTGATACGAAAGTGACAAAAATTCTGAGGACTGAAACGAAAGTGTGTCGTTCCGATGAATCTATTGAATCAATTAAAGCAAAAATGTTCAAATTTAGAACAGAATGCATGCCTGTACTCGACATGGATGAAAATCTGGTAGAAGTCTATTTTTGGGAAGATATGTTCCCGTACGAAGAGAAACGGGTAGAACATAATCTGAAATTACCGGTTATTATAATGGCCGGTGGAAAAGGTTCACGCCTTAAACCATTAACAAATGTTCTTCCAAAACCTCTAATACCCATCGGAAACAAAACTATTCTTGAAAATATAATGGATCGGTTCGTTTCATCAGGCTGCACTGATTTTTATTTATCAGTTAATTATAAATCTGAAATGATCAGGCAGTATTTCGAGTCCCTTGGGAACAATGATTATCAAATAAAATATTTTGAAGAAGACAAACCACTGGGAACCGCAGGTAGTCTTTTTATGCTGAATGGCAGGATCGATAAAACATTTTTTATCTCTAATTGTGATATATTAATTGAAGAAGATTATAGTGAAATTTACAAATATCATCGAGAACATAAAAATGAATTAACAATTGTCGCGGCTCTAAAACACTATCCAATTCCTTACGGCACAATTGAGACCGGGGAGGAGGGAAGGCTAATTAAGCTTACTGAAAAGCCAGAGCTAACATTTAAGATTAATTCCGGAATGTACATACTAGAACCGCATCTGTTAAAAGAAATACCCGCCAATGAATTTTTCCATATCACAGAATTGATAGAGAAGATACGTGCTCGCGAAGGAAGGATAGGTGTCTTTCCTGTTAGTGAAAAGTCGTGGAAAGATATTGGTGAGTGGGACGAATATCTAAGATCACTTAATATCAAATAAATAATCAGTTTTGAATCTTTTTTTGAAATATCATTGAATACACAGTTATTAAAAAAGTACAGTTATTGGGGATCATTAAACCCTTAAAATTATTTATTAAGAAGTTTAGAAATTATTCAGGTATAAAATGTTTGAAGGCTCAACTATATTGATTACAGGCGGTACCGGTTCATTTGGTAACGCGGTAATGAGAAGATTTCTCAAAGATGAAAAATTTAGTGAAGTTCGCATCTTTAGTCGTGATGAAAAAAAACAGGATGACATGCGAAAAGAGCTGAATAATACCAAGTTGAAGTTTTATCTTGGTGATGTTCGTGATAAAAGGTCTGTTGATAATGTTATGCATGGAGTAGATTATATATTTCATGCCGCGGCTTTAAAACAGGTTCCTTCATGCGAATTTTTTCCAATGCAGGCTGTTCACACAAATGTGATGGGAGCCGAAAACGTGCTTGATTCCGCTGTTCAACATGGAGTTAAAAAAATAGTTGTTTTAAGTACAGACAAAGCGGTTTATCCGATAAATGCAATGGGTATGTCAAAAGCTTTGATGGAAAAGGTAATGGTAGCCAAGAGCAGAAACGCCGGTAATGCCTTGCTATGTGGAACACGTTATGGCAATGTTATGGCATCACGAGGTTCGGTAATTCCGCTCTTTGTTCAGCAAATTAAGGCAGGGAAACCAATCACAATTACTGATCCGGAAATGACCAGATTTATGATGACTTTGGATGATGCGGTTGACCTTGTGCTTTTTGCTTACGAAAACGGACAACCGGGAGATATCTTTGTGCAGAAATCGCCTGCGTCAACCATTGCTGACCTTGCCACAGCGCTTAAGGAATTATATAATAGTAATGTTGATGTGCAAATCATAGGAACAAGACATGGTGAAAAATTGTTCGAATCCCTTGTAAACAGGGAAGAGATGGCTAAGGCGACTGAGCTCGAGAACTATTACAGGATTCCGGCCGATACCCGAGATCTTAATTATGGTTTATATTTTTCTGAAGGTGAGAGCAAAATATCCCAGATTGAAGAATACAATTCGCATAATACTACACGTTTGGATGTTGAAGGAACAAAGCAGCTATTGCTCAAGCTTGATTTTATAAGGGAAGATCTGGGACTATAGTGAGTGAACTTTCTCCAAGAATAATATCCGGCGGCAGTTTTACCGACTCCCGTGGTACATTACGTTTCAATAACAAACTTGATCTGGTTGATTTCAGACGTTTTTATATTGTTAAAAATGCTCCCAACGTTGTCAGAGCATGGCAGGCTCATAAAAACGAGTGTAAAATATTTCTTCCGCTTTCGGGTAGTTTTACAGTTGTTCTTGTTGCGGTTGATGATTGGGAGAATCCTTCAAAGGATTTACCACAATCGGTGTTTCATCTGACGGCTGAGGAACAGACCGCATTGTTCATTCCGGGAGGTTTTGCTAACGGATTTACTTCATCAGGGGAAGATGCGGAGTTGTTGATTTTTTCTTCTTCAACACTTGAGGAGAGTAGTGAGGATGATTTCAGGTATGATTCTTCACTATGGTATAATTGGAATAAAAAAGGATAATCGATGATAAAAGTTGGAATCACCGGACAACCCGGTTTTATTGGTACTCACTTATATAATTACTTTGGGTTGCAGACTGAAAAATTTGAAAGAATTGAATTTAAAGACGAATTTTTTGAGCAGCCTGAGCAGCTAAGGGAATTTGTTTCTAAATGTGATGCAATTGTTCATTTGGCAGCTCTTAACCGACATAATGACCCTGATACAATCTATAAAGTAAATCTGGAATTGGTTAATAAGCTAATCACCGCTACTGAGGAAACGGGTAATTACCCGCATATTGTCTTTTCATCTTCAACTCAGGAAGAGCGTGATAACATCTATGGCAAATCGAAAAGGGAAGGAAGAGAATTACTTGAAAAATGGGCGAACCGCAATAATGCTAAATTTACCGGCCTGGTTATCCCTAACGTATTCGGACCTTTCGGCAGACCTTTTTATAATTCCGTTGTCTCTACTTTCTCCCATCAAATTGTTAAAGGCGAAACACCAGAAATTCAGGTGGACGCAGAGCTCAATCTTATTGATGTTGGTACGCTCACAGAAGTAATTGCCAATACAATTGAAAATGGTAATGTGAAATCTCCTTTATTCGTGGATCATATTGGAACGGCTAAAGTTAGCGAGATTCTTGATAAACTGATTTCTTTCAGGAAGCTTTATCAGAGAGAAAATATCATTCCAGCCTTGTCTTCCGATCTTGATGTAGCATTATTCAACACATTTCGTTCCTATTTTGATTTGAAGGAGCATTATCCCGTAAAACTGATTAAGAGAGTTGATAACAGAGGTTTTCTGGTTGAAAACATAAAGGAATATTCCGGTGGACAGAATTTCTACTCAGTTACAAAGCCGGGTATAACCAGAGGAAATCATTTTCACCGCAGAAAAATTGAAAGATTTTGTGTGCTTAAAGGAAAAGCGATCATTAGAATGAGGAAAATTGGTACTTCTGAAGTGTTTGAATTTGAGGTGGACGGTGAAAATCCAACAACAATTGATATGCCAATCTGGTATACCCACAATATAACTAATATTGGTGATGAAGAAATGATCACATTGTTTTGGAGTAATGAAATTTTCAATCCGGAAGACCCGGATACATATTTTGTAGAAGTATAATCCCGGAAAATAAATGAAATCAAATTTTAAAGTAGCCACAATAATTGGTACTCGTCCGGAAATTATCAGGCTTTCATCAACAATCAAATTGCTTGATAAACATGTAACCCAGGTTATTATTCATACCGGACAAAATTACGATTATGAACTTAATGAAGTATTTTTTGAAGATTTAGGTTTAAGGAAGCCGGATTATTTCCTCGAGGTTGATACTTCCTCGCTTGGTAAAGTTTATGGCGAAACTATAAGTAAAAGTGAAGAAGTATTAATAAAAGAAAAACCGGACGCCTTGCTAATTCTTGGAGATACTAACAGCAGTATATCCGGAATTATAGCGAAAAGATTGAGGATACCGATCTATCACATGGAGGCGGGAAACAGGTGCTTTGATTTTAACGTACCGGAAGAAATCAATCGCAGAATTATTGATCACGTTGCGGATTTTAACCTTGTTTATACCGAACACGCAAGAAGACATCTGATAAGTGAAGGCTTACCGCATAGAAGAATCTATTTAACAGGTTCTCCTATGAAGGAAGTTTTATTGGAGAATATGGAAAAAATAAATAGTAGTAACATCCTTAAAAAATTGAATCTGAAGGATAAAGAATATTTCATCGTCAGTACCCATCGTGAAGAGAATGTTGACAACAAAGAAAACCTGATAAAAATTGTTACTATTCTTAACCTTCTTGCTGAAAAATATGGATTTCCGGTAGTAGTTTCAACTCATCCCAGAACGAGAAAAAGACTTGAAGAACTTGAAGGAATTGAGATAAATGAAAAGATTCAGTTTCTAAAACCTTTCGGGTTTTTCGATTATGTCCATCTTCAAATGCATGCTACTGCAGCTATATCTGATAGTGGTACAATTAGTGAGGAGTCTTCGATGTTATCATTTCCAGCTATTTCATTGAGAGAGTCGATGGAAAGACCTGAAGCGCAGGATGCCGGAACAATTGTACTTACCGGGTTCGATCCCTCGGTAGTTTTAGATTCGATTGCCATTACTATTGAAGAACATGAGGTCAATGGTGCATATAAACGGATATCTGATGATTATACCATTGAAAATACATCCTGGCGTGTATTAAAACTTATTTTAGGTACGGCACGGCTCTCCAATAATTGGTGGGGTATCAAGAAGAAATGAAAAAAATTTTCTTCCTGAGAGCAGGTTCTGAAATAAATTCTGCATCCTTCAACAGACTACTGACAATTATGAAAGCGGTGAAAATTGCTGGATTTGATGTTGAGTTAATTAATATCAGACCCTTCTCAAATGAAAAAACTGCTGATCTAAATTTCACTGACGAGTATAATTATGTGATAGATGGTATTCGGTCAAGAGTGATCAAATTCAAGAATGAGGTCTCCTCAAATCCTTTGCTAGCCGTCTATGAAACTGTACGTGCCGCAAAACGTTATATGTATGCAGAAAAGGGTAGCTCTTCGGTCATTTACCTTTATTCTGTTAATGCATTGGATATACTACTTACATATTTTATATCCCGGTCATTAAAAATGAAATTCACAACTGAAAGAAGTGAATTTCCGGAAACAATCAGAAATTCTCGTTCGATTAAAGCAAAGATATACAATCAATTTCTTCTACCTGTTATTTATAAGTTATTTGATGGTATTGTTTTAATGACGAAAACGTTGGTAAGGTTCTACAGTAATTATTTAAGAACAGACTGTAAGATATTGCATGTTCCAATGACGGTGGATGGAGAACGTTTCGGGAGCAATATCGAAAAGAGTAATTACCTGGCATATATAGGCAGCCTGAATTGTAAAAAAGACGGTTTAGACCTCTTGCTTGAATCAGTTGCGAAGGTGAAGAAGAAATTTCCTGAAATCAAACTAAAAATTGCTGGTGGAACAAATAAAAAATCCGAGGAGGAATTCCTGGTTAATTTGCGAGAAAAACTGGGACTAACAGAAAACGTTGAATTCCTTGGCTGGGTAAAAAGAGAAGATGTAATTCCATTTCTTGAAAAAGCAAAAGCTGTTGTACTTCCGCGTCCTGCAAGTAAACAAGCTGAAGGGGGATTCCCAACCAAACTTGGTGAGTATCTACTTTCCGGGAATCCTGTTATTGTTACATCGGTTGGCGAAATTCCTGAATATTTAATAAACGATGAAACATGCTATCTTATAAATCCAGGTGATGGGAATGAACTTTCCGAAGCAATAGACAAGGTATTTAGTAATCCGGAGAAAGCGGCTGAAATAGGTGAAAAAGGACGTCTTTTTGCTTTGGATACTTTCGATTATCGGGCAAATGTTGATAAACTTAAAGACTTTTTTTCGAAAATTTAGGTAAATGATATTATGAAACTTTTAATTGGTGGTGATTACCTGCCCGATAATAATATATTTACCGACCCTGAATTCCCCACTAAATATTTTGGTGAAGTTATTCCCCTTATTGAGGAAAGTGATCTGGCTATCTTTAATCTGGAAACTGTCATTGAGGCTAAGGGAGACAAAATTGTCAAAACCGGAGTTTCATTCAATTCTACTTCCGCTTCGTTGAAACTGTTTGAAAGACCTCCTGTTCTCCTTGCATTGGCGAATAACCATATTCTGGATTATGGTTATGATGGTTTGAGTTCAACTATTCAAAATCTGGATAGCAGGGGAATAAAACATATTGGCGCTGCTCTCAATGAAGGCGATGCTACCCAACCTTATATATATGAAAAATCTGGAATCCGACTGGGTGTGCTCAACTATTGTGAACATGAATTTTCAACCTGTGACCAATTTGACGGGTTTGGGGCAAATGGTTATTCCGACCAAAAAGCATTTTATCATATTTCAGAATTGAAAGAAAAGTGTAATAAGATTATCGTTATTTATCACGGAAATCTGGAATATACCACTTACCCATCCCCGGAAATGAAAAAGCGTATGAGGTATTTGGCTGATCTGGGAGCAAATGCAATTATTTGTCATCATTCTCATTATTACAGCGGATATGAAGTTTACGCCGAAACACCCATTTTTTACGGTTTGGGAAACTTTTATGCAGAGAGCAAAGCAGTTAGAGAAATTGAGTATCATACGGGTTTACTTGTAGAACTGGATGTAAAAGAGAAAGTAACATTTAAGTTGATACCATATCGGCAAAACTACGGGGCTCCCGGTGTTAAAATGCTCGGACCGGCTGATAGCGAAGAATTACTCAACAAAATAAATATTATAAATGAAACTATCGTTGATGAAGAAAAACTCAAGAACGAGTGGATGAAGTTCATCATTAACAAAAAATCGAAATATTACTATATACTAAAACAACAAAATAAACTGGTTTATCAGCTTGTTAAAAGGGGAGTGTTGAAACAGTCTGAAATATCGAATGATATTCTTCCTTTTTTACTGAATATTATCAGAAATGAGTCTCACCGAGAAGCAGTGATCAGTTTATTGGAATATGAATTAAACAGAGATAAAAATAAAAGATGAAACCCGACTGGTTAATTACAAATACCGATTTAACAGAAACTCCTGAGAAAAACATAAAATCAGAGTTATTTACAGTTTACTACAATGCAGAAGTCCAAATTGTCAAAATTGATGATGTAATTGTTTTGATTGACGGTTATGTGCTACCCCGCTTTGATTTTAAGGATGTTTTTTCAGAGAGAAAAAATGGAGAATTGGTTGTATATCTGTACAAAAAGTATGGTGAAGAATTTATCCAATATCTCAAGGGCAGTTTCAACTTAATCCTGATAGTTAAGGGAAAGCTGAAACTGTTTAATGATCATATCGGGCTGAAAAAGTTTTTCATCTTTGAACAGACGTCTGAATTTATAATTTCAAACGATATTAATTTCATCGCAAAAAATCAAGAAATGCAGATCGATGAAACCGGAATTGCGGTTAATACTCTGTTTCACCACTTCACCGGGGGAGTTACTCTTTATGAAAATGTACGAACCTCCCCCAATGCATCAGAAATTACAGTCACCAATTCAGTAGCAAGCGGTGTGTATTGGAGTTACAGAGAACTCGCGAATCTGGAACGAACGAATTTGTCTTTTGACAATTTTGCTGATAAAATCACACATATCACAAAAGGTTATCTCGATTATATTGGTTCGGACAAGATTTCTATGACTCTTACCGGTGGAATGGATTCACGTACGATTCTGGCAATGCTGCTAAAGCTGGGATATAAACCGAATACCTTTACTTTCGGCAGCGGTGTATCGGCAGATGTGGAAGTAGCAAAAAAGATCACGAAAAGTTTTGACCTAAAATTTAACAATTACGCTGTACCGAACCCTGACGGGGAGTGGTATGATTCCCTGACCGATGAGATTGTTGAAATGGGTAATCCGCTAATCCATATTCATCGTGCACATCGACTTGACGCCATCAAAAAAGAACTTGAGGAAAACCCGGATGTAAAAATATTGTTTACCGGCGCTATGGGGGGTGAAGGAATAAGAGGGTTGCATTACGACAATCTTATTGTGACAAATTTTGTAAAGAGACTTCATCATGGTGAAAATTGCAGTGTAATGAATGAAGTGTTGGAAAAGTATTTTGTAAAAACCGAAAGTCTGAGTAGTGATGATGTCAAAAAGGTGATTGATGAACTCAGTTACTTTTCGGATAACCGTAAACTAAATGAATTTTTCGTTCTTTATGAGCTTGTCGCTTCGCTGCATGATTATCAGGATTTAACTATCTATCAGAATAAACTTCCGTATGTAATCTCAATCTTCCTTGATATAGATTATTTGGAAATGTTGTTCTCCTCACAACATAGTTTGTTTAATAAAGATAATTTAGCGGGTAATCAACTCAAGCGTCTTAATATCCCTGAAGTTCACTGTAATTTAATTGACAGGATATACAAGCCGCTTTCAAAAATAAAATTTGTTAACGGATTTTCACCGCGTGAATTTTTAACTAATAAGTATTATTACTTATTTTTACGGGCTGTAAGGAAAAAGTTTGGTAAAAAGTATCCTCCTAACTTTCCTTATGGTGAATGGTATCATTCTTTTATTGCCGAAAATTTCAACAAACTGGATTCTTCCCTAGAGGATGTGATTGATGTTAACCGCGCAAAGGATCAATTCGTTGCGGGTAATCATAAAACTGTGGAAGGCTATTGGCACAAATTTACTAATATAGTTATGTATTCAAAGCATATAACAAACGCGAAGAGAAAGTAGATGAATAAAGTATTTGGCATCCTCAGAAATGAAGATGATAATTCAGCCAGAAGGTGGGTAAATGCCTGCGAGGCTGCAAATGTTGAATACATCGTTATAGATTTTACACGAGCTGACTGGTTTGAAAAGGTAAACGATCCCAGGATTGATTATTTTCTGGTAAAACCACCCGGACAAATAACTAAATACAAACATTTGTTTGATCAGAGGCTTTATATCCTTTCCAAAGTAATGAAAAAACCGATGTACCCCAGCTATGAGGAAATTATTATTCATGAGAATAAAGAAACACTCTCTTATTTTCTGAAAGCAAAAGGAATTCCTCATCCTGCTACGAATCTGTTTTATTACAAAGATGAAGCTATAAATTTTGTGAAAAATCATGATCTTCCACTAGTTGCGAAAACCAGTATCGGTGGGTCGGGTAGTGGAGTAAAAGTATTAAGAAGTGTAGCCGACGCAGAGAAGTATATAACAACCGCGTTCGGAAAAGGAATTAAAAAACGATTTGGGCCTAACAGAGTTACCGGAACGCCCAAAAAATGGTTTAATAAAGCTATTAGTGATATCCCCGCAGCCATAAAGAAAATTAAAAATTACATCGCCTTTTATGGCGATGCCCAAAGAGGATTTGTAATCTTTCAGGATTATATACCTCACGAATATGAATGGCGTTCGGTTATGATAAATGATTCCTTTTTTGCTCACCAGAAAGTAAAAATGGGAGACAAGGCGAGCGGCAGTAAAGGTATTGACTATGTGAACCCACCGGAATCGATTCTTGATTTTACAAGAAATATCTGTATTGAGAATGGCTTTAAATCGATGGCAATAGATATTTTTGAAGACGCTAACGGCAATTATCTCGTCAATGAAATGCAGACCATTTTCGGTCATGTTCAGGATTTTATACTTGCGGTGGATGGTAAACCGGGCCGATTTGTTTATAGTGAAAATGAATGGGTTTTTGAAGCAGGCGATTTTAATGAAAATGAATCTTATAATATACGCCTGAAAGGTATTCTTGAGGAATTGGAAAAGTAGATGAAAAAGATCCTTATTCTGCATCCGGCATATACGGCAAAAGGTGGAATATCCAATTATTTCAAGGTTCTTGAGAATAAATTTTCGCTTCCCGTCGATTATATGGTCAGAGGTTCCAGAACCTGGCCTGAACGCAAAGGAGCCGTGGCAGAGATTCTTCGCGCCCTGCAGGACCTTTTCATTTTCATCGGCAAGTTGTTGTCTATGAAATATGGCGCTATACAAACCAGTACTTCACTCGGTTCTTTCGCTGTGATAAGGGACGGCATTTTTGTACTTGCTGCTAAATTGCTCGGAGTGAAGGCAATTGTCTTCTTCAGAGGATGGGATGAAGATTTTGAGAAGATACTGGTGAGTAAATATCTTAACCTTTTCCGATTCGCATACTTCAAAGCCGATACTATGATAGTGCTCTCCAGCGAATTCCGTACAAAACTGGAAAACTGGGGATACAAAAAAGAGATCCATCTTGAAACCACAATAGTCGATGAAACACTTATTGATAATCTCGCCGAAGAAGAGATAGTTCAGAAGTTTGAAAATCCTGCAAATCTCAACATCCTTTTTCTGGCACGGGTTGAAATCCCGAAAGGTATTTACGAGGCTGTCGATACATTCAGTATTTTGAAGCAAAAGCATCCCGGGATAAAGTTTACGATTGCCGGCGATGGTTTTGAGCTCGAGAAGGTAAAAGCATACGTTAAAGATAATAAGATTCAAGATGTTTATTTTACAGGTCATGTTGCAGGTGATGATAAGGTAAAGGCATTCAGATCGGGTTCGATTTACTTCTTTCCCTCATACACGGAAGGTATGCCTAATTCTGTGCTTGAGGCTATGGCTGTTGGTTTACCCGTTGTGGGAAGACCTGTTGGCGGACTTATAGATATTCTGGAAGATGGTAAGACCGGTTTCGCGACAGACTCGAAATCACCAGAGGTATTTGCAGAATTATTTGAAAAATTGATTGCTAAACCGGATTTGTGTAAGTCAATAGCAATCAATAATCATAGAACCGCAAAAGAAAAATTTATTCTTTCTAAAGTTATCGAACGCATTGAAAGCATATATAAAAAAGTTTTGTAATAACTAAACAGGTTTGACATTGGAACAACTGACACAAGAACTTAAATCAGGAAAAATGGAAATTCTTAAAGTACCTTTCCCGGCGCTTGGAAGCGGACAGGTATTGGTTAGAAATTATTACTCGGTTATCAGCGCGGGAACCGAAGGGAAAACAGTTTCAGATGCACGCAAAGGTTATATCGCTAAAGCGAGATCAAGAAAAAAAGAAGTGAAAATGGTTTTGGATATGGTCAAAACCAACGGACTTAAACAAACTTACGATTTGGTAATGAATAAGTTGAATGCTCCTTCTCCGTTGGGCTATAGCTGCGCCGGAGAAGTGATCGCGGTAGGTGATGATATCAATGACCTCAAGGTTGGTGATTTTGTTGCTTGCGGTGGTGGTGGTGCAGTTCATGCTGAAGTTGTCTCTGTCCCCCGCAATCTGTGCGTAAAAGTGGAAAAGTCGGTTGACTTGAAATATGCAGCTTTTGCGACAATCGCTTCTATCGCAATTCAGGGAATAAGGCAAGCTGACCTTAGATTTGGTGAAAACTGCGTAGTAATCGGGTTAGGACTGATTGGTCAGATCACTGTTCAGATGCTTGAAGCATCCGGTATTCAGGCTATTGGTGTCGACATCGACGACAAGCAGGTTGAAGCCGCGAAAGAATGTGGAGCATCTCTTGCCCTCAACAGAAAACAGGCGGGAATTGAACAGATCATAAAAGATTTTACCGATGGTAACGGAACAGATTCTGTAATAATCACTGCCGGTACCTCTTCTCTTGACCCGGTTGAATTTGCCGGTGAAGTTTGCCGTAAAAAGGGTAAGGTTGTTGTCGTTGGTGCGGTTCCGACAGGATTCAGCAGACCAAATTACTATCGCAAGGAACTCGAGCTGAAAATGTCCTCTTCATACGGTCCGGGCAGATATGATATGGATTATGAGGAGAAGGGTCGTGATTACCCGATTGGATATGTAAGATTCACTGAAAACAGAAACATGAAGACATTCATAGATTACCTGAAAGCGGGTAAGATTGACATGTCAAAGATAGTTTCGCACGAATTTGAACTTGATGAAGCGCCCGAAGCATACACAATGATCCTTGAACGGAGCGAACCATTTTCAGGGATTGTAATCAAGTATGATACTGATAAAGAAATTGCTACCAGGGTAAAGCTAAGTGATTCAGAATATAACCCCGAAGATGTAAATGTTGGATTTATCGGCGCCGGTTCGTTTGCTCAGAATTCAATTCTACCCAGGATCAAAGGTAAAGTAAACTTCATAGGAGTTGCGACCGGCAGAGGAAATAACGCTCGTTATGTAGCGGATAATTACGGATTTAATTATTGCGCTGACAATTCTGATGATATCGTTAATGATGAAAAAATTAACACGGTCTTTATCACTACACGTCATAATCTTCATGCCGAGTATGTTTTGAAATCGATCAAAGCCGGTAAAAACGTATTTGTTGAGAAACCACTCGCGTTGACAGAAGCCGAAATAGAAGAGATAAAAGCGGCATACGATGAGTTGAAAGAAAAACCTCGTGTGATGCTTGGTTATAACAGAAGATTCTCGCCACATATTGAAAAAATCAAGAAGGAAACTGTGGGAGGATCACCTAAAGCAATTAACATGAGAATGAACGCGGGTACTGTTCCTCCTGACCACTGGGTTCATGATCCTGAAGTTGGTGGTGGAAGAATCATTGGTGAAGCGTGCCATTTTATAGACCTTGCCATGTATATAGCGGGCAGTAAAATAACCAGCGTAAGCGCAAAAAAACTGGAAGACCCGAACGGACTGATGGATACTGCCGTGATCAATCTGAATTTTGAAAATGGCAGTGTCGCGGCAATTTCATATTTCTCAAATGGAAGCAAGGCACTTTCGAAAGAGTATATCGAGGTGTTCAGTAACAACAAAGTTTATATCGTAGATGACTTTTTGAAGATGCGGGAATATGACAGCTCCGAGCGAGAGTCAAAACTTTCCGGTCAGGATAAAGGTCATGCTAAAGAACTGGAACTTTTCGTTGACGCGATCAAAAATGGTAAGGAATCACCCATTTCATTCGAAGATATTTATATTTCATCAATAGCAACTGTGAAAGCTCTTGAATCGATGAGAGCCGGAGGAAGAAACATAGAGATATGAAAAAAGAGTTTTTCAAAAATTCTTTGGCGCGCTTGATCGAATATATTGAGCGGGATGATCTCAAAGGGTATGATCCATACGATACGCTTAACTCGTACTTTCCGTTTAAAATTTTCGGGAAGTGGGGACCACCGGTGGCTATTCAATTTGGTAAGAAAAATCCATTTAATATTCGTCCGCTGATGGGAATTAAAAAAGGTTTAAATCCAAAAGGTATGGGTCTGTTTCTCAAGGCGTATTCTATTATGTACCGTTTGACCGGTGAAAATCATTATAAAGAGAAAGCCACAGATATTTTTAACTGGTTGAGTGAAAATCCATCCGATGGATACAGCGGGTTCTGCTGGGGTTATAACTTCGACTGGGCATCTCCGGGAAGTTACCATAACGCGTATACACCATCCGCGGTTGTGACCGCTTTTGTTGTAGATGGAATTCATGAGTACCTCAAGGTATTCGCTGATAAAGACGCAGAGGAAATCATTCACTCCGCCGCAAAATATACCGATACAGATCTTCCTGTTAGCGAATTTGATACCGGACTATCAATTGCTTATACTCCCGCATCTAAAGGAGCGTGTTATAACGCAAGTCTGCTTGGTGTGGAAACACTTGTTAAATCGGCAAATTTGAGTCACAATCCGGCATACATGACAAAATGTAAATCTGCGGTTAACTTTGTTCTTTCAAAACAGAAGGAAGACGGTAGCTGGAATTATTCCTTTAATCCGGATAATGATACAGAAAGAGTACAGATTGATTTTCACCAGGGTTATGTGGTGCAATCTCTTTACCGATATAAAAAAATCTCCGGTGATGATGATCCCGCAATTGAAAAAGCGATTAAAAATGGTTTGAGTTTTTATTTTGAAAATCAATTTTTCGAAAGCGGCAGAGCAAAGTGGAGATTGCCTAAACTGTATCCCGCTGATATCCATAACCAGACTCAGGGAATCATTACATTTTCAGAAATGCGAGAATATTCTGGTGATTATTTACCATTCGCGGAGAAAATCGCAGAATGGACGATCAATAATATGCAGGATAAGCATGGATTTTTCTATTATCAGAAATTCAAGGCTTTTACTAACAAGATACCTTATATTCGGTGGTCGCAGGCCTGGATGATGCTTGCCCTTACAACTTTCCTCGAAGCTAAAGAAGAGAACTAATGGATTTTACTTTCAAGATTTATGAAGAACTTCTTCAGGCGTTGATTGGCGCTGACTACAATTTTATCACTTTTGAAGAGTATTTTACCCTTAAAGATGTTGAAGAACCACTTGTAATCCTGAGGCATGATGTTGACCGCAAGCCATATAACGCGGTTGTGATGGCTGAAATTGAAAAAAAACATAATGTAAAGGCTTCATATTATTTCAGGGTTGTGCCTGAAGCGTGGGATACAGAGGTAATCAAAAAAATTGCTGAACTTGGTCATGAATGTGGTTACCATTATGAAGACCTTGACCTGGCGAAAGGTGATATCGACAAAGCTTATGAGATGGCAAAAAAACATCTTACAATGATCAAGGAGTTCTATCCCGTACAAACGATTTGTATGCATGGTTCACCTCTTTCACCAAATGACAACAAAGAAGTTTGGCGCAAATACAATTACCGTGATTTGGGTATAATTGCCGAGCCATATTTTGACCTCGATTATGAGAAGGTTCTCTACATAACCGATACAGGACGCGCATGGAATAAGACCAATGTTAGCGTTCGGGATAAAGTTGCCACAAGTTTGAGCGTAAATGTAAAAACAACCCAGCAGCTTATAGAGTTAATACATGAAGATCATTGCCCTAATCAATTGATGATCAATACACATCCTAATCGCTGGAACAGTTCGATTGTGCCCTGGACAAAAGAGTTAGTAAATCAAAATTTAAAGAATGTGATCAAATATGCCCTCATCAAAATTCGCAAATAATATACCCGGTGGGATAGTCATAGATGGTCATGTACAGGGATTGGGAATTGCCCGCAGTCTTGGCGAGAAGGGTATTCCTGTCGTTGTTGCAGAGAACAAAAAAGGATTGGCGAGGTTTTCCAGATACGTTAAGGGATACTTCCGGTCACCCGACTATTTGTCAGATGAACTCGCAGATTTTCTTATTGAATTAGCCGATAAGAATGGTCTGAAAGGATGGGTCTTGTTTCCCACAAATGACCATATTGTACATACAATCTCCAGGAATAGAGACAGATTAAAAGAGTATTTTACTTTTACCGTCCCTGAATTAGGTATAATATCGAGAATCTATAGTAAAAAAGAAACGATATTGGCAGCCAAAAAAAGTGATGTGTTTGCTCCGAAAACTTACTTTCCCGGTGACGAGGAAAATTCTGATGAAGTTTTGTTTCCCGCTATTGTCAAGGGGATAGAGGGGTTTTCATTCTACAAAAATATCGGCAAAAAAACAGTTATTGTTAACAACCGGGTAGAACTGGATTCCACACTACAGGAAGTTGAACAAAAAATATCTCTTGATAAGGTGATGGTGCAGGAAGTTATTCCATTCGGGAAACAGAATAAAGTTGTTTCATTCACCGCATTTTGTGACAGGGGTGAGGTTAAAAGTTTCTGGGCAGGGAAAAAACTTCGGGAGCATCCAATTGAATTCGGCACCGCCACATTCTGCGAAAGTATGCTAACTCCCGAGCTGGTTGAACCTACCAGGAGATTGTTGAAAGAAATTAATTACACCGGCGTTTGTGAAGTTGAATATATCCTTGACCTTCGTGATAATACTTACAAATTGATAGAGATAAATCCCAGAACATGGCTTTGGGTCTCGCTCGCGCGGAGATGCGGGATAGACTATCCCGCAATGATATATTACTACTCAACAGGCAGTGAATATACCTATCCGGATAGATATGAATCCGGTGTTAAATGGTCGCACATCTGGACTGATCTGGTATTTTCTTTGCTTGGAATAGTAAAGAAAAAATACACTGTAGGGGAAATTCTAAAGTCATACTCGGGAAAGGTTGAGTACGGAGTATGGTCGCTAAAAGACCCAAAACCGTTTATTATGGAAACAATACTGTTGCCATTAATCGCAAAAAACAGAAGCGCAAGATAATATGAAGAAAAAAGTTTGGTTAGATATTACAAATACACCTCAGGTACATTTTCTTTTAGGAATAAAAAATGGAATGGATCCTGAATTATTCGACTATTTATACTCGAGCCGTGATTTTTCAAACACACCCAAGTTTTTAGCGCAGCGAGTTGACGATGAAATCCTTACTATCGGTAAACACTATGGTAAGAAAAAGGCAAAGAAAATTTATGGTTTAATTGAGAGATTCCTGAAATTATCGATGAAGGTCCCAACGTTTGATCTTTCTCTTTCCTGCGGGAGTGAATCTGCAATTCTTCTCTCATGGCTCAAAGGGAAAAAATCGGTTGCGTTCGGGGATAATGATACAGCGCCTCAGTGGACGTACAGCAGGTGGGTCGATTTTAATTTCTTCCCGGACGCGATTCCATTCGATATTCTTGAAAAACAGGGAATACGTAAAGATAATACTTTTATGTATCCCGGTTACAAGGAAGATATTTATATTGCAGATTTTGTACCTGATTCCAGCTTTCTTGCTACACTTCCGTTTAATGAATATGTATTGGTGCGGCCTGAGAATCTTCAGGCGAACTATGTAAAAAATGAAAATGCATACAGTATTGTGCCTAAAGTAGTTGAGTATCTTCAGAAGCAGGGTAAGAATATTCTCTATCTCCCCAGGTATGATGTTGATTATGATTATGTAAAAGATATTAAAAACGTTTATATACCCGATAAGCCAATAAGTGGTCTGGATGCTGTTTATAATGCAGAAGCCGTACTTACCGGTGCAGGCACTTTTGCTCGAGAAGCTGCATGTTTGGGGATTCCGGCTGTATCATTCTTCGCCGGAACAACATTACTGGCAGTTGATAAAAAAATGATTTCAGAGGGTAAATTCAAGCATACAAGAGATGCTGATGAAGTTATTGCGTTTTTGGAAAACCAGGAAAGAAAAGAGGCAGACCTTACAAGAAGTAAAGAGGTAAAGCGTATTGTCATGGATAAGCTGAATGAAAAATTGAGAGAATTCAGTATTATCTAAAAGTTAATTTAACCTTGAATATTTCCGATAATTTGCTTTTTTAAGGTTAATAGGTTACATTTACAAGTAAAAACCACGCCTTGTCTGATTCCCGGCACAAACCTATGAAAAAATCGTGGTTAATTAGCATGAAAATTAGTCTTAATGTTAAAAATTTCATGCTTTTTTTATAAAGATGTGATCTATTGCATTGGTGTGACAATTGACAAACCAGATTAAATATATTTTTGTTAGGTTTGTCTAGCGGAAAATATTAGAGAGAATATAGATGAACATTCAACAGCTTGACAAGAGGAGCCTTACTGAAAGTTTTCTTGTAGATGACGTACAGGAAAACCGTGTAAGAAAATATCTTGGCGGTGAAACTTACGACTATATTTCCAAATTCGTTGATTTTGATGATGAAGGCACAAAAGTAATTGAAACTTCATCCGCGTTTAATATTGATTTGATTAACGATCCTGTCGCTAATATTGTTAATATCAAACGGGTGAACTTTATCCGTTTTCTTAATAAATTTTTTGAGGCAGTTAACAAAAAGTTGCCCCATGGTGGTCTATTTATTGGTAAAGGTGAAACCATCATGGAGAGAAGAAAAACTATTTACAAGAAGTTTCCCAAATATCTTGCCCCTATATTTTATTTTCTCGACTTCGTTTTCCATAGGGTTTTGCCTAAATGGACACCAACAAAAAAATTGTATTTCCTTCTCACAAAGGGGAATAACAGGGTGTTATCCAAAGCGGAAATTCTCGGAAGAGTAATTTCTTGTGGTTTTGAGATTGTGGAAGAAGCTGAGTTAAACAACAAACTCATTTTCGTTGCCAGGAAAGTAAAAGAACCCGCATTTGATAAGTCACCTTCCTACGGACCCCTTTTCAAAATGCGAAGAGTAGGAAAAAACGGTAAAACTATACATGTTTACAAGTTAAGAACTATGCATCCTTATTCAGAGTATCTGCAGGAGTATATGTTCAATAAATATAATCTTAAAAAGGGTGGCAAACTTGCCAATGATTTCAGAATTACCAACTGGGGTAAACTGATGCGCAAGTTATGGGTTGATGAGTTCCCTATGTTTATCAACTTTTTTAAGGGCGAGTTGAAACTTGTAGGTGTAAGACCTCTAAGCTTCCACTTTTTTGGATTGTATAATGAAGAATTAAAAAAGAAAAGATTAAAAACAAAACCTGGGCTGATACCACCGTTTTATGCTGATTTGCCAAAAACACTTGGTGAGGTTATGCAATCAGAAGAGCGTTATCTCGATTCTTATGAAAAACATCCTATCTGGACAGACTTTAAGTATTTCTGGTTGGCAATGTATAACATATTTGTAAAGCGTGCCCGGAGTGCCTGATGAATAAAAAAATCCTGTTATTTCTGCTATTTTCAGGTTTTAATATTTTTGCGCAAAGTATTTACACCCCATTGGAAAATGGGGTGTACTTGTTTTTGGAGAGAATGGCTGTCGCGAAAGTAATATATCTTCATAATGAAGTAAAACCATGGACCAGATCAGAAATTAGAAATCTGCTTTCCACGCTTGAGAGTAAAAAAGCTCAGCTTTCCGGGTTTGAACAAAAACAACTTGAAATGTATCGTGATGAATTCGAGGATAGGGATTCTTTCCTGAATATCGCGCCTGTACGATATAGCGATTCAAAATTTATTCTTTCCGGCATAATAAGAAGTGATATATCTTACCGACAATTTGGTGATATAAATTCATTAAAAAGAAGTATTGGTATTTCGTTCTACGGAAGCTACGATAAGTGGTTTAATGCCTATATTGATTTTTCGGATGCGGGAGAAACCGGCGATTTTGTAGATGATTCACGAGCAATTTCTCCGGACAGGTACTACGATTTCTTTGATGTTGATAATGGAATTGAGTACAGCGATATTATCGGCGGCGTTGTTTTGGACATGGGCTGGGGAAACTTCGCGATTACAAAAGATTACCATCAGTGGGGCAATGGTAGGGAAGGCAATCTAATTCTGTCAGATAAGGTGGCATCATATCCTGCAATTTCTCTTACTCTTAAGCCGGTCGAATGGTTCAGATTTTATTATATGCACGGTTGGTTAAATTCCGGTGTGATTGACTCTTCATCTGTCAGGACCATAAACAGTTCCCAAATTTCATCACCACAAAGCTACGAATTTATCTCCAAGTATATTGCCGTAAATATGGCAACTGTTACTATTAACAGAATGATTGATATTTCTGTTGGAAATTCAATTGTTTACTGGGGGGATTTACGTCCGGAGATGTTTGTTCCATTTATGTTTTTCAAGTATCTCGACCGGGACACAGGGAAGGGTGTTTTCAATGACGGTAATGGACAAGTATTTCTGGACCTTTCACTTTATTACCCCAAAAACTACAATTTTTACGCGACTATATTTTTTGATGTTTTAAGTACAAAGGCGCTGCTTGGTGATCTGCAGCATGCCAAGTGGCTGGGTGTTACTTTTGGTGCGAAGCGTGTTGGACTGTTTGGCTATCCTGTAGATTTATTTTTGGAATATACACGAATATCACCATGGGTATATGAGCATAAAGATGACGCGACTACATACAAACATCTTGACGCAACTTTAGGGCACTGGATTGGTCAGAATGCGGATCATCTTAATCTTCGTGTAAATTATTATCCGAAGAATAATATTCTGGTTAGTCTTTACTCCAGGTTTGTTAGAAAAGGTGGCTTGCTCGATATTTATTATGCTTATAACGGTGATGTTGATGAGTCATTTTTGTATGGAGAAAATTATACAGAAACCAGATTCGGTGTGAAAGTTATTTATGATATATTGCCATATTTTTCGCTGGAGGCTGAAGGAGCAATGAGTGATATATCAGATGAATTACCCGGACGTGTGAAGGACTTTTATTTAGGTAATAACACATATATTTCAATAGGAGCATCTTTTGGAATAAGATAACCTTTCGAATTAACATACCATTTTTAAAACAACACAGATATTACTATTTTTATTTAGCGAATAGAATAAATCAGGGAATAAAATGATAAAAATTATTTCTGTTGTAGGCGCTCGTCCTAACTTCATGAAAATTGCACCGCTCCATAGAGCGTTTCTGAAACATAGCGATAAAATTGAACATTTGATTTGTCATACCGGTCAGCACTACGATGAAAAGATGTCGAAAGTTTTTTTTGATGATCTTGAGCTCCCTAAACCTCACTATTACCTTGGGATAGGGAGTGGTTCTCACGCTGAACAGACGGGTAATATTATGATCGAGTTTGAAAAGATTCTACTGAAAGAAAAACCGGATTATATTCTCGTGGTCGGGGATGTAAACTCTACCATCGCATGCAGTCTAACGGCGTCCAAACTTCATATAAAAGTCATTCACGTTGAAGCTGGTCTGCGCAGTGGTGACAGGCTTATGCCGGAAGAGATAAACAGGGTATTAACCGACGCGATTTCAGATCATCTTTTCGTTACAGAAAAAAGCGGGATGGATAACCTCAAACATGAGGGTGTATCAGATGATAAAATCCATTTCGTGGGCAATGTAATGATTGACAGTCTCGCCTATTATCTTGAGAAGGCTAAACAGAGTGAAATACATCAGAAGTATGCTCTTGAAAAAGGTAATTATGTAGTTGTTACATTACATCGACCATCGAACGTTGATAACCTTGATCAGATGTCAAATCTTGTGAACTTGCTTAATACTGTGGCTGAAAAGCGAAAATTGATTTTCCCGATACACCCGCGTACCAGGAAAAACCTCGAGCAATTCGGTAAACTGAAAGAATTGCACAAAAATGTAACTCTCACTGACCCAATAGGCTATCTTGATTTTCTGGCATTGACATCCAATGCTGAATTGATTCTTACTGATAGTGGTGGTATTCAGGAAGAGAGCACTTATCTTGGAGTGCAGTGCATTACGCTAAGAACTTCAACCGAAAGACCAGTAACAGTTGATGTAGGAACAAATCAACTCTTGGGTACAGACCTTGCAAAAGCGCTTGATGCGGCTCTATCTGTATTGAATGGTAATAAAAAACAGGGAACCAGACCTGAACTGTGGGATGGTCACGCTGCCGAAAGAATTGCTGAAATTATCGTAGGATTAAATTAATTATGATAGTTGATAATATTTCGAACAGTACCAAATACGAATGCAGTGATAGTTGGAAAAAGGTTTTTGATTACCTCAAAAGCGTGGATGAAAATACATTAGACGGTGAATACGAAATTGATGGACGAGATGTTTTCGCCGTAGTTGTTTCCTACCAGAGTAAATCATATGCTGATGGAGTATTGGAAGCACATAAAAAATATTACGATATTCATTATATCCGGGACGGCAGGGAGAAGATTTATGTCAATCCGGTAAATGAGTGTGAACCAATTACTCAGTACGATTCAGAAAAGGATTTTATTCTTTTTGAAAAGGATGTCAAACATAAAACGGTGACGACTCTTGAAAAAGGTGATTTTTGTGTTGTGAGTCCCGATGAAGCTCACGCGCCATCAATTCGTGTCGGGGGGAAATCGGAGAATGTAAAGAAGGTGGTTATTAAGATGGCGGTTGATATAGTTTGATTATATCATATATTTTTATTCAAAGACCTCGCAGATTGCGGGGTTTTTTGTTTTTAAATTAACGGGATTGGTACGATGGTTGAATTGAAGTATTGCTGGACTATTTCCCGGCCCTTTCCCGCACACGGGACAGGCGAGTGCCACAGGGGCCTACCAATGAGGTGTCTGA
>BQMY01000126.1 GCA_022181065.1 Melioribacteraceae bacterium | reverse complement strand
TGAGGAAGCTTATAATTACTAATTAAAAAAAGTCAACCTATTTCAGGACGCTACAAGGTTTTTCAACAATCTCAACCTCCCGCTTCGGGAGGTTTTTTTTATATGACTTAGTTAAACTTTTTACAATACCTTCCGATAATTGGTTGGAGATATTCGGATTAAAAGATAACTTATACAGTTCTTACTTTCTTTCTACAATTCAGGGTCCGTTAGGACGTCGATCAAAATTCTTCACAATTTTCTGCATCCGATATCTAAACAAATAATAATTTATGTTCGAGGGGTTAAAATGAAGCTGTTAAACTTCAGTAACTGGAGTATATTCAGTAAAATAGTGGCATTTACTGGTATACTGATTTTGGCATTTGCAATGTTGTTCTACATGGTTTTTCTTCCAAATCTTGAAGAAAGTATAATCCATGAAAAAGAAGATATGGTTCAGAATATTGTTGAAACAGTTAGTTCGGGATTCGATAATGTTGTAAAATCCTATTTATCAGGTAATTTATCTTTAGCTGAGGCAATCGAGGAAGTAAAAGTAATTACGCGTAGTGTAAGATATAACCAGAATGATTATATCTTCATTATAGATCCTCAGGGAAAAATGGTAATGCACCCGTTCAATCCTGAGCTTGAGGGGAAGGATATGCTCGAGTCAAAAGACCCTGATGGAATATTCCTCTTTAAAGAGTTTGTGAACACGGCGAAAACTGATGGAGAAGGTTTTGTTAACTATAGTTGGCCGAAAGCCGGGTTTGATAAACCTGTTCCGAAAGTATCCTTTGTAAAGTTGAATAAGGAACTTGGTCTTATTTTGGGCTCCGGAGTCTATATTGATGATGTTGAGGCAAGTATCAATGCTGTTCAATCAACTATTTTAACAACATTATTAGTGGTTATCGTTCTCACGCTGATAGTAGGATTTTTCTTCGCTCGGTTTTTCTCAAATCCTATTAAAAAACTTGAGGAGGCTGCAGGTAAAGTTGCCGCCGGAGATGTAAACGTTACTGTTGAGAATGATGCTACAGATGAAACCGGTAGATTGAGTCAATCATTTAATGCAATGGTTTCGAATATAAAAAATATGCTCACTGAAGTTGAAAATAAAAGCAAGCAGGCAGAAATAGCTGCTGAACAGGCTGAAACCGCAAGATCATTAGCTGATGAAAAAGAGCAGTATTTATCTGAAAATACTAAAATCTTACTTTCAGCGATGGATCGGTTTTCGGGTGGTGATCTTACTGTGCAAGTGACTCCGCCAAAAGACGACGACGATGTAAGTCAATTATTCAAAGGATTTAATAAATCAGTTGGTAATATAAAAGATATGTTAGGACGGGTTTCTGAAGCTGTGGCAGCGGCTGCAAGTGCAAGTACCGAAATATCATCATCATCAGAACAGATGGCTGCTGGTGCTCAGGAACAAAGTACACAGGCAAATGAAGTTGCTTCCGCGGTTGAGCAGATGACAACAACTATACTTGAAACTTCCCGTAATTCCATGAATGCGTCAAAAAAATCCACAGAAGCGAAAAATATTGCTCTTGAAGGTGGTGATGTTGTATCAGAAACAGTAAATGGAATGAATAAAATTGCCGAGGTTGTGAATTCAGCGGCTACAACTGTAAAAAAACTGGGAAGAAGTTCGGATGAAATTGGTGAAATAATTCAGGTGATTGATGAGATCGCAGACCAGACAAACTTGCTCGCGTTAAACGCGGCAATTGAGGCCGCGCGTGCCGGTGAACAGGGTAGAGGTTTTGCCGTGGTTGCTGACGAAGTAAGAAAATTGGCAGAGCGTACCACAAAAGCAACTAAAGAAATCGCGGAAATGATCAAACAAATCCAGAATGATACAGGTGGCGCTGTTCGCTCAATTGAACAAGGAACCAGCGAGGTTGAAAATGGTAAGGCTCTTGCTCAGAAAGCCGGTGATTCATTAAGAAGAATTATTACCGCGTCTGAAGAAGTTCAGGATCTCATCACTCAGGTTGCTACCGCCAGTGAAGAACAATCCAGTGCCGCGGAACAGATAAGTAAGAGTATTGAGGGAATAAATACTGTTACAAACGAATCAGCGATGGGAGTTCAGCAAATTGCCAGAGCAGCGGAAGACCTGAATAACCTGACTGAAAATCTCCAAAATTTGATCGATATCTTTAAAGTTGATGAAAAAAATGTCGATAATAGGTATAATGGAACCAAAAAAGCCTTAAAACAACACAACTCTATGGGGTATATCGATGCATGAGAATATGAAAGAACAAAATGAGATTCAGCAGCTGGTAAGTTTTAAAATAGGAAACGAAGAATTCGGGGTTGATATCCTGAAAGTGCAGGAAATAAACCGGATGCTTGAAATTACAAAAGTACCAAATACTCCACCTTTTGTTGATGGTGTGATCAATCTGCGCGGGAAGGTTATTCCTGTTATTGATCTCAGGATCAAACTAAACATGGAGAGGATAAATCATAATAACTCCACTCGCATTGTGGTGGTTGAAATTAATGAAACTACAACGGGCTTTATTGTTGATGAGGTTAACGAAGTTTTACGCATTCCTACAAATATTATGGAACCCCCTCCGGGTATAGTTGCCGGAGTGGAACGTGATTATATCAAGGCTGTTTGCAAACTTGATGACAGACTTTTAATTCTGCTGGATCTTGAAAAAGTTTTGAGTTTTGAGGAGAAGAGTTTGCTGGAACAAGTGGCTGAATAACCTGATTGAGTGTAATTTTGTAAAATAAAAGTCCGGTGCTAATTTCATTTTGGTGCCGGACTTTTTTTATGTCATCGTTTGAATAAATTGGGAAATTAGTCCAGTATTGTTTTTACAAGGTGTAGCAAACCTTTCTTATCGAATGGTTTGGAAAGGTAATGTGTAAAACCCATATGGATCAGATTTTCTTCATCTCCCTTCATAGCGAACGCTGTTACAGCAACCTTTGGTACATTTTTGTAATGATTGTCGTGATTCAAAGCAGAAAGAATCTGTAAACCTGATTCCCCATTCCCCAGATTCACATCTATCAGGAACAAGTCGTACGAATTATTTTTTAGCGATTGTAATACATCATCCGTAGATTCAAAAGCATCAAGTTCAAATTCCTTTTCCAGGATAAGTTTTGCGAATTCACGGGTCGCGAAGTCATCTTCAAGATAAAGGAGCCGGGGTTTCCCCGAATTGTAACCCATTTTATTTTCGTTTCCCGCATGGAGAGAGTGATCAATTTTTGTTTTCAAATTTTTATTTGAGGAAGCGATAGGGAGATTTACCGTAAAAGTTGAACCTTGATCAGGTATCGATGATACATCGAGATATCCACCCAGATATTCAATAAATCTTTTTGAAATTGTAACACCCAGTCCAATACCTTCAAAATCACGGGTTGCGCCTTCACTTGCCTGCCTGAACTCCTGAAAAATGAATCCCAGTTTTTCCGGGTTTATACCAATTCCGCTATCAGATATCTCCACAAAACAATACTGCTTCTCACCGTTTGTTTTTTTTCCGGATTTGATTTTTACGGAGCCCTCTTTAGTAAATTTGATTGCGTTATCCAATAATTTTTCAATGATCTGGAGCAGCATATTCTCATCTGCCTTAACTGTAAGAATATCTTCTGACAGCTCTTCTGTAAATATCAGATTCTTTTCAATCGCGAGTTTATGATAAGAATCGATCACAGAGAATATTGTCTGATTTATATCAACAAGTGATTCATTGATGCTGATCTTTCCGGATTCTATCTGTGAAATATCCAGTAATAGATTTAGTGTATCCAATAAGCGGTTTCCGCCCTTATTCACTATCTCAGCCATGCCTTGCAGTTCGGAATCTGTAAGTTCTTCAACGAGAAACTGTGAAAAACCAAGGATACTTATCAGTGGCGTGCGCAATTCATGACTCATATTTGCGAGGAAGTTTGACTTAATTCTGCTCATTTCCTCAGCTTTTTCCTTTGCTAGTTTCAGTTGTTCTTCAACGATTTTTCGCTCGGATATATCTCTCATTATTCCTTGCAGATAGAGATTGCCTTCAATGAAGATAGTTCGCGCGGTTGATTCAACCGGGATTTTTATTCCATCCGGTCTCACGATTAAATTGGAAAAAAGTCGGTGTGTTGGTCTTTGTAATACCCTGGTTGAGTTAACAACGGAAATATTTCGTTGAACATTTTCCTCGGTATTCTGGAATATATCCTTTTGATCCCTGCCAATTAACTCTGATATTTTAACTCCAAACAGGTTTGCGGCAGCCGGATTAACATCAACAACTTTGCCTGTATTTATATCGAGCAGTACAATCGCGTCAGGGGCGTCTTCAAAGAGTACCCGATATCGTTTTTCCGAAAATTGAAGTTCCTGATTTACATCTTCAAGTATGCGCAGGTTATCATTTAATTCTGATGTGCGTTCTTGCACCAGTGATTCAAGAGAATTGTTAAGCTTTTCCAATTCCTTCTGATAACTGATGATTTTAACCTGGGTGTTCACCCTGAGCATAACCTCTTCAGCATTGAATGGTTTTGTAATATAGTCATTCGCTCCCAGCTTTAAGCCTCTGATTTTATCGACGGTTTCAGAAAGAGCACTCATGAAAATTACCGGGAGATTTTTAGTCTTCCCGTCTTCTCTAATGGCGTTAATTACCTGATAGCCGTCCATCACAGGCATCATTATATCGAGTATAACGAGATCGGGGTGCGATTCATTAATAATTTCCATGGCTATTTTACCATTTTCCGCGGCAAGCACTTCATAATCCATCGATAATAACTGGAAAAGTACACTAAGGTTTTCCGGTTTATCGTCAACAATAAGAATTTTTATATTTCCGGAAATTCCGTCATTCATTTATTTCTTCTTTCTTCTGTTCTAAAATCGATTTAATTTCAGCCATTTGGAATCCATTTGCCATTTGTTTCATTTTTTCAATAAAAGGAATAAAAGCAGTGTCTTTTTTTTCTAAATGATCAAGATACTTGAAGAAACGGCTGATATTCCTTTTCTCAATGAACTCAATCAGTAATTCGAGATCATAATTTTCCGGTATCTTTTCATTCACCCTTTCCGGTATTTCCGTCTTCACGGATTCTTCGTTACCCAGAAATCGTGAAAGAATTTCATAAAGAATTTCCCTTTTTACCGGTTTAAGTACGGTTGTTTCAATACCTGCTTCTTTGATCTGTGATTCATTAGAATCATATTTTGTCGCAGATATAAGTATTATCGGAATTTTCATCTCCGATTTTATTTTTTTTGCCGATTCTATACCATCCATATTGGGCATAAACTTGTCCATCAGGATCAGGTCGGGCTTGAATTCACGGGCTTTTTTATAGGCATCAACCCCATCGATCGCTTCGAGGATGATCAACCCTTTCTTTTGGAGCATTTTATTTATTACCAGACGATTAAGGTCATTGTCATCGGCTATAAGGATTTTTTTCCCGGCTCCCCGGAAGGCGGATTTCATTTCTTTTTCATTTTTAACTATTGAGCCGTTCGAAGAATCGATTTCAACCGGTACTTCAAAAGTAAATCGACTTCCTTTACCGGGTGCGCTTTCCAGATCAAGATTACCCCCTAATAATTTAACCAACTTACTGCTGATTGCCAGTCCGAGTCCGGTTCCTTCAGATTTTCTCAAATGGTCACCGAGCTGCTCAAATGGGGAAAATATAATTTCCTGTTTCTCTCCTGGAATTCCTGGTCCGGTGTCAATCACATCAAACCGGATGAAATTATTTCTGTAATGTATTTCCAGAATAATTTTTCCTTTTTCAGTAAATTTTACAGCATTATTAAGTAGATTAAGCAAAATCTGCTGGATACGTTTTTCATCCTGAATTATGCGTTCCGGAATAATTTTTTCATAATTTATTTCCAGCTCCAGGTTCTTGGAATTTGCTTTCAACAGAATGATGTTATAAATGTTTTCCACCATTTCTTTTAGATCCAGGGGCGCAAATTCCAGTTCAACTTTCTCAGCATCAATTTTGGACAGGTCTAAAATATCATTTATAAGTTTCAGGAGGTGTTCGCCACTTTTGTGGATAACATTAACACCCTCAAGATGGTGTGTTTTAAGGTGTTTATCCTGCATGAGTATTTGTGTATAACCGAGAATTCCATTAAGAGGAGTACGAAGTTCATGACTCATGCTTGCCAAAAACTGGCTTTTGGTTTTATCGGCTGCTTCCGCGGCGATTTTTGCTTCTTTCAATTCCTGAATTGTTCTGTTCCGGTCTGTAACGTCGCGCAAAGTACCTTCAATATGGAGAGGATGATTTTTACTGTTGTAAACAATTTTACTGTTAAGTGAAACAGCTATTTTTTCTCCGGTCTTTTTCTTAAAGAAAGTCTCAAAATCATTTATAGATCCTTCTTGTAATATCCTTGATACAAATATATTCCTGTCATTAGGATCGAAGTATAGCAATGTTGCGTTTTTACCAATAATTTCTTCCGGTCCAAAATCGAGCAGTTTTTTAACAGAAGGGGATACCATCAATATTTTACCACCAATATCTGTCCGGAAATGAACATCAAGAAGGGACTCATAGATAAGACGGAATTTTTCCTCGCTTTCTCGTAGTTGTTCTATGATATTTTTATGTTCTGTTATATTGTAGGAAATCTGCAATTTTACTATTCTGCCGTCATACCACTGAATAGCTCTGTCGTGTAACCGAAACCATTCTTCGGTATTGGTATTGAAATATTCGCGGTTTGAAGTTTTAAGCGGATAACCATTATGGTCGATCAAACTTGAATTGATACAATTATCGCAGACATGTTTATTATTATGCCACAAAGCGCTGTAACACTTTTGACCAACTACTTCACCGAATTTTTCTTTTGCATATTCGTTTATCAATAAAATTTCGTTGGAGTGCATATCAGCAACATAAATTACAGCGTCAATACTGTTTATAACGGTGAGAAATCTTTCATGAGCAAGTTTAAGATTTAACTCAGCCACTTTAATTTCTGAAATGTTCCTGAAGATTGTAATAGACTTCCCTATACCGTATGGTGAAACTCTAACTTCGAAAAAAGAGGAATCATCGCATTTGATTTCTCCCACTACCATTTTCCCTTTTTCTTTGAAGTTGTTATAGATAGTTCTGTATTGAGAATAAATTGATATATTCTCGAACGTTTCATTCAGAGGTTGAGAAAGGTAGATTTTACCTGTATATGAATAGAGGCATTCATCATCATTAAAAATATCTGTTATTGAACCTTTTTCATCCTGAATAAGAAGTGTATCCGGTAAAGATTTTATGATATTTAATTGTCTTTTCTCACTCTCTTTAAATTTGCGATGGGCTTTATCCCTTTGTCTGATGATGTGAAGAAAAAGGTAAACGATCAGGAAGATAATTAAAGTAAACGCAATTGATACCTTGGTAAAAGACAAGTTTACATCCTCAAGAAAAAAAGATTCATCAATGGAGAAAACCAGCCCGAATTTGGTATCTGAAATCTGAAAAGGATAAAAAGCTGAAATTACTTCCGTTATTTCATCACCAATACGCATCGTATGATGGGCGGTTCCTTCCAGCCCTTCCTGAATTTGATTATTTATTATATCAGCAGAATCAACCCTCACTGAATTCAAACTGACCTGTTTTTCGGAATGGAAAATATACTGAATTTCGGTTGAATGGATTAAATACATGTATGAGTTTTTACCAATGTAAAACTTGCTGAACTCGTCCTTAACCAAACCTTTTATATCTAATTGCGCGTACACCCTGAAAGGACGAGCACCGGTTATTGTTACAATGGACTGTGAATAATATAGCTTACCATCGCTCTCAAAATAACCGTTTTTATCACTTCCCGGATATCCAAACATTTGAGGGTTTCTGTGCAATTCAAAATAGTTTTCAACAGTTTTTTCGAACAGGAAAGTAGTCTCACCATCAGAGAAATATATTCCGGAGATCATATTCTGGTATGCGGAATAGAACCTTCTGAAAGCCTTGGTTATTCTATTTTTAGCTTCATTTTGAGGCAACTTGAAGAGTTGATCCTCCCTGAACTGGAAGACAGAATAGTCAAAATATTCTTCAAATTCAGTGAGGCGTGAATCGATATTTCTACCACAAAGTCTAGCCTGATTTTGTAATGTGTTGTAGTAATTTTTTGTTGCACCCTCATAAAAGGTCGCGTACTGCCACAATACATACAATACCAGTCCTCCAATGAGGATGAGAACAATATTTGTTTTGCGCAATCTCAAGAATTATCTTCTATTACGGCGGTTTTTAACTGGAATCGGTTCTGCTTTTTTATCCCGTTCCAGCAGGATGATTCCCGTAAAAATTATTAATACGATATACCCGATCATAACATAGCCCCGTATCTGTTCTACCTTTATGTACCTGTTCTGATTTTGTGATTCATGAAACACGGAAAATCCGGCTGACAACCGGATCTCCCATAAAAAATGGCACTAATTTCAGCTATTATGTTCTGTCAATCTCAGACTCTGATCTCTTTCCAATTGATTGGAATATTCCATTTTGAACTGACCAATTAAATCCTGAAGATTCAAAGTTAATCTGTTCAGGTCCTCCGATGCTTTTGCTATTTCGTTAACACCAATCGCGGATTCACTAATTACCTGATTAATTCCTTCAATATTTCTGCTCATCAGTTCCGCGGCGTTGGATTGTTCTTCACTTGCTTTTGCAACCATCGATACGATATCAACAACATCATCAGTTCCTTTAATAATCCTTTCCAGAGAACTTCCGGCGTTATTAGCCAATTCTTTTCCACTATTTACTTCGGCGGTACCTTCATTGATCGATTCAACAGCACCGACGGTTTCGGTCTGGATTTTTTTGATCATATCAGATATCTCTTTGGTTGCCTTTGTTGTTCTTTCGGCAAGTTTACGAACCTCATCAGCAACAACGGCAAAACCACGACCATGCTCACCGGCTCTTGCAGCCTCAATCGCGGCATTAAGCGCAAGCAGATTTGTCTGATCGGCAATTTCTTCGATTAGCTGTACAATCTCACCAATTTGTTCACTGCTTTTACCCAATCCCTGTACAGTCTCGGAAGCGCGGGCGACAACTTCAGCGATTCGATTCATCTTTTCTATTGTGGCTTTTACAACATCACCGCCTTCTTTCGCAATTCCACCTGCTTCTTTTGAGGTATCGGAAGCTCTGCCGGCGTTTCTGTTGGTCTCAAGGATAGTTCGCGCCATTTGTTCAACAGCTCCGGCAACTTCTTCGGTTTGAGCACTCTGCTGGGTAGCGCCGGCTGCCATTTCTTCAGTACTCGATGAAATCTCGGCGCTTGCGCTGGCAGTGGCCTCGATAGCGTTATTTACACTCCTTATCATATATTTGATATTTTCAACGGAAGTGTTAAACCCTTCAAACAGTTTTCCGATGTCATCATTGTGGTTTTCCGCTTCCAGATGGACAGTAAGATCACCATTGGCGAATTTGTCCATTTCAACCAGCATTTTTTCAGTTGATCTACTCAGGTAGTTTCTCGCTTTTTCGGAGTCAGCAACCGCTTCTTCTACCTTTCTTTCAACGCTGGCTTTTTCATCGAGAAGATTTTGATTTGCTAAGTTTACCTGTTCTACCATGTTATTAAAACTTTCAGCCAGTTTACCAATTTCATCTTCTGAAGTTACCTCAACTTTAACATCAGACTCCCCTTTGGCAAATTTATTCGCTTTTTCCTGGAGCTCTTTTAACGGATGTCCTATTTTTTTACCCATCGTGAATAGTGTAAATAGTATGATAGCTATGATTCCGGCAAAAAATATGGCTATCATTGTTGTGTTCGCCGCAATTTGCGCGTTTAATGTATCGAGTGGCATTAGTATTTCGAACGCGCCATGAACTTCACCGACCTTCCAGCCTTCCATACGTACACCGGTAATGTCCTTCCCATCGGTTCTACCCCAGTATTCAAATGATTTATTGGGGTCGCCGTGGCATTTCATACATTCCTGAGTTAGCTCTATTGCCCTGAAGTAGCGGAGAGCGTTGGTAGTTTCATCAATCTCAAAATGCTCTTTTAGTCCTTCATTTTCAATGAGATTAAGAACTCTTGACTCGAATTCATCCGGTTCATTATCCGGATTTCTGGGGCTGAATTTAGGAACTTTTACACTAAGTTCGAGTTCATCGGCCTTGGATTTTGCTACTTCCATTGCGGAAAAAATAGGAACTGTATATAATAGTTCTTGTAAACTCTCTATGCTGTCCCGAAAGACATTATTTTTATGCTGGGCTGCTGTGAATTCTCTTACCGCTTCAGCTTCCAGAACCAGGGTTCTTGCTTTTTCGACCAGTGCATTTGTAGCGTTTTCTTTATAGGATGAACGAAAATAAAAGAAACTTATTATTCCTCCCAAAACAGAAACAAACAGGATGGGATATATTATTTTTGAGGTTATACTAAGCTTACTCCAATATTCTGACATAGGGAGTCTCCATAAAAATTATAAATCAACTTTTGCCACACACGATTATATTATCGGAACGTAAACTCAATTTTTTAAGCATTTATACAGATTATTTTTTTATCTTAGCCGAAAACAATAACCATGATGGAGTTAATATGAATAAACTTAAATCACACCTCTCAAAAGCTGTTATCATAATGATGATTGTACTTCTTACTTCATGTTACGGTTCTTTTAATCTTACCAAAAAGCTGTATAACTGGAATGGAACTGTTGGAGATAAATTTATTAACACACTTGTTTTTTACGGTTTGATTATAGTACCTGTGTACGAAATCGCAACTTTGGCTGATTTCGTTGTATTTAATACAATTGAATTTTGGTCTGGTAAAAATCCGGTAACGATGGCAGAAGGTGAGTCAGAAACAAAAATTGTCAAGGGCGAAAGCGGTGATTTTGAGATCACAGCGGTGCAAAACAAATTCATAATCAAAAATCTTTCATCCGGAGAGATTACCGAACTTGTTTTCAATCATGAAGAACAGGCTTGGTTTGTAAATGATGATGGCAAGAGTTTCAAACTGGTTCAGCTGATTTCAGAAGAAAATGAAATGGTTGAAGTTTCATTGCCGAATGGTGAAACATTAAGCTTCAATCCTGAATCAGTTACTGAAAAGGATGTGGTTCGACAGAGTATTCAAAGCTCAATGCTCAGTAATTAAATGGTAATGTAAAAAGGGAGGCTAACACCTCCCTTAAGATTGTTAAAAACCTGGCAGTTGATTTTCACGTCCACCTACGCCTGAGGCGCACAGGTTTTGAAGGGGGAAATCACTCCGCCTCGGGCGGATTTTGTGATTGGGGATGACCAAAAGTCACAAGAAATGCAATAAATCATCCTCCGTCTTCCGACGAATGTCGGAATCCACCTCCTTCCAAGGAGGACTTCAAAGAGAAACGACTTTGTCAACAACCTGAAGGGGGGCTAACACCTCCCTTTTTTAATGAAATTTCTTTTCACCTGCCTCGACAGCAAGTTTCAAATAATTATCTTTTGGTGGTAACGGACAAGTAGCATATTTAGTAAAGGCACAGGGTGGATTGTATGCCTTGTTAAAATCTATGATTGTTTTACCTGAAGAATCAGCAGCTGTAACATATAGAAATCTTCCTGCTCCGTATGTTTCCTCTCCGCTTGTTTTATCCGCAAAAATGATGAAGTAGTTTTCACCGGCAGGGAGTACATCGAGAAAATACTTCTCCTCATTTTTGGTGAACACAAGTTTACCCGGGGATTCTTCTTCGGTTGCGGTACCAATTATATTTGGGATAATGATTTTTTTAGGTGGATCGTAAGGTTCGAAATTTGCCTCAATTCGCCATGAAGGATCAATTGGGAAATAAGTTAATCCGTCAAAATTCCTTAAAACTTCTGATTCACTATCCTTCACCCTGATTCCCATTTTTCCATCTCGTTCTATAAGATAAAAAGTAAGTGAAGCATATTTTAAAAGTGTAGGTTCTCCGGTGAGATCGCTTTTGAGAATTTGCTCGTTTCGAATCTCCTCATCCACAGTTATTAAGCCAGCTTCTTTCTGCCTGAATATAACAGCGGTATCATTTAGCGTGAATGTTCCCATGTAAGGTAAACCTTTGGGAAAAACCAGGTCGTTCGATTTATCTGTACCGAAGGAATTATCACCCATTTCAAGCCAGAAAAGTCCGGTTAACGAAAGCCAGCTATCAGGTTTAGTTAAATTGTTTATTCGGGTTTCTTTCCAGGATTCAATTTGACTTTTATATTCCGTATCGATCTTGATCTCGGATCCACAAGCTGTGAATATGTATGCGAAGAAGATCAAAATCAAAAGTTTTTTCAACATCAGGTATCCCCCTTTTGCTTTATGTTCATAAAAGAACAAATATATAAAAAAAATGTGATTAGATTCATTTTTGCGAAAATTTTATTATGTTAAAAAGATGATAAAATCTCATAACAAATCTCGGTAGAAAATGAAAAGGGAAGAAATATTATTTGATGTTCCACGGGTTAAATCAGTTCAGGAAATGGTACTGTTAAGTGCTGATGTATTCAAAGATCAACTTGCATTGGAGGATCTAAATAAAACCCCACTTAGAAGGGTGACTTATGAAGAAATGCTCGAAAACATTTTAAGGTTTGGTTCGGCACTGAAAAAACTTGGAGTTGAGCAGCGTACCCACGTCGCCTTAATTGGTGAAAACAGGGTGCAGTGGGGTATCACTTTTTTGACCGGAATGTGTTTTGATTTTGTGATGGTTCCGATCGATCGTAATCTTAACGCAAACGAGGTACTGAACATTATCCACGAGTCGGATACCGAGGTGGTTGTTTTTTCTGATGCGTATGCGGATATGTTCAGTGAACACAAGAGCGCTCTTAAAAAAGTTAAGCATTTCATTTGTATGGATAAAGCGGGCGAGGAAGATGAATTCCTCTCAATGATGCAACTTATTAATGATACTGAACCAATCGATAGTGATGATCTTCCATCTATAAATCCAAAAGATCTTGCGGAGATAATTTTTACTTCGGGATCGCTTGGTAGAGCAAAAGGTGTGATGTTGACACAGGCGAACCTTGCGGCAAATCTGGTTGATATGCTCAGCTATCTTAAAATGTATCCCGAAGACAGGTTCCTCTCCGTTCTTCCCATGCACCACACATATGAATGCACCTGTGGAATGTTATGCCCGCTTATGGCAGGTTCATCAGTACATTATTCACGTTCACTTAAAACAATAGTTGATGATTTGCAGAAAGTTAAAGCCACAGTTCTGCTGGGTGTGCCACTTCTTTACGATAAAATGTTCAAAAGGGTATCCAAGGCGATATCAGATGATAAAAAGAAAGCTTTTATTGTTCCCAAGCTTGTTGGACTGACAAATTTCACTTCCAAAATTGGTTTGAAAGATTTGAAGAAAAAGATATTCAAGGAAATTCATAGTAAGTTCGGTGGAGCTGTAAGGTTGTTTATTGCTGGTGGCGCTGCTCCTGATCCACTGGTCGCGAAAGGGTTGCGGGAATTCGGGTTTACTTTTTTACAGGGATATGGCTTGACGGAATGTTCACCCATACTTGCTTTGAACCGTCTTGATAATTTTAAGGATGATGCAGCAGGTTTACCTCTACCGGGAGTAAAGTTAAAAATAAATGATCCGGATGAAAATGGTAGCGGAGAAGTTTGGGCTAAAGGTAAAAACATCATGCCCGGATATTATAAGAATGAAGCACAAACTAAAGCCACTTTTGAGGATGGTTGGTTCAAGACGGGTGATATAGGCTTTATAGATGAAGACGGTTTCCTTCATATCAATGGTAGAATGAAAAATGTAATTATTTCAAGAAGCGGCAAAAACGTTTTCCCGGAAGAAATTGAGGATATACTCAATCGTTCACCTTACGTTCTTGAATGTCTTGTTTACGGCGAGGCGGATGATAAACATGATGAAATTATTTCAGCTATGATTGTGGTTGATGCAGAAGCGTTTATTGATGTTTCTGAGAGTACCGGGGTACAAATCACTGACGAGTTAATCATGGAAAAGATTGGTGAAGTAATTGCTGATACCAATAAACAACTTTCATCATACAAGCACATTAAAAGGTTTCACATCAGGGAACAAGAATTTGAAAAAACCACCACACAGAAGATAAAGAGATATCTGGTAAAAAAGAATTCTAACTAAATCGTTGTTACTGAATAGTGAAAACCTGATAATAGCTCGTAAATAAAGTAAACTGATTATTAGTTCCGGGTTTACGAAGATTATCGCTACGGTACCGAAGAAATAAAGTAATGTAACCATCAATGGAAATATCAATGCTTTTACAGCTTTGGCGATTACGTTAATAACTTGTGAACGGGTGACTACTGAAGGTTTTTCCGGACGATTTTTCAGGATTGTGTCCTGGAAAAAATCTTTGAAGAACAATCCGGAAATAATTACCGGAATTCCAAAGAAAGAAGCAATCGAAGCGAGTGTAATGAATATTCCGGTGACTTTTAATGCTTTTGGCTGAGCTGCCAGGGCGTATAAGTCTTCCGGTGCAATGTATACGTCTTTCGATATGTGTAGTTTTAAGGTCATTTTGCATTCGTCTTTGCGTTTGGAATAGATAACACAAAATATGTGCCATAGCTCACATTGGTCAAAAACATTGATTTTAGGCCAGGATCATGGAAAGCAAGATGTAAGTTCGTTAGTGTATCGGTAAAAATTACCGATAAAATCGGCATATACAAGTTCAATAAAAGTGATCAAGTTCTTCTGTTAAAATCTTGCTTGAATTATTACAATTTTACCGGTTTACTAAAGTCTTGCGGGTTCGTGGTAAGATTAAGTAAAACAAAAAGTTATATTTGACAGAATAGCCTAATTTATGTATATTTGAAATCTGTCTATTTATTAAGCTAAAAATATTTTTAGAAGATGAATTTAACTGAACCGCGGATTTTTTCGGGAAGTGCTAACCCCATTTTTACCGAAAAAATATTAAATTATTTAGGTCTGAGCCAGGGTGAAATAGATATAAAAAAGTTCAAAGACGGAGAAATCTGGGTTAAATACAAAGAAAATATCCGTGGAAGGGATGTTTATATTGTACAGCCTACTCAACCGCCTGCCGAAAACCTGATGGAACTTTTAATGATGATTGATGCTGCAAAAAGAGCATCGGCTAAAAGAGTTACCGCGGTGATCCCTTATTTCGGCTATGCCCGCCAGGATAGAAAAGACCAACCCAGAGTATCAATTACTGCTAAAATGGTAGCTAATTTGATTACTGTCGCAGGTGCCGAGCGTGTTATCACTATGGATTTGCATGCCGCGCAGATTCAGGGCTTTTTTGATATACCCCTTGACCACCTTTATGGTTCGGGTATTTTTACGAGTCTGTTCTCAAAACGGAATGAAAATCTTGTTGTTGTTTCCGCCGATATGGGTGGTGTAAAACTTGCAAGATCATATGCTTCGAGGTTAGATGCCGGACTTGCGATAATAGACAAACGCAGACCCAAGGCCAATATTGCTGAAGTTATGAATATTATTGGCGATGTAAATGGTAAAAATGTGCTTATCGTTGATGACCTGATCGATACCGGTGGCACATTTATCTCATGTGTGGAAGCGTTAAGGAAAAAAGGCGCGTTGGAAGTTTATGGAGCAATTTCACATCCGCTGCTTTCGGGTGAAGCGATTGAAAGAATTGAAAAATCAGAATTGAAAGAGCTTTTTGTCACCGATTCCATACCGCTGAAAAAAGAAGCTTTGAATGGTAAAATTACAGTTAAAAGCGCTTCGGGTTTATTTGCCGAAGCGATTAAGCGATGCAATGAAAACGAATCAATTAGCTCGCTGTTTGAAATAGATAAAAGTTAGAATGAGTTAATATTTATTTGGAGAGTACAGTATTATGGCTGAAATTATATTAAAAGGTCAGAAAAGGGAAAAATCGACAAAAGGTGCCTTGAACAGTTTGAGAAAAGAAGGTTTTGTACCGGGTGTTGTTTATACCAAGGGTGGTGAAGCGCTATCGTTTATTCTTGATGAAATCGCATTGAACAAAGTTATTTTTACAACCGAAACTCATGTTGTTAATCTTCAGGTTGAAGGCTTAGAGCCAAGATTATGCATTGTTAAAGATATTCAGTTTGACCCGGTAACAGATAAAGTAATTCATGTTGATCTTCAAGGTCTTACTGCCGGTGAAAAAATTGTTGTTGAAATACCAGTTAATATTGTTGGTACTGCTATTGGTGTAAAAAAAGGTGGTCGCCTTGTTCAGGCTACACACAAACTTGCTGTTGAATGTCTTCCAAAGGATATCCCTCAGCATCTTGTTATCAATGTTGAAGAACTCAAGATCAACGATTCAGTTTATGTTCGTGATCTTAATTATGATAATCTTGCGATCATGAATCGGCAAGACGCAATGGTTGTAGGTGTAACCACCGCAAGAGGTGTTGCGGCTGACGAAGAAGAGGAAGAATCAGCGGAAGCATCTGAAGAAGCAGAAGAAACAACCGAAGCTGCTGAATAAATTTAGTATAAGCGGAGAATATATAGTTTTTTGCGGGCTGTATTAGGAATAGGAAATCCTGGAACTAAATATGAAAAAACCCGGCATAATGTTGGGTTTATGTTACTGGATAAACTCGCGGAAAAATATAAATTGACATTCAAGCCTTCTAAAGGCGAATATTATTACGCGGGAAGCAATATTAATGCTTCCCCGTTTTATTTAATAAAACCTGTTACTTATGTAAACCTTAGTGGAATCGCCGCTAAAGACGTTTTGCAAAATTATGACCTGGCTACAGAAGATATTCTGGTTGTTACAGATGATCTTAATCTCGAAAACGGACGGATACGGATAAGGCAATCCGGAGGAGATGGTGGTCATAATGGCATTCATTCAATAATTTATCATCTTGAATCTGACCAGTTTCCGCGTTTACGTTTCGGGATTGGAAACAATTTCGAAAAAGGCGACATGAAAAACTATGTTTTGAAGCCTTACTCCGCGCCGGAACTTGAATTACTCGATAATGATTTCGAATTTGCAATAAAACTAATTGAAAACTTTATAATCGGCGGTTTAAATAGGATGTTAAATCATTTTAGTAAAGCCGTCCAGGAACATAAATCTAATTCTGAATTAACCAATAAGGAAGGTAAGTAGGAGACTTTTTATGGAAGTAATGGTGTACATTATTCCCGTTCTTGGCCTTTTGGCTCTCGGATACTCATTTCTCAAGAATAACTGGATCATGAAGCAGGAAGTCGGTACAGACAAGATGGCGGAAATTTCCAGGTATATTCGTGAAGGTGCAATCGCGTTTCTAAGAACAGAATATAGAATATTAATCATTTTTGTTATAGCAGTTGCTTTAATACTCGGTTTCGCAAATGCAGGTAATGCCGATTCGCATTGGCTTATTGCTGTTTCATTTGTCGTTGGTGCCTTTTGTTCGGCGCTTGCGGGGTATTTAGGTATGATCGCTGCTACCGCGGCTAACGTGAGAACAACCAATGCGGCTCGTACAGGACTTGGTGAAGCTTTGAATATAGCTTTTTCAGGTGGCGCCATCATGGGTATGAATGTTGTTGGGCTGGGAATTTTAGGTCTTAGCGCACTTTTCCTTTTCTACAGAAATTATATGGATTGGGATATCCCAATGGTGATTAACGTGTTATCAGGTTTTTCACTAGGCGCATCTTCCATAGCTCTTTTTGCACGTGTAGGCGGAGGTATTTATACCAAGGCTGCTGACGTGGGTGCTGATCTTGCGGGAAAAGTTTACGAAGGTATTCCTGAAGATGATCCTCGTAATCCGGCCACTATTGCTGACAACGTTGGTGATAATGTGGGTGACGTTGCGGGAATGGGCGCTGACCTTTTTGAATCATATGTAGGCGCTATTATTGGTACAATGGTTCTTGGCGCAATTTTTATTAGTCCGGAAGTACCGGAATTGGGTCTCGAAGCAGTATTGCTTCCACTATTTTTGGCGGGAGCCGGAATCATACTTTCTATTGCCGGAACGTTTTTTGTAAAAGTTAAAGAAGGCGGCGATCCTCAGAGAGCCCTCAATATCGGCGAATTTGGCGCGACTGGTTTAATGGTTGTCGCATCTTATTTTATAATCAGCAACGTACTTCCATCAGAGTGGACATATGATGGCTTCAATTATACTTCACTGGGAGTATTTTTTGCTACCATAATTGGTCTTGCAGCCGGTACGAGTATTGGTCTTGTCACAGAATATTATACGGGAACAGATAAAGGTCCCGTAAGAGGAATCGCAAATCAGTCGGTAACCGGTTCAGCTACAAATATTATAGCCGGTCTTGGTGTTGGAATGATGTCAACAGCAATTCCTATATTGATCATCGCAGCCAGTATTATCGGCGCGTTTTATCTTTCAAGCTTGTATGGAATAGCTATCGCGGCTTTGGGTATGCTTTCAACTACAGGTATCCAGTTGGCGGTTGACGCATACGGTCCAATTTCTGATAACGCTGGTGGTATAGCGGAAATGTCAGAATTACCGAAAGAAGTTCGTGAAAGAACTGATAAACTTGACGCGGTTGGTAACACAACAGCAGCTATAGGTAAAGGATTCGCGATTGGTTCTGCTGCATTGACAGCATTGGCATTGTTCACTGCATACAAACAACAGGCGGAAATTGATATTATCAACCTGTCAGAACCAATAATTATGGGTGGATTATTTATCGGAGCGATGCTTCCATTTTTGTTCTCGGCAATGGCAATGGGTGCTGTTGGTCGTGCGGCAAAAGAAATGATCATTGAAGTTGGTCGCCAGTTCAGGGAGATACCCGGTCTTCGTGAAGGAACCGCAAAGGCTGAATACAGCAAATGTGTGGAGATCTCAACTCGCGCGGCTATCAGAGAAATGGTTTTACCGGGATTATTGGCAGTTTCTGTTCCGGTTGTAGTTGGCTTTTTCAGTAAAGATATGCTTGCAGGATTATTAGCGGGTGTTACATCAAGTGGTGTTTTGATGGCGATCTTTCAGTCGAATGCCGGTGGTGCATGGGATAACGCAAAAAAATTAATTGAAAGTGGAATCAGCATCGATGGTATGAAATATGGCAAAGGTTCTGATGCCCACAAGGCTGCAGTTGTTGGTGATACTGTTGGTGATCCTTTTAAGGATACCTCGGGTCCGTCATTGAACATTCTTATCAAACTAATGTCGGTAGTTTCATTGGTTATTGCGCCACTCATAAAATAGTGATATATTAAAGATTAGCAAAAATTTAAATAAACATAAAAATAAACCCTGGGGTAATTCTGTTCAGAAAATGAATTGCCCCCAAAAGTCCAAAGGGAGGTTATATGCCCATAAACAATTATGAGAGTGTTATAGTTATTAACGCCTCGCTCGAAGATGAGCAAATAGACTCAACATATCAGAGAGTGCACGAATTCATTACCGCAAATGGTGGTGAATTTCAGGATGTAGAAAAGTGGGGAAGAAAACGCCTCGCGTATCCTATCCAAAAATCAAAAAGCGGTTATTACTTTGTCATGCGCTTTACTGCTCCAAGTGACATGATCTCAAAATTGGAAAGAACCTACAGACTTGATGAAACAATTGTACGTTTCCTTACAGTACAGTTGGACAAAGAGGCTGTTGCGCATTATGAAGTGTTAAGGAATAAAAAAGAAGAAGAAGCTGAAAAAAGCGAAAATGAAGTAGCGGAAAAAACTGAGTCAGCAGAGAGTTAAGGATATTTTGAACTTGACATGTATGGAGGATTGAGATGGCTGATTTGAAAATGCCAGAATTAAATAGTGTTATGGTTGCAGGTAATTTGACAAAAGATCCGGTGTTCCGTCAAACTTCTAACAATACCCCGGTGGTAAATTTTCATATCGCGGCTAACCGCAGGTATAAAGACAGCAGTAATCAGTGGCAGGAAGATGTTTGCTACGTTGGTGTTGTTGCATGGAATAAACTTGCTGATAGTTGTAAAGACAGACTTAAAAAAGGTTCTGCGGTACTTATTGATGGTGAACTTCAGAGTAGAACTTTTAAGGTTGACGACGGTAGAAACAGAACCATCGTGGAGATTAAAGCTAAGCGAATTCAGTTCCTTAACAAATTCAACAAAGACGATTCTGAGGACGATTACAATTATTCTTCCGATGATGATAATTATGATGACTTTTCGGAGAATACTTTCGATAAGTTCCTTACCGATGAAGAATCGAATCTTATGAGAGATAATGATTAAAATTTTGGAGTAGCAAGTGAAAATGAAAAACAAAAGAGTTAAAAGAGTAATTGAAGAATTCATCGATTATAAAGATGCAAAAAAACTTCAGAAATTTGTTACCGATCAGGGTAAAATAATTCCAAGAAGAATTACAGGTTTGAGCGCAAAACAGCACCGCGAATTGGTTAGAGCAATCAAAAGAGCGCGTCAAATCGCTATTATGCCATTTGTTTCTGAAGCAGTTAAATAGAAGGAGATGAGTAGATGAAAGTAATTCTTAGAAAAGATTTCTCCCAGCTAGGCCAGATTGGCGACATAGTTGATGTGAAAAATGGTTATGCGCTTAATTATTTAATACCTCGCCAGATTGCTTACCATGCAAACGAAGGTAATATAAGAGTGCTGGAAGAAGAGAAAAAACAGTTAGCAAAAATCCAGGCACAAGAACTTGAGAGCGCTAAAGAACTTGCGGCTCAGTTTGAAAACCTGTCTGTTACAATACCAGTAAAGGTTGGTGAAGAAGATAAACTTTTTGGTACTGTTACCGCTCAGGATATTGCTGATGCCCTTAAAGCTAAAGAAGTTGATATTGATAAGAGAAAAATTGAAATCGCCGAACCTATTAAAGCTTTGGGTATTTATGATATTACAGTTAAACTTCACAGCGAAGTTGAAACTGTTCTTAAAACCTGGGTTGTAAGAGAATAAAAGATTGAATGCCGCCTTTCCAGGCGGCTATTTCATTTTGTTTGGTGCCGTGATTTGTTTTAAAATTAAATCGGGCAATAAACTCAACATTTGTAGTACTAAAAAATTAAGCATTCATAAACTAATTTTAAGATGCCGGAATGAAACAATTCAGATTCAAGATTCTCCTTATTGTAGGTTTTATAGGTCTCAGTTTGTACCTGTTATATCCTACGTATCAGGATAATCAGAATAACAAGGAAATTTCAGAGAAACTTGAAATTATTAAAGACAGTTTGCAAACTGCCAACCCTGACATGACAGAGCAGGAGTTGAATACTCTTCTTAATATTGAAGAGAATATTTTACAATCTCAGGAAGCATACAAAGACGCCCGGGAAAAACGTATGAAGCTTGGTCTCGACCTTCAGGGTGGTATGTATCTTGTAATGGAAGTGAATACAGCAAAACTGCTGGAAAGAATCGCCAAAGAACCTGATGACAGGTTCCACACACTTCTTAAAGCCGCTGAGCAAGAATCAAAATTAAGCGATGAAAATGTTGTATCGATCCTTACTGATAAACTTCAGGAACAGGGAATCAGATTAAGTCGTTATTTTGGTTCGATCAAACAGGATGATGGCGAAATTGTTGACGAACTTGAAACACAGGAATCAGATGCGGTTTCAAGAGCGATCGAAATTATCAGTAATCGTGTTAACCAGTATGGTGTTAGTGAACCTTCAATTCAGAAACAGGGTTCTCGCCGGATTATTGTTGAGCTTCCCGGTATTTCACGTGAAGAGGAAGCTAAACAGCTGCTTCAGGGTCGCGCGTTGTTGGAATTCAGAATGGTTAAAGATCCTGAATTTACTTTTCCTATAATGACAGCCGTTGACGGCGTAATGAAAAAAATCATTACAAATGATACTAAAGCTGATACTACACAGCCTGATTCTCTTGATTATGAAAATATGAGTGAAGAGGAGAGATTCCAGCAGAATCCATTCTTCTTCCTTGCGCGTTTGCCGAGAGACGCTCAGTATGCTGACGCTTTCGTAGAAGAAAAAGATATGCAGAAACTTGAAAATTATCTTTCACTTCCGGAAGTTCAGAACGTAATACCTGATAACGTTGAATTTTTGTTCTCAGCCAAGCCTATCTATACTGAAAATCAGATTAACTACTTCAAGTTATATATGATCAATAAATCTTCCGAGCTAACGGGTGAAGTAATTACCGACGCTCAGGCGAATATTGATCAAAGTACCACAGCCCCAATCGTTACTATGCAGATGAACACCGAAGGTTCTATAGAATGGGCCCGAATTACCGGCTCGAATGTTGGTAAACGTGTTGCGGTTGTTCTCGACGGTGTTGTTTATACAGCTCCGGTGATCAGGGGTAAAATTCCTACAGGTAACACACAGATCGAAGGTATGGAAGATCTTGAAGAAGCAAAATTGCTTGAGATTATTCTAAAAGCGGGTGCTCTTCCTGCACCGGTTGATATTATTGAAGAAAGAACTGTAGGTCCTTCACTTGGTCAGGATTCTATTAATCAGGGTCTTACTTCAACAGTTGCCGGGTTATTGCTGGTAATTATATTTATGGTTTTCTATTATAAAAAAGCCGGTACAATTGCTGACCTTGCACTGGTTTCAACTGTACTGCTATTAATGGGAGTTCTTGCAGGATTCCAGGCCACATTAACTCTCCCGGGTATTGCAGGTATTATCCTTACAATCGGTATGGCGGTGGATGCCAATGTTCTTATCTTCGAGCGTATCAGAGAAGAATTAGCGACAGGCAAAACAGCAAAAGCTGCGATTGAAAGTGGATATCTAAACTCTTACTCTGCGATATTCGACTCAAACATAACAACTTTCTTTACCGCTATTATTCTTTATCAGTTTGGTAGTGGTCCTATTCAGGGTTTTGCTCTTACCCTGATGATTGGTATAGTTGTTAGTTTATTCAGTGCTTTGGTAGTTACCAGATTGATATTTGATATCATGCTTACCAAAGGAACAAAAGTTAATGTCGGTTAAATTGATTTCAAGGAGAAATTTACCAAATGCGAATTTTTCAAGAATTAAAGATTGACTTTCTAGGGAAACGTAAAACTGCCTATATAATTTCGAGTACTTTACTCTTACTTGGTATAATCAGTTTAGTCGTCCGCGGATTGTTATTTGGTATCGATTTTAAAGGTGGTACCGAAATTGCACTTCAGTTTGAGACTGAAATCTCAATTACACAGGTTCGTGATGATCTTAATAATATCGGGCTTGGTAATGTTGAAGTAAAAACTTTTGGGGATGAAAGAGGTATTCTCGTTAGAACAGAACTTCAGGAAATACCTTCTGATGTTTTTCCAAGAGTTATCGAAGCTGTTGAAATGAATATCAAAAAAATAAAATCAGACGCGCAGTTTACTCTTATTGATTCTACAAGTAATTCTATTACTTATGGCTTCAGTTCTCAGGATGTTGCCGGAATGATGGTTGATAAACTCTTCGACGCCGGTTTCCAGACTTCAAGTATTTCTGATAATCAGAATGAAAACAGCGTTGTTGTTAGAGTTGGTGTTGCTGACTGGATTGAAGAGATTCTTCGTGAGAAGATGCCTGAAAATCCTTTTATTGTTCAAAAATCGGATAACGTTGGTCCGAAGATTGGTAATGAACTTAAAACCGACGCATTAATTGCAATTGCGCTTTCTCTTGTTGTAATTCTTGTTTATATCGGTTTCAGGTTTAAGTTTGCTTTCGCGGTTGGCGCGGTTGCTGCTCTTTTCCATGACGTTATTATTACTCTGGGTGTATTCTCATTATTATATGGTATTGTTCCTTTCCTGAATCTTGAGATAACTATTAACGTTGTCGCGGCGTTCCTTACACTTGTTGGTTATTCTATCAACGATACAGTGGTTGTGTTCGACCGTATCCGTGAGGATTTGAAGATACACAAAACTGGTGAACTCAAGGAGATCATGAACGGTGGTATCAATAAAGTAATTCCAAGAACGATCATCACATCTTTGACAACATTTATTGTTGTTCTTATTCTCTTTATTTTCGGTGGTGAGGTGTTAAGAGGATTTGCATTTACTCTTACTTTTGGTATTATTATCGGTACCTATTCATCAATCTTTGTGGCGAGTTCATTTGTTTACGAATACACAACAAGAGGCAACAGAACTATCAAGTTCTAAACTTCGATAAATAGAATTAAAATGAAAACCCCTTTAGTATTGCTAAAGGGGTTTTTTATAAATATCCTTTCTATGGCCAACGTGAATAATTAGTAATACCAATCGTTTTCCGATAATTTCATAAATTATCCTGTAATTACCAACGCGTTGGCGGTACGTATCTTTAGTGCCAGTAATTTTTTTTATACCGGATGGAAAAGGATTTATACTCAAATTTGTGATTTCGTCGAGAATTCGTTGGATGATAGTTGTATCTAGTTTTTTTAATTCCCGTACTGCGGATTTTTTCCATTCAATCTTATAATTTGCCATCTTCTTTGAGTTGTTTTAATAACTCTTCATGTGGAATTGTTTCCTCGTCTTTTCGCTCAGCAAGCATTTTCAATATTTGAAAATCTTCCATGAAACCCTCAAATTCTTCAACCGGAATTGCAATTTCCTTTTTCTTAGTATCCGGTGAAACTATGTATCTATAACTAAATTCTTTTATTTTCAACATCTTATCTCTCTTTTTAATGAATATGTTAAATATTTTATTAAAAATAAATAACATTATCTATTCTTGTGGGGGTGTTGGAATCATAATTTAGTTCTGTAATTCTGTATTCAGAACTGTTCATTTTTACTATTGTTGATAATCTTGTACCGTAAATTTCACTTCTAATGAATGGAGATGAGAGAAGCTTTTCCCACTCAAACGGTACACCTGTTTCAGGAAGAAGTTGATCTTCAGCTTTCGTTTCATCTTTTAATATGCTAAATAATATTTCGTCATCACCACAATTACCCTTTATATATTTTCCCATTGCGGATTTTGCTTTTTTTACCTTCTCCCAGGGGATATCAAGAGTTGCGTTACTCAATCCGTAAATACCAGGTTTCAGAATTAGTACTTCCGGTAATTTGTTTGAGAAGTATCGTATAGAGTTATTTTCGTAAAATATAATATTATATCCGGCGAAATCATTTCGGGTTTTTAGCAAGTATCGGGAAAATTCAGCAACTGTATCTACGCCTTCAAGAAAACGCGTTACCAGGTTGCCACGTGATGAGTTGAACGTCCTTTTGTCATTCCCGTCACGGAAATTTGTTAATGCCGCAAAACGTCCTGATTTATTAACTCCCATCCATGTACCACCTGCTTTGAGATCGCGACCCGCGAAAATGGAAGGATTATCATCCCAGTGATGAGCCGTTTTTGCAGGACGATCATAAAATTCGTCTCTGTTAGCCGCCATTAAAAGAGGAAATTCGGATTCAGGGTCGAAACGAAAGGTTATCAGACACATAGCTTAGATATTGATTGATAGCGCGAATAAAAATTGAGCCGCAAAATAGGTTGGGAGGATTATCAACTCAGCATACTTTAATTGATTGTTGAACTTATTCCATCCTAAAACGAAATCGGATATCATAAACAATAATGCCGCTATTACGACTTTGATATCACCTGTAGAAAGGAAGTAGGGAATAGAAAAAGCAGCCATAGAAGCAAGCGCGAAAACATATATAGAAACTAATATTTTATATTTTCCCGCTTTTTCTGTGATCATGTAGGTTAATACACCGGCGAGAATATAAATAGCGAGAGAGTAGTAGTTGATCAGTTTTGAGACAAGCATACCATCAATAAAAAAGAGTAAATAAAAAATATGCGCGGCAAGAAATGCTAAAATTCCGGCTTTGAACATTTTTTCCTTGAACATAAGAAAGATATCACCAAAAGCGGATGCTACCAGGGCAGCTATTACCCATTCCTTTCCCTGCACAAAGCTCTCGGGATAGAAATTAAAAGCCAATAGAATGATCAGTGTAATTGTTAACGGCTTGCTGAAAAGAAGAAGATTGCGTTTGCCGGCATATTTTGAATACGTTGTCAATACTACGGCAAGTGGTATCAGAAATATTAGCAGTTCACTTGTTATCATACGGTAACCTTAACAAGAACGAGTGTAATATCATCGTGCTGCTGCATTCCTTCGCTGAAGCTGTTCAGATCGCCGATGACCTTATTTTTAATAAAGACAGGGTGGTGTGTGCTGTTTTCTGAAATTACCTGAAGCAGTCGTTCTTCACCATATAAATCCTTATCCAGATTCATGCCTTCGCTGATACCATCTGAAAAGAAAGCATAGATTTCATCTTTTTCAAAATGTGTGACTTGTTCCTCAAGTGTCTCTTCAAATACGTTCCCGGCATCAAGTCCAACTCCAATACCACGCGGCTGATAGAATATATGAGTGTTACCCTTAATAAGCAATAGAGGAGTATGACCCGCACGACAAACGTTGATTGTTTTATCTCTCAGATCGAAAAGGGCAACGGTAACTGTAATAAACCAGTTTTTATTTAGTTCCGGTGTGAGGTTTTTGTTGATGATTGTTAGCACCTCCTTGGGGGACCTGTCTGCCGTACAGAACAATTTTACCATAGTTTCCAGCTTCGACATGTAGAAAGAAGCTGCAAGACCCTTACCGGAAACATCACCAATAACAACAAAAAATTTATCTTCCGAGACTTTAACGATATCGTAGTAATCACCGCCAACCTGCATTGCCGATATCATCTCGCCGGCAAATTCAATTCCCGGGATATCTGGTAGTTTCTGCGGGAGTAGATTTTCCTGAATTTTACGGGCATTTTCAAGATCACGGTAAATCTTGAGTTTATCCGCTTCAGATTCGTACAACCGGGCATTTTCGAGAGCAACAGCAACCTGATTCGCAACAGCCGTTAACAAATCCAGATCACTGCCGGCAAATTTAGAACCTGATCGTTTCAGTCCGAAGAAAAGCATTCCGATCATACGATCTTTGATGATTAAGGGAATGATAGTATAAAACTTTTCACTCTTAATTGTTTGCCAGTCATTTGGAAAGATATCTTCGATAGAATGTTCTTCTTCAATAACCACAGGTAAATAAGTTTTACGCTTTTTCTCGATGAAGTTGGTGAGATTTTCAAAGTCAATTGTAAGATTTTTAACCTCTTTGAAGCAGCCTATGCACTTTTTAGGGGAAAAGGTGTCATCACTACCCCTCAGTAATACAGCAAATTTATCTGTTTTAACAGAATCAATAAAAGTATCGGATGTATAATCAAGAATTTTATTCAATCCTACAATACTGCCAACCTCATTACTGAACTTGAGTAGGACTTTCTGATAAGAAAACTGTTCGGGGTAAAATTTTGCAGTAATCACATCCTGCAGTTTATCCTTCGTAGATTGGAACATCAGGGCAAACAATATAAACAGAAATCCCGCGATTATTCCCTGGTATTGCGGACTGAAAAATCCGCTCAATTCCTGACCGATAAGATATATCATCAGGAAATAAACACCCGCAACAACAATGGTCGCCATACCATACAGTATGGTGTTTTTGAGAACATCACTAAGGTCCATCAGAGAATAACGAAAAATGGAAAATCCGAAACTTATCGGCAGCAGACCTATAAGTACAACCGGCATGAAATATTCCGGGTTGTTATAGATGTTCGAAGCGAAAAGGTTTGCGAAAAAGCCTGAATAAACTATCGCTACAAGCGAAATGGAGTAAGCAATAAGAATTATAAAGACAGCAACTCGCTCTTTGCGGTTTTTAATCTTGAGAAAACCTCTGAAGAGATAAATTAAACTTACTATAGATGTTGCAATCAGCGCAAGTGAAAGAAGTACACGAAATATCAGGGAATAATTTAAATATCTTGTAATGTCTTCATATCCGGTCGCGGCTTTCGCGAACGTGATTAAAAGGAATAACGCAAGGGCAGAATTATAGAGTATTTTTTCTGTCTTATTCCCTTTCATAAATGACTGCCTGATAGGGAAGAGCCAGAAAAAATGGAGGAATAATATTGGCAAGAACGTAAAACCGAGTGTATAGGTTGTATCAAAGAAAATAAATAACGCGGGGAACTCAGTTAAAGGATTGTAACCATTATCAAAGAGTAACATGCTGAAACCTGAAAAGAGCACAAATGCTGCCCCTAAACGGTAGAACACAATTTGGGTTTCACCTTGAGGTTTGGATAACACCACAACAAATGCTACAAACAACCAGATTACAGAAAAAATGGAAAACGCGAGTCCGAAAAAGTTTACAAGTCGTTTAATCTGAACATTTGTGGTAAATATTTCTTCATTTCGTTTTACTTTATACTCGGCAATATTGCCATCCATTTCGAGTATAATTCGATTTGCCTCAAAAGCGGTTTCGAATGTTTTACCATTTATTTCAAGAAGTACATCGCCGTCGCGTATTCCGGCATTCCAGGTAACACCTTCAAATTTCACACCTCTAAACACAAATTCTATCTCACCGGAATCGTTTTTTGCAGGTGACCAGATACATTCGTCATTGGGTCTGTATGTAACTTCAAAGAGGAAATAAAAATTAAGGAACGCAAACACAGAGAATACGACCGTCCAGAATACGAACAATTGTTTCCGATACCTGATATATAAATTTAAAACTTTACCCATAATGCTTTGTCAGCCGGTCGTTAGAATTTATGTTACTTTTACTATTAGAGCCGTGATGTCATCAGATTGTTCCGCTCCTTTGGTAAAATTATTGATATCTTCCATCAGGAGCTCCATAAATTCATCGGAGGATTTATCACTGAAGGAGGCGGAAATGTTTTCCAAACGCTCATCGGAAAACTCCTCACCATTGATGCTCATTGCTTCCGAGATACCATCAGTAAAGAGAACAAGCGTGTCTTTACTCTCCAGTTTGATTTTATCTGAATTATACGGAATCATCGTTTCCATAACCCCGATTATCATTCCACCTACTTTTAATTTCTCAATTTCACCGTTCCTGATCAGAAGTGGTGGATTATGCCCCGCGTTAACATACGTGAGTGACATATCCCTCATATCTATAATTCCCCAGAAAAATGTAATGAAACTACCCATGATGGTGTTTTCTGATACCAGATCATTGATTTGGTTTGTAGCTTCATCGATTGGGAGATTCTGCTTACAGATCGATTTAAGGAACGCCTGCAGGTTCGCAACAAGTAATGAAGCCTGCACTCCTTTTCCTGAAACATCAGCAATCGCTATCAGGATGTGGTCTTCATCAAGTTTGATCACATCATAGTAATCGCCGCCCACTTTTTTTGCTGATTTATTGAACGCCGCTATCTGAATCTTTTCATTTTGGGGTATTGACTTTGGAAGGAGATTCTGCTGAATATTTCTCGCCAGCTCAAGGTCTTTCTCCATCCGCTGCTTTTCGAGCATTTCCTCAAATAATCGTGAGTTTTCGATAGATATTATCGCCAGACTCCCGATAGAGTAAACGTATTCAATATCTGTTTTGGAATATTTCTGACCGCTAATACGTTTACCAAGAATAACAAAACCTTTATTCTCACCCTGAAGCTGCATAGGTATAATAAGCTCCACACCCAGTTCTTTCAATTCGGGCATTTCATCTTTTAGAACATTACCAGTAATGCTTTCAGAGATTTCTCTCACATTATATTTCAATAATAATTTTTCAAGTGTATCAACAGAAAATTTATTTTCGAGCGGATAAAACTGTTCATCCGAAATAATATAAACAGCGTATTTTGATACCAACATCTGACCAATAATAGAATAAACAAGCAGTTTACCAACCATCTCTTTTTTGAGTATGCCGCTAAATTCCTTACTCAAATCGAACAGGGCACTAAGCTGATTTACTTTGGCGTCGAGCTGTTTGTTGACATTTTTAATTTCGTCAACCGCAATTGAGTTTTCAATCGCTGTTGCCCCGATATTAATAATGGTGTCGATAAATTCAATATCTTCGTTGGTGTAGTCTTTTTTTAGTAATCTTTCACCAAGGACAAGTATTCCTCTGAAGCCTTCCGAAGTTATAATTTCCTTGTGAACACCAGCTTTAATTTCGGTAAGAAATTCTGATAGCGCAGGCTGATCGGAATAATTGTCAGCGTTTATATTTTTGGGGAATTTTGCAAGTACCGTCTGATTGAAGCCTTTCGACGCACTAATTACGAGATTCCCTTCTTCATTGGCGAGTGCGATGAAACCTTTGGTAGTGTGAAATTTCCCGAAACAAGTAAGAAGGAGATTATTTAAGGTGAAATTTACATCAAGAGAGGAGTTAATAAGTTTGCTGAAATCAACCAGGGCCGAAAGATTACTCAGGGCAGTATTATACTCGGCATTTTGCATGTGATTACGCCAGATATTTAACCAAAATTACCTGATTTTTTTTGCCGGAAGAGGTATGGTATTCAACTTCATCCATAAGTTTTTTCATGAGGAACATACCGAGTCCGCCCACTCTTTTTTGTTTGATGGATTCCTTGAGGTTTGGATCGGGGATGGCTTCAGGATTAAATGATTTTCCGAAATCGGTTATGGAAATAATAAATTTGGATTTTTTTACATTTGCGGCAATATTTATTTCGCCGTCGGGGGAGTAATTATAGGCATGTTTAATAACATTGGTACAAGCTTCATCAACAGCGAGCGTGATTTTGCCAATCGCTTCATTTGATAAGCCCGCGTTTTCCGCTGCATTTCGAATGAAATCACGGATAACCGAAAGATTATCGGTTGAACTTGATACAATCAATTCGCTATTTGAATTTGGTTTGCTCAAGGTTGTGCCTGTGCGTTAAATTTTTCAATAGCTTCACTTTCATCTTTGAAAAATTCGTACAACATAGGAAAACCGAGCAGGTCGAAAATATTGTAAACATTTTCTTTCATGTTCGAGAACTTGATATCACCGCTGTTTTCTCTCATCGGCTCAACATAAGCCATAAAAACTCCAAGACCGGCACTGCTTATATATTTAAGCTCATCAAAATTAACAACAACCTTAAACTTGCTGTCTTTGATAAGCTTGTTAAAAGCATTTTCAAGTTCAGGGGCTGTATGTGCGTCGAGATACCCCTTCAGGTCAATAATGTTTACAGATCCGGATCCGCGTACGTTGACGCTGAAATCTGCCATTAACTTACTCCAAATTTATTATTGTTAAAATTCCACTTAAAAAGAACCAGAGTAATGTCATCGTGTTGATGACTATTTTGTGAAAAAGTTGTCACACCCTGTATGATTTCGTTGGATATATAGTCGAGCTGTTTGTCGCTGTTTTTTATTAACACTTCCTCAAATCGCTTGTATCCGTACTCCTCCAGTTCTGCATTTTGTGATTCGGGAATACCATCTGTATATAAAACAATAATATCGTTATTCTTTAAGTCAAATTCCAATTCTTTTATAGTGTTAAGGAAATTATTTCCATGATCAATACCTAATCCGAGTCCGGTAGGTGTTAATGATTCCGCTTTATTATCCCGGATCAGTAAAACGGGTGTATGACCGGCGCGAGCAAATGTAATTTTTCCATGCTCAACATCAATTATACCATACACAGCTGTCACAAACGTTTTTTTATCGAGACTTTGAGATAATACTTCGTTTGCCTTGGTCAATAACTTGGCGGGTTCTGAGATGACACCGGAAATTGATTCAAAAATTCCTTTTACTTCAGCCATAACAAAAGAAGCGGAAATTCCCTTACCTGAAACATCCGCGATAACAAAACCAAGTTTACTTTCGCTTATCTTGAAGAAGTCATAATAATCTCCACCAACTTCAAATGCGGGTATGAATAGAGAAGAAATTTCTAGAAAATCATATTCGGGTGTTTTCGATGGAAGAATTTTATATTGAACCTCGCGAGCCAGGTCCAATTCTTTTTCCATTCTTTCATTTTCAATGGAAGCTTCAAGGTGTTTCGCGTTTTCGAGAGCAAGTGCGGCGTAATCAGCGAAGGCGCCAATGTTCTTTTTGTCGTCGTCATCAAATTCCTGCTCCACTTTCCTTACCGCGAAAAGATATCCGGTGATATCCTTTTTGATCAGCAGAGGTGAAATGGCAAGTGATTTAAAGCCGTTCAGGAAATTGGAACGTATGGTGGCATCTTCTTCAGATATAATTAAAACTTCCTGTAAATCAGCGTAATTTTCAATTCCGATACCGTTGAAAATAGTTTCAGCTTCTTTATAACCGATGTTACTAACGGCTGAAAGTTCATATTTACCTTCATGCTCTATTACAAGCCATGCCGCGTCAGAATAACAAACTTTCATTGTTATGGTAGTGACAGTTTCGGCAAGTTCTTTAAAGTCAAAAACCTGAGTAATCAGTTTGCTAAGGTCGATAAGCGTTGATATTTCTTCAGATTTTCGGTCAAAAGCTTCCGCTGTAGGGAGATGGAATAATGTTGTGAAAAATATCACTCCGAAATAAACCGTTCCATACAGCATTATAAGGTTTAGATACGCCCCGAATCCGGGAGAGAAAATATTCATAAGCTGATTGAATTCGGTGTCGAAGAGTGTATAAGCAAAATTCAATCCGAAAAGAACTGATAATACTATTGAGATCCCTAGAAGTTGTAATTTCTGTTTTTTGGTAAGGAAAGCTATCCACGCCACCCTGAGCGAGTTTATAAATATCAGTAGCATAGAAACAACAAGGAACGCGAAAAAGATAAATTCAAGTGATCCGTTTAGCGATTTTATCGCTGCTCCCAACGCCGTAAACAGGAGAAAAAACACCATTGTATTCATATAAGAGCGAAGACTTTTTTTCTGACGAAGAAAAAAGAGCTCCCGGAAAACAACAAATATGTATCCGATTATAAAGAGAAGAAGCAGGGAAGTGAAGATGAATATTATTGTAACAATGAAATTGCTGCTGAGTGCAACATCGTAAGGGTCATCATAAGCCGAGGAATATACCGTGATGATAAAAAAGAGGATAGCGTTGAAAATGCCCGCGTTAAGTATGACTGCTATTGGTGATGCTACTTTCTTTTCAAGGAAGGAGATAATATATAATACCATCATATAACCTGAAGCCAGAATCAGCAGCTCATTTACGAACATTAGCAGCACGGTGTCGGGCTCCGGGTAGACAACCTTAAAAATGAAGAGGAGTATTCCCAGAAAAATTGAATTTTCCAGTTTTCTCGTTGCGGCCAAATTTTGGAATGGGAAATTCATCTAATCCAATTTTTCCTTATCAGGTTTTTCTTTCTTTTCCTTTTTGTTGATCTTGAATTTGAAACCGTTGGTATTGATGAAAAACGAACTATCGTTGTCTTCTATGTTCATGTTTATCATCATAGAGTCAAATGCCGCACCAAAATTTTCCCATTTCTCAACGTCAGCGTCATTCGCTATTTCGCTTGCTGCCTCAACAATCTCGTTGATATCAAAAGCGTCAAAATCCATTTTGAAGTTATAGTTGTCACCATTTTCACCAATTTCAAACTTCATGTAATTAGATGAATCGGATGTAAGGCTGAATGTAAAACTTTTAATAGTATTGCTAAGTGAGTCGAGGGAAAAGTTGAGTGAATTATTCTCGCCGATAAAATTATCAACAAATACACCCCTGGGGATAATAACCTTGGAGTCATCCTCGAACACCGCCATGTTGAGTCCGGAAAAATTATCTGCCGGTTTGACTGTCGGAACCTCTGGTTTGGTTAGCACTCTGATACCCTTTGATGAACTTGAGGAAGAAGTGGCTGTTGCCGAAGCCGAACCCCCCTTTGCAGTAGCAACCGCATTTGCTCGGGCAAGTTTTTTCATTTCATCCTTGTCAACATCACATTCCTGAGAAAAAATAGTATCGGGACCAAAAAATATAAAATTGGTTTTGTTTCGTTTTTCTGTATCAGCAAGAGTAGATTTTAACTGCGCCAATTTCCGTGTGATATCTTCTTTTCTGTCATAATCGAGGTACCTGGTTCTATCTGAATTGTTTTTAATGGCGAACTGATATAGCTCGGCGGCGATTGATTTTCTTAATATTTCAATATTAGGATCGACCGCAAATGTGTTATTTTCGTTTTGCAGGATCATTGAATAAAGCTCCTCACGGTAACTCTCAAGCAAACTATTCAATTCCTCGCTCTGCTTCTCATCGAGTTGAAGAAATTTTTCAAATCTTTTCAGGTTATTGGTTCCGGGTACATATTCACCCGGTTTAACCTGAAAAGATTTACTTCCATTCTGATCCTCACCGATTTTCAGGATGCGGTTCTGCTCTTTATCAACGGGAATTCTGCTATTTACTGCCAAATTGAAAATATCTTCATCGGTAATTTCGTTTTTATCGAATATCGGGATAAGATTGTTGGTATAAAAGCCGATGATAGCGTCTTTTCCCTGACGGAAAGCATCGTTGGTTGAATCGGAAGTTTTAAAGACAATCATGAGAATTGCGGTGAGCGCAAAAAGCCCTGCGAAAGGCAGATATTTATAATATTTACTGACTCGTTTTTTTGCGGAATCCATTTTATCAGCTCCCGAGCCTTACATTTGAAGTTCTTTTTGGTAGGGCTCCAGAATTATTTTTAAACTTTCACGTGCCCGAAATATCCGGGATTTAACAGTCCCGACCTCACATTCCAGTTGGTCGGCAATCTCTTTATAACTTAATCCGTCAATATCCCTCAGTATCAGGGGTATTCTTAATTTTTCCGGCAGACGTTTAATACCTTTTCTTACAAGGGCGGGAATATCAATATTTTCGGGCTGCCCGCCTGTACTTAGTTCTGTTTCGGTATCTTTAATTGAAACAAATATTGAACGAACTTTTTTCTTGCGTAAATAATCGCGGCACTTGTTTACAGTGATACGATATAACCAGGTTGTAAATTTCGATTCAAATCTGAACTCACCCAGTTTTTTATAGACACTAATGAAAACATCCTGCGAAATATCATCAACAAAATCGCTGTCCCCAAGCGTAAGGTAAACGAGATTCCGAACCTTATCCTTATGCCTTACCATAAGGGAACTAAACGCCGATTCGTCGCCATCGATAAACTGCTGGATAAGAATATTATCCGCTTCATCATCAGAGGGTTTGAGCGGTTGTTTTTCAGATGAATTCATATTTTCGTTGAAACTCATGATTTTAGACGAGATTTAAAATTTATTGTTCCGTTAAAATTAAGCATAAGAAATGAAAAAATCACGGAATAGATATTGCACGCAAATATAACTTTATTTTTATAAATAGATTCTATAACTTTATGCCAATATAAATATAATTGGGTATTAATCTAAAAATAGTAGAAATTTTTAAGTATATTTAACTATAAAATCAGACGAAATTAATTGAAATTATACCGGGAGCAGTAAATGAAAATTAAAGTTAGCGAAAAGTACTCTGCCGTTATCATAGAACTGAAAGGTAATGTGATGGGCGGACCTGAAGCACAGGAATTTCATGATAAACTTCACGAACTTATCGAGCAGGATAAGAAGAATGTGGTAGTTGATCTTTCTGATGTGAAATTTATGAACTCATCCGGTCTTGGAATGTTGATTAGTGGTTACACAAGTATGAAAAACGGCGGTGGCACACTCGTTCTTGCCCGCGCTACAGAAAAAATCAACAGCCTTTTAGTGATCACTAAATTGATTACAATTTTTGATCATTACAAATCAGTAGATGAAGCGGTTGAAAGTTTCAATAAATAATCAATTTTTAAATTTTTTCCTGTAAAACTCCGGATATTTCTCCGGAGTTTTATTTTGCCTGCAAATTAGTTGATCAGGAGTTTTTATGAGTGTTTCTGTTCTTGTCGGGAGCCAGTGGGGTGACGAAGGAAAAGGAAAGATAGTCGATATTTTAAGTGAACGATTCGATGTTGTAGCAAGGTATCAGGGGGGTGCCAACGCAGGGCATACCATTCAGATAGACGATAATCAATATATTCTGCACCTCATACCTTCAGGGATACTGCGAGATGGTGTTAAATGTGTTATTGGAAATGGCGTTGTGATTGACCCGAATGCATTACTCGATGAAATAGAATTTATCGAGAATAATGATTTCGATATTGAAGGCAGATTGTTTATAAGTCAGAATGCGCATCTGATAATGCCATACCACAAGCTACTCGATTCTATCTCGGAAAGCGGCACTAAAAAAATTGGTACAACCGGAAGAGGTATCGGTCCGTGCTATATAGATAAATACGCACGTAAAGGTATCAGGATTGTTGATCTGCTTAACAGAGACTTGCTTGAGAAAAAAATCAGGGAAAATCTTCAAGAAAAAAATAATCTTCTCAAAAAGGTTTATAACATTGAAGAACTTGACGTTGAAGCGATAGTTGAGGAATATCTTACTTTCGATAAAAAAATTGACAAGTATATCGCTGATGTACCGTCACTTCTTAATCGTGAAATCGCAGATGGAAAAAATGTACTTCTGGAAGGCGCGCAAGGCGCATTGCTCGATGTAGATTTTGGTACATATCCTTATGTAACGTCATCATCCCCAACCTCAGGTGGTGCTTGTACCGGTACAGGAATACCCCCCACAAAAATTGACAGCGTGATTGGTATTGTGAAAGCCTACACCACGAGGGTGGGCAACGGACCATTCCCGACTGAACTTGAAGATGAAGTTGGTGAACATTTGCGCAAGGTTGGAGCGGAGTTCGGCGCGACAACAGGAAGACCACGCAGATGTGGCTGGTTCGACGCTTTCGCTATGAAATACACCACAATGGTAAATGGTATTGATCACGCGGCTATCACTAAACTTGATGTGCTCAGCGGTCTCGATGAAATAAAAGTTTGTGTCGCGTATGAGCACAACGGTAAAAATCTTAAAACATTCCCGAGTGAGGTTGAAAGACTTGATCAGGTAACACCTGTTTACGAAACTTTCAAGGGATGGAAAAAGGATATATCAGGTTGCAAAAGCTATGATGAGTTACCATCTGAAACCAAAACTTATCTTGACTATCTCAAAGGTACATGCGGATTTGAAATTTCATATGTTTCCGTGGGACCGAGAAGAAGTGAAACTATTGTATGTGAATAGATCTAAACACACATTTCCAAATTTTATGCAGGGGAGGGTCAGTGATCCTCCCTTTTTTTGTCTCTATCCTGAATTGTCGGCCACAAGTTGGCTAGAGGGATTTACAAGAACATATATATTAATAGTTTATAATCAATGAATTAAGTCATTCCTGCGCATCCGCTGGTGGCGGAAGGAATCCAGTTTTTTATTTTGTAAAACCAAATTATAAACAATGGAACACTCTATATCGGGATAACTAACAATCTTGCTCGGCGTGTTTGGGAACACAAAGAAGGACTGGTGGAAGGATTTTCAAAAAAATATGGAACTGATTTGCCGGTTTATTACGAAAGAAGTAATAGTCCTTTGGATGCCATCTCACGGGAGAAGCAATTAAAAAAATGGAAAAGAGAGTGGAAGTTACGAATAATAGAGGAGTTTAACCCTGCCTGGGATGATATATCCTTAAATTTATTGCTTTGAATGATTCTGGATACCCGCCTTCGCGGGAATGACACATCCATTAATTTTTCGTAATTGGAGGAAGTGAGAATAACCTGTCTCGCACTTATTGTTAGAACGTTTACAACAGAACCCACGCCTGACCCCTCCCACCCCAAGGTGCGTAAACTTTATAAAAAGGAGGGGAATATTATGGAGTCCTGTTGCTCATTGGTTTAAGCAACAATGGTTTCCTGATTAAAGTGCTGATACTTTTTTGGATTGGTAAAAATAAAATTCAGGTGGTTGGATTTTTTACGGATAGATTTGTTTGCCGATCCTGCTTATGTGTTCCAGAAGGTCATCATTACTTATGGTGCTGAATAATACAAAATCAAATTTGTAAGGCAGGAGTAAATCATCAATTGAAGTTTCAAGTTGGGCTATATCTTTTTCAGTGAGGTCCTTACCCTTCAGGACAATATCTATATCCGAAGAAGACTTATATTTTCCAATCGCGCGTGACCCAAAAACAATAGCTTGATCAATCCGCGGAATTTTCGACAAACACTCTTTAATTGCAGCTATCTCATTATCAGGTAAACCAATACTCATAAGGAAAACTATCCCTGAAGGGATTCCATTTTGGATTCGAACTGAAGAAAGAGAGGGTAATAAATATCTATAGTTTTTGTGAGAATCTCTTCGGCTACCTCTTCATTATAGGTGTGTGATGTCAAATTTCTGCTTCTGATTGTATCGATCCAATTATTGCCATCTGAAATCAACTCATTTGCAAACGCTTCACGAATCGCGTCCCGTGAACCGGTAATGTTGTTGATTCCCTGATACAAGAGATAGTCTTTCATTACGAGCCATGCAAGTTCCTGGGTGTATTCAAAAGTTTTAACAAGTCCTTCCTTTTCAAGACGGGATAATTCTCTCGAATTGGCAATTTCAACGGCTTCTTTAAGGCGCAAAAGCGCTTTCTTGAAGTTGCTGAAACGTTGAATCCATCTGACATCGTGTGAAGTCATGTTAATCCCGTTGTTTACTTACCAAAGCTGAATTCTTCTTCGGCGACTTTGAAATCGCAAAAGTGTCTGTTATTCTCTTTTTCCGGGAGGAATGTTTCCAGAAGTTTTATCTCTTTATTATATATATCGATATGGTATTTACCCGCGTTTATACTTCCATCCTGTTTCACAACATAAACGGTATAGTCGCCAATCAAATCCTCAAAAGCGATATCGGTTCTTGCGGGCTGCACCTGCGGTGCCATATTGGTAAGCGCTTTCAAACCCATAAGTACAAAGTAGATTTCCCGCTTTTTATGCATAATTTCAACGGTTACTTCATAGGCAAAACTGACGAACTCGGTGACAGTTTCGATCGCGAAAATATAATTCTGAGTTTTGGAAACCTCATCATACTGGAAGAATGCTTTACACACATATTCAAGCTTATCAGGCTTCTTTTCAGGAATAGCCTCAATTGCCGCTTCCATTTTCTTTTTGCGGGTTTTAGGTATTTTGGGTAACTCATCAGGTCGTTTTAGGGGCATTTTATCCTCTCATTGTTTCAAATACGGATTGGAGGTTATCTATATTAAAAGATTTCTGGTCTCCTGTTTCCATAGTCTTTAAAACAATTTCATTCCGTTCAAGTTCATCACCACCGACCATAATCGTAAATTTGGCGTTACTTCTGTTTGCCTCGCGCATCTGGGCTTTCACGCTTCTTGCCGCGTAATCATGTTCAACTGTGAGTCCTTTTCGTCTGAAAAAGAGTGACAGTTTCGACACAAGCTCTGCGTTATCGCGATTGATATCAACAACGAACAAGTCAAGAGAATCATCAGGCAATTTAAGCGATTCTTCATTTTCGCAAGCGAGAAGAATACGTTCAATTCCTGCGGCGAAACCAATTCCCGGAGCGGGTTTACCGCCGAGCTGTTCAACCAGAAGGTTATATCTGCCACCACCGCATAGAGCGCTTTGCGAACCAACCGAGCCACTTACAATTTCGAATGTTGTATGGGTGTAATAATCGAGACCGCGTACAAGTTTCGGGTCAATTTCAAATGGTATGCCAGCTTCAAGCAGCGTACGTTTTACTCCTTCAAAATGTTCAAGAGAAGCGTTATCAAGATGTTCAATCAGCAGGGGAGCGTCTTCCATTATTTTCTGATCGTTTTCCGCCTTGCTATCGAATATTCGGAGGATATTTGTCTCAAATCTTTTCCTGCTCTCTTCACTCAGGTCATTGAGGTGAGGTGCGAGATAGTCTTTGAGTACATTTTTATAATTTTCACGGGATTCGGGTACGCCAAGCGAATTTATCTTTACGACAATATTTTTTAGTCCGAGAGAAGTAATAATATCGTAAGGCATAATTATCATTTCGGCGTCGAGCTGAGGAGAATCACTTCCAAGGGCTTCAGCACCAAACTGATGAAACTGGCGTAATCTTCCCGCCTGTGGTCTTTCCTGGCGAAACATCGGGGAAATATAGAACATTTTATTGAGCATCTGTTTTTTATCCATTTTATGCTCAATAAACGAACGCACAACAGCAGCGGTCATTTCCGGTTTAAGAGTTACGGAATTATCGCTCCGGTCGTTAAATGTGTACATTTCCTTGCTGACGATATCGGTTGCTTCACCGATACCACGGGCGAAAAGTCGGGTTTCCTCGAAAACGGGAGTTCTGATTTCCTTGTAGTTAAAACTTCCCATTACATTTCTAACCAGATTTTCGAGATGGGTCCATTTCAATATATCTTCGGGCAGAATATCTTTCGTACCGTAAATAGCCTTGATCATAGAGTCAAATTCCGTTTATTGCAAATCCAAATATTTTTTTTCTTCTTCTTCAAAAATCGAGAATATTTCTTTTGAAGATTCCGCGGCAGCGAGTTTCGACCGGAATTCTTCTTTATTCATCATACGGGAGATACGGCTCAGAAGTTTAATATGTGGTCCTACGAGATTATCTTTCCCGACCAGCAGAAATACCAGATTAACGGGATTACCGTCAAGAGCCTGAAAATCAATCGGATCGGAAGTTTTGCCAAAAGCCGCGACAATATCCTTAACACCCGGTGTTTTCCCGTGAGGAATAGCAAAGCCATTACCAACGCCGGTTGACATAATCTTTTCTCTTTCGAGAACCGCGGTTCTTACCTTCTCAATATCTTTTATTCTATTATCTTCTTTAAAGAGATCTATCAACTCATTTATGATGGCATCTTTATCTCTGCCTTTGAACTCGGGTAAAATCATCTCAGGCTTGAGTATTTCGCATATTTTCATCTAATTTCCCGCTGATTCACTAAATAACAACTAACAAAAATATTAAAGATAAACAACTATAGCAACGGAGAGAAAATAATAAATAAAAGTGATACATGTGCTTAAAACGGAAAGGTGCTTTCATTCTGACTTTGATAATGTGAAATAATGTGTTATATTATTTGAAGAGGCGGAGGTATTAAAAACGAGGTCGCAATGCGAACATTTCTACTATTTTTAGTCGTTTTTTCAAGCTGTATCGCTCAGGAGTACTATAACTGGGCGGAAAGAGCGTATCCTGAAAAAATATATTCGATCACCTCATTATCATTAGATTCCCTGATGATCTATACGAGAGATTATCAAATATACAGAACATTCGATGGCGGGATAAACTGGGAAAATATCACAAACCCGGATTTGATCAATAATACCCGATTAAGCTGTGTTGATGGTCGTGTATTTCTTTCCAAACTTGTTGCGTGGGATACAACATTAATTTACTACAGTGATGATTTTGGAGATACATTTCATCCGGTGGATTTCAATTATAATATACGCTCCGTAAAGTTTATGGATACTCCGGAAGGTTTGTTGCATGCGAATGGTTCACAGGGTAAATTTTTCCGCTCGACCGATTTGGGTGAAACCTGGGAATATTATTGCGATCTTCCACCAGGTGCCAATAATATCCAGATTACATCTGAAGGTATTATTTACTGCAGATCTTCGGAAAAGATATTGGAATTAAATTATTTTTCGTTGCAATGGAAAGAATTAACGTCACCTTTCTCGATTGAAAATATCACTGTAAATTCCGAGGTATTTGTTACTACCGCCAATGGTCATTTATACTATTCATCAGATATGACTGAAAGCTGGGTTTCCTGCGATACAAGTGGTGGAAATCTTCACGTCATGCATGGTGAGAATGATAAACTGTATCTGATGGTTTACCATAATTTTGATAACAGCGAAATGACTTATGGTCTCTTTAAACTCGAATTTTCACCCTTTAGAGAAATTCAGATCGGATCTTTTACAGTACGCAGGTTTGTTGAAATATTCTTTTATAACGATGGAATTATCTACCCAACCGAAGATAAAATATATGTTAAAAAAGAGGAATATTTCCCGGAGTTTAAAAACACTTATTATCCGCTGGCTTTAGGAAACGAATATTTTTTAGGGGAAGTAACGATTAACGAATCTATACAGGATACGACATTTAACTTGAGAAAATTTGTTATTGACAACAAAGTCAATCTTTATGGTAAAGATTATTATAATTCCTGGATCGGCGCGGACACATTATTTGAACATTTTGACGAGAGTGAAAATCGAATTTATACTTACACCCAGCTTGCCGGTATAGATGAAAATGTTTCATTTAATTATATTGATAATTATTTGCAGCCGGTAACAGACCGATACGTACCGAGATATTATTATCAGGCTCTGTATGACAGCACATTCACTTATTCGGGTTTCGAACTTTCAATAAAGGAGTATCGTCAGGCGACGATGCAAAACAGTTTACGGAGACGAAACGTTTATCTGGAAAATTATGGTCTATTGGAAACCGAATATTCCAGATACTTTATGAAAACAGAAAAAAAATCTTTACTGCAGTCCAGAATTCTCACGCCCGAAAATGATACACTAATTTATGATACTATCGATGACCCGGTAATTTTATTTTCAATCCCGGAGATTGTATATACAACCGATGTTGATTTTAGTGTTGAAGTTCAGCACGACCTGATCAGGTATGGGTATGAATATCAATATTTTATAAAAGACTTTTATCTCGAGTACTATTATGATAAAAACGGTGTAACTACCAATGTTGAGAGAATCTATTTTGACGTTGATTCCATCGGTACAACATCTGCCTTTTACAATGGAACAATTGAACTTCATTTCCTCCATATCGGTGGACCCGACAAACTGTTCAAGTATCGATTCCATGCGGTAACTAATGGAATAATTCCGCACGCAACTGTAAGTCCTGCAGAAGGATGGAATCAAATTGAATATAGCAGTACTACTGCTGTAGAGGATATTACTGAACTAACCTGCGGGCTCTCCCCAAACTACCCTAATCCGTTCAACCCGTCAACAAAGATGGAGTTTACTTTGCCGAAAGAGAGTGAAGTGGAAATGGCGGTTTTTAATGTGACCGGAGAACGACTTTTTACAATTATAAAAAAAATATTTAAACCGGGCAGACATTCCATAACGATTAATATGGCGGATTATTCTACAGGTGTTTATTTTGTATCATTAATTACAGAAACGCAACGAATAACCAGGAAAATAACTCTGATAAAATAGATTTTCATAAATAAACGGTTAATACCCGAGGCGGAAATGAAGGGAAATATAATCTTTATATTCCTTTTTACCTGTTCACTGGTATTTCCCCAAAAATATTTTAATTGGGCGTCGCATACGCTCCCCGGTGAAGTTAAAAATTGGGGAGTAGTAACTCAGGATTCAATTTTTATTACTACCACAAATCAGCAATGTTGGAGATCAACAGATGGCGGTTCGTCATGGCGAACTGTATATGGTAATCTTCCCTCCGATATTTATTCTGTTTCTACAGTAAATTCAAGAATATTTGTTTCTTGCAGGCAAGGGAACCTTAAATTCACCGATGATCTGGGCGACAAGGTGTATAGCGCGTATCTGGAGGAAACTGCTCCGTTTGAGAAAATATGTGGTCCCCCTGATAATTTGTATGGATTAAGTACATCCGCGGAAATGCTTTACAAAAGTTCGGATTTTGGTGAAAACTGGAAACCAGTAATCAATGTCCCTCCCGGTACTACAGATCTTGATGTAAATGAAAATGGTGAAGTTTATATTTCTCGAGAAGATGAAGTATTGAAGTTTGATTTTTCTCAGAATGCCTGGAAGAGTCTCTATGCAAAATCATCTGTGAGCGCATTGAAAGTGGCTGGTGGTGCAGTCGCGCTTATATCAGATTTCCGTTTCGTTTATTCCCGAAGTTCTGGCGCTCATTGGGATAGCCTCAACTGTGTAACAATATACCGCGATATTTTTACCGACAGGCTCAATAATTTCTATTTTTCTGTGCTGCTATGTAATGGTACGGCGAGTGAGATTGCGCTTTTTTCAGTTGATCTCATTTCCGGTGAAATAGAACAATTACAAAGTAAGGGGAAGGGTAGTTTCGATGATTTTTATGTGGAGCAACCGATAATATGTGTTGAAGAGGATCAACTCCTCGTTCAGCAGGAGGAATACACACCACAGTATCCGAATGATTTTTTCCCTCTCTCGGATTTAAATGAGTGGCTTTATCTTTCTGAAGTTTTTATACATGAAAGTCAGCAAAAGGGGTATTCTTTTGAATTAAATAAGATCACCGCCCAGCACATTTTTAATGAAAGAGTTTGGTATTCTCTGGAGATTGATGGAGGATTGCCTTATTACAGCTACACATCAGCGGAAAACGTGCTGCAAATTTATAATGGTGAGGATGAAGGTATCAGGGAAATATCCTTTAATTATTCTGATAATTATATGCAGCCTTATTTTTTACCCGATTTGGTTCACTTTCAGCTTGCGCCACTCCTTAGTTTCACACCTTCGGGCACACTTTCGGAAAAAGCGGGAAGATCATATATCCGGAATTATTTCTGCGCGGGTGAGTACGATAATTTGGAATTTGTAAGTGGTATCGGGAAAGTATATCACACTGAGGTAACTTATGATGAAAAGTCAATATATCATGAACTTTTGCAGGCAAAAATAGTTGACGATGAAGGTGTAACGCAATATTATGATAAAATAAAAGACCCGCGTATCGTTATTGTAGGCGAACCTCATTGGGAATCGGATATATTTCATCTTAATTGTAGAGTTCATCACGATTTGATTTTACCGGCTCAACTTGATACGCTCAATTTTATTGACTCTGTTTATGTTGAATATGAAATTTCTAACGAGGTTTCTCTCGACTTTAAAGACGCGGAAATGTTGATTTGCGATTCCATCGCCACAGGCAAAGCATATTACGAGATTTATCTCAATTTGGAAAAATATCTAAATGAGAAGGAGTATATGACCCTTTCTTACAGGACGGTGGTTAAAACCGCCGGTATTTTTCCACATGCAGCGCAAACGGATTGGAAAGATATTCCTTTTTCAACTGTTGGATTTTGTCCGGAAACTAAATTTACTGATTTTTCTCTCTCGGAAAACTACCCCAATCCGTTTAATCCATCCACAAAGATGGAGTTTACTTTGCCGAAAGAGAGTGATGTGAGGATTTCCGTTTACAATGTAACGGGGGAGGAATTGTTCACTGCCGCTGCCGGTAACTACAAAGCAGGGAGGCACGAGGTAAATATCAACATGAGTGATTATTCATCCGGCGTATATTTTGTGAGGATGATTGCCGGTGAGAAAAATTTTACGCAAAAGATTATGTTGTTGAAGTAGTATTATTGTTACTCTTACCATCACAATTAGACCGTCATCAGGCGGTCTTTTTTTGTTTTTACAAAAATATAATATCAAAAACTGTAGCTGCATATCTTCTTTAGCTTGCCAATAATTTCCGCTTGATATATCTTACTTTCAGAAATCCAATTAGATACGGAGATGAAATGGATATATTAAACAAAACTGTACTTGTGTTAGGCGGCTGTGGTCTTGTTGGCAACGCCGTAATCAGAAAGTTAATTCCCGAAAAACCAAAAAAAATTAT
>BQMY01000125.1 GCA_022181065.1 Melioribacteraceae bacterium | reverse complement strand
TTTTTTTTTTCAAGCAGAAGACGGCATACGAGATATATCAGTGTGACTGGAGTTCAGACGTGTGCTCTTCCGATCTAAACATCAAATTTTACTGGCAAACCCTTAAAAGCTTAATAGTGCGCTGTCTAATGGGACGCTACACTAGTTTTAAGAATATTTATATTCCGATAGGCTTTTATAAGTACAAATCCCATGCCGGGGAACATTAAGTAAAATTTGATGTTTCAGATGAATTATTGATATGGGTAATTTAAGTATCTTTAATTTTTTTTAAAATATTTAATGAACGTAAATATAATTTTAGTAAATAAAGCTTGGGTTTTATAAAGATGACACAAATTTTTAACACTCTATTTTTGATAGCAACAATAATTTCGGCAATTGGAATTATCTACATAATATATTCGAGAAGTATTGCAGAAATTTCACGAAAATTATTTGTGTTAACTTTATTACTTGTAATTGGATATTTGATTTCTCACTTCGTTCATTTTATAATAATGCCTTCCGAAGACGTAACAATTCTCGATCAATCATGTCATTCATTTCTGTTGCTAATAATACTAGTGTTAACATTCTTTTCATATTACTTTCATTCCAGCAAGGATATGAGTTTCCCGTTGAAGCTATTTCTTATAGTGCCCTCTGCAGCGCTAATTTTGCTTCTGTGGAGTGGTTATCTCGTAGAATCTTCACATGTTCATACAAAAAAATTGGAGGCGCATTATAGTCCTTATTATGCCGGATATTTAGTTTGGTATGTTCTTTTATTATCGCTAAGTATCTATTTCTTAGTTAAGAAAGCAATTATTTCTAAAAGCAATCAAATAAGAAAACAAATCTTCACTGTTCTTATTGGTTTAATAATTACCAATTTAACTGCATTCGTTTTCGGATTGTATTTACCTTGGATACTTGGATTCTATTATTTAGTCGAGATAAGTCCGCTCGCATTTTTTATTGGTGTTATTCTTACTACAGCAATTGCGATATCCAGGTTTGATCTTTTCCCTACGGCGATTTCGAAAATTCAATCATTCTCATTGAATAAAAAAATTATTTTCTCAGCAGTTATTGTTGTTCCCGTTATAATATTATTGATACAGATTCCATTGGGAAGAATTTTATTTGATATCCAAACAGGTGAACAGTGGGAACACTACTTTTTTATTAGTCTATTTGGTGGAATAATTGTCAGTACTGCAATGGCATTTATGATTACCAAGCTGATTGCTAATCCTTTAAATAAACTGATAGAGAAAACCACTGAAATTCGTAGAGGAAATTATGGTACAGTTGTTGATATTTATTCTAATGATGAATTAGGAAAATTAGCAGCAACATTCAATGAAATGTCAAAAACATTAATAATTGATAGTGTAGAATTAGAACTAAAACAGAATAGAATCCAAATGCTATTAAATGCGTTCGAAAAATCTAATGCTGCAATATGTGTGTTGAATTTATCGGGTAAGATTATTGAGTTGAATACTGAATTTTCCAATATTTTGAAAATTAGTAAAGCTAATCTTTATAATAGTATCATTTTCAAAATAATTGAACCTGCTCCAAATCTAAAGGAACTTACTGAATTGCTGCAAAAATTTAATGGCAAAAATAAACTTGAAGAAGAAATCAGTATTCAATTTGATGAAGAAATAAAGAACTATTTAATTACGATGTCGCCCTTCTATATTGACGAAGCGAAGCCTGCCGGTTACCTACTAATTGCAATCGATACCACGGATTTAAAGAAACTAGAATCTCAGTTAGCTCATTCGGAAAAACTTGCTGCGCTTGGTAAAATGGCAGCTATTCTTACTCATGAGATCAAAACTCCACTAACTTCGATAAAAATGAACAGCGATATGCTTGCAGAAAGTTTGGTCTTGAACGAGGATGATGCATCATCAATGAATATTATCAAAAAGGAAATTAATCGCTTAAACAATTTGGTTAAAGAAGTACTACTGTTTGCTAAACAAATGAATCTGAATAAAGAACAATTTGATATAAAAGAACTGATTGAAGAAATAATCGGAAATTATAAAGCAAAATTTGCCGATAAGAATTTTAAGGTGATTTACGATGGTAAGAGTGCCGAGATTTATGCCGACAAGGAAAAGCTTCATCAGGTATTTCTCAATCTTATTCAAAATTCATATGAATCTGTCGAGGAGAACGGGGAATTAAAAATTGATTCAGTTGTAGATAAATCGAAAGACGGAAGAATATTGTTTAAGCTATTGGATAATGGTTTAGGCATTCCGGAAGACATGAAGAAAAAAATATTCGAACCTTTTTATACTACAAAATCATCCGGAACCGGATTAGGTTTGGCGGTTGCACGGAAAATAATTGAGCTTCACTACGGAACAATTGAGTTAGTATCATCCCGCAAAGGTGAAACAATATTTCAAATTGAATTATTAATAAAGAACAACGATAATGGAAAAAATACTAGTAATTGACGATGATCAATCGATACGAGAAACTCTAACAACTTTTCTTAAACGGCAGGGTTATCAACCTATGGCTGCTGAAGACGGAAGTAAAGGTGTTGAGTTGATAAGAATTGAAATGCCCGATCTTGTTATTTGCGATTATAAGATGCCGAAAATGACAGGACTTGAGGTTCTCGAAAAGATAAAAGAGATAGATAGCAGTATTCATTTTATTATGATTACTGCATTTGATGAAATGCAGACAACTGTTGATGCGATGCAAAAAGGCGCTTATGATTTTATAGAAAAACCTCTAGATATAGACCGTTTAAAAATTACGATCAAAAGAGCACTGGATAATAAAAAATTAAGCGAGAAACTAGATACGATTATTGAAGAGAACGCCGAAACTTATGAACCGAGAAATGTTCTAATCGGTAAAACACAAGTAATGAAAGAAATATTCAAAAAGATCGGACAAGTTTCTAGCAGCAGGGTTACAGCTTTAATTCAGGGGGAAAGCGGAACAGGCAAAGAGCTTGTTGCACGAGCTATTCATTACAGCGGCATAACTAAAAACTCTCCATTCATCCCGGTTAATTGTACTGCACTAACGGAGACTTTGCTCGAAAGCGAATTATTCGGTCATGTGAAAGGTGCTTTTACCGGCTCAATAAAAGATAAAAAAGGAAAATTTGAATTAGCCGGAGACGGGACAATCTTTCTCGATGAAATTTCCGAGGTATCGCCTAATCTTCAGATTAAACTATTAAGAATATTGCAGGAAAAAGAATTTGAGAGAGTAGGCGGTGAAACTGTAATACCAATGAAAGCAAGAATAATGGCTGCTACAAATAAAAATTTGGAAAAGCTTGTAGAAGCTGGAAAGTTTAGAGAAGATTTATATTATAGATTGAATATTGTTACAATTAATTTACCTCCATTAAGAGAAAGACGCGAAGATATTCCATTATTAGTCAATCATTTTTTGAATAAAGTAAATAAAGAACTTCATAAATCGGTTGTTAAGTTACCTGCTTCCGTTATGGATATGCTTGTAAACCATGAATGGATTGGCAATGTAAGAGAATTGGAAAATACTTTGATGCAAGCTGTGGTTCTTTCAAAAGGCGATGTTCTTGAAAAGGAAAATATTCTTTTACACGACACAGAAAAAAAATCCTATGAATTCGATTCGGTTTTAGATTACACACTCAGTGATATCGAAAAAATGCACATCGAAAAAGTTCTCACTAAATTAAAATGGGATAAACCTAAAGCAGCTAAAATACTTGGCATCTCCCTACCAACGCTCTATAGTAAAATAGAAAACTACGATATAAAAAAGTAAATCGTTAAGTTGTTGCTTTTTGTTTTCTTACAGTTACTTTAAAGTGCTAATTGCAATAATATAATATTATAATATTATACAAGCCTAAAATGATTGTATTATATTCCCCTCTATTAAACAAAGAGTTGTTTTAAGATATTTCAACAGCGCTCATAAAGATTTTGTAAAAATCCGATCCATAGAATAATCAGTAGTAATAGTAATTTATACTTTTTAAAAACCTTAAAATCATTTAAAGAAATTTAAAAATCCCGCAAAAAATTCTTTCCAATTTGACCCAAAAACCTATTTCTCCGTTTGGCACTCTCTTTGCCTAACAAGAATCAAAATAATGAATGAGTTAATTATACATATCGCTTCAATAATAGTCTATTTCGGTATTACAATCGGGATAATTCTATTGTTGAAAAAAAACCTCAAAGCAAAAAATGACTAGAAGGAAATTTATGAGAAAAGTAATAATTCTGTTAGCAATAATATTGATGTCACAAAACAGCAGTGTTATTGCACAAGTTCAAGATGCTACTCTAAACAACCTAATTGAAAAAGCAATTGAAGTTAGTCCAAAATTAGAAGCACTTAAAAATAAGCAATTAGCAGCAGAAGCCGAAGTGCCGCAAGTCTCAAATTTACCCGACCCGATGTTAACCCTGGGTTTGGCTAATTTGCCGACAAATAGTTTCTCATTTACACAAGAACCGATGACCGGTAAAATAGTGGGATTAAGTCAAGCGGTTCCTTTTCCAGGTAAATTAAATGCGATGGGAAATGTTAAAAGTAAAAACTCCGAGATAATCCAACAGGAAATTGACGATACTATAAATGAAATTAGAATGCAGGTTGCTAAAAATTATTATGATCTGGCTAACGTTCGAGAGACAATTGAAGTAACCTTAGAATCAAAAAGGTTATTGGAAAGTATTACACAAGTTGTTAAAACAAAGTACCAGGTTTCTAAAGCGAGTCAGCAAAATTTAATACAAGTTCAAGCCGAAATAACGAGAATAGAGGATAAATTAAAGAAATTAGAAAGTAAGGAAAGAACTCTTATTTCTAATATTAATGCGCTAATTCTTGAAAATTCCAATGCCGGCATTAATACAAGCAAACTCAAGGCGATTGCAGCTAAAAAATTTACTGTAAATTATCTTGATTCATTAGCAAGAGAATACAGACCTTTTCTTAAGGGTGTAAAACTTAGGGAAGAGCAAACGGTTCTGATGAAGGATCTTGCAGAATATGAATTTTATCCGAATTTTAATCTGAGAATTCAATATTCACAAAGGGATGAAATTGCACGGACGAATACCGATTTAAATGATTTCCTATCCTTTATGGTTGGAATTTCGCTCCCGATAAATTACGGCGGGAAAAAATCCGCCGCAGTTGAAGAAGCTGAACTAAAACGAAAAATGTTTGAATCTCAGTACGAATCCGCCAGACAAATGTTGTTCCAAAAATTCGGGTCATCAATTTCTTCTTTACAGGAATTGGAAGAAAGAGAAGAGTTGATAGCAAACGGACTACTGCCTCAAACCGAACAGACTTATTATGCGGCAATGTCGGCATATCAAGTTAATGAAATCGATTTTATAAATGTTTTAGATGCGCAAAATAAATTGTTACAGGTCGAAATTGAACTTTTCAATATAAGATCTGAGTACTATAAAGAAATCAGCAACATAGAATTTTTAGTTGGAACAGATATTAAATAAAGAATTGAATTAAGCTAAACGGAGATATACAAATGAATTTGAAGATTATTCTTGTCGCAGTTATTTCACTTACAATAGGGATTGTTGGAACGTACCTGTTATTGTCTGTTTTTTCGTCGGATAGTGTTACAGTAGAGCATGCTCATGTGGATGAAGAAGGGCAATTATGGACCTGTGGAATGCACCCTGATATTATTTTAGATGAACCCGGTGACTGCCCAATATGCGGTATGAAATTAGTCCCATTGAATGATACGCAGTCAAGTTCTGCATCCGGTGAAAAAGAAATTCTTTATTGGCGCGCGCCGATGGACCCGAATGAAATTTATGACGAACCCGGTAAATCAAAAATGGGTATGGATTTGGTACCGGTTTATGCCGATGAAGCAGGCGCTTCCGGCGTAGTTAAAATTGATCCTGTGGTTGTTCATAATATGAATGTTAAAACAGAGAAAGTTACTACAAGAAATTTATCCAATGAAGTTTCTACCAATGCAGTGTTGTCCACTAACGAATCAACCGATTATACAGTCAGTACAAGAGTTAACGGCTGGGTTGAGAATCTTTATATAAACTATACCGGTCAAATAGTCAAAAAGGGTGAAAAACTTTTGGATATTTATTCGCCTGAATTAGTATCCACTCAAGAGGAATTACTTACAGCGATAAATTATCAGAAAGCAACTTCATCAAGTAGTGTATCTCGTATTATGGAAAGTGGAGATATCCTAATCGAAAACGCGATGGAGAAACTCAGGTTGTTGGAAATTCCCGAAACTGATATTGAAAATTTAATAAAGACTGGAAAGACCAAAACATATATGTCGCTTTATGCGCCTTATAGCGGTACGGTAATGCATAAAAATGTTATCGAGGGTCAAAAAATTTCTGCGGGTATGAGTTTGCTGCAGATATCGAATCTTAATAAACTATGGTTATACGCAGATATCTACGAATATGAACTTGCGTTAGTCACATTGGGATCTAAAGCTAAAATCAATTTCAATTTTATGCCCGGCAAAACGTACAACGGCGAAGTAGATTTTATTTACCCGACAATAGATCCTAAAACAAGAACGGCAAAAGTTAGAATTAATATAAAAAATACCGGTGGAGAATTAAAACCCGCAATGCTTGCCAACGTGACAATTCAAGGTAAGAATTTGGGCACGTATCCAACAGTTCCCGAAGAAGCAATTTTAAGAGGCGGACGGAATGATATAGTAATCGTTGCTTTAGGTGAAGGCAAATTCAAACCTCAGCCCGTCAAATTGGGAGCTTATGCTGATGGGTATTATCAAATTCTTGAAGGTTTATCTGAAGGAACAGAATTTGTCACTTCTGCTCAATTCTTAATTGATTCCGAAAGTAACTTGAAAGCCGCAGTTAAAAAGTTTTCTTCTTCAAAGAAGGGAGAAGCAGATAAGGATATGAAGATGAATAAAGACGATTCAATGAGTAAACAAAGTGATCAAATGAGCGGTGATAAAAATATGAAAATGGAAGGGGAATCTCATGACGCTGAAGAATCGGAATTAATTAGAAAAGGTGTGATTGATTTGGAAGCAATTGATGAAAACAAGGATGGAAAGGTTTTCCAGGATGTTATGGATTGGAATGTGATTTCGGACAAACCGGGTAAATGCCCCATATGCGGAATGACACTGCAAGAATTTACTCTTGAGGAAACTAAAAAGAATTTAGAAGAGCATGGATTTAAAGCAAAAGAAATCGGCGCCCATTCTGATACCGGACATTCAAATGAGCATGGAATTGATTCACCATTAATAAGAACAGGAATGATTGACTTAAAAGCAATTGATAAAAACAATGACGGAAAAGTTTATCAAGATTTTATGGATTGGAATGTGATTTCAGACGAACCGGGAAGATGCCCTGTATGCAATATGATACTTCAGGAAGTCTCTCTGGAAAAAGCTAAATCCAACTTAATTGAACACGGTTATCAAGTAAAGTAATTATTGGGAGAAAGTTTTCATGGTAAGTCAAAGTACTCAAAAAGACGGTTTAATTTCGAAGCTTATTGAATGGTCGATTAATAATAAATTTTTAGTAATAATCTTTACACTGTTTTTGATTGGAGCAGGATATTGGTCGTTAAGAAATACGGCTATAGATGCCATCCCCGATTTAAGTGATGTTCAGGTTATTATCTATACAGAATATCCCGGACAAGGTCCACAAATTGTTGAAGATCAAGTTACTTATCCGATGACAACAAAGATGCTTTCTGTTCCTTTTGCGAAAGTTGTACGAGGTTATTCGTTCTTCGGATTTTCGATGACATATATAATTTTCGAAGATGGTACGGATATTTATTGGGCTCGGAGTAGAGTATTAGAATATCTTAGCTCAATGCAGAACGAATTGCCTCAAGGTGTAGCTCCTCAACTTGGACCTGATGCAACTGGTCTAGGATGGGTTTATCAGTATGTGTTGGAATCTGATAATCATGATCTGCAAGAATTGCGTTCGATTCAAGATTGGTTTTTAAGATACGAATTATCCGCATTACCCGGAGTTTCAGAAGTTGCAAGTATCGGTGGATTTGTAAAGCAATATCAAGTCAATGTCGATCCAAATACATTAGCTTCATACGGTATCTCACTTTCGAAAGTTAGAAATGCTATCAAACAGAGTAATAATGATGTTGGTGGAAAACTACTCGAGATTAGTGAAATGGAATTCATGGTTCGTGGACTTGGCTACATAAAGGGAGTTGATGACCTGCGAAAAATAGTAATCGGTAATTCAATTGAAACGGGTACTCCGATTTATTTGGAAGATGTAGCCAATATTGATATTGGTCCCGAATTAAGAAGGGGATTAGCTGAATGGAATGGAGAAGGAGAGACCGTCGGCGGTATAATCGTAATGCGGTTCGGCGAAAATGCACTTGATGTAATTAATAGAGTTAAAGGTAGATTGGCTGAGTTGGAGAGTTCGTTACCTGAAGGTGTTAGGATAGTTCCTGCTTATGACCGCTCTGATCTGATAAACGCAGCAATCGATAATCTTAAAAATACATTAATTGAAGAAAGTATAATTGTGTCGATAATCATTATACTCTTCTTGCTTCACGTACGGAGTTCTCTTGTTGCAATATTCACATTGCCTACCGCTGTACTAGCTGCATATATAATTATGAAGTACCAGGGTATTAATGCAAATATAATGTCGTTGGGAGGTATTGCGATTGCTGTCGGGGCTATGGTCGATGCCGCCATTATTATGGTGGAGAATGCACACACTCATATGGTGCACGATCAGGAAAAGCCCAAAGAAAAACAAAAACCTCATTGGGCGCTTGTACTTGAGTCCGCCAAAGAAGTAGGACCTTCAATTTTCTATTCATTACTTGTAATTACTGTTTCCTTTTTACCGGTCTTTACATTAGAGCAGCAGGAAGGAAGAATGTTCAAACCTCTTGCTTACACTAAAACATATTCGATGGGTATGGCGGCAATTTTAGCCGTAACTATTGTACCTATTCTAATTGGGTTTTTTGTAAGGGGTAAAATGCGTAAAGAGGAAAGCAACCCTATTACAAGACTTCTCACAAGACTTTACCACCCGGTAGTTGATTTTGTAATGACACGAAGATGGTGGGTTATCGGGTTGGCAATATTGACCATGCTAATCACCTTTATCCCTTATTCCAAATTAGGTTCCGAATTTATGCCGCCGCTTTACGAAGGGGACCTATTATATATGCCTACAACTTTACCCGGAATATCGATTACAAAAGCAAAAGAGATACTTCAACAGACAGATAAAATCATAAAATCATTCCCTGAAGTTGAATCGGTGTTTGGCAAAATAGGGAGGGCAAGAACCGCTACCGACCCGGCGCCATTAACAATGATAGAAACAACTATACAATTAAAAGATAAATCCAAATGGCGGGAAGGAATAACCCCGGATGACCTGATCGAGGAAATGAATGCTGCAATTCAGATTCCCGGATTAACAAATGCATGGACGATGCCGATCAAGACGAGAATTGATATGCTCTCTACTGGTATTAAAACCCCGGTAGGAATTAAAATTGCTGGACCAGACTTAAATGTTCTTCAAGAGATTGGGCAGGAGATTGAAAATGTTGCCCGTACAATTCCCGGTACAAGATCTGCATACGCTGAAAGATCCGCAGGTGGAAACTATGTTGATTTTGATATTGATCGTAATGCAATTGCCCGTTACGGGTTAAACGTCAGCGATGTTCAGGATGTTATTATGTCTGCTATCGGTGGTATGAATATATCACAAACCGTTGAAGGTCTTGAGAGATACCCAATCAATTTAAGATACCAGAGGGATTACAGGGACAATGTCGAAGCTCTTAAGAGAGTACTTGTTCCTCTTCCGGCAGGGGGACAAATACCATTAATGGAATTAACCGATTTCCAAATTAAAAAAGGACCTCCGGCAATTAAATCTGAAAATGCACGACCGAATGCTTGGGTCTATATAGATATAAAGGATATTGATGTAGGCACATATGTTCAAAACGCACAGGAAGTAATAAATGAAGAAATCACATTACCGGCTGGCTATTCAATAATATGGTCGGGTCAGTATGAATATATGGAAAGATCATCAAAAAGATTATTGATGGTTGTTCCGTTAACATTATTGCTCGTTATTGTGCTCTTGTATATGAATACTAAATCGGTATTAAAAACAAGTATCATTTTACTTGCGCTGCCATTTTCGATGGTTGGTTCTATTTGGTTTTTATATCTCGCCGATTATAACATAAGTGTAGCGGTATGGGTGGGTATAATCGCTCTGCTCGGTATAAGCGCCGAAACCGGTGTTGTCATGCTGCTATATCTCGATATTGCATACGATAAATTCAAAAAACAAGGATTACTAAACTCATTAAGTGATTTGAGAGAAGCAATTTTTGAAGGCGCCGTTAAAAGAATAAGACCGAAAATGATGACGGTTATGACAACTATGCTTGGGCTACTCCCGATTTTAATAGGTGTCGGAATCGGTTCAGATGTAATGAAAAGAATTGCAGCTCCAATGGTTGGCGGTATTATCACAAGTTTTATAATGGAGTTAACCTTATTTCCGGCAATATTTTTCATAATTAAGAAAAAAGAAGTAGAGCAATTATCTTCTTCCAAATCGGTAAATGATACAAAACAAATTGAAGGAGAATAAAAATGAAAGAAATTAAAGCATATGTACGAAAAGAAAAGGCAGACATCGTTATAGAAAAATTGGAAGACGCCGGTGTAAGAGGAATGACAGTATTAGACGCCAACGCACTGGCTGAGTGGGCTGACAAAAATGCTTTTAGTTTTTCTATAGAATATGTACAAAAATATTCTACCGTAGTTAAACTGGAAATTGTTTGTGACGACGCAGAGACCGACAAACTTGTTAATGTAATTGCCAAGTACGGAAAAACCGGAAACCCTGGTGACGGAATGATATTCATTTCGACTATAGATTCTTCGCTAAAAATAAGAACCGGCGAAAAAAATGTTTTTTAATCAGAAGGGGACACAATGAAAAAATTAAATCTAAGTAAAGCGAAAGTATTAGTTGGTGTCACGATCCTAATTCTTGTAGGAACATTACAGGCTCAAACCGATACCAATAAAGTGCATGTTAAAAACGGTATGCACCATTCTGATGAAATGATTCATTCAGATCATGGAAATGTAGTTTGGAAAAGTCCAATTGATTTATCCGCAATTGACAAAAACGGTGACGGTATGGTTTTTCAAGATCAGATGGATTGGAATGTGATTTCTGATGAAGCTGGTGTATGCCCCTTATGCGGAATGACTCTTAAAGAAGTTTCTTTAGATGAGGCAAAGGCAAACTTACTAAGTAACGGTTTTACGGTAATTAGTTCTAATCACAAAAATAATTCCGGCAAAACTGATTCCGAAACTGCTCTTAACCAATCAACTGCATCAAAAAGTTATGATGCAGTTATCTGGAATAAATATTGTCCCGTAACCGGAAAAAAGATCAGCAAATCAGCCGAGACTCTTAAGTACGAAGGTAAAATAATAGGTTTTTGCTGCGCGGGTTCAAAACATCATGAAGTATTTCTTAAAGATCCGGAAAGATACTTAAAAAACCTTAGCAGTGATGGACAAGAGTTTATCGGCGAAAAATAATTAGAAAAATAACTTTACATAAACAATAAGGAGCAACAATGTATAATTTGAATAAAGCAGCAATAAAATTGATCGGTTTTTTCGTAACGGTTCTGCTATTGACAGTAGCAACTTACGGACAAGAAAAAACAGATACCACAAAGATGAATCATATGAAACACAATTCAATGAAAATGAATCATTCTATGATGGATTCAACCGACCATTCTAAAATGATGAATCATTCTATGATGGATTCAACAAAGCAAAACTCAATTGTTCGTGAAGAGCCAATAGACTTAAAGGCAATTGATGAAAACGGCGACGGGAAAGTATTCCAAGACATGATGGATTGGAATGTAATTTCTGATAAAGCTGGTGAATGCCCATTATGCGGTATGAAATTAAAAGAAGTCTCACTTAATGAAGCAAAAGTAAATCTAATTAGTAATGGATTCGAAGTGAAATAAAACAATTTTGGAACGGATGGTTATAACCGTTCCCCTTTTTTATATGCCGCCTTCAGGCAAGTTTTTATTAAAAATTATTTTGGAGTTTAGTTAAATGAGATGTGAAAAATGTGATGTGCAAAATAAGAGAAATGCAAACTATTGTGAAAATTGTGGAGCTAAACTTTCTTCCTCTTTGAAAAAAGGTAGTAAACCTTTACGACGTTATAAAAATCGAAACAATCAAAATATATTTAAATCAATCTTATCTATCAAGTCACTTTGGGTATTCCTAGCACTATTCTTCGGAGTATTATTGATTATTACTATTGTGGAGAAGAATTCTCCCCGTTCACTAGGTCAAAATGAAATTTTTCTCGATCAAAAGAGTAGTGATCCCGCAATCGAGGCGTCGGTATTTGATGTCGCTTCAAATTTTGTGTGTGGTTGTGGTAGTTGTGGTGAAGAGAGTCTTGATGAATGTAAATGCAATTTTGCGGTAGAAGAAAGACAATTTATTAGAGATTACCTTGAGGCAAATCAAGACAAAGAGAATGTGATTTTTGCTGTAAATGAAAAATACGGTGGACTTAAAACGGATATTAATGTTGGTAAGTCGATTAAACCAACTGATATAATTATTCCTGAAAGCGACTTTAAATTAGTGGCTACTTTCAATGATCGATTAGCCATTTATTCTCAATTCCAATGTCCGTGCGGTCAGTGTGGAATTGATGAATTGAAAGATTGTACATGTAATCACAAAAACGGTGCAGTTGAAGTTAAAGGCTACATCGACTCACAGATAGCATTAAATCTTTATTCAATTGATGAAATTGTGTCACAAGTTGCAATTAAATACGGCGGGAAAAAATTATAAACCAAAAGCTACATCAAATTATTGAAGGAAAAACAAATGTCATCAAATAAATTTTGTACAAATTGCGGTCAAAAACTTAATAGTGAATCAAAGTTTTGTAATAACTGCGGAAATCAAATTGACGGCGGCTCGTCTGTAAAAAAAGATAAAGTTTTAGGAAACGCATCTTCTTCAAAATTTAAATGGGTAAATATGGTTGTTGCTGTTCTGTTTTTCGGTGTAATATTCATTTACTTTACAACAACCAAAACTAAAGAAGAAAAAGTAATTTCCAATCAACCGCAAATTATGGAAAGCAATTCATATCCTATCGGTAATTTTACAATGAAACCAATAAATGCTGCCACACAGGATGGGAATGTTATAATATCTTTAGATGATGTAAAACAGAATAAATTTGTTTCATTCACTTACCAGGGACAAAATAGTGCTGTACCTTTGCTTGCATACATAAATGAAGATGGTCAGGTAGTTACGGCTGTAAGAATGTGCGAGCCTTGTAATTCGGAAAGCTTCCATATTAACGGTGATGAATTAGTTTGTGATGCTTGTGGCACTACCTGGGAAATAAATAATCTAAACGCAATAAGCGGTTCATGCGGTAAATATCCGCCGGATCCTTTACCGAGCAAATTGGTTGATGATAAAATAATAATTGCCGAAAGTGCGATTGCCAATTGGAGCAGAAGGGTTTAGTGAAATGAAACTGCATACAATTACATTACAAAGCATAAAACGCAGAAAAGCAAAATCATTATTCCTTGCCCTCGGGATAATACTCTCTGTCGGTTCGGTTGTTACTTTAATTAATGTAGGTAACAATGTGAATAAAAGCATCGCTGAACATCTCGATGAGTTCGGTGCTAATATTATTGTAACACCCCGAACCGACGAGGTTAATTTTAATTATGCCGGTATCAATATTTCCAGCACTTCATATCAAAAAAATGAATTAACGACTGATGATGCATTAAAGATAAAAAAAATCAAAAACGGCAAAAATATAAGCGTCCTTGCACCGAAACTTCTAAATATTGCAAAGACAGATAAAGGAAAAGTAATAGTTAGCGGTGTGAATTTCAGCGAAGAGAAAAGATTAAAAAAATGGTGGAAGCTAACCGGTAACTACCCTATTTCTAAAAATGAAATTATTCTCGGAAACCTGGCGGCAGAAAAATTAAATCTATCAATAGGGGGTAACATTGAGATTAGTACTAGTAAATATAAAATTACAGGTATATTAACCGAAACCGGTTCGCAAGATGATGAAATGATTTTCATGGATTTGACCGAAGCGGGAATCCTTTTTGATAAACAAAATAAAGTAAGTTTTATTGAAGTAGCTGCTCTCTGTTATGATTGCCCCATTGAAGAAATAGTTGCACAAACTTCTGCCATGCTTCCCGGTGCAAAGGTAACACCAATTAAGCAAGCGATTGAATCCAAAATGAGCGCAATTCATAGTTTTGAACTTTTCGCTCTCGGTATTTCTTTTGTCATTCTGCTTATTAGTATTCTGATAGTATTTGTCAACGTAAACGCTTCCGTAAATGAACGCACGAAAGAGATCGGAATTTTAAAAGCAATTGGTTTTAGAGATTCACATATATTAAAAGTTATTGTTTACGAAGTTGCATTCATAAGTATTGTATCGGGTTTTGTCGGTTATCTCATAAGCATGCCTGCCACTTCAATAATTACACCTTTCCTTACGATGGAAGGCAACTCCTCCAATGCGTTCGATTTTATTTATTTACCGTTAGCGGTCGGCATATCAGTTGTGGTTGGAATAATTGCAGGTATATACCCAGCAATTAGAGCTACCAGGATGGATCCCACCGTGGCATTCAGAGCAATATAAAAATAGGATTATAAATTCATGATCAAAATAAATGAACTCACTAAAGAATATTACTCGGGCAGCGAAAGAGTTCTTGCTGTAAACAATATCTCGCTGGAAATTGAGGATAATGAATTCCTTACTATTATTGGTCAGTCCGGCTCCGGTAAAAGCACACTTTTAACAATTCTTGGCGGCTTAAGTAAACCAACCTCAGGTTCCATAATTGTTGATGATCTTGATATTTACAGTCTTTCATCCAAACAGCTTGCAAGGTTCAGACATGAATACATCGGATTCGTTTTCCAATCATTTCAACTTGTTAATTATCTAACCGTAGAAGAGAATATTCTTCTGCCGTTATCAATAACCAAGATAAAAGATAAGGCTCAGAAGAGTTTGGCTGAAAAGTGTCTGGCATCGGTAGGTTTGGCGGGCAAGTCAAAAAGATTGATGACAGAGCTAAGCGGGGGTGAACAGCAGCGTGTTGCAATTGCACGGGCATTAATTAACGATCCGCTTATTATTCTTGCCGATGAACCAACCGGAAATTTGGACACCGAAACGAGTGCGGCAATTATGAAAATATTTTTCGATTTGAAAAGCTTTGGTAAATCTATTGTTATGGTAACCCACAACAAAGATTATGCAAAGTATGGTGATAGTAGTATTGAACTATCGGATGGTAAGATTATAAACCAAACCGGTTACACTGCTTCGCGGTTACATGAAAACAAAGCAGTTTAGTTGCAGCGCCGGTTTGTCTGTTCTTTTAATCCAATTGTTATTCGACTGAATTTAAGGAAAAAATTATGTTAGGCAGTATTTTTATAGTTATAGCGCTCTTGGCTTCTTTCTATAGTTTTTATAATTACTATCGAAGCTACAAAGGAGAACACACACTTCAGAAAGCACGCATCGGGTACCATGCAATGTCAATATCTGTAATTGTTGCTTCGGTGATTCTTCTTTACTTAATTATTACCCACCAATACCAGTACGATTATGTATTTAGTTACAGCAGCAGTGATTTGTCATTCGGACTTCTGCTTTCAACATTTTTTGCCGGGCAGCAGGGAAGTTTCTTACTATGGGCATTGTTTGGTGTTATAATCGGACTAACTCTGATGTCACACAGTCAAAAATCCGGTTCTAACGAATCAACACTTATGCTCGGTTTTATTCCGACCGTAACTTTTATTCTTGTTATGATAAGTCCGTTAATAAAAGATCCCTTCGCATATATTTGGAGCAGTACATCGTACATAGATACAAAGTATTTATCTTCAACATTACTCAATTCACCTGCTTTAAAGAACTTTCTGCTTAATGATACGGAGAACCAACGAACAGTTCTCAAAGTTGGTGAAGAACTTATTAGGGCGATTGAATACAGTGGAATCCAAATAAATCAACTGATTGTCCAAGGTAAAGGATTGAACCCTATGCTGGAAAGCTTTTGGATGCAGATACATCCACCAATACTTTTTCTCGGATTTGCGCTTGCCGGAGTTCCGTTTGCATATGCTGTATCTTCATTAATAAAAAACGAATATCAAAAATGGATAAACAATGCGTTGCCATGGGTAATTGCAACTATATTAGTTCTGGGTCTCGGAATTATAATCGGCGGTTATTGGGCTTACGGTGTACTTGGCTGGGGCGGTTACTGGGCATGGGACCCTGTGGAAAATTCGAGTCTTGTTCCATGGATTGTAAGTGTAGCACTTCTTCATACAATGATAATTCAGAAAAAATCCAAGAGCGAAAATAAACCGGGAAGTTTTGTAAAAACTAATTTACTTCTTGCCGGTTTTACTTTTGTTCTTGTTGTATATAGTACATTTCTAACTAGAAGCGGAATATTATCCGGTACTTCCGTTCACTCATTTTCCGATCCCGGTACGTTTATTTACAATGTCCTTTTTGGTTTCCTAATTCTTTTCACACTCGCGATAATTGGATTAGTTTATTATAGAAGAAGCGAAATTGAACCTCCGGAGATAAGCGATCATAAATTATTTTCAAGAGAGATCGGTTTGTTTTATGGCTCCATGCTTTTGATTGCATCGGCAGTTGCGATACTTGTTGGAACGTCGGCGCCGATTTTCGGACAAACTGTTGAAATAGAATTTTACACAATAATGAATCTACCTCTCGTAATTCTGATGAGTGCATTGATTCCTCTTTCACTTTATCTCAACTGGCGATCAAATGACTTGATACAATTTTTCAAAAGAACGATTGTAACAGTGCTTATTACATCTCTTGGTGTTGCCATAATTGTATTTCTGACAGGTATAACGGAATTTCTTTATGTTTTACTTCTATTTTCTTCAGTATTTACTATTATCGCGAATATTGAATTCATGTTCCAATCCAAAAATCTAAAATTAATGGGTGGTCATATTACACATCTCGGTTTTGGAGTCTTCTTAATTGGTGTAGTGATAAGTGCTCTTTTAAGTTATGAAAAAGAAATGGAACTAGAAAAAGAACAAGTATATTCATTTGCCGGAAATTCAATTTCGTTTAACGGCTATAGTCCTATAGAAGATGGAAAGAAATATGCTTTTGATATTAAGATTAAAGAAGAGTCCGGTTTTAAAACTGCAAAACCGGTAATGTATATCGCTGAGTATAATAATAGTTTAATGCGCGAACCATATATATTAACGGGATTTATAAAAGATATTTACATCGAACCGTTATCATTTGAACCGGGTAATTCTGCAAATCGAGAAACAGTATTATTAAGAAAGGGTATGCCTCACCAAATTGGAGAAGTAACTGTAACTTTCGAAAAATTTGATCTTCCGGAAGATGCAATGCAGAAAATGATGGATGGTGAACAGTTTGATATACATGCAATAATTACAATTGATAAAGGCGAATACTCAAAACAGACTGATGTTATTCTTGTTCAAGGAGTTAATAAACATGTGTATGATGAGAAAACAAAAATTTCCTTTGAAATAGTAAGTTTTGATGTAGCCGGTAGTATTCAAATCAGTATCGATAACAATAACCAATTTGCCAGTTTCACAAATGATGTTTTAACTGTGAGGATTAGTGAAAAACCGTTCATAAGTTTAGTTTGGATTGGTATTCTAGTCATGGCAATGGGGCTCATCATTGTTGTGGTGAGGCGAATGAGTTTTTCATAAATTATTATTTATACGTAGCGAACCTCTAAAATAATTTGTACAAATGATTTTTTTGTTTAAGTAAAATCATCAAATATGTCCTTAAAATTTATCGAATAAATTGAAAGTACAACAGCACAATTTCTAATTGGCACTGTCCAAAATTTTTATAAATCTCTATAATATAAAAAGAGCATTTTCTTTAAAGCATCATCAGTGAGAAAAAGAGATTCTGATTCTGTTACCTTTCTAAACTGCCGATGAAGTGCTTCGAAGGCATTGGTGATGAAAATAAAGGTACATATTTCTGCGGGATATTTGAAAAATGTAGCAAGATTATCCCAGATGTTTCTACATGATCTCACAACCAAAGAATATTTATTCCCCCAGTTTTCTTCGAGTTGATCCAGATTTTGTATAGCTGCTTCATCGGTTAGGGCTTTGTGAATTACTTTTATTTCCTTCATTATTTTCTTCTGATCTTTTGAAACAAACTATTTAATAGTATCCCTTATTAGGTGAGTAGTACAAAGTTGGTGGAAAAATAGAATTTATAGTTTCCAGGATCCGTTTGAGTTCGTCTATGTAGAAAATGAAAATATATTCGACTCCTCGGTTCTTACGTTAGGACGATCAGTCAAAAAATAACTCCTTCGACTTCTCTGATCCACAGACCAAGTAAATCCCTATGTCCTTAAATATCTCCAGACACGTTTAGGTTGCCTTAGAGGTGATTTTTCGAGCTTCATCACGGATTTTGTAATGAATTGCATCGAAGAAAAAAATTAGGTATTTCTTTTCCAATGGGCTGTCTGCCATTCTTCGATTAGGTGAATGATCTTACCGGTTATGTAAAATGCCGGAGTTGGACATTTATCTACTCGGTAGAGTTAAGAATGATGGGTTTGAATATCTCGGGTGGTCAATCCTATCGAGTATTTACCCACCGGAAGAGAGCATAGAGATTATTCTATCTTCGTTCAGACCGATAGTCTTTTCTTACTTTTTAAAAATTATGTAATCAAAATCACTGTTACGGTCTAGGGGAACGGTTATCTTAATTTCTCCTTTGTGGTTCTATCGGTGACTAAAGAATTTGTGAAATTTTACCGCTTGAGACAAATCGATTTTTACAGAAACTAAGTTTCGTAACACTAAACTTTACTCCGATCAATCTTAAGTCCTTTTTTAACCAATTACACAAAACTATTTATACTACATTTAAATATTATCTAATTTTTCTTAACTAATCTAAGTGAACTTCCCCAAGCTTTGTCCATTTCATTTCTTACCTCAAAATTGTCTATTGCCAAATATCTTTTCATCATTCTATAGTCAGAGTGACCTACTACTTTCATTATATAGTCTGGCTTCATTCCGTTTTTTAACGATAATGAAATAAATGTTCTGCGTGCCGTATGAGTGCCGATGAGTTTGAATTTAGGCTGGATTTTTTCGACACTTTTATTTGCTACAACTTTAGTCACTTTAACCGGAGTGTTTATTTTGGCAATTTCACAAAGCTCCTTTATATACTCATTCATTTTTTGATTGCTGATAATTGGTAAAGGGGATTTCCAGTCATTATACTTTGCCAGAATAGAAAGGGCATAATGGTTTAAAGGAACCTCTAAAACATCCCCGGTTTTCACAGCTCTGAATTTCCAAATTCCGTTATTAATATCAGAGAAGTCTATTTTTTCAACATCTGAATATCTTTGCCCAGTAAAACATTGAAAACAAAACACATCCCGTACTCGATCTAGCCTTTCATTAGTAAGCTTAAGTTCGAATAAGGTCATCAGTTCATTTTCTGTTAAATAGATTATTTCATTCTTGTTGTATCTAATTTTGAAAGATCTAAAATCAGTATTCTTCGTGAGTTTTCGCTCGATTGCCCAATTCATAAAAACTTTCAAGAAACTAATGGTTTTATTAACCGTGTTATCAATAAATTTCTTTTCTTCAATTAAATAGGGATAGAATTTGTCAATAAATAGTGCATTAATATTCGAATAATTAATTTTATAGCCGGTATCTTCTTGAAAAGATTTGAGATGATTTTTAGTTTGCTTGTACTTTCTTATTGTACTTATAGAAACTAGGGTAGCTTTTGCTGCAATGAAATCATCAAAATCATCAAAGAAATTTCTTGTTTTGTCGGAAAAAGTTTTCTTAATTTCAGCAGAAATTTCGTTAAAACCAGAATCAATTTTTTTGATTCTAACATTTCTTATTACATCTAATATTTTACTTTCATATTGATTTAGAAAATTGTTTAATCCTTGTAACCTTCCTTTAATAACTTTGCTCTTGGTTTTCTTGTGATCAGCTCGTTTTAATTTATTATTCCAATACTCCGGTTCAATTTTTTCTTTGGTATTTAGGTAGATGGTTTTTTCCTTTTCTCTCACGTAACACCAAATTGTTTTTTGCCCAGATTGACTTTCTTTTCTCTCAAGATAAAATCTAATATTCATAAATAATGTCCTTACAATTCTCAATTAGAAAATACGCTTTTTAAAAAAAATTATTCAATTATTCTCACAATATTCTCACAAATTAATGCTATAATAAACGATCTTATTCAGATAATAATAGATTGTGAAAAATTTGAAAAAATTTGTAAGCTATTGTAATAAAATACTTTAAATCATCTTCAACGAATTCGGATGGACATAGAAAGACAATAAAATATTATAGGGGGGACTCCCGCCACCTCCACAAAGTTCCTTTTTTAGCAGGGACTCAGAGCGGTCTCTCACAAAATTCACACCAAACAAGTTCAAAATCTGTGGTATTAAACACTATTGTCTTATGATAAATTGTTTTATCAGGGGTGTTAAGAATTTACTTTTTTAAAGATAGTAAACTCGTATTCCTGATTTTCAATAATTAACTTCTCTTTTAATCCTTGAATCTGTAAACTATTCTATTGCCGGAATACTTTGACAATTCCTTTCTTTTTTCATATTCAGCAACAATTGAATCTAAAAAATCATTTTCAAAGTTCATGTTCATTGCCCGTATTCGTAAAAGCTGATCGTATGCGTAGTTATCGAACTCTCTTAGTTCTAAATATTTTTTTAGGATAGCTTTTGCTGATTCAACAAACTCCTTATGATCATGAACCGTCGTCGCAACCGGGATTACAAAATTATTTATAGCTCTTATATAGTGTTCGTATTGGAAAATTGAATTTTCATACTGTTTGAGACCATCATAGGCTTGAAGACAAATTTTTGTGTCCGCTAAGTATGTTAACGTACTTAGATTTAAAGCTTCGAAGGCATTAATATTTTTCTCTTTAATAGGAAGCACTGTTAGATCGACACTATTGCTAATTTTTTCACCATTTTGTATCAAATATAGATGGTAGTCACCAACCGGGACAATTGGCCAACGATATTCAGAATAGTACCTAAATGTGATTGTTGTATTAAGAATAATCTCCAGATAATTTTCACCAGGAAGAATAACCATCTCAGATTGACCCCTATTTGGTAATCCCTGAGTTTCAATTTTCCCCGAGTTTTTATTTTCCAAGATGAGGTTTATCCCTGAGATTCCCAATTCATTACCACCTTGATTATTTATGTTTATTTTCAAAGGTATATACTCACCTAAATAGTATTTTGTATTTCTTGTTTCAAGTTGAAATTCTAAAACATTAGAAGAATTGCGAGCGGAACTACCAGATTGTAATAAACTATTTGACGCATTTAACTCTGTTATAGACTTTTTAATAAGTAAATATTCATCAGGCAATTCTTGTCTGGCTATGATGCAACTGGTAAGGAAAATGGCAAAGAATAAAATGAATTTTTTCATAATTGTCCTTTTATAAGAAGATCTAAAACAGCGGGAATTTCAAATTTTCAAACTATACTTTTGCTTGCGAATATGACGATACCCCGATATCCTTTTATGACCATATGTTTTATGAGGGGTGAGGAATTAATAGTTTTATGAAATGCCCAATCGCAAAATATACAATAGCATTTTTTTAGTCAAGTACCAGGTTATGGTTGTTTACAGAAAATCGGGGATGTTTTTTGAGACCTCCTCGTTCTGCGAAATAATTTTCTATCTGCCGTTTGCTACGATTGACATCACCTGAAAAATTGAAAATACCAACCCTGCCACCCCATAAGCTTCATTTTGATGAAGTCCCATAAAAAATCGCGGTGATAAGCCTTTCTATCCCGTTTTATTGCCACCTGTTTTGTATTCATTGCTTTGCATATTTCAGTTCCAACAAATTACCTCATAATATTATTTTGTAATATATTGCAAATGTTGACTTCTGGTTAACATTTAAGTATAATAACAAAGTGATTCTCATTGTAATTTTATAATATATTATAAATGTGAACCCAGAGTGCTTGTTTTATGAATAAAATAAAAAGGTTAATCAAAGAATGGAGAAGGGGAACTATAAAGTTATCCTCTCATCTGCAAAGCAACGGGTATCAACGAGAGCTCATCAAAAAATATAAAAACAGTAATTGGCTCGAATCTCTTGGATATGGAGCCTACAAATTATCCGGGGATGAGGTAGGCTGGTACAGCGGCATAGAGGCACTTCAAAAGCAGAAGTTAAGTAATATACATCCGGGTAGTAAAAGTGCATTGGAATTAAAGGGATATGGTCATTACCTCAGACAGAATGGACAAACAATAAAATTATTTGGGAGCTACAAGGAAAGCCTGCCAGCATGGTTTAACAATCAGGAGTGGAGTAGATCCATAAAATATACTCAAACTAAACTGTTTAATTATGAAGATGAAGGATTATATACAAATATAAAGATAGAGGGAATTGAACTCAAAATCTCCATACCTGAATTGGCGGTTCTGGAAATGCTATTTGAGATACCGAAGGGTCAGACATTTGATGAGGCACTGAAGATAATGGAAAATCTTATGACACTCAGACCTAATAAGGTGCAATATCTGCTTCAAAACTGTAACTCGGTAAAGGTCAAACGTATATTTATGTGGATGGCGGAAAAAGTAAATCACACTTGGGCGAAAGAGCTTGACTTAACCCGGATAGACTTCGGAAAAGGGGAAAGAATGGTAGTGAGGAACGGAACATTTGATAAAAAATACAGAATAACAGTGCCTAGAGATTATGAAGGATAGTATTTATTACAAACAAGTTGAACTATTGCTTCGAGTACTTCCTGTTATCAACAGACATGATGAATTTGCGTTAAAAGGTGGAACCGCAATTAACTTTTTTGTTCGGGATTTTCCACGTTTTTCCATAGATATTGATTTGGTTTATCTTCCTCTAAAAGAGAGAGACGAAACACTAGCTGATCTTACAAATAAACTGAAGAAAATTAGGAAGGATATTAGTAAGTGTTTTGAAAATTTGCAGATTGCTGATCGTATGTTGGGGAATTCGGAAAATTTAAGTGGTCTTCTAGTAACTACTGTGAATGCTACAATAAAAATTGAGGTCAATACGGTCATCAGAGGATCAGTCTTTGAACCAGAGCAAATGGGCACTATGCAGAAAGGCTGAAGAAGTATTTGAGCTATCATATAAAACCAAATGTTTATCTATACCAGATTTATATGGTGGCAAAATCTGCGCAGCTTTAGACAGGCAGCACCCGAGAGATTTATTTGATGTGAACTTGCTATTGGTCAATGAGGATTTACCGATGCAATCAGGAAAGCATTTATTGTTTATCTAATCAGCCATGGTCGCCCAATACTGGAATTACTTAATCCTAACACTATTGATATTACCAATATCTATGAGCAGGAGTTTCGCGGAATGACCAAAGAGGATATTCAGTTGAAAGATTTAAACAAAACATTTGCGACACTAAAAGAAACTGTGATGTCTTCTCTTAAAGATGAGGAGAAGCACTTTTTGTTATCCTTTAAGAGGAAAGACCCTAATTGGAATTTACTCGGATTAGATGGGATTGATCAACTCCCCGCAGTAAAATGGAAGCAATTGAATCTGGAAAGAATGGATGCTGAAAGACATAAAGAAGCTTATTATAAGTTACAGGAATTTTTAAGCTGATCTTTAATGAAATTATTCTTTAGCAGATGTTTAATAACCGATTTTAAATGAAGAAGTTCGCGGGTTCGACTCCCGCCACCGCCACCATTTCTTATCAATTTCATAACCCCTGTTATTAAAGTAATAATCCAAATAATGAGTATCTTTAAAAACTTTGTTTTTTCACAGAACAAAGTTATTGTTTTTTCGGTATGGAATTTGTATTATCTACTTAAAGATTAAATAATTCAACGTCCCTTATTGCGGATTATTAGTCTTATTGACCCCAACCAGGTCGTAGTAGAAATAAACCATGCTTAAAAAATACGGAGATCGCAATATGAAACAAAAATTGTTTTACAATTTGGCAATCATTTGCCTTTTAACCCTTTCAATGACTCTTTTTGCGCAAAATGCCCCAATAAATTTTGAACCGGGCGGTACAGGTTCTGATTGGACATGGGAGACTTTCGAAAATGATGATAATCCTCCATTGGAAGTAATTGAAAACCCTGATATGACAGGTGCCAATCCTTCAGAAATGGTAGCGAAATTTACAGCGCGCGCTACGGGAATGCCATGGGCTGGTACATTGACATCCGGTATCGGTGAGTTCACCTTTGACGAAACTAACTGCACCATAAAAATTATGGTATGGAAATCTGTTATTAGTGATGTCGGTATAAAATTTGAATATGACGGCGCGTCTTCAGGTGACATTAAAGTAGCCAATACTTTGGTAAATCAGTGGGAAGAACTGACTTTTGATTTTTCAGGTAAAATTGGTGAGACTAATAATCTTCTTGCGGTTTTCCCCGATTTTACAGAGAGAAGCGAAGAGAACGTAGTTTATTTTGATAATATTACTTTCTCGGAACAAATTATCAGTGATGTCGGACCGGAAATGCCTGCCCCTGCCCCGACCTATCACCAGTCAAATGTAATTTCTCTTTTCAGTGACGTGTATGAAGATGTTTATGTGGATACATGGTCTGCAGTATGGGATCTTGCCGATGTTACTGATGATTCGGTAATGGGTAACTATATGAAGAAATATACAAACCTCTCGTATGCCGGTATTGAGTTTACATCCGAAACAATTGACGCTTCGGCGATGACACATTTCCACATGGATATATGGACACCTGATCCGGTAAATGATCCCGCGAATTTCGAGGTTAAACTTGTTGATTTTGGAGCCGACGGGGTATATGGCAATGGTGATGACTCCGAACATGCCCTTTTCTTTAATGATTTAACATTTCCCGCAATGGTTACCGAACAGTGGATTTCAATGGATTTACCGCTTTCTGATTTTACGAATTTACTATCAACCGAACACCTTGCACAGCTCATCATAGCCGGTGAACCGAATACAGTTTTTGTTGATAATGTTTATTTCCATAATGGTCAGGCAGGATGGTTGGTTGATTTAGATGTAATGGATGCCGGTGGTATCGAAAATAGCGATGTTGTTACATTTGGAGCGCATCCGAATGCTACCGAAGGTGTTGATGTTATGCTGGGTGAAGAAGAATTACCTCCTCTTCCTCCTGCAGGGGCATTCGATACACGTTTTGTTCTTCCAGTTTCTCCTCCGGTATCTTCACTTATTGATATACGCCCTGAAGCTGATATGACCGAGTGGGAACTATACTTCCAGCCAGGAAACGGTGGTTTTCCAATGACACTGAGTTGGGATTCTGCAAGTTTGCCAGATGGACAGTTCAGAATAGTGGACCCGTTTGGCGGAAGCCTTGTCGATATTGACATGAAAGCGCAAAACAGTCTGGAAGTAACAAATACTTCAATTACAACTCTTTTGGTTAAATATACAACTTCTATCATGTCTGAAGTTAATGTCGATGGAGGCTGGAACCTCATTTCAGTTCCTGTTATGGCATCTGACATGACAAAAGATGTTCTCTTCCCGACATCAGTATCAAACGCGTTTTTATTTAACGATGGTTATCAGGTAGCTGAGACTCTTGAAAATGGCGCAGGGTACTGGTTGAAATTTGACGCTCCTGAAATGATAGCTCATCAGGGTGCCCCTGTAACAGATGATATACCTCTTGCGGAAGGCTGGAATATTTTTGGTGTGTATGATCAGGAAGTTGCTGTGGCTGATTTAGTCACCGAACCTGCAGGAATATTTGCTTCCAGTTTCTTTGGCTTCGATGGATCTTATACCAGCACAGATATGCTAATGCCCGGTAAAGGATACTGGATTAAAACTTCTGCCCCCGGTATGATTTTACATAATACAGCACCATCAAAAAAATCTCCTGTTGTACTGCCACAGGTTAACAGCAACTGGACAAAACTAACCGTAAGTGATAATGCTTATAACAGTTTTAATCTTTATCTGGCGCAAAATATTTCCGCGGGAACTTACGGTCTTCCTCCGGCACCACCTGCGGGAGCTTTCGATGTAAGATTTAAATCCGGCAATTATGTTGAATCTGCCGGTACAGAGAATGTTGTAAATATCTCAACATTAGATTATCCGGTAACAATCTCGGCTAATAACGGTGATCTTACAATTGTTTACCTGTCAAATGGTTCAAGTGTACAGGAAACATTGGCAGATGGAAATAGTGTAACCATTACTGATGAGAATGTTACAAGTTTCAGAGTTCTTGAATCACTTGAGGTAACTTCATATGCGTTAGAGCAGAATTATCCGAATCCTTTCAACCCTGCAACTTCAATCAAATTTGCTATTCCTGTTAAATCGGATGTAGTACTTGAAGTATATAACCTGTTGGGTCAGAAAGTTGCTACTTTGGTTAATTCAACTCTTGAAGCCGGAAATCATCAGGTGGAATTTAACGCAAATAATCTTAGCTCAGGTGTTTATCTTTACTCATTAAGAGCAGGTGATTTTAGCAAAACCGCCAAAATGATGCTGTTGAAATAAGGTTCGAATAGCTCAGCTACCAGAAAGATGGCGAGGTCCCTGAGGCTCTCGAAGGGCTGAGCGGAACAACCTGAGTTAGAAAAATATAACTTAAAAACCCCTGATTGCTAAGCTTTCAGGGGTTTTTTTGTGCCAATTTTTATATCCTGATCACGCGGATTTATACCGTATCTTAAATAATTTGTCAAGCCCCATTACATATATGAATATATAAACATAATCTGTTATACTGCTGCCTGTCCCCCTTTTTAGTAATTGCTTATCAAAACCTGATACCATATCTTCAACATCAAATTTGACCGATTTATTATTAAAGACAAATGAATAGAAAAAGTATAAAAGTATTTGCTCCTGCCTCGGTGAGTAATGTGGGTCCCGGATTTGATATAATGGGGTTTGCGCTTGATGAACCGGGTGACGAGGTCGTCGTTTCAACAAACGATTCAGGCAAAATTGTTATAACCGATATTACCGGTGACAACGGCAAACTTTCCCGTGAGACCGAAAACAATACCGCAACGGTTGCGATTAAAGCTTTATGTGACGAGATGAAAATCAAGCAGGGGATTGATGTAGCAATTCACAAAAAGATGGGTATCGGGAGCGGACTCGGTTCTTCTGCCGCAAGCGCGGTCGCCGGAGTATTTGCGGTGAATATTCTGCTTGATCTGAATCTGTCAGCAGAAAAACTTCTGCCCTTTGCTTTGGCAGGTGAAGCGTTAGCCAGTGGCGCAATTCATGCGGATAACGTTGCGCCGTCACTTTTTGGCGGATTCCTGCTGATTCGTGATTACGATCCTGTCGATATAATTAGAATTCCGGTTCCGGAAAAATTGCATTGCACGATAATCTATCCCGATATTGAAATTAAAACCAGTGAAGCAAGACAAATTTTGCCAACAACATTCACAATGAAAGATGTAATTGCTCAATCAGGAAACGCAGCCGCTTTAATCGCGGGATTATCATCCGGGAATTCTGATTTGATCGGGCGTTCTCTCGTTGACAGGGTTGCTGAACCCTATCGTGCGGGACTTTTACCTTTCTACGATAAACTGAAGAAAAAAGCTGCGTCCGCCGGTGCGATAAATTGTAATATCAGCGGATCAGGTCCATCGTTATTTTGTTTCAGCAATTCACGGAAAAAAGCAGAAAAACTGGCGAGTGTTTTGGGTGAATTTGTTGATGAACAGGGTTACGGTGTTCAGACTTATGTTTCAAAAATCAATAATCTTGGTCCAAAAGTAATAGAATGATGAAATATTACTCAACCAGAAATAGAGCCAGGCATTACACTTTCAGGGATGCTGTTGTGAGAGGTCTTGCTGATGATGGCGGACTTTATATGCCGGAATTTATCCCCAAGCTTGATGCGTCATTTCAAGACTCTGCCAAACATAAAAGTCTGGCTGAAATTGGTTTAGAGGTACTGAAAGATTATATAGGAGATGAAATACCGGAAGCTAAATTTGGTGATATTGTAAAAGATGCCTTCAATTTTCCAGCCCCTGTCAAACACCTTTACGATAATTACTACATCCTCGAATTATTTCACGGACCCACCTTTGCATTCAAGGATTTTGGCGCAAGATTTATGGCGCGGGTACTTGGCTATTTTGTTAAAGATTATGAGAAGGAATTACATATACTGGTAGCTACTTCCGGGGATACCGGTAGCGCTGTGGCAAACGGGTTTTATAATGTTGAAGGTATCAGGGTGCATTTGTTGTATCCCTCCGGCAGAGTCTCGGAACTGCAGGAGAAACAACTCACGACCTATGGTGGAAATGTAACCGCAATTGAAGTAGATGGCAGTTTTGATGATTGCCAGAAATTGGTAAAGCAGGCATTCAACGATACTGAAGTGAGAGAAAAACTTAATATCTCTTCGGCAAACTCAATTAATATTGCGCGTTTATTACCGCAGAGTTTATACTATTTTAGCGCGATCAATCAGATTGGCAATAGTGCCGGGGTTAGATTTTCCGTTCCATCAGGTAATCTGGGAAATCTTACAGCCGGGATTATGGCAAAAAAAATGGGGTTACCGGTTAAGGGGTTTATTAGTGCGACCAATAAAAATGATGTTTTTACCAAATACATTAACAATGGTGAATTTAAACCTGGATTATCAGAAAGAACGATAAGCAATGCAATGGATGTTGGTAACCCCAGCAATTTTGAGCGGTTGATGAAAATGTATGATGAAAGTCATGCTGAAATGATAAAGGATATCACTTCATTCACATTTTCGGATAATAGTACAATGGAAGCTATCGGTGAGGTATATGAAAAATCGGGATATATCATTGATCCTCATGGAGCGGTAGGATATCTGGCAGCGAAGGAAGCAAAATCCGGAGTTATACTCGGTACGGCACACCCCGCGAAGTTCGGGGGAACAATAGAAGGGATCCTTAACATGAAAATTGAACTACCGGAGGGATTGAATGCCATTACTTCAAAGAAAAAAAAGGTTGTACCGCTAGCCGCTAATTATTCAACATTTCGGGATTATTTATTATCACATAAATAATCCCGAATACCCAAGGTTAATCTCAATCCTGATCGGGTAGCCATTTACTGACCACGTCGTTGTTTTTTTCTGCCCAGTTTTTAGCCGCCTGGTAAGGATTTCCCGGCAGATAATTTATATCATCTATTAAACTCTCCATCTCAACATGAGTGAGGTTAACTTTTCTTAAAAATTTGTATAGCTGTGGATTGCTTTTTCTGAGATCTTTCCTTGCGATTGTATTGATTGATTCAACTGTTCCATAGATTTGTTGCGGATCGTCAAGGAATTTAAGGTTGTACCTCGAAAACATCCAGTGAGGTCTCCATCCCGTTACAACAATCCATTCGTTTCTTTTAACAGCGTCATCGAGCTGCTGAAGCATAGATTGCGTGCTGCTTGTGTTTATACTGAAATCAAGTTGGTAAACTCTTTTGGCTTCTTCAGTATTGTTGACAACGCCTGCCCCATCTTCAATACCGGTAATTTTGCCGCCAAACTTATCAATGTTATCATTAAGTTCGGTTATAGATTGAACCGGAACATAATCGGGGACTGCCAACCCGGTTTGGGCACCATGATAATTTGGCCCGACATTTCTGATTTTGTAATCATAGTGATACAGATATCGTTCATGTGTTTTAGGAAGCCATGCACCCATGAAAAAATCGTATTCACCTCTTGCCAGGGCAGGATATATATCATTAACTGTAGCCTCGGTGAGTCTAACATTGTAACCGAGTTTTTGTTCGAGAACCACTTTGGTCACATTAGTAAGGGCAACTGTGCCTGCCCAATTTGCGTAGATTATACTAATGTTTTTATTCTCGGTTGGTTCTTTCTTTGAGTTGCATCCAAGTATAAGCAACGAAATTGCAATTAGTACATAAAAATGTAATCTCTTATTTATAGTACCTCTGATAATTTTGTGATGTGAAGAAAAAATTAAAATTTCAACCCTAAAAAAAAGATAAGACTTTTTATTATAAGCCGCTATGCTATTTTTTATTGCATAGCTTTTTATTATAAGCTAAATTGGTATTTGTTATGGAAAAAATTTCATTCGAAAAATATACTGGTGCCGGAAACGATTTTGTTCTCCTTGACAGAGCGAATCAGTCTGAATTGCAAATTACACCCGGGTTGGTGAGAAGTTTGTGTAACAGGCGTTTTGGGGTTGGTGGTGATGGTTTGCTTTTAATCGACCCTGCCAGTGAAAAAGATTTTTCCATGGAGTATTACAACGCGGATGGTTCAACAGGTACACTTTGCGGTAATGGTGCGCGCTGCGCCATAAGCTATGCCGGAAGCAGGGAGTATTTTGTTAAGAATACAACTTTTCTTTGCGGAGGAATAACCTACAGCGGTGAAACTTTTAATGATGGTATTGTTAAGTTTGATTTACAGCCTGTAAAGGAAATTCGAAACGATATTTCCCTTATTGTTGACGATTACAGGCTTACAGGATCGTTTGCCGACACCGGGTCACCACATCTGGTGATTTTTGTTGAGGATATAAAATACCGCGGAGAGAAAAACCTTAACGTTTATGATTCGCTTGATCTGGTTCCCGTGAGAGAATTGGGTAAAAAATTGAGATATCATAAGGAGTTTAGTCCTGCCGGTGTAAATGTAAATTTTGTAGAATTAAAAAATGATTTATTATATATAAGAACCTACGAGCGCGGGGTTGAGAATGAAACCCTTGCTTGCGGAACCGGTTCAACTGCTGCTGCTTTAATATTGCATTCACTTGAAAAATCGGGCGAGATGGTGAATCTGGTTGTAAGAAGCGGTGCCAGATTGAAAGTAAATTTTGCTACGGATGCTGACGGGTATTGCGACATAGCGTTAACGGGTCCCGCAAAAAAAGTTTTTAGCGGAGAAATTTTAAAAAATAATATTATAGAGGATTTAGATGGGAAGAGTGATTTTTTCGATCAGATATGATATCATTCCGGAGAAAAAAGGGGAATATCAAAGAATTATCAAAGAGTTGAAAAATTTGGTGAAGGCTGACGGATTGGAGAGTTATTCGGCTTACAAGCAGAAAAACAAAGATACGAGTTATGAAGAGATTTACATGTTCGAAAGTGAAGAAGCATATGAGAATTTTGATGATTATTCCGATGAGCGCGTGGATATTCTTATGACACAACTATCCGAGCTTATAAAGCAGCAATCTACACATTATTCAACCCTTTTCGAGATAAATGGTTAGTAAGGCAGAAGATTATTGATGTTTGAATATTCAGGTGCCTTACACATACATTCCTTCTTTTCAGATGGTTCCGGTGATCCAAAAGAGATTGCCGGCTATGCCGATGAAGTAAATCTGGATTATATCATTCTCACCGATCATAATACCCTGCGTGCTCTGGATGAGGGGTATGAAGGCTGGTATGGTGATACCCTGATGCTGGTAGGGTGTGAAATAAATGATAAACATATACAGAACCATTATCTTGCCCTTGGTATAAACGAAACTATTTCCACAAGACTTCCGGCGAAAGAATACGTTAAGCTGGTAAAGGAGCGGGGTGGAATCGGATTTTTAGCTCACCCGCATGAAAAACGAAGCTCAATGGAGGAACATCCTCCCTATCCCTGGACTGAATGGGATACCGATGATTTTACAGGTATAGAAATCTGGAATCACATGAGTGAGTGGATGGAGGGATTGACTGAGCAGAATAAATTTCAATATTTTATTCATCCCCTGAGATCAATCGATCGTCCCCCTTCTGAAACTCTGGCGAAATGGGATGAAATAGCTCAAAAAAGACGTATAGTGGGTATAGGCGGTGTTGACGCGCATGCCCATAAAGTAAATTTGATTGGCTTTTTTGAAGTTGAAGTATTTCCTTACAAGGTATTATTCAAATCGGTGCGTACACATATCCTCACAGATAAGAAGATTGTTAAGGGGGATAAGAAGGAAGATGTAGAAAACGCGAAGACTCTTCTTTATGATTCCCTGAGAAACGGACGCTGTTTTGTTTCAAATTATTATCATGGCGATGCGTTCGGTTTTCGTTTTTTTGCTGAAGCAGAGGAAGGTATATTCCAGATGGGTGACGATGTACCTCTGTCTGATGATGTGAAATTGAGAGTTTCTGTGCCTGGAGATGGCGCCCAAATCAAACTTCTCAGGAACGGAGAAGTAATTGATGAACTGGAAAATGTTGACGCTCTATTTTTTGTAAAAGAGCCCGGAGCGTACCGTATTGAGGTTTTTCTCGAGGGAAAAGCGTGGATTTATTCCAATCATATAAGGGTTGGTTTGTAATTTATTTAACATTATATTACGAAATTGTATTATGTTTAATTTGTTAAATTATTGAGGTCTTGGAGTGGTAGCGAAACCAAAAAAAATAAGCAAAAAAGAGATACAGGAAGATGCTGTTGTAACAGGATATTATAAGTCGAAAGAATTTTTTGAAGAGAACCAGAAGCAGATCTTTATTGTTTTGGGAGCGATTGCTGTAATTGTGGTTGCGGTGGGTTTTTATATTACAAGAATGGAGACTCAGAATCAGGAAGCGGCTGCCGAGATAGCAAAAGTACTTCCATTGTATGACCAGGGTTCTTACGTTGAAGCAGCGGATGGTCGTGAAGGAACCGAAATTGCCGGTTTCAGATTTATTGCTGACGAATACAGCGGTACACAGCAGGGTGAAATAGCTAAAGTTTACGCCGGAAACGCATTATATTATGCCGGTAAATATGATGAAGCTCTCGAATATTATGAAGATTATTCCGGTAATGATCCTCTTTTCGCGTCAACAGCTCTTGCCGGTGAGGCAGTGATTCATGAAGTGAAGGGTGATGTAGCAAAAGCAGCTTCATTATTTGAAGACGCGGCAGAAAAAACTTCTGAAAACCCGATGAACGCTTATTACTATCTTCATGCTGCCCTTAATTATAATAAAGCCGGTAATACAACAAAAGCAAAAACAATTTACAAAAAATTACAAAGCGACTTTAAAACCGCTCAGGAAACCAGAGAAGCAGAAAAATATTTGTCAGGTTTAGAATAAAAATTTACCATGGGTCGTGAATTGATTAAACGACCCTTCCTCTATTTAACCCCGGTTTCTTGATTTTGATATACCTGCTGACTATTTTATAAATCCAATTAGTGAGAGAGTAATGGCCGATACTTCAGATTTTAGAAATGGACTTATTATTAAGTTTAAAAACGATTTATATACAATTACAGAATTTCAACATGTAAAACCGGGCAAAGGTGGCGCGTTTGTACGTACAACATTGAAAAATATGCGTACAGGAAGAGTGCTTGATAATACTTTTCGTTCTGGCGAATCTGTTGATATAGTTAGAGTTGAAAGAAGAAAATATCAATTTTTATATAGAGAAGCTGTAGGTATGGTACTTATGGATAATGATACTTACGAACAGCTTACCGTACCTCAGGAAACTTTCGGTGATGCGGATAAATTCCTCAAGGAAGGTGATGAAGTTGAGCTTCTGTTAGATGAACAGGAACAGATTGTTACTGCTGAAGCGCCGATATTTGTTTTCCTTGAAATAGCGGAAACCGAACCCGGCTTTAAAGGTGATACGGCAACAAACACTTTAAAACCGGCAAGAATGGAAACCGGTGCAACTGTCAATGTACCTCTGTTTATAAATCAGGGCGACAAGATCAAGATTGATACACGTACCGGTGCTTATGTAGAAAGAGCCAAAAACTAGAGAAAAATTATATGGATATAAATCTTTTAAAAAAGCTTATCAAGGTAGTTGAAACGAGTGATATAACCGATTTTTCAGTTCAGGAAGGTGATCTGAAGGTAAGGATATCAAAACGACAGGCGAATTCAGCACCGGTATATACTCAGCCGGTTGTACAGGAAGTCGCGTCAGTTCAGACTACCCCGGCAAAACAGGTTGAAAAGGATCAGGAATCCGCTAAACCGGCACAGGAAGCACCTGCTGCCAATGATAAGCATTATGAAGTTAAATCCCCGATAGTTGGCACATTTTATCGCGCGCCTTCTCCCGATGCTGATCCTTATATTCAGGTTGGCGATAAAGTATCATCCGGCAATGTACTTTGTATCGTTGAAGCTATGAAGCTTATGAACGAAATTGAAAGTGATGTCGCCGGCAAAGTAGTTAAGATACTTGTTGAAAATGGTAAACCGGTTGAATATAATCAACCTCTGTTTATCATCGAAAAAGAATAAATAATATCGGGTGAGGTGAATTTTTGTTTAATAAAATTCTTATTGCAAACAGAGGTGAAATTGCTTTAAGGATAATAAGAACCTGTAAGGAAATGGGAATCCGTACTGTCGCTGTTTACTCGGAAGCAGACAAGGATGCCCTTCATGTGGTTCTTGCCGACGAAGCAGTTTGTATTGGTCCGCCATCCAGTAAGGAAAGTTATCTTAAAATACCAAGTATTATTTCAGCAGCGCAGATTACCGGAGCCGAGGCGATCCATCCGGGTTATGGTTTTCTCGCTGAAAATGCTGATTTTTCAGAAATTTGTGCTGACAGTGGTATAAAGTTTATTGGTCCGTCTCCCGATATGATTACAAGAATGGGAGATAAAGCTCTTGCGAAATCTACCATGCGTGAGTGCGGAGTACCCGTTGTTCCGGGTAGTGAAGGAGCGCTAAAGAATGAGGATGAGGCATTAAAAATAGCCGAGGAAATTGGTTATCCCGTAATGCTGAAAGCCTCTGCAGGCGGTGGCGGAAAAGGTATGCGCATCGTCTGGAAAGCGGATGAACTAAAAAAAGCGTATCAAACAGCGTCAAATGAAGCGGGTGCTGCATTCGGCAATCCTGAACTTTATCTCGAAAAATATATAGAAAACCCTCGCCATATTGAAATTCAGGTGATGGGGGATGTATTTGGTAATGTTTACTCATACGGTGAACGCGATTGTACTGTTCAGCGCCGTCACCAGAAACTTATTGAAGAGGCTCCTTCCTCATTTATCACAGAAGAAACCCGTCGTAAGATGAACGAGGCCGCTGTTTTAGGTTCCATGTCGGTTAATTATGAAGGCGCGGGCACAATCGAATTTTTGGTCGATAAATACCAGAACTTTTACTTTATCGAGATGAATACCCGTATTCAGGTTGAACATCCTGTTACCGAGATGATACAAGGTATTGATCTGATCAAGCAGCAGATACTTGTAGCTACGGGCAAGGAGATCGAATATACTCCTAATGAGCCTAACGGTCACAGTTTTGAATTCCGCATTAACGCTGAAGACCCGGATTATAATTTCAGACCATCACCGGGCAAGATAGAGTATCTGCATTTCCCGGGTGGTTTCGGAGTTCGTGTTGACTCTCATGTGTATGATGAATACACCATACCCCCGTATTACGATAGCTTAATCGCGAAATTAATAGTTTGGGGAACCGACAGGGAGCATGCCATCAAAAGGGCTAAACGCGCTTTTGAAGAATTTATGGTTGAAGGAATAAAAACTACAATCCCGTTTCACAAGCAGGTGCTTGAAAACGAGGATTTTATAAATGGCAATTACGATACGTCTTTTATAGATAAACATTTTTTAAAAAGGTGAGGATAAAATGAACGTCCCGGCAGAATTGAAGTACACCAAAGATCACGAATGGATTAAAATTGAAGGTAACGTCGGTACTATCGGTGTTACTGATTACGCTCAAGGCGAATTGGGTGATGTAGTTTTTGTCGATATTGATGAAGATTTGGAAGAAATTGTAAAAGAAGAAGCTTTTGGTACCATTGAAGCAGTTAAAACTGTTAGCGATCTTTATGCTCCTTGTAATGGTAAAGTTGTAGAAATTAACGAAAAACTCGCTGATGATTCACAGTTGGTTAATACTGATCCCTATGGTGATGGCTGGTTGATCAAAGTTGAAATAGCTGATATGTCACATCTGGATGAACTTCTTGATGCGGATGCTTATAAGGAGCATATCGGTCAGTAATAAAAGTTTTTGGTTTCTGCGTGTTGAAAAACTTTAGATAGATTACCTTCGCCCAGGCGATAAAATGGAAATCTATTAATATATTGATATTCAGGATTAGACGTTTTCAAAATTCTGCTACAGTTTTCCGGGTACAAGTAATCTCTCGTAAAGTTGTTTTACAGGATATTATGCAACATATATTCCCGGAAAACTTATCTATTTGTAGAAAGTGTGAGATTGTTGAAAAACCTGGGTTTTTATTTTCAAGTCCCCCTTTCGAAGGGGGAGATCACTCCGCCACAGGCGGATTTTGTGATGGGGGATGATCAAAAGTCACAAAAAATGCAATAATTCATCCTCCGCCTTCCGACATTCGTCGGAATCCACCTCCTTCAAACCTGTGCGCCTCAGGCGTAGGAGGACTTTTGAACGAAATGACTTTGTCAACAGTCTGTGTGCTCTATTCCCAAAGGAATGAAGCACTTGATAAAATAAATTATTATCTTGGTAAAGAAAGTAAAAGTAAGGAATTAGCGGAAGCCGGCTGCAGAAAAAGGATTACCCGGAATTTTACGGGGTAGTTAATGATGAGTATAATCCGCTGAAAAACTGATATGGAACATGGCGAATCAATCCTGATACTCGATTTCGGATCTCAGTACACCCAGCTGATAGCGAGAAGAGTCAGAGAGAATTTTGTATATTGCGAAATCCATCCACACACATTTTCCCTGGAAGAAATAAAGTCTTATAACCCCAAAGGTATAATCCTTTCAGGTGGACCCATGAGTGTCTATGATGAAGGAGCGCCCGCTATTGATGCTGAAATATTTAAGCTTGGTGTACCTGTGCTGGGGATATGTTATGGAATGCAGCTTGTCGCGCGAGCGTTTGATGGCAATGTTGAACCTGCAAAAGACAGAGAGTACGGAAAAGCAAATCTCAATTTGTTGGGCGAGAGCATATTATTTGAAGGTGTACCTGACAATTCGGTTGTATGGATGAGTCATGGTGATTATATAACAAAAATGCCTGACCATTTCAGGGTTTCCGCGAGGACTACAAATTCCCCCATATGCGCTGTTGAAAATGAGGAACAGAAGATATTCGGTCTTCAATTTCATCCCGAGGTAATTCATTCGGAGTACGGTAAAAAAATCGTTAACAATTTCCTGTTCCCGATCTGCGGATTAACCGGAAACTGGAATCCTAAAAACTTTATTACTCAATCCACTGCCGAGATAAAAGAAAAAGTTGGAAATTCCAAAGTGATTTGCGCGCTCAGCGGCGGGGTGGATTCTTCCGTTGCGGCGGTTCTGCTCCATGAAGCCATTGGTGAAAATCTGGTATGTATTCATGTTGATAACGGACTTATGCGCAAAAATGAGTCTAATGATATTGTAAAAATGTTCGATGATCATTTTAATCTGAATATCATTCACGTTGATGCCACAAAATTATTCCTCGACAGGCTTGAAGGTGTGGCTGACCCTGAGAAAAAGCGAAAAATAATCGGTAATACATTTATCGATGTCTTTGAAGAGGAAGCTAAAAAATTTGATGACGCTGCATACCTCGTTCAGGGCACATTATATCCCGACGTAATTGAATCAGTGCCTGTGAAGGGAGTTTCTGTCACAATTAAAACGCACCACAATGTGGGCGGCTTACCCGAAAAAATGAATCTCAAGCTTATTGAACCATTCAGAGAACTTTTTAAGGATGAAGTGCGGGCAATCGGGCGTGAGCTTGGTATTCCGGCAGACTTTATCAGGCGTCATCCTTTCCCCGGTCCCGGACTTGCGGTAAGGGTATTGGGTGAAATTACCGAGGAAAGATTAAACATTTTACGGGAAGCTGACGATATATATATTAAAGAAATTATTTCGCATGGTATTTATGATGATATCTGGCAGGCATTTGCGGTGCTGCTTCCTGTGAGAACTGTTGGCGTTATGGGCGATTTCAGAACGTATGAAAATGTGATCGCTATACGGGCAGTCGTTTCTACCGATGGAATGACCGCGGATTGGTTCAGATTCGATTATGATTTTCTGGAAATTGTTTCAAATAAAATCATCAGGAATGTTAGAGGTGTAAACAGAGTTACTTACGATATAAGCTCAAAACCACCATCAACCATTGAATGGGAATAAGATGATCACCAAGGAAAGTAAGCTTAAAAGCGCTTTCGAATATGAAAAACAGGGTAAGTTTCTGCATGCGCTCCAGGTGTACAAGTCATTGCTTGGAGATGAGGATTTTTGCAGAACCGCAACACTTAAACTTTCCGTCATATATTCAAGGCTGAATAACCTTGATTCAGCGTTAAAACTACTCACGCAATATACTTCGAGCCATGACACCGATTATGAGGTAATTAAGTTTCTCGCTCATTTTTTCATCCAGGATGGTCAGTATAGCCTGGCTATTGATACTTTGACAAATATTCCTGTAAAGGAACATCCCGATATCAATTACATGATCGGTCTTGCTAACTATAAATTGAAAAATTATGAAGCGGCTTCTTCATTATTACTCGAATATATTTATAAAAATCAGAATTCTGTATTGCTGCAGGAAGCCTATTTATTGCTTGCCAAGATAGAATACAGAAGGAATTCGAATGATAAAGCGCTAAGGTACGCTAAAAGCGCAAAAGATTATAATGATAATAATAGCGAAGTACATCTTTGTCTCGCGAAAATTTATCACGCCAAGGAGATGTCATTCCATGCTTATGAGGAGGTTAGAAGAGCCGGCGAATTGAACAGCTCGAATAACGAAATTATAAAATGGACAGGCAAAATTTTAATTCAGATGGAAGATTATAAAAAAGCAGAAAGAAAGTTGAAGGAGTATCTCGATTTTACGGGACCTAACGCGGAAACCTTCTATTTGCTCGGTGTAGTTTCATTAAAGGTTAAGAAAATTAAAGAGGCGAAATGCTATTTTGACAAGGCTCTTAATCTTGATCCCGGTAATATTCTTTATAAGGAAAAATTGAAAGATTTTAACTCTGTTTAAGGGGGGAGCATTTACAAGGTCAAAGAACTTCCACAGGATGACCGACCACGTGAGAAACTGATTCTAAGAGGAGCCGCTGCGTTAAGTGACGCAGAATTGTTGGCAATTCTGTTAAGGACCGGTTTGAAAGGCAGATCGGTTATTGATATCGCGCGGGAGATTGTTCTCAAAAACGAAAATCTTTCACTTTTGGCAACCCGTTCAGTAACGGCACTTCAAAAATATCCGGGAATAGGAAAGGATAAAGCAGCCACGTTAGCTGCCGCATTTGAATTGGCAAGAAGAATTTCAGGCGGGGGTAAGTGGTACTCGAATAAAAAGATTACAAGTCCTGGTGAAATAGCAGAGATATTTATTCCGCTACTTCGGGATGAAGTTAAAGAAAAATTTATAGTAGTCTGTTTAAATAGTGCCAATAAAATTATTAAATTTGAAATTATATCTGTCGGAACGCTAAATTCGAGTTTGGTACACCCGCGAGAAGTATTTAAGGTAGCTATCGATAATGATTCCGCAAATATAATTTTGGTGCATAATCACCCGTCAGGAAACGAAGAACCAAGTAATGAAGACATAAAAATCACAAAATCTTTGATAGAAGCGGGAAAAATACTTGATATTTCGGTCTTTGATCATTTAATTATTGCCGGTGATAAATATACGAGTCTGGTAGAAAACCGACTTATATAGCCGAATAAAAACTTAAAAATCTAAAAAATGACATGAATATTGGATTTATTACACTTTTTTTATAAAAAGTGTTATATTTATATGATAGAACATACAAACATTTTACCAAATTAGGAGGATTCAGATGTCTAACTCTAAAAACCTTTTCCGTTCTGTGATTGCAGCTTTGCTTTTAGCCGGAATGATCGGCTTTACCGGTTGTAGCGGTGTGAGTGAAGAGGAAATGCAGCAGCTTACAGAACTTAGAGATGAAGTAGGTCAGCTTACCAAAGAAGTTAATACTCTCAAAAGCCAGAAAACCGAGCTTGAAAGAGAAATCGCTGTTAAGAGATCAAAATTGGAACAGTGTGAAAAAGAAAAAGCAGCTACCCAGGCAAATTTGAAAAAAATGGGTAAATAATTAATAGCGAATAAAAAGTTTATAAAATCTAACGGAGGATTTACATGAAATTAGCAAATTTGTTTTCTGGAATAATGCTACTATTGTTCCTTTCGGCTACAGCATTTGCTCAAGAAGAAATGACTAAAGAAGAATGGCAAGCTGAAATAAACCGTCTTACTGAAAAGAAAGTTTCTCTTCAGGAAGATATCAAAACTCTTCAGGAAGAAGTTAACGCGGCAAAAACTACTCTTGCTGAACTTCAGTCATATGAAGATTGTATGAAAGAACTTTATGCAATGGTTGACGCTAAAGAAGCAGACATTGATAACTTTAGAAAAAAAGTTCAGGCTCTTGAAGGTAAAATCAACAGAAAAGAACCTGAAAAAGCAGACAGACAAGCTGAATTGGATAACCTTAAAGCGAATAAAATTAGCGCTCTTCCTGAATTCTACAACAAAGTTCACAACGAACTTCAGAGAAAGCTTGACGCTTGGGTAGAAGCTCCAAAAGAAATTAACTATACAGTTGTTAAGGGTGATCACCTGTGGGGTATCGCGAAAAAAGACGCGCATTATGGAAACCCGTTTGCATGGCCGGTAATTTACAAAGCTAACCGCGACCAGATCAAAAATCCTGATCTTATTTATCCTGCTCAGGTTTTCAAAATTCCTAACCTTACAGATGAAGAAAAAGCTAAATACGATAAAATTAGAAGAAATTACAAACCTGCTCCTGCAGACAACGCTACTAACTAATATCGTTTAGTTTGAATATATAATTTATATTCTCTTTTTAAGCCCTTTTCATGCCTGGCGTGATCAGGGCTTTTTTTTAGAACTTTTGGGTTTGTATGCAGGTTTTTATTACTGTTAATATTTAAGGAGAATTTGTTACGCAAGTAGAAAAAATTATAACACTGGAAAACGTCGATTTACTGGCGTTACTTGGTTTTAACGACGCAAACTTAAAGCCTGTTGAAGAAAGTTTTAACACCACTGTTACAGTCAGAGGTGATAACGTTTACATTAAAGGTGTTCGTGAAGAGGTCGAATCTGTTGAGAAAATAATCAAAGAGATGGTTTATGTTCTCAACACCAGCGGTAAACTTCGTCCTGATGATGTTCAGACTATTATTGACCTTACTGTTCAGGGACGGGAAATTATTGCCAGTAATGAATATGACAATATTATTCTTTACACTCGTAAAGATGTGATCAAAGCCAAAACGCCCAATCAGGCCGTTTATATTGATGTAGTTCGTAAAAACGACATCTGTTTTGCTATTGGCCCTGCGGGTACAGGTAAAACTTATATGGCTGTCGCTTTTGCGGTTGCTGCACTCAAGCAGGGTAGAGTACAAAAAATTGTGCTTGCCCGACCCGCGGTTGAAGCCGGTGAATCACTGGGTTTTTTGCCCGGAGATTTCAGGGAGAAGATCGATCCTTATTTGCGTCCTCTTTACGATGCTCTTCAGGATATGATTCCTGCCGAGCAGCTAAAAGGTTACATCGAAAAAAGTATAGTTGAGATTGTACCGCTCGCGTATATGCGGGGTAGAACTCTTAATAACGCCTTTGTAATTCTTGACGAGGCCCAGAACTCAACGATGACACAAATGAAGATGTTCCTCACGAGATTGGGTCCAAACTCAAAATCGATAATTACCGGTGATGATACACAGGTCGATTTACCGACGAAAACCACCAGCGGTCTTGTACATGTGCAGAGAATACTTCGCAATGTGGATGGTGTTGGTTTTGTATTCTTCGAGAAGAAGGATGTTGTAAGGCATAAACTGGTTAAAGATATTATTGACGCATACGAAAAATTTAATGGTGGCGATGATAAAGAAATGGATTAAAATTCTGGTGTAGTTTTGTCTATAACTTTGGAAGATATAGAATTTCTTAAGTCTGCAGAGGCATGTGAGTTATTAACAAAATACGCAGACTTATCGCCACAAGAGTTTTCCTTAAAGCTGAGCGGGAAGATTAAACTTCCCGTTCCTGCTTTAGCTACTCTCCTCAAATGCAGACAAAAAGCTGCACAGAAACTTTCAGGTTTACCGGTTGAGAAAATGTTGTTTGATACCATCCCTTTGGAGCAGGCATCTTCAACATTGACAGCGCAGTACAAATTTAATTCCTATCGTGGTATCAGGGCTGTTGATATAACCGGTGGTCTCGGAATTGATACACTTTTTCTCTCTGATCAATTCCGGGAAGTTTATCACTTTGAACAATCGGAAGTCCTTTCCGAAATAGCAAAACACAACGCTTCAATTGCCGATAGAACAAACGTAAATTTTGTTCAGGGTGATTCCATTTCGATGTTGAATAATTTCCCCGACAAGCATTTTGATCTGCTTTACGTCGATCCGGCGAGAAGGGATGACAACCGCCGTTCGGTTGATATAAATTATCTGAAACCTGATATTTTCACAAACTATGAGTTCCTGAAAAGCAAAGCGCGCAAGTTGTTATTTAAGCTCAGTCCGGCTTTTGATATCAGAGAGGCAATGAAGCTGTTTCCTGGTATATCAAAGGTAATGGTGGTTTCGGTTAATGACGAATGTCGGGAACTGCTGCTTGCTATCGTACCGGGGAATATAAAAGAATGCACTATTTCGGGTGTGGAGTTACGAGCTGACAGCGAACCTGTATCTGTTAGTATATGTGATGCCGAAAGGGTTAGCGAGATAAAGCAGACAGATGCGATTTCATCGGGATACTTGTATGAATCATATTGTGGTATTTCAAAATCAGGACTGGATTTTACAGCAGCGGCAAGTTTTAATCTGAATGCCGCGGGTTTATCCGACTATTATTTTTATTCCACTGCATTTCATGGCGATTTCCCCGGAAAAGTATTTGAAGTATTTAAAGCTCTTCCATACAATGTGAAAAAAATCAAAAAGGAACTCACTGAGAGTGGAGTAAATCAGATCAATGTTAAAGCTAAAGGTATCAGTATAAAACCCGCCGAAGTTACAGCTTCACTAAAAATGAAAAACGGCGGAAATTATTTTTTATTTATAATTTTGGTCGATAAAAGTTATGAAGCAATTCTGGCAAAATTAGTAAACCAGTCCTTTTTATAAATTCAATGAGAAGAAATTTGAGTACAACCCGATTGATAATTCATGGAATTTGTAATTGGAATTATCAAACTCAAAATTGTAGCGATACCGGGTATAAACAGTAAATACATTGTAAAATTTGTAAACACCAACGGTAAATTCGGGTGATATGCCGCTATTACCCTTTAAATCAGTAAATACATTTGCTCCGGCGGATAAATATTCAATCAAGGGTAACGTTTTAATGTACTTGTACCCAAGTCTGTAAAGGTGGTTATTGGGAATATCACTAACGTATTGATACTCAAAACTGAGATAATGCGCGGGATAGTTAAACCCTGAAGTATAGTAGGATAAGAGAGGGATTTCTTTGCTAAGAGCCCATTTTGTTTCTCCGTCGTAAAATACTGCGGTTGGTGACGGTAAACCAAAAATAACACCCCCAAAGCAGCAAACTGTGAGAAGATTCAGATCCTGATCGGTTTCGATAAGTGCTTCAAGTTGCGGGAGGATAACCTCGTACGGACCTTTTTTAATCTCAGAACCATCCCCCTTCGTCAGTGTGATATACATCACAACCGTAGATGAAGAAAAACTCTCATTGGTTACATCAAATTCACCTTTATGGTCCTCCGCAAGGGTATCAGCGACGATATAAGTTAGGTTGTCATCAATCTCAACTTCAGATTTTACTGCTTCAGTTGTAAAAAATGTAAGTTTGAATATATGAGGTCTTTCTTGTGTTACGTACGAATCTATTAAAAAGAGCTCAATATCGGAAGAATCATCCTGTGCCGAGGATGTTGTGAAGCTGATAACCAGTAAAACAAAAGAAATATAAAAAATGTTGAATTTTGATAACAAAACTTACTCCAAAATTAGATGAATTCGCATTCTAATTTATAAATAAAAATAATGAATTATGCTAAATAATTGGTTATATTAAGAGTGAATTGAACCATAGAAATTGATTTGTAATGAATCAAAACTCCGGATTGCCTATGAAAAAAACAATTACGTTTTTATTACTTTTATTTTCAGCAATATATTCCCAATCCTCCTATGTTATCAGTGAAACTGAAACATGGTCAGCCGATAAAACATTCAATACAAATGTGATTGTTGAATCGGGTGGTAAATTGATCATTGAATCCGGAGTAACTGTTGGATTTCATTGGGCTGATATCAATGCGGATGGATTTGGAGATTTCAAACTTCAGGTAAAAAATGGCGGTAAGATTGTTATCAGGGGAAAAACCGATAGCCCGGTAATCTTTACGCCTGTAGGCGATCCTGCTCCTGAAGGCAGCGAAAATAAGCATTGGCAAGGAATTGTTCTTGATTCCAGCGCCACATCGAGCGACAGCCTCTATAATTTCCAAATACTCAATTCATGGGACGGTTTTACTATTGGTCGACCTGGAAGTATTTACGGAGTAACAATTCAGAATGGTGTCACAGGAATAACTGTTGAAGATTTCAGTTCAGAATCCCGATTTTTTATCTCCGGTGTGCTTGCTAAAGATCTTGCCGGTAAAGGGATAATAGTCAACCAGAGTAATACTACCGTTCAGCATACTATTGTTGATAGTGCCGTAACAAGCGGAATTGAAATTAACGCCGATAATGTTTCTATCGATTGGTGCGAGATTAAAAATATTAATGGTACCGGGATTTTCAATAGTGCTTCCGGTACTGATGTAGAAATTCAGAATACCATAGTTGAAGATTGTGATAAGTCGGGATTATTTAATCTTGACGGCTCAATAAACAGAGTGCACAATTGTTTGTTCTCGGGAAATGCTTTTCACGGAGTCGTGAATTCAAGCGGTTATCTCTGGATTCAGCAAAGTGAAATTTCAAATAACGATTCTCTTGGGTTTATTGCGGCTGGCGACGGAACTACGTTGGCTTCTTATGTGAATTGCCTCGGTAATACCGGTCGTGGCTTCTTTATAATGTCAGAAAGACTTGATAGTGATATGTTTAATCCTGTTGGTGTAATTGAAGACGCGACGCCGGAGGTTGAATTTATAAATTCCAATATTTACGGAAATGATTTTGCCAATAATATTCAGGTAGCATCGACAGCTCCCGCGACACCCCAGGCTGATTTTACTCAAAATTGGTGGGGACAAACATCCGGAATAGCCGATCTGGTTTCTTTTACAATACCCGGTTCTATTGATTACACGAACTGGCGGCTCAATGGTACAGTATCATCTACAAGTCCGAGCTTTACCAAATCTCTCGCGATATTTGACCCGGAGGATGGCGCGATTTTTATCGAAGGTCAGCAAATTCAGCTGCAATGGGTTAGTAGAGGACTTATACAAAATATTCAAGTTGAAATTCGTGACGCAAGTGATGTTCTCGTTGCTGAAAAAAGTAAAGTCGTCGCAAATACCGGTAGTTATACATTCAAATCGGATACAACCACACGTAAAATTTTAATTAAATCATATCCGGAGGGGGATGTGAGTTCATCCCAAATCTCTATTGACTTTGCAACCGATTTGCAAATTTTAACTCCGATTGGGGGGCCGGTAGTATTGGGTGGTGATTCCCTCAATATTAAATGGCTTGCTCCTGCTGACACAGTGATATCTTTGCAGATTGCGCTCGACGGTGATGACGCAAACCCTAATAACTGGACTTGGGAAACCATTGAAGGTGCCGAAGCATTAACTTCAGATCTTGGGTATTTCAAGTATTACGTACCGAATATGGTTACGGCTTACAATACTGCCAGAATTCAGGTGATTGATACTGCGGGTGTTATGACTCCGGCAATTTCTGATTTGTTTACCATACGTCCAACTCCTCCTCGCACATCCGGTGGAACATGGGCATACAATAATCAAACCGGTCATAATATGACAGTAATGTTCAACGACATCAATGTAGTTGATGATCAGAATCCGGCGAATAACATAATTACAGCAGACGAAGATATTTATGTAGGCGCTTTTTATCTTGATAATACAAAAGGACTTACCTGTGTTGGATATAAATATCACAGATTTAATTTTGACTCGACCAACTCAGTCTTACTAACAGTATGGGGTGATGATCCTACTACCTCGGATGTGACAGAAGGTGTGCCCGAAGGGAAAAGTCTGATATTCAAGATTTGGCGTACGGTATGGTCGCAGGATGATCCCGAGGATGAAATTCATCCGGCTGATATAAACGATAGAAGCGCGATACCATCATTTACTCCAATAGTTTATTTTCTGAATGGTGCTTACGAAATTGAAAAACTCACTTATCAGCGTGAGAGTGAAGACCCGGTTATAGTAAATCCTGACGGTGTTCACAAAATCGCTTCAAGAAACGGCTGGAGCTATGTATCAAGCTATATCAAACCTGACGTAACAAATCTGGCGTTCTCTGTAACAGGTGATGATAATATTCTTTCACCTCCGGTTCCTGAATCGAGCGGTGGAATAAATCAGGGAATATTCCCCGAAGTTACAGATTTTATCATGCTTAAAAACGCAGTTGGTAACGTTTACTGGATTACAGATGTAAGTGATCCCAACAATCCTGAAATTACCGCTGATCTGACTTCCTGGAATTACAAGGAAGGTTACTACATGCTTTTCAACAATTCTGAAAATCTTGATACGCTTCAATTATCGGGAACGGAATTGGTACCGGAAAATGAACCGTTGCAGCTTTCATTAGGTTGGAACTTGATTCCTTACCTACGGAAAAACAATATGCCGCTTACATTGGCTCTAAACTCAATTATTGATAATATTATTATCCTGAAAAATCAGGATGGTGAGGTTTACTGGCCTGATCAGGGAATTAATGAGGTAGGTGATCTGATTGTAGGTCAGGCGTATCTTGTAAAGCTTAGAACCGCGGATATCCTAACATATCCTCCGAACAGTGTTATTTCGAAATTGAGTGTAAGTAACGAACCACTCGGTAAGAGATATTTCAATATTGATTTCAACTCAACAAATTCATCGGTTATAGGTATTCCTAAATTTGTTGTTGAGGAATTTCTTTCACCGGGAGATGAAATCGCGGTCGTGAGAAGTAACGGCGAAATATGCGGCAGTACAGTTTATGATAATAACAATATGGCTGTTACCGTTTGGGGACAGTACAATTCTGAAAGCGGCGGTTTTATTGAAGGTGAACCATACCGACTAAGAATTTGGTCAGCCGCTGAAGAGGAAGAGATAGCTGTAGTTGAAGTTGAAATATCTTCTGGTGAATTTGCGTACTCGAACAATGGTATTACAGTTTTATCCAAAATTGAAGTTGTCGGCGAAAATATCCCGGACGATTTTGTGCTTTCGCAAAATTATCCCAATCCATTTAACCCTGAAACAAAAATTTCATTTGGATTACCAGAAAAATCGAATGTAAAAATTTCAGTTTACAATCTGCTTGGACAGAAAGTCGCCAAAGTGGTTGAGGGAGAATTCAACCCCGGTTACCATGAAGTTAATTTCAATGGTTCTGAACTTTCATCCGGTGTATATTTCTACAGATTGGAAGCGGCAAACTTTGTACGTATTAAAAAAATGATGTTATTAAAATAGCCGGTGAGTATACCGGCTCAGACTGTTGACAAAGTCATTTCGTTCTAAGGTCCTCCTTTGAAGGAGGTGGATTCCGACGAATGTCGGAAGACGGAGGATGATTTTTTTTACTTGTTTCATGACTTTTGGTCATCCCCCATCACAAAATTCGCCGATGGCGGAGTGATTTCCCCCTTCGGAAGGGGGACTTGGAAATAAACAATCAGGTTTTCAACAAACTCAGCCGGTGAGTTTACCGGCTTTCTTTTAACTTTCATCAGCTCAGTGATGTGTTAATGAATTCGAACCCGATAAAAAATTATTTAATATATACACTATTAGTTTTATCAATTTTTGCATGTAAGCATACACCTGTTGAAAACGATGAAGTAAACAAGGGATCAATTAAAGGTTATGTGCGGGAAAGCAGTAGTATGGCGTATATTTCATTGGCTACTGTTGTGCTTGATGAAACAACCGTTACAACAGATAGTGATGGTAACTATTCCATTCTCGGACTTGAGCAAGGGGAGTATTCGCTACTGGCATTCAAACCGGGATATGATACTACATCGGTCAAAGTTTATGTGAACGCTGGCGATACATCCCGAGCTAATTTTTTCCTGACTGAAAAAGCGACTCTGGAAGATTTTGGCGCAATTAAAGGGTTTGTCAGGGATATCTCTACCACAGAACTAATCGATAGTGTAATAATTTCCACAGGTGATAGTCTTTATCTCACCGATATTACAGGAAATTATCATATCCAATACCTCGAACCCGGGTATTATGATCTGTCTGCCACCAAGGCGGGCTACGACACGATGTCGCTGCGAATTCTTGCCGAGGTGGGAGTAACTTCTGTCGCGAACTTTTATTTGAATTACACCGGAGAAGCTCCTCCAACACCCGAGGATACTGTAACCGCTATTTGGGAATTTGATAACACAGGAACAAACCATACAATTTCTGTTCCTTCGAGTGTAGCGCCAACTATTAAAGGCGCGGCTATCCAGCCGGGTGATCTGATTGGTGTTTTTTACGATTCAAGCGGGGTTGACGCTTGTGCGGGATACTCGGTCTGGACAGGGAACAATATCCCCGTTACAGCATGGGGTAACGATAATACAACATCCGAAAAAGACGGCTTTTCCACAGGTGAGGCATTCAGATGGAAAATCAAGGATGTGAGTACAGGAAAATCATACAATGCTGTTGCTACGTATGCATCCGGGGATGAGACATTCGTTTCAAACGGACTCACAATAGTAGCTACATTAAAAGTGGAATAGCAATAACCACCCTTCCTTTGGCATTTATCATTGTTCCAATTTTGCCTATATTTATTATTTGGTAATTATTATTGATTCGGGAAATTATGTTAAAAATATTAGTTAGAGATCGGAAGAGCGTCGTGTAGGGAAAGAGTG
>BQMY01000124.1 GCA_022181065.1 Melioribacteraceae bacterium | reverse complement strand
ATATCCCATGAACAATAAACGGGTGTTTTAGCATGAAAACCACTAAGTTGACGCCATTGCTTCTGAAGGAGGACTTTACAAACTAAGAGATTCTGCCAAAAGTCTAAGTCCGCTAAAAGCGGACTCCGTTGATATTAAAACTCTTCGATCATCTCGAGAAATCTGCTATAGGGTATAGCGGACCAGCTATCCGAAGTTAGCGCGCCATTCTTTTTACTTATCATGGATACTTTTGCCGCAGTTTCGGGATCGGGAGCTTCGTATATATCCATGAAATCGTACGTGCCGAGGAGGGCGTAGTGAGCGATAAAGTGAACTTCGGGGCAATAGTCTTTAACCTCCTGCAGCCACATTCTGCCAATTTCCTCGCGGTTTTTCATGTTAACGGTTTGTGTAGGGGAGAGTTTTGTCATTAGAATATAAGTTTGCATGCGACCTCCTAAATGTTTTCAAAAGTGGAATCCGCACAATAGTTTGAGGAGCGATATTTGTAATCTAAAAATATTGAAGTAGTTCTCAAGTATAAAAGTAAACTTGTCCCAATTTTTATGCACTAATCTGAAACAAATTGTCAAAAATCAGGTTTAATTGTATATTAGAGATTACGGAATCTTATTTTCCGGGTCATTTCAATCCATAAAAAATCTGCCATATGAAAAAACTACAATTCTATTGGGACCGTTTCGACCAAATATTAAAAAAAAGCAAGTTACCCTCATTTCTGAAATACAGATCAGTCTGGAGTTTGATAGTTATTCTTCTTGTGATCGTATTAGTCTCCACAGCAACAACAGCAAATGTGGATGCCTCGAGTATTCCAACTTATACCGTTAAGCAAGACAAGTTTGTCTCCTCGATCACAGAAAGTGGTGAAATACGCGCGAAGAATTCCCAGGCTATTACTGCCCCCCGGATACGAAATCTAAAAATCATATACCTTATACCTGAAGGCACATACGTTTCAGTTGGTGATACGGTCGCACAATTTGATCCCGGTGAAGCAATAAATAATTTAACCAATGCTGAATCTGAACTAGAAATCGAACTCTCCGGAAAGGCGAAGCTGATAGCAAACCAGAAGTCGTCGGTTGCGCAGATGGAATCGCAGCTTAGCTCGGCTGAATTGAGTTTTGAGCTGTCCAAGCTTAATCTGGAGCAAATGAAGTTTGAAGCTGAAGCTAAACAAATGGAAGCGAAACTCCAGCATGAGAAAAACAGACTAAGTTTCGAGCAGGTAAAGAAAGAGTTTGAATCAAAAAAAATTATACATCAATCGGAAAGAAACGAGATGGATATTGGTATCAGGCAGAAGCAGAGCGATCTGGAGAAGGCTCAACGCGAGCTTGATATGATGACACTTACTGCACGCGCGGAAGGTTTGATTGTATATGCGGTAAACTGGTCAAATCAGGGAAGAAAATTCGCGGTTGGAGATAGCCCCTGGCGGGGACAGGTGATTATTCACCTGCCAGATCTATCAGCAATGGAAAGCGTAACGCAAGTCAATGAAGTTGATGTGAGTAAAGTTCAGGTTGGGCAGGATGTAATGGTTAAACTTGATGCGTTTCAGGATAGTGCTTTTACGGGAACAGTAGGGAATGTAGCTTCCCTTGGTAAAAACAAGGATGGCGATTCGCAGATAAAAGTATTTGAGATAAGTGTTGATATAAATGAACGTTCTGACATTCTTAAACCGGGTATGACCACTTCCAATAAAATTATTATGAATGAAATTGCCGATGTACTTTTTGTTCCTATCGAATCGGTTTTTGAAAGAGATGGTGAGAAAGTTGTATTCGTTAAAAACGGTTCATCTTTCGAGCAGAAAAAAGTAGAACTTGGTGAAAAGGGAGAAGATTATATAATAGTTAATTCCGGAGTTCAATCGGGTGATGAAGTTGCCCTGCTCGATCCTTATGACCAGCCTGAGGAGGAAGATGGCGGGAGCAAAAAGAATAATGTAACACTTCCGGAATAACCACTATGATGAAACCTGTTGAAAATTTTAAGATAAGTCTGCGTGAATTAGGCGCGAATAAAATGCGTACCGCCTTAACCATGCTTGGAATTATATTCGGTGTGGGCGCTGTTATCGCGATGCTTTCTATCGGAGAGGGAGCGAGGCAGGAAACACTTGATCAGATAAAGCTGCTTGGCACAAATAATATCATTATAAATACAAAAGCTGTTGAGCAAAATATCGGTAGTAAAAATGCATCATTCTCACCGGGACTTAATATCAATGACAGTAAGTCGATAGAAGACTTAAATCCCTATGTTGAATCTGTTACGCCTCAGCGAGAAGGTAGCGCGCGAATAATGTACAAATCGAAGCTGGGCAGAATTAAGCTTATCGGTACAACACCAAATTATCCTCAAACTTACAATTCAAGCATACTCAACGGAAAGTTTTTCGCGGCTAATCATGTTGCTAATTACAGCAATGTTTGCGTAATCGGCGCGGGAATCAAAGATGAATATTTCAGGTTTGAAGACCCGATCGGGAAAAGTATTAAACTTAACGGCAACTGGTTTACTGTTATCGGGGTGATGAACAGGAAAAACATCTCGGCTTCAGGTATGGAAAATCTGGGGATGCGCGATTTTAACAATGATATATACATTCCATTTTCTACGATGGTTAATAAAATAAGCGCGGCTACTGATGAAAACAGCGAAGGTTTTGTTGTTTTTTGGGGCAACGAAGATAAAAAAGATGTAATTGACAGGAAAAGTATTAACAAAGTCACTGTTAAAATCGCGGACGAAAATAATATGAAAGCCGCCGCTGAACTGACCGAAAAAATTCTGGCGAGAAAACATTACGGTGTGGAGGATTATGAAGTTGTAATACCTGAACAACTTCTTGCTCAGAAACAGAAAACTCAGAAAATATTTAATATCGTTATGGGTGCTATTGCGGGTATTTCATTGCTTGTCGGTGGTATCGGGATTATGAATATCATGCTTGCCAACATCCTTGAACGTACTCGTGAAATTGGTATCAGGAGGGCAGTAGGAGCCACTCGAACCGATGTTCTGAATCAATTTATTTATGAAGCTATGATCATAAGTATTCTCGGGGGACTGCTTGGAATTGTAGTTGGTTTTGTGATCACTTCGCTGATTACCAGTTACGCTGAATGGAGAACAATAATTACTCCATATTCGGTATTACTCTCTTTTGTTGTATCTGTTTGTGTGGGACTTGTGTTTGGAATTTACCCGGCTAAAAAAGCAGCAGATAAAGACCCTATCGAATCATTACGTTACGAATAACCGGAAATGAAAATGTTTAATAAAATATTACTATTACTTCTTCTTGGCGGTTCTCTTTTTGCTCAAAATATTTATACACTCGAGAGGTCTCTTGAAATAGCCTTATCGGAGAGCTATGATATAAAAAACGCGAAGTACTCACTGATAAATTCACAAAAGCGTCTTGAGGCTCTCAAACTGGGTCTGAACTCGTCGGTTAATATGGAGTTTGATCTTCCTAATTATTACAGGCAGCTATCGAGCCAGTTTAACACCACAACGGGAAGTGAAGAGTTTTATCAGGTAGGCGCAACACGTCTTGAAGGAAGATTATTCATAACTCAACCGATAATTTACACCAACAGTACATTTTCTCTTGTAGGGTCACTTTTCGGGAGAGACCAGTTCAGTGATGTGACAGGTACGTCGAGAGATTATTTTTCCAATTTGTCTATAAGGTTAAATCAGCCGATATTTACATTTAACTCACAGATGGCAAACCTCGAAAGAGCAGAAATAAATCTCGCTCAGACAGAAAGAAATTACAGCAAGGCCGAACTGGATATTATTTACAAAGTGACATCAGCGTTTTATAATCTTTTCCAGGCTAAACGCAATGTGGAAATTACACGCGAAAAGGTTAAACAGACTGAAATAAGTTTTGAGACAGCTTCCAATAAATATAAAGCGGGACTAATTGCTGAAGTGGAAAAATTGCAGTTGGAAGTTGATCTGGCAGTAAGTAAAAACCAGTTGCTGGATGCTGAAAGATCGTATGAAGAACAATTACGGAATTTCAAACTAACCATCGGCTTGCCGATGGAAGAAGAGGTTGATATTGAAGCGAATCTCGATTACAGTATTGTTAATATCGATGAAGAACTGGCAATAAACAGCGCGCTCGAAAACCGTTCTGAGTTGTTAAACGCTAAAGAGGATATCTATTTACAGGAACTTACCATAGATGAAACTGACAGCCGTTCAGAGTTGAAGGCGGAACTGAATGCCAATTATGGTATAAATAAAAATGATGAACTTTTTGAAAATATCTTTGGTGAATTCCAGGATAACAGGAGTGTTGTACTAACTGTTTCCGTTCCGATTCTCGACTGGGGTAAAAACGCGCGTGAGGTTGAAGCAGCAAAAGCAGAATATAACCGTACCGAACTTAATTATAATAATCGTAAAGAAAGTATCACCATTGAGGTGAAATCGGCAATAGGACGAGTTAAAGCATCACTGGCACGTGTGCAGGTTTTATCTAAATCTGTTGAGGTGGCTGAAAAGAGTTATAACATCTCAACTCAGCGTTTTGACGCAGGTAAAATAACGAGCTTTGATCTTACACAAGTGCAGCTAAGACTTACTGACGCTAAACTCAATAGCTTGAACGCGATAGTTGATTACAAAATAGCTCTTGCAGACCTTGAGCGTAAAACCTATCTGAAATTCCAATAATCATTCATTTTGGCGCATTAATGTGTTATTATGGCAGAAGGCAAGGCCATATTGGCGCAACTGCGCCTATATGGCAAAATATGCGCAAAAATGACATGTTGGAATAATTTCACCTCCTCTCCCTCATAAGCCATTGTAAATAAATGATTTAAGCCCTCCTGATCGTTTTGGCACGCCAGTTGTATGTATAATAGCGAAAGTGATTAAAAAGAAAATTTGAACAAAAATTATACAACGGAGGACAAAATGACATTAGTAAGATTTGAACCGATGAAAGAGTTTGACAATTTCAACTCACGTTTACAGAAGTTTTTTGATGAGTTCCCAACAATGGGGAGTAGCATCAATCCAGGTTTTTCACCAAAAATTAACATCCTCGAGAATGAAAAAGAAATTGGTATTGAAGTTGAACTTCCCGGTGTTAAAAAGGAAAATATTAACATAACTCTGGAAGACAATATACTCACCATCAAGGGTGTGAAAAAAGGTAGTGAACCTGATGAAAAAACCAGATACTACAGAAGTGAAAGAACCTTTGGTCAGTTCAAACGTTCATTCACAATGCCGAAAGATGTAGAATCGGATAATGTTGACGCAAAGTTTGAAGATGGCGTACTTTATGTAACCTTGCAGAAAGTTCAGCCAAAAGCTAAAACAGAAAGAGAAATATCATTAAGCTAAAAAAAATTGAAAAATTACAGGAGATAAAAAAATGACTGAGAATAAAGAGATGGTAAACGTACAGGAAAACAGAAGTTTTGAAGAAGCTCTTGAACGCGAATCATGGGTTGCGCCACTGGTTGACATATATGAGACTGCTGATGACTATGTGATCCTGGCGAACATGCCGGGAGTTGCCAAAGATGAAGTAAAGATCAAACTTGAAGATGGTAGTCTTGTGTTGATGGGGTTGATTAACTTCGACGAAGCAAAAGGAAGAAAATATACTCTTAAAGAGACTGAAACCGGCAACTTCTATCGTAAATTCAAAATTTCAGATGGGGTTGACGAAAGCAGAATTGAAGCAAACCTTGAAAATGGTGTATTGAGAGTTGTACTGCCAAAACATGAAAGAATTAAACCAAAAAGTATTGAAATTAAATAACAGTAACTAATTAGTTACAGGAGGTTGCTATGTCACTAATAAAATGGAATCCCGCAAGAGAATTATTGAATGTTGAACGAGAGTTCGGAAAATTGTTCAAGGATTTTGAAAGCAGATTTGGTTTTGGCAAAGGCGACAGCGATGATAATTATGAAAACGCCGTGTGGTCTCCTTTGACTGATATATCGGAAACGGAAAATGAATTCAAACTTCAGCTCGATTTGCCCGGTGTGAGTAAAGATGATCTGAAAATATCATATTCAGATGGTGAATTGAAGATAAGTGGTGAACGCAGGTATGAAAAGGAAGATAAAGGTACGAAATATCACAGGATTGAGCGTGCGTTCGGAAAGTACTACAGATCCTTCACTCTGCCGAAATCGGCTGACGCTGATAAAATAGAAGCTGAATTTAATAACGGTCAGCTGAAGGTCGCAATTCCTAAACGCGAGGAAGCGAAACCAAAAGAAATTGCCATAAGCGTTAACTAAACTGATTTACTTCCCTTGTTTGTTACATACCGCCTCAATTGGGGCGGTTTTTTTATGATCAGCTGTGTGTCAGATTCTCCGAGATTCTTGTATTTGATCAACTTTCGGCTTTTATTTATCAAACATCTATTTCGATGTAGTAATTATTCAAAAATATACTATATTGGGATAAGGTATCTATTATAATCAGGGCAAGCAAATGAAAACATTTGGATTATTATTCGTGATAGCTATATTCGGGGTGTTGGGTTACTCAGGCTATAAAATATTTATTCCGCATGACAGGGTTGAATTACGATCATGGAGTGACGGGAGTGTGGCGCATATACCGCTGGGAATTGAGGTAGATTATGACGCGCCGGTTGTCGCGAGAGATGAAATTTTTATCAAAGCAGAACCGTGGCGTGTTTTTTCAACTGTAAAAAATGTTAATAAATGGACTGAGTGGCAGTCGAATATATCAAGCGCTGAAATGGAGGAGCGCGCAGAGCCGGGTAAAAAGTTTAAGTGGGCAGCGGGAATCATGAGAATTAAATCAGAATTTCATACTGTGAAAAAATTTGATTCTATTGGTTGGACCGGAAACATTACCGGTATGAAGGCAATTCACAATTTCAGATTTAAGGAAGTAGATGGAGGAACTAAAGTTTTCGTAGAGGAGAGTCTCGACGGATGGCTTCCTTTGCTTCTTGATGGATTTGTACAGAAAGAGCTTGAAAATGGTATAAATATTTACCTCGCAGAGCTTAAAGTGGCTTGTGAGGTTAGCGGAAAAGGTTAAATTATAAATTTATTTAAAGTAACAGTAAATTTACTTCCTTTGTTTAGTTCGTTTTTAACCGAAATTGAACCGTGATTTTTCTCAACCAGTTCTTTGACTGATAAAAATCCCGGTTTAGTGCTTTTAGACAAAAATTTTTCTTTTTGTATCAATTATCAACAAATTTTCATGAACGTAATAGAAAATTTAGAGATTGATGCCCATTATATTCCACCTGGAGATTTCTGATTGAATCCATAACCCCGTTAAGTAAAGTATTGAAGATATATCAGTAGATATTGTATATCGGATTGATTAAATTTCAAGAAAAATTAAAGCGTTTATGCAATTCAAATTTGATAAACCGGATCAAAAACCAAAAAGTGGTTTGGGCTGCCTTTACGGGTGCGCGGCATTGCTGCTTGTTGTGATGCTATTCCTGACAGCGGGTTATTTTTATTTTCGTGACAGACTAAGCGGTGTTACTGAAGTAGAAAACTTATCAAAACAGCTTGATGAAAAGTATGGTACAGTAGATGATTTTTATCCTGCTGCTGATGGTGGGATTCCCGCGGAGCGTATCCTGGTTTTTCTTGAGCTGCGTGATAGTCTGAAAAGTTATGAAGCTAAAGCTTCATCCGCGTTGCAAACAATGTCGCATACAGTGGATGATAACACTAAAGAAGGAGATGCCGGGATTTCCGAGATATATTCTATTGTTACCTCCGGGCTCAATCTCATGCCAGATCTTATCGATTACATAAAAGCAAAATATTTGTTACTCGACAGGTTTGAAATGTCAAAAGGTGAGTATTTTTATATTTATACACTTGCTTACTATAATTACCTTGGTCATAAACCTGGTGACGGTCCCGATTTTCGGCTTGTAACCGACAAACACAAGGATGACGAAGCAGTTGAAGGTGAAGATGTTATAATAAGACGTGAGAAGGAAAACCGGGATATAATCAATAGCAAATTCAGGAAAATCTTGAAAAATCAGATTATAAACGCATCAAAAACTCAAGATAAAGAGCTTGTTCTTAAAGTTCGTGAAGAAATTGACCGGCTGTTAAAGAACCCATTTTCTATGCCATGGGAAAATAGTCTTCCGGTTGCAATAGCGGGGAGTTTCACAAATTATCGTGATCGCCTTGAAAATCAATATAATTTCGAGTTAAATCCAGTCGAAATTATGTTGATTGAATAACAGCTTACTCTTCAAGTAATTGATAAATCTGAATCAGGTTACCACAGGTATCGTTGAAAATGGCAACTTTCATTACTCCCATAATTGAAGGCGCGATTGTAAAGTCAACATCAAGTGCCAGGAGTCTGTTATGCTCGACTTCAACATCATCAACTTCAAACGCGTTTATTGGTATTCCACTATTAAATAGTTCTGACTGATAACGTTTCGCGGTCTCGAATGAATTTGGTTCAAGCATTAGTTCAATCGATTTTCCACCTTCCTCCGAATATACACTCAACCATCTGCTGTCATCAATTTTTATGTCACGCCGTTTTTTAAATCCAAGTTTCTTTGTGTAAAATTCGAATGCCTTCTCCTGATCATCCACGAAGACAGAGGTTAATGAAAGTCTCATGATTTATCCTTAAGCTTTTTTAGTTTGAGCACTAATTCAGATTGTGGATCTGATCCTGATGTTAACACTTTTTGCATCAATGATTCAAGATAAATTTTGTTAATTTCCCGATTAAATTCCCGGAAGTTAATACCATCATCTATTGAACTGAAGTAATAACCTTTTTTATTTGCAAAAGTGTTGAATCTGATATTGCGGATTTGGTTATTGACTAAAGTTTTATAATGCATCTCTTTTTCCTTTAGTTCATATACGATCGACCATTGAGTATCTTCAACTCTAACGGAATCGAGTATGTCCATCATTCCACCGATAGTATTGTATTTTTCAGTTGTAAACTGTTCATTCAACTCGTTGATGATTTTCAGGAATCTGTCTTGAGATGTATTGTGATCCAACTTTCGATGCGGGGATGGAACGTACAAGTTTTTGTATTTTAACAATTCAGTGTAATTGTTGTTTGTTAAAACTTTGTATTTAAATTCATTACCGGTGATGTATTTCGCAGAGCCATTATGATATTCAAGGACCGCATTGTTCCCAAAGCTATCGCATATTATGTAATGAATAGTGAAATAAAATCTGTCCACTGAAATTTTGTCGAGATTGCGCTCTATTTCGTTTACAGTAGCATAATTGTCGAGAATATATTGAATTAGTTCAAATTCATTCAGTTTTGATTCACCGCTGTCTTTGTATTGAACAGGATAAGTTGAAAGCTCCTCAATCGCGAGTCCTTCTGAATTTATGCCTCCTAACGGAAGATTGAGACCGAACATATTAAAAGTGATTGAGGCGAATTTTGAGTTCCATGAAGTGCCGTAATTAGAGAGGCTATTTTTTTCAATTCCTGCCGGATTAAATAATACTAATCCCTCACAGAGTTCAAAATCGAGATTTTTCGCAAGCAGTATTTTATTTCCCTGCGTAATAAAAGCTGAGCAATTTAGCTGCTGACAGAAGGAGATACGCGTAAAAACTAGAATAAATAAAAAAGTGTATTTCATAGTTTACCTTTTTTTACTCCCGAATATTATTTTTCCTCGGTTCTCTGCATTCCGGGCACTCCCATCGGTGGGTTGAAATTCTTGTTCCGCATTTTGGACATTTGTATTTTTTAGTCTGCCATTTCAAAAATTCTCTGATGCCGTTATTTTCGATAAACACAAGGTTATCGATCATACTCATACCATACTTGGTAGAGTAACGTTTATCCAGTTGTTTTATTCTTCTGCATGGGAATTTTTCACATTCATAACAAAACCCAGATTTGGTTTTAGCAAGATATTGACAGTTAACCACAACACAATTGACGCAATAATTGGGTTTATCAAGAGATTTAACCCGGCAGCCGGAGCAGGTATTCTTTTTTCGAAGGAATGCCATGCAAACACCGCAATTCATGCCGCAAGGCGCGATATCCTGCTTCGTTAATCTTTTCATACTTATAACTAATTATGAAACCACTTTTTAATTTTTTTCGCGTTTCTTACACTAACCTGAAATGGTGCTTTATGATTTTTCATCTTTATTTCGTATGACTGGTCGGAAAGTTTTTTCATTCCTTCCACATAATCAAGATTTATTAGAGTAGAGCGATGAATTTGAACGAATGATTGTTCGGGGAGAATTTCCAGCCATCTTTTCAAGGATTTCCGAATGATAAGCTTGCGGTTATCTTTAGTGGTGATGTTTGTATATTCTTTTGCCGCAGAGACACACACAATCTCTGTGAATTTTATTATCCTCAGGTTGGTTCCAATCTTAACCAGAACGTGGTCTTCATTTACCGGGTGATCACCCGAAGTCTCGATTGTTTCAGTCCGTAGCTGGTCATATTTTTCTTTAATTGCGGAATATTTTTTAAGACGGGTACGAATTGCGCTTATCAGATCATCGTTCTCAAATGGATAGGAAATGTAGTCATCTGCACCGGCGTTCATAATTTTTCTCATGTTCTGAAGGTCGGGTTCAGAACTTAAAAACACAAGTGGTATGACGCGTGTTCGCTCATTTTCCGAGAGCTCTCTTACAACCTGTTCGCCGCTGACACCGTTATTTATTACATCGCATAATATTAAATCGGGGATGTAAATACGGGCTATTTCAATACCGTTATATACATCATCCGCAAGGTAAGTATTAAAACCCGAATTCGTTAACAGGATGTTTAAGTCCTGTATATTGTCGCCACTATTATAAATTAATAGTATTCTGTTCAAACTATTCCCGGGTTCACGGATATTTCATTTTCTAATGGTAAAATACCAAAAAATATTCATTGAATGTTAATATCAACAAACGTTTACGACAAATTTCAGACGTTAATTGATAAAGAAACGTCAAAAAGTTTACTCCTTAACGCGCAAATGATATAATTGTCAATGAGATATCACATAACTGGATTGTAATATCTTAATAAGATTGAACCTCTTAATATTTGGAGAAAAAATGAACAGGAAATCAGGTTATTTATTATTGGTACTATGCTCCCTTTTACTGAGTTTTTCAACATATGCTCAGAGTAAATTGGAAGTAAACTCCGGCGCGGATATGGTCAGCCGATATATCTGGCGCGGAATTGATTTTGGCAAGTCACCGGCTGTTCAGCCGTCACTCTCATTTGGTATTTCAGGGTTTGAGATTGGCTTCTGGGGCTCTTATACTTTGAACGAAACTGCCTCAGGTTCTGATGAGATCGATACATGGATTAGCTACACTATTGAAAATGACGCTATTTCAGTTACAGCACTTGTTACCGATTACTATTTTCCCAATGCAGGTATAAAATGGGGCAATTTTAATAATTACGACGATCCTGATGGAGCGGGCGCACATACTCTTGAAGCAGGTGTGAGTGTAGGCTTCGGCAAGTTCCCTTTGAGTTTATCAGCATATTACAATTTCTACAACGATGCTGGTAATAATACCTACTTCCAGCTTGATTATCCGTTTTCTGTCGAAGAAGTTGAGCTGAATCTGTTCTGTGGAGCAACTGCCGGTAGTGAAGATAATCCGGGTTATTATGGCTCTGGTACTTTTAATGTTATTAATATCGGGCTTCAGGCAAGCAGGGAGATAAAACTATCAGATGAATTCAAACTGCCTGTATTTGTATCGTATATCATTAATCCGAGAGTTGAAATTTCTCATATAGTTTTTGGATTCAGTTTATAATAAAAGGGAGATAAATTATGTTTGATACCGGTTCAACAGGCTTTATGCTGGTCGCTACAAGTCTGGTTATGCTGATGACACCCGGACTCGCGTTTTTTTACGGCGGATTGGTCGGGCGTAAAAATGTACTTAGTATTATGATGCAAAGTTTTGTGTCTTTGGGTTGGACAACTATCATTTGGTTTGCTGTTGGTTATTCACTTTGCTTCAGCGGTGGAGAAGGCGGTGTAATTGGTAACCTTGATATGGCATTCCTGAATGGAATAACCATCGATAGTGTTTTTGGTGAAGGTACCGGCGCTATACCAACATATATTTTCGTCGCTTACCAGATGATGTTCGCGATTATTACTCCTGCGCTCATCACGGGCGCATTCACAAACAGGGTAAGATTCCCCGCCTATATGCTCTATCTTACGATCTGGCTCTTTTTCGTTTACTTCCCACTGGTTCATATGGTTTGGGGTGGAGGACTTCTGGCCGAGTTTGGTGTACTCGATTTCGCTGGAGGTATTGTTGTTCACGCTTCGGCGGGTATGGCTGCCCTGGCATCTGTATTTTATGTTGGTAAACGAAATGTTAAGGAAAGAGGTCCTCACAGTATTCCCCTCGTTGCTCTTGGTACAGGATTACTCTGGTTTGGATGGTACGGTTTTAATGCGGGAAGTGAACTTCAGGTGGATAATATTACAGCAACCGCGTTTATAAATACTGATATCGCTGCGTCTTTTGCGGCTATCACATGGCTCGTAATTGAGTGGAGACAAGCTAAAAAACCAAAATTTGTAGGACTGTTGACTGGTGCGGTTGCCGGTCTGGCGACTATTACTCCAGCTGCGGGATTTGTATCTCCCGGAAGCGCCGCGATTATCGGAATTGTATCCGGAGTGGTTTGTTATTACGCGGTTTCACTCAAAAATAAACTCAATTGGGATGATGCTCTTGATGTATGGGGTGTGCATGGTGTCGGTGGTACTATCGGAACCATTATGCTCGGTATTTTTGCTTCAACAGCGATTAACGCAAACGGTACTGACGGACTTTTATACGGTGGTGCCGGATTTTTCCTCACTCAAACCATAAGTGTACTTGTGGTGAGTATATACGCTTTTCTTTTTACATACTTTATGTTGTGGTTGATTAATAAGATCACACCTGTAAGAGTTACCAAAGAAATGGAAGAAACGGGTCTGGATGATTCTTTCCATGGCGAAATAGCGTACGAGCCTGAAAATTAATTTTCAGTGGTGGGGAGCCGGAAGGCTTCCCATTTATATTATTGCAGCTCTGTTATATTTCATCTTGTATTGAGCTGGTGAAAGCCCCGTAATTTTTTAAATACCATCCTAAAAGCTTTATTATCATTATACCCGACATTGTAAATAATTTCTGAAATTTGATGAGATGATGTTTCCAATTGCTTTTTCACACCCTCAACATTACATCCTGTATATCCTCTCAATATTAGCCAAACTTCTGTAATCTGAGTGAAGAATAATGGAAATATGTTTCAAATGATCACAAATAAAGATATATTATCGCAATAAACCCCGATGTTGGTGTTTTACTCCTGTCCAGTAGATAAAATCGGGTCTGATTTGATTGTAAAATCATATTAAACAAAAATTGTTAAAAACACTATGAAAAGGTAATAATGAGAAAACTAAAGTTGCAGATGCAGATATCGCTCGACGGTTTTGTTGCGGGACCAAAAGGTGAGCTCGACTGGATGGAGTGGGATTGGAGCGATGATATAAAATCATATGTCAAAGATTTAACTGAAACAGTAGATACAATAATAATGGGTCATGGGATGGCACCAGGGTTCCTTAATCATTGGGAGAATATAGTTGATGCGAAGCCGGGGCAAGATAAATTTGCAGAAAAGATGGTCGATACTGAAAAGATTATTTTCTCCCGAAATAAAAATGAGACAACCGGCAGAAACGCTGTAATGAATGCAGGTGATTTAATAATAGAGGTTAATAAGATCAAAGCTCGTGAGGGGAAGGATATAATTGTTTACGGAGGTGCAGGGTTTGTCACTTCACTCGTAGAGGCTGATTTGATAGATGAATACAATTTATTTTATAATCCGGTATTTACGGGTAATGGAAAAAGTTTATTTGGTGAAAAAAATAGATATAAAAAGTTATCACTAATAGAGTCTCGCAAATTTGATTGCGGTATAGTTGTGACAAAATTTAATAACAAATAAAAGGGGAATTTTATGCATTCACTGACGACCTGTTTATGGTTCGACAATGAGGCGGAAGAAGCAGCAAATTTTTATTGCAATGTTATAAAGGATTCAGAAATAACCTCAGTATTTAGAAACCCCGAGGCTTCAAGAGGTGAGGAAGGGACAATTCTTACAGTAAACCTTACCATTAAAGGAATAAATTTCATGCTCCTGAATGGAGGCCCGCATTATAAATTATCACCAGCTGTATCTTTTATGTTGTTTTGTGATACCCAGGAGGAGATTGATTTCTATTGGGATACTTTTGCCGAGGGGGGTGAGGAGATGATGTGCGGTTGGATAACCGACAAATTTGGTGTATCATGGCAGCTTGTACCCGCTGTTTACAATGAAATGATCAAAGCCCCGGAAAAGGGTAATGTAAATAAGATGTTCGAGGCGTTGCTGGGAATGAAAAAACTTGATATTTCACAATTGGTTGAAGCTTACAATTCTTAAAAGGAGAAACAAATGAAAAACGCTCATATCTATCTGAACTTTAACGGTCAGACAGAAGAGGCTTTTAATTTTTATAAGTCTGTGTTAGGTGGAGAATTTATCGGTGATATTTATCGATTTGAGGGCACACCGGATGCAGACAAATTACCTGACCACCTGAAAAACAAAATTATGCATATGGCTCTGCCTCTCCCCAATGGAGTTCTTCTGATGGGTACCGACGCTATGGAAGAGATGGGTCAGAAGTTAACAATGGGCAACAATTTTTATATATATCTTGCTGCAGAATCAAAAGATGAAGCCGATACCTTATTTTCCAAACTTTCAGAGGGGGGCGCAATTGAGATGCCATTGGCGGATATGTTCTGGGGTTCATATTATGGTGCGTTTAAGGACAAATATGGTGTTCAGTGGATGGTCAGTTTTGACGAGAATGAGTCGTAATTTTGATGGTGGAGGATGCTCAAAACCTGAGATAAATAGATTAAATCATCCTCCGTCTTTCGACTAATGCCGAAAGCCACCTCCTTCGAAGGAGGACTTTAAGATTGTAAACAGCATGGGAGGGTCGATGACCCTCCCCTGCATAAAAATTAGGTGACTCCTGCCAATTTTTTTAATTCTTCCATTGTGAATAATGGAGTGAGTTTTAATCCGGCGTTGCTCAGGTTTTCAAATGCTTTTTCTTCACGCACAATTACACAAATAACATCTTCTACTATCGCGCCAAGCTCACGTAGTTCATTCGCGCTGGTGATTATTTGTCCGCCCGTAGTGACAACATCTTCCACGACGCACAGTTTTTTCCCCTTGAAATCGAGTCCTTCAGCCAGTTTTCTTGTACCATACTTTTTCGCTTCCTTGCGAACAAAAACAACAGGTTTGCCATTTTTGAATGAAATTGATGTCGCCAACGGGATACCACCCATCTCGAGTCCGGCCAGAATAACTGTGTCTTCCGGAACCAGATCTTTCATATATTTACCAATTTCATCAAGTAGTACAGGATCTGATTCAAAAAGATACTTGTCAAAATACTCATTGGAAATTTTACCCGATCTTAGTAAAAACTCGCCGGTAATATGTGCTACATTATAAATTTGTTTGCCTAATTCTTCTCTAGTCATTTCTTCTCCGGTTAACATTATTAATACAAAATTAAGAAAATGTTGAAACTTTATACACATTTTTACATTTAATAAGGAGTAAAGATCGTATGAAATGTGAACTTCACTATAGGAATGGTTAGGTTTACAAAGATTTTATATGTAAAATTTTTAATTGGTCGGTATTTTTCATTTATTTGCATTCTTGGAACCGACTAGTATTAATCTGGCAGAAATATGATAAAAAATTTGGTGATAGTGGAATCCCCGGCGAAAGCGAAAACTATTGAGGGATTTTTAGGTAAAGATTTTGTTGTGACTTCGAGTTACGGCCATGTACGTGATCTTGAGAAAAAAAACAACGGCGTTGAAATTGAAAATGGGTATAAGCCATTATATACTGTGCCCGCTGATAAAAAAGCTGTTGTAAATGATTTGAAAAAACTCGCGAAAACGGCTGAGACTGTCTGGCTTGCATCGGACGAGGACCGCGAAGGAGAGGCTATTTCGTGGCATCTCAAAGAGGTTCTAAAGCTTAATACAGAAAAAACGCGAAGAATTGTTTTCCACGAAATTACCAGGTCCGCCATCACAAATGCGATACAGCACCCCAGATATATCGACGATAACCTTGTAGAATCGCAGCAGGCGAGAAGAATTCTTGACCGACTTGTTGGATTTGAAATAAGTCCGGTTCTATGGCGAAAAGTTAAGCCTTCTCTTTCTGCCGGAAGGGTTCAGTCGGTTGCGGTGCGACTTATAGTTGAACGGGAGAGAGAAATAGACGCGTTTACCGCGGAATCAAAATTCAAGGTTACGGGGATTTTTGATTTCGTAGATGAGAAAGGAAAGCTTTACAAGGTAAAAGCAGAACTTGGTGAAAGATTTGACACAGAAAAAGAAGCTGCCGAATTCCTGGAAAAGGTAAAGGATGCCCAATTCGCTATAGAATCTGTTGTAAAAAAACCATCCAAAAAAACTCCGGCACCACCATTTACAACATCTACTCTCCAGCAGGAAGCAAGCAGAAAGTTAAGATATGGTGTTTCCCGCACAATGATGATCGCGCAAAGATTGTACGAATCAGGTAAAATAACATACATGCGTACAGATTCAGTGAATCTTTCTGATGAGGCTTTGGCGTCTTCAAAGAGAGTTATAAGTAAAGATTACGGTGAAAAATACAGTAAAACTCGAAAGTATAAAACCAAATCAGCTAACGCACAGGAAGCTCACGAGGCTATCCGACCCACATACTTTGATAAAGAGAGTGTAGATGGTTCTCCGGAAGAAAAGGCATTGTACAACCTTATATGGAAACGAGCGATAGCTTCCCAAATGGCAGATGCCGAGCTTGAAAAAACAACCGCGAAAATATCGATCAGTAATTCCGGGTTGAAATTTACCGCGTCGGGTGAAGTGATAAAGTTTGACGGATTTCTGAAGGTATATATTGAATCGAGTGACGATGATGAGAATGGCAAAGACTCGGAAGGGCTGCTCCCCCCGGTGTACGAAGGCGCTGAACTGAAATATGATAACATCACTGCTACCGAAAGATATTCACGTCCACCGGCGCGTTACACCGAGGCATCTCTCGTGAAAAAACTTGAGGAGATGGGAATAGGAAGACCTTCTACCTATGCGCCAACAATTTCAACCATTCAGAAACGTGGCTACGTTGATAAAGAAGAAAGACAAGGTAAAGAACGTAATTACAGAGTCATTACTCTGGTTGGTGATAATCTGTCCGCGGTTGATAAGACAGAGATTACGGGAGCTGAAAAAGGGAAATTATTTCCCACTGATATAGCGATGCTGGTCAATGACTTCCTGTTGAAGTACTTCCCGAAAATCATGGATTACAAATTTACCGCTAAAGTGGAAAAGGAACTTGATGATATCGCCAGGGGTGAAAGAAACTGGGTTACAATGCTTGATTCCTTCTATAAACCGTTCCATGATACAGTTGAAGATACTATCGAAAACAGTGAGCGGGTTGTTGGCGAAAGAATACTTGAAGAAGACCACAACGGTAAGCGGATATCTGTGCGAATGGCTCGTTTTGGTCCGGTAGCGCAAATTACAGATTTGAACGATCCTGAAGCAAAACCTGAGTACGCGGGATTACGAAGTGGACAAAAACTTGAAACAATAACTCTGGAAGAGGCACTTGATCTCTTTAAACTACCACGTGATCTGGGTGAGTATGAAGGTAAAAAAGTTGTTGTAGCCATCGGGAGATTTGGTCCGTACATACGCCACGACAGCAAGTTTACTTCTCTCAAAAAAGAATACGACCCATACACAGTCCAGCTTGATGAAGCAATTGTAATGATCGAGGAAAAACGAAAAAAAGATGCTGAAAAACTGATCAAGGTATTTGAAGAGAATCCTGATTATCAGCTGCAGAACGGCAGATGGGGTCCATTTCTGAAAGTTGGTAAACAAAACTACAAGATTCCAAGGGATGTTGACGCAAAAGAATTAACGTACGAAGATTGTGTTAAAATAGTTGAAGAGTTCGAAAAAGGTGGTGGTAAAAGTAAATCCAAAGCCCCCGCCAAAAAAACTACGGCTAAAAAGGCGACAGCTAAGAAAACTACAACGAAAAAAGCAGCCGCCAAGAAAACAACGACAAAAAAGAAAAAGTGATTTTAGATAAAGAACGGGGAGGGTTAATTCCTTCCCTGTTTGTTTTTTGCGACCACCCTCAATGACTCTCAAAATACCATTTCCTCCTTACAGAGGTAGGTAATCCCAAATGTTTGATTGTCATTTCCGGCTCGACCGGAAATCTATACTCTATAAAAACTGGATTTCTACCCCACCTGAGGTTGTAAACTTCGCAAAATAACAATGTATTATCCAGGTTTTTAATCTTCAGACTCAAGACTGGCGAAGTAACAAAGGGGTCGTTTTTTTTATGCCCAATTTGAGTGGCAACTTGTTTTCTGACCTCAACCCCTGACCCCTTCTCCTATGAACAGGAGAAGGGGAGCAAAAAACTGTTTGTTGGTGAGAAGTTTTAAAGTCCCACCAGTTTTTATAATCACTCAATACAAACCCATCCTAAACCTGTGCGTCTCAGGAGCATCTTTCCTCCCACTTTGCGGGATAAACTTTGATAAAGGGAAGGACTTTTAAACAACCGGCTAGCTATGTTTTTTTTACCCTTCCATTTGCAGACTGGGGTTGTGAAAATCAGCAACCAGGTTTTTCAACAATCTCGAGTTGGTATATGATTCCCCGCAAGCGGGACAGGCGATAAACTCAGGGACCTTCAAAGCAAGTCTGCGTTTTTCATCAAACTGAGGGGATGACCAAAATTCTTAATACCCAATGGATCATCCTCCGTCTTTCGACTATCGTCGAAATCCACCTCCTTCAAAGGAGGACTCTTTACAAATCAAGTCTTAAACAAACTGAGACGCGATATATCGCGTCTCTACGGTTTTGTTAAATTTCTTCTTTTTTGCTGCCGAATTTTTGATAAAGTCCGAATAATATCATTCCAACTACAAGCGTACTGAAAATGAGAGCAAGATATTTCGATATCACCCAGGATGTCGGTAAATAGTTGAATATGATCTCATGTTTGCCTTCAGGAACTATAATAGCGCGGTAACCGTGATTAACGCGATAGATGTCTGTCTCATTGCCATCGATAGTGGCGGTCCATCCTTTGGGATAATAGGTGTCACCGAGGAATAACAAGTTATTCCCGGAAGCTGTCGCTTCAAGGACTATCTTCTCATCTTTATAATCTTTTACAGTAACGTATGTGGTGCTATCCGGTTTGTCCACTTCGAGATCATACCCGTGTGTATAAGCAACTTGATTGGGGTTAAAAACAGATTGTTTGACCATCTGTAGAAATTGGAAATTATCCATCTGCGCAGTTGAATCGACAAAAAACGCTCTTGGTAAAACTGTGGCGTTTTCGTAAACATACGATTTATCACCTTTACCTACCTGTATAAGTCCGGGCAGCATGTTGGGTTTATCCATGATGATATATTTTACGTTAAGCATATTCCAGAGTTTGTGGTTTACCGGTCCGACTACATCCATAAAATCCTGATAAGTACGGGGCTTGATAGATGAGTAGCCGTAAAAATCCTGCAGACCGAAATACGCGTTGAAGTTTTGATTCTGGTTGAACGCTCCCATTGAGCCATCCTGTTTCATGTTGAAAATTCGGAATGGCTGGGTGTCGTTTTGCTTTTCGATAATCTGTACATAGTCAGGTTTGTTGAAGAGATTATCAACATTATCTTCATCCTGATATTTTGCCGCGCGGTTGTCTATGCGGATGAGGTCAAATAATACCGCCGCAATTAGTATGATCATCATGAAGTCGGCGCTAACTTTACCTCTTACGTAACCAAGAGCTATCCAGAAAGTTGTTGTCAGTAGCCCGAAAACAACAAGAAGGTCATTAACAAACATTTTGGCGATAAAATCAGCAAGTGCGTTAAACTGGCGGGCTTGCTGCGATTTATACATCGCTACGTTCTCTGAAATATGTCCCTTAAACCAATCAGCGATAGTACCGCTGCCAATTATTGAAATAATAAAAATAGCTGTAAACGCATATGCTGAATATTGCAGGATTTTTCTTAACTGAACATCACCATTGTTTTTCATTTCGATGATACTTTTTAATCCGAATGCCGCAAGTACGGGCATACTCAATTGTACCATGATCAGCACCATAGAGGGTACGCGGAACTTGTCGAAAAACGGGAAGTAGTAAAACATCAAATCATAAAATAGAGGGAAAGTTCTTCCAAATGAGATCAGGAGCGCAAGAACACTAAGGATGATAAGAAATTGAACGAAAGAATTCTTGCGATTTGCGTAAGCTCCGAAAAGAGCAAAGAAAAAGACCACAGCGCCCATGTACATAGCCACATCGACAAAAGGCATTTGTCCGAAATATGTGTTTATTTCAGTTGGTCGATTTTGTGTTAACGGACCAACATATTCAACATTTCCGAAGCCGTAGAATGAGGGGACAATAAAAGTAAGCACTTCACCGGGCGAGAATGACCAGTTGGTAGCGTAGTTATAAAAATCGCTATCGGACTGTGAGCCGGTTTTCCCTTGCTGAAGGTCAACGATGCTTTCGGTGCCTCTTGTTGAGTATTCGTTATACTCATAAACCTGAGTGAGGTTATCCGACTGAATAAGGATTGCAATAATAAACGCTCCGGAATAGACCAGTGCGGATTTGATATATTGTTTCCCCTCAATTTTATTTTTAATGATGAATGAACGACTGATATTATAAATGAAATACAATCCTACAGCGAGGGCGGAGTAATAAATAATCTGAACATGCCACCCCTGAAATGACAAGTGAATAGCCATAACGAGGAGGGCAAAATCGAGTAATTTAATTTTATCCCTGAAATGCAGGATCATCAGAAAGATCAGGGGATAAAAAGCCAGTGCCGTGAGTTTCGTAACGTGCCCGATGAAAAGGAAAAGAATCAGACCCGTACTGAAGGATGTTGCAAGAGACGCGAATAATCCTATCAACTTGTTCTTCGTGAGATAATTCACAAGGAAAAATGTGTTAATGGCAAGGAGAAGAAGGTAAAACGTCCATCGGGAATAATCTGCGGCGAATGGAGCTGTAAAAACCGAACGAACTGTTGAGATGCCCATCCAGAGAAGGTTGAACCATTTGGAATCTGTCGCGAGACCATATGCGGGCATACCACCAAATATGTAAGGATACCAAAGTGTAAAATCTTCGCGTTCATTTTCAACAAATGAACTGATACTTTTACTGGTTATGATATCGGGTGAGCGAAAAGTCTGACCGCTGAAATACATCGGACTGAAGTAGATCAAAAAGACCAGCAGAATCACGCCAAGGAGAGCGAGAGTTTGATATTTTGGCGGAATAAAAGAGCTTATGCTGAATTTGTTAAAAAATGATTCTTTCTGATTACTTTTGGAATTGGTTTCAGTGCGTTTCTTTTTCTCTTTTGCCATTTATTTTCCTGTAAATCTGTTTACTTATTAAGAAATTGTGTGAACAGTGAGTTGAACCGTTCCCAGGAGAAAAGTTCCTGGAATTCCCTGATTTTAGAGGTGAATATAACTTCTTTTTGAGAGTTAAAATAGTCTATAATTGCTTCCGCGAGGGCTTCGGGGTTTTCAGGTTCGACGAGCAGACCATTTTCTTCGTGCTTGACAATTTCTGAAAGTCCGCCCACTCTGGTTGCGATAACCGGTTTATAGAAGTTATACGCTGCCTGTACTATCCCGCTCTGGGTTGCCGAGCGATATGGCAGGACAACCACGTCAGACGCTGAAAAATAATATTTAACATCATCTGAAGGGATAAAATCGTTGAATAGATGAATCTGTGATTCGAGATTATTTTTCTTAATCAGATCTTTATATTTCTCTTCATCCGAGTAAAACTCTCCGGCGATGAGGAGGTTGAAATCGAGTTTATCTTTCAGGAGGGCACATGCTTTGATCAGGATATCGAGCCCCTTGTATTCGCGGATAAATCCGAAAAAAAGAAGATTCTTTTTATCAGAGATATTCAATTTATTTAATGCGGTTTTCCGATCAACTAACTCACCAAAGTGTGAATACACGGGATGATATAGTACTGAATAATCAGCCGAAGGTTTTATCTGTTTGAGATCGTTTTCAACTGTATGGGAAAGAATTACAAATTTATCAACTGAGTTGAAGAAGTATTTGGTAAATGTGATATCACCGGGTTTTGTTTCATGCGGAACGATATTATGGCAAACCGCCACAATTTTTGTATGACCGTTCGATTTTACAATTCTGGCAATTTTACCAAAAGCCGGCGCAAAAAAAGGCATCCAGTATTTGATTATCAAATAATCGGGTCGTTCTTTTTTTATCAGGTTACCGGTTTTAATCCATGAAAGCGGATTTATAGAATCGAGCACTCTTTCGGAAGGAATCGCAAGAGCGGATTTATCTGTTTCAAGCTGGGTTTTACCCGGAAATAGCAAGGACGGATATTGGCGCGTGAAAGTAAATACCTTCACGTCATTTTCCTTGACCAGTTCTTTATAAAGGAGCGCCGCAAAATTAGCTATACCGCCCCTGAAAGGATATGCGGCGGATAAGATTGAAATTTTCATAAAAAGTAAGGAATTCTTCCCTTAGTTTTTGTCCTTTATAGAATAATCCCGTTCATCTTTGGCGTTATGTACCATCATTTCACCCAGTAACCCGACTGAGAAGAACTGCACTCCAACAATAATCAGTAACATACCGAGGAAGAGTAATGGTCTGTTGCTTAGTGAAATATGATGCACAAACCAGGAAATACTGAGATATATATTTACAATAAGACCCAGTAAAAATGAAAGCGCGCCAAGGAAGCCGAAAAGATGCATCGGGCGACGGATATATCTTGTTGTAAAGATTACGGTGATAAGGTCAACAAAGCCTTTGAAAAACCGGCTTATACCAAATTTGGTTTTGCCATAACGACGTGGATGATGGAGAACCGGGATTTCGGATATTTTGAAACCTTCCCACGCAGCGAGTACCGGAATATATCTGTGAAGTTCGCCATAAACTTTGATGCTTTTCACAACTTCAGAACGATATGCTTTTAGTCCGCAGTTAAAATCGTGTATGTCAATATTCGATGAGACTTTCGTGACATAATTGAAAAACTTTGAGGTGGTACGTTTGATGAACGGGTCGTATCTTTTTTTCTTCCAGCCGGAAACGAGGTCGAAACCTTCTTCAAGCTTGGCAATCAGGTTCGGGATTTCCGCGGGATCATCCTGCAGATCGGCATCCATTGTGATTGTCACATCTCCGGTGACTTCCTGAAATCCAACATGAAGCGCAGCCGATTTCCCATAGTTTTTCCTGAAACTGAGATACTTGATTTTATTATCTCCGGAAGCAAGATTTTTAATAACTTCGAGACTTTTATCGTTTGAACCATCATCCACAAAAATTATTTCATGATCCTGCTTGAGGGGTTTCACCGCTTTTTTAATTTCGTTGAAGAGTGGTCGTAAAGATTCTTCCTCATTATAAAGAGGGATCACCACAGAAATTTTTTTGAAAACAGGCCCTTTTTTCTTTGGAGGTCCTGAACTTCTTCTCCTGTTATATTGTCGGCGGCGAGTCTGAGGTTTTCGTTGACGATTTGGCTGCTGCTTTTTCTGCTGATTATCTGAAGCGTTATTATCCGTTTGCTTCTCCGGTTTATTCTCGTTTGTTACATTTTCTTCATTTGCCATACTATTGGTTCACACTAAACATGTTTGTTTTCGGAAGTTATCACATTTATTCAATTTACTAAATTTAATGTAATAATAGGCTAAAATCAATTTGAGGGGCACCCATTTATTTAATTATTGATTCTGGCTTAACATAGTATTAGATTTAGCGAAAAATAAAAGTTTAATGGGTCATATTGTTTTTTGGGGATTGGTTAGAATTGCCATTTTAATTCCTGCGTTGTGGTTTTTGCTGGAATATATGGAATATAAATACTGGTGGACGGTAGGAATAATGTCCGTTTATGTGATTGTAATTCATCCGGCTATATTGCAATACAAGATTTTTTACGAAAAAAATAAAAAAGTGATACTGGATACTCTTTGTTCAAATTGTAAACATTTTGATGAAACGGCTGTATTGTGTATGAAGCATGATGAACACCCGACGGAACAATATGTGCCTTGCGATGGAATTGACTGGCAGCCTAAATAGTTAAATGGGACGAAAAAAACAAAAAATAGATAGAGATGAGATTGCTGAAAGAACCGAATTCTGTACAGAATGCGGTGAGGAATTAACACATTTTCATCTTTCCGGTAAAAGTTTGGACGAAGTTAAGTCGAATTTTGAGCGATGCAAAGAAGACGGCAAATTTAAGGGTGACAAATGCTCAAAACTATATATCATTGATGATGAAATTGAGTTTACAGACGACGATCAATAACATTCTTTAATTCTTTTAACGCTTCTGTAAATCTGGGACCGGGTCTGTAAAAGAGATCAGGGTCAAGCGTAATAAAGTTATCCTCTCTGAACACCCTCAGTTCTCTCCATTCGGGATATAATCCGACAACATTTTCCTTTACATTTTTCTCCATCCCGGGATAAAAAATAAAGTCGGGGTCTATATCGTAAATTTTCTCTCGAGAGAATAGAGGATAGTTCATTGGCACTCCGACCGCAATATTCTTTAACCCCAACATTTTCAGGTATTCATTTACAAAAGTATTTTCACCCGCAAGCATCACCGGATTCGCGGAAACCATAAACATTACATTAAGCGAATTTTTGTAAAAGTTAGCTGAACGGCATTTCTCAACATCCTGATCCCAAACTTTGATAAGGGAATCAGCTATGTGGGTTTTTCCGGTAATGAGGGCGATATCGCTTAAAGTTTTTTTTATTCCTTCGTAATCCCTGGGATTGGAGATAAAGACTTTATTCCCGAGTTGTTTGAGTCGGTCATAAACTTCCTTTTTATTTCCCTCGATAGTGATGAAGATAAGATCAGGTTTAATTGCGGATATCAGTTCATAATTAACGGTGAGTAAATCCCCGACGTTTTGAATATCGACTGCCTCCGGAGGGTAATTGCAGAATTTGGTGTTCCCGACAAGCCTGTCACCCGCGCCGAGAGCGTAAATGATTTCGGTGAGGTTCGGGGCGAGAGTTACGATTTTTGCGGGCGGCTGATTAAAATAAAGAGTATCTCCGAGGTCATCGACTACGGCGAGTTCTCCCGATTTAATATCATTGGATTTATCCTGATTTGTATTGTCGCATCCGGATAGATAAAAAAATAGTAATATTCCAAATATTATTCGTGTAATCATATTGTTGCTCAAAGGTTGCAAAAGAGGAGTGCAATATTAAATATTTTTGAAGATTTACCAAATTTAATTATTTTAACACCGCACCCTTAGCTCAGTTGGTAGAGCATTTGACTCTTAATCAACAGGTCGCCGGTTCGAGCCCGGCAGGGTGCACCAAGAACCTCGAAAACAGTTTGTTTTTGAGGTTTTTTGTTTTAAAGGATTTGGGCAAATCTCCGGTTTTATCCCAATTTAGCCCTGTTTTGGGTGGTAGCTATTGCAAAAATGATCGATGGTTTTTTTGTGATGTCTTCGACGCTTTGTGCTTGGTTTCAGTTGTTCGATCAATTAACGGGTGAGATTCTTTTATTATAACTGTATTCGGTTAAAGAGTCAGTCTGTTCCCGGGGAGACCTGCAAATCAAATTTTGCAAAGGTTTAGTTTCGTTCATCCGTATCCTCTCAATAATTAGTATAACTTGCTAAGACGATATTTCCCGACCGTCTATTCTGCGGAACAAAATATTTTTAGATTATTTTTTGGAAATATTCTCCGGCGTGCTCTCTTATATATGTACACATGAAAAAAGATAAAACAGACATATTACTTAGCAGCGATCAGTTAAAAGCGCTATATGAAGTTGAAAACTTTCTCAGGAGCGACTCAAAAGTTTTTATACTCACAGGTTCTGCCGGAACGGGTAAAACTTCACTGATCAGCTATATCGAATCAGCCACTTCGAGATATAATTACTCAAGCTCAATTGCTACTCCTACTGCAAGAGCTGCTGAAATTATAAAACGAAAAGGATTCGAGAATGTCTCCACGATCCATTCCATGATTTACAAATACGATCGAATTGAGGAAGAAGAAAAAAATGGGAATGTCACATATCATTTCAGGTTACGCAGCAGAACAGAAGCGGGTAAAACGTTATACATTGTAGATGAGGCTTCGCTGGTTTCCGATAATAACGCGAACAATGATGATCTTTATTTTGGATCGGGTTACTTGCTGACTGATTTGTTTGAATACATTTTTGCAGGTGAAAATAATGAAAATAAGCTGCTCTTTATTGGAGATGCCTACCAGTTACCTCCGGTGAATATGAATTTATCCCCGGCGCTATCAGCTGAATATATGGATGAGAAATTTAATCTTGAAAGTAAATTATCTACATATGAACTTTCTCAGGTGCTGCGTCAGAAAAGTGAAAGTCTGATTCTTAAAAACGCCACAGCAATTAGAGACAATCTCAAGGAAGAAACTTACTTTAAACTTGATTTCGAATTTGGTGACGATTTTAAAAAAATATCAAACTTTGATATCGCTGGCGATTTTGTTCAAAAGTTCAGAGAAAATCCGGATGAAGCTGTGATTATTGCTTACACAAACGCATCTGTAAGAAATTATAACAAGCAGGTCAGGGAGCTGTTGTTTCATAACTTGAGCAGTATTGTTCCCGGCGACAGAATAGTTGTTTCCAAAAATAATATCAAACACGGCTTTCTGAACGGACAAATGCTTTACGTAGAGAATGTTGATGAAGAGAGAGAATCAAAAAGTATAAAATTCCGTGGCGAGCCGGCTGTAAATCTTGTATTCACAAATATTGAAGTAAGTTATACAGATCCTGAAGGACAAAAATTACTTCAAGAAGTGAAAATATTGAACAATTTTCTTGAAAGCGCAGATGGTAAAATTGAAAAGAATATCCTCCGGGCGCTACTGGTTGACTTCAAAAAAAGATTTAAAGCCGCCGGACATACAAAAAGTGAGTTTAAAGAGTATTTGCGTAATGACGAATATTATAACGCGCTATTTATAAAGCATGGATATGCCATTACTTGTCATAAAGCCCAGGGTGGAGAATGGGATAATGTTTATTTCGATTTCAAACAGCAGAGCAACAGATTCAGTGAAATGTACAGTCGATATTGCTACACCGGTATTACAAGAAGCAAAAAACAGCTTTATACAATCAACTCCCCGGAAAAATCGATATTTAGCGATAAAATTAAAATTAAAAAAGGGGGACAGGTACCCGGAATATTAAAAATGAATGCAGCAAATATTTGTGTGCTTGAGGATGCTAATAATCTGGCGGAAGGATTGGAAGATTATTTAACAGATTTGTTGCAATCATTAGATGTAAGGTTCTCCCTCGAGAGAAAAGGTTACAGGTTTGAAATTTCACTGCAATATGGTATAGCTGATTATAGAACAGATGTTATATTCAATAATGAAGGTCAAATAAAGATACATCATTATTTCAGTGATACCCAAATGGATGATGTAAAAGAGGAACTGGATAAATTGGATCAATCTATTTTTGTTCTTCAAAATAATGAAAACGATGATGAATTTATCACAGCAATAAAAAACGAGATGATTGAAAAAATAGGATTGTTGGATGTAAAAGTAATTTCTGTGAAACATTCCGAATACAAGGTTGCAATGCTAGTTGTTTATAAAAATAAACTGTTAGGGTTTGATATATACTATAACAGCATGAAATCAGTCACAAGTCTATTCGTAAACTCCAGTAGCGAAAGTGTTAAAGATGAAATAATTGAGGTATTAAAATGACCGATATTTATGAACTCAGGAAACAGGCTTCATCTTTGAGAAAAAGTGGTGATTACCAGGCAGCGGGTAAGCTCTTTCAGGAAATTCTACAAAATAGCGTTGATCCAAACGAATGGGATTTATGGGGTATGCTATTTTGCCTCAATAAGCTTAAACGATATAACGATGCCTATAAATTTGGTTTGAAGTATATACAGAAGTTACTCGATTTTGAAATGTTCGTCTCTCAATTTATTTTCGCATCATTTATGGCTAACATAAAACCTTATTCAAATAAGACGGCAGATAAACTGATCACATACACTGAGGAAATTCTTTCCGCAGGAAGAAATTATCAGGACACATTATTCCGAAATAAAACTTTGTTGTTCGTGATAGAATTTTTCGAAAACCAGGGCGATTATGAAAGTCTCCTAAACTGGAGCGAATTTATAGATCCCCAAAACCTCTCAGCCCAAAGTGAAAAGTTCGAGTACAACGGCAAATCAGTAGTTAAAAATTCTGACCGCGAAAAGTATTACCTGAAAGTTGCCAAAGCAATGGCAAAATCGGGCAACTTCAGCAAAGGGTGTAATTTTATCCTTGAAGGTATGAAGCAATTTCCTGAAAATATTTGGTTAAAGTGGCATTATGCGGTATGCGTTATGAATAAAGGTGATCATGATACAGGAATAGACCTTCTCCGTGAGGTTACCGTAGTTAAAAGAGAGTGGTTCACACTTAAATCTCTTGCGGAAGCGTATATGCAAAAAAACAAGCCGGAAAGGGCTCTTAAAATTGCCGTTGAAGCCTGTTTCCATTCTAAAAATATACCTAATCCCGAGTTCAGATGGGAATTATATAAAATAACCGGAGAACTCTTTTTGGGAAATGGCGACGAAGAATTGTACTTCAAACATTTAAGTTTATGCTGCCACATCAGAGAAGATGTTGGTTGGAGTTTACCGGAAGAAATTGAAGCGATAATAGATGAGAAGGGTATTGTGTTTTCAAAAGACCAATCGACCGAAGAGGAGTTAAACGAACTTGCTGAATATTGGAAAAACTATCTCTCTGAAAATGAGGAGGTATTTTCAGGTAAAATAAAAACACTACTTAACGAAGGTAAAGCAGGGTTTATAAGTTCGGATGAAGGTGCAGATTACTACTTTAACTCACGCGATTTTCAGAACGAAAAAAATAAGCTTAAACCCGGTAACCCCATTAAATTTGTTCTGAAAGAATCTTACGACCGCAAGAAAAAAAGACTCTCCAAAATTGCGATATCCCCTTACATATAATTCCTTTTATTAGTTGATAAAAAGAGAAACAAAAGCTATATTATTTAATAAATATGCTCTTTGACATGCTGAAAGTGTCTATAATAATAGACAGGAAAATGCTAAAAAGCCACAAATATTCACACCCTTTTGGAAATGAGTTAAGTTGTTTAATTACAACAACTTAAGTGAAAATAAATTATTTTAGGGCATAAAAGATATGGGGTATGAAAGAAGCATTAGGAAATTAGCCCCTTTTCGCCCGGTAATGACGCGGGTCTCAGAGCCCGACAGTCAGAATTACATGCCTAGCTATTGTAGGATTGAGACAAGTGCCTTCCTTGGCGTTCTTAGGATTAGGAGAGTACTTCGCCGTCAGAATTACATGCCTAGCTATTGTAGGATTGAGACGCTCCCCACATACTGGACATATGCATAGCTGCTTGTCCATAGTCAGAATTACATGCCTAGCTATTGTAGGATTGAGACTTATCCCCAAAGCGTGATCGGGGAAAACCCCCATTGTTTCAAGGTCAGAATTACATGCCTAGCTATTGTAGGATTGAGACCGAATGGTGTTTTAAAGCCTTTCCTATAAAAATGGTAGACTGTCAGAATTACATGCCTAGCTATTGTAGGATTGAGACATAAGATAATTGAGCCCACCATAAACATAACCCCTATTATAGTCAGAATTACATGCCTAGCTATTGTAGGATTGAGACTGTCTCTGGCATGTCCTGGGCGACGAGTGTTTCGTATGTGAAGGTCAGAATTACATGCCTAGCTATTGTAGGATTGAGACCATGAAAATTCGAAAGATCCTACTCTTGAAGGTAGGAAACCAAGTCAGAATTACATGCCTAGCTATTGTAGGATTGAGACTCAAGCATAAGCTGTTATTTACTTATACCTAGTATGTGCAATAGTCAGAATTACATGCCTAGCTATTGTAGGATTGAGACAACCTTATAGCCGCCTGTTCCCGGATTACCATATGTATAGGTCAGAATTACATGCCTAGCTATTGTAGGATTGAGACAAACTTAACGACTTCAAGCTCATCGAAGTTTATCTGTTCGGGGTCAGAATTACATGCCTAGCTATTGTAGGATTGAGACTATAATTACTTTAGTTTTTTTCTAACATCGCTACCTACATCGTCAGAATTACATGCCTAGCTATTGTAGGATTGAGACTGGCATATGGCTTTGTTCTTTCGTGCAGTTCGTCCACGAGGGTCAGAATTACACGCCTAGCTATTGTAGGATTGAGACAAGTAAAAATCCAACGCCCGGGATGTTGTGCAACATGGATGTCAGAATTACACGCCTAGCTATTGTAGGATTGAGACCCAATCTATAGGCATAAATATCACCATTCCTTGTTATCTGCGTCAGAATTACACGCCTAGCTATTGTAGGATTGAGACACAGGCTAAAGCTGCGCCCTTGCCTTCGACTTCACTTCCAAGTCAGAATTACACGCCTAGCTATTGTAGGATTGAGACATTGAATCAGGCAAGTATTGTAACATGATGAAAGTGGTAAAGGTCAGAATTACACGCCTAGCTATTGTAGGATTGAGACACACGAGCATACTTGCCCAATGGCTTGGTTATCATAGCAACGAAGTCAGAATTACACGCCTAGCTATTGTAGGATTGAGACTAGTATTGCCCTCTGCATCTTTAATTTTTGACTCATAGAGGAGTCAGAATTACACGCCTAGCTATTGTAGGATTGAGACCTGCATTCCACTTCTTACTGTTCTTTACCAGACCGTTATTGCGTCAGAATTACACGCCTAGCTATTGTAGGATTGAGACCTCACCCGCGCCAACCCTGATAGGTAAACTGTCATTCACATAGTCAGAATTACACGCCTAGCTATTGTAGGATTGAGACCCTTTCTTCAATTCGAAAATGTACACTTCTGATACTCCGTCAGAATTACACGCCTAGCTATTGTAGGATTGAGACCCCCGCTAATACTGAATCTTATATAACTACCATAGTTTACGGTCAGAATTACACGCCTAGCTATTGTAGGATTGAGACGGGCTTTTTGATTTAACGCTTGGATTCTTTTCGTTGACATTGTCAGAATTACACGCCTAGCTATTGTAGGATTGAGACGCGTATGCCAAAGATGCGGAACCATTAACGTGGTAGAGCAGGTCAGAATTACATGCCTAGCTATTGTAGGATTGAGACTGTTACTTTTTCCCTTGACGCGTCGATTGTCGCAATTAGTTCGTCAGAATTACATGCCTAGCTATTGTAGGATTGAGACCCTATTGCCAGCATTAAACTCGCTATTACTATTACTAAAACTAGTCAGAATTACATGCCTAGCTATTGTAGGATTGAGACAACAAGTCTTTTAACGCATCCTGTTGATTTTGGAAAGGTTTAGGTCAGAATTACATGCCTAGCTATTGTAGGATTGAGACACCTTTTCTCTTTTGTCTTTCCCAACGTCCGCCCTTGAAGGTCAGAATTACATGCCTAGCTATTGTAGGATTGAGACAATTCAGGAACGTCCTCTGCAACGGAAGTCTTTCTTAGCAAAAAGTCAGAATAACACGCCTAGCTATTGTAGGATTGAGACATAAATTCTCTTATAAAATCTTCTGATAATGTTTGATATCTAAGTCAGAATAACACGCCCCCGACTAGCCGGGACAGTCCAGAGTCGTTAGTCAAATGTCTTTAGTTCGTTGCTTTTTGACTGAAGACTGTTGACCTGTGACCAATGACTAACCCTTGTAGGATTGCTCAGGCGTATTTTGCCAAGTCCCGATGCTTTATATCGGGAAGACGTTCGCCGAGGAGTTGCCTAGCTATTGTAGGATTGGCCTTCGACGGAGCTCAGGCACCGGAGATTGGTGAAATTATGAGTTGGTTGCCCTCCGACTTCATGAGTCGGAGATCGCGATAATTTTATTTTGGCCGCGACTAGCCGGGACAGTTTAGAGTCTTTAGTTTAAGGTCTATAGTCTTTTTTTTTTTAACTTAAAACTTGCGACTACTGACTGGTGACTGATTCGTAGGATTGACCTTCGACCCCGCACCCGGGGCAGGCAAAAGCTCAGGCACCGGAGATTGGTAAATTTTTAGATGCACGCTCCTTGTGAAAAGATAGCGGAACAGTCTAAAGTCGTCGGTCTTTTCTTTATGACTGAAGACCGATGACTTGTGACCAATGACTACCCCTTGTAGGATTGCGCAGGCGTATTTTGCCAAGTCCCGATGCTTTATATCGGGAAGACGTTCGCCGAGGAGTTGCCTAGCTATTGTAGGATTGGCCTTCGACGGAGCTCAGGCACCGGAGATTGGTGAAATTATGAGTTGGTTGCCCTCCGACTTCATGAGTCGGAGATCGCGATAATTTTATTTTGGCCGCGACTAGCCGGGACAGTTTAGAGTCTTTAGTTTAAGGTCTATAGTCTTTTTTTTTAACTTAAAACTTGCGACTACTGACTGGTGACTGATTCGTAGGATTGACCTTCGACCCCGCACACGGGGCAGGCAAAAGCTCAGGCACCTGAATGTGGTGAGAATATAGCATTTAGTATCCGGACTAATTTATTAGTCCGGATTTTTTTTGGAAATTTTAAAATTGCATTCCTCTTATATAGATAATAAAGAAGAGGAAAAATGAAATTTGAAAAACACCATATTGCCGACCTTGAAAAAGCAGTTGAACTTTTGGAGAATCAGAGTTTAGTGTTAACTGTTTCAGATTTTCTAGGGACAAATATAGAAAAAGGAATTGAGGCATTACCCGACAACGTAAAGTACTATCTATCCCGTATTACGAAAAAGGCACTGATGCACACTGTTAATATTGCCGGGTTATCAATACCTTCGGATAATACTAAATTTACCGGATTAGGCAGAATTCATACTGTTATGAGTGGACTATGCGGAGCAGCAAGTGGATTTTTTGGATTGCCGGGTCTTGCAATTGAATTGCCTATTAGTACTTCGGTAATGATGCGTTCCATTCTTGAGATAGCACAAAAAGAAGGTGAAAATATTGACGAAATTAGTACTAAACTGGCGTGTCTTGAAGTATTCGCACTTGGTGGTAAAACTGAAAAGGATAGTAACGAATCATCGGGGTATTATTTTGTTAGAGCATCTTTGGCTGCATCGGTTAAAAATGCAGCGGAGTTTATTGCAATAAATGGTTTTACGAAGGAAGGCGCGCCTGCACTGGTTCGTTTGATAATTAAAATCGCGGAAAAATTTAGAATAAAAGTATCAGAAAAATTAGTACTTCAGTCGCTTCCTTTTATTGGAGCGGTTGCCGGTGGTGGTATGAACATACTATTTGCAGACCATTTCCAGAACAAAGCCCAGGGGCACTTTATTGTTAGAAGGCTGGAGCGTATTTATGGAAAGAGTGAAGTTGAGATGAAGTACAAAGAAATTCTGTGTACTAGCTAATATTGACCTCATACTGCCCCAATCCGAATACAGTATTTTTACCGATGTTTAATTTACTCGCGTAATGAAACAATGAAATAAACTCGGCCGGCACATTGTCGAAAGATATTTCACCTTCAAATCCGCCCATATTTACTTTCGAGTTTTGCCTATTAGAAAACCTTTGCCAGTCATTAAACTTCAGGTTATTAACTTTAGAGGATATATCAGGTATCGATTCGTAATTAAAATCCGGATTTACATTACAAAAAAGGCTATAAACTACCTGTAATCTTCGATAAAGATTTTTTACGAGAATTTCAAAACTAACATCCGCAGGATTTTTGAGAATTTTTGCGTCCTTTTGAATGCGAAGAGGAGTGGTAAAGTGGAGTTTTATATTACCAAGATTATTATTTGGTGATATTTCAGGTTTTTCGAAAAATGGCATTGAGTTAGTTGAGACCGTACCATCAGAATTTTTAAATATCAATTTTTCATCACCGGCTTCGTTGAAATTATATCCGGCGATTAATTCGTAATTACTCCGTTTATAGCTTATTCCTGCCTTACCCATTTGCTGAATTGTAAATACAAAAAATGGAAGCAGCGATACGTATTCTCCAAAAATTGTAAGTCCGAGTGTAAGCATTTCACCTTTTTTATAATATTTTTTACCGTTTTGAGGCGGATGGATAACAAAAGGGTGAGGTGTTTTTTTAACACCTTTCAGGAACCAAAGGTTGTTTTCGGGTATTTCTGTCTCAAAAACTTTGAAATAGCTGCAGTGGCTTTGCAGCATACAGTTTTCGCAAGTTTTTTGCCGAGTAACACAAACCGCTTTTCTGAAAGCCCATCCGAACGCTCCCCGGAACATGGAGCCTTTATATTCGGGCAGATTCATATCCTCCAGGGCTTCCAATCTGAAATTGTATTTATGTATTATTGGAGGGGATGGGATCATTGCGTTACCTTGTAATATTTTGGAAGATTTTCCAACTCAGTGGAATCTATTCTTGATTTGAGTTCATTAAAAAAATGTTCGAAATTTTCGAGAACATGATTTGGCTCAGTGGCTTTTTCAGTTTCAGCGTGTGCAACAGCGTTTCTAAATTTTGCCATTTTAACAGCAATATCACCGAATCCTCTTTTCTTTTTGGCAATTTTTCCTAGTTCTTTATATATGTCAATATTATTTCTTGCATCAACCTTATATATATTTGCTAATCTCTCAATTATCGATTCATACGCAGATAATATCGCTAACCCGTATTGCGAGTTTTTCCAGTGGCGCTCAGCAAGTTCAAATAATACATGCCATTCCTTTTCTTTTGACAAAATAGTTTTCGGAAGATCTGTTATTGTATCTTTTATGAGTGCAAATGCTTTTGAATTAAGTTTTTCGACATCAATTTTTTCAGTCGACTTTAGAAATCTCTCTGCATTACTCTTAATTGAGGCGACCATATTAAGTTGAAGAACGGTATAGAAGTATTTCGACCTTTTAAGGAATTCTTTTTGCAATTCATTATCCAATAGCTCGTTAAATACCGAAGTATCTCCATATCTGGAAAGTGCGAACGCAGCGTTTGTCCAATCAAGCATTGAAACAAGCGAATTCAGATTCATTATGGGGGTTTTACCTTCGAAATAAGTATTACGTAACTCTAGCGCTCCGTAAAATACATTCTTAATATTAACGCCTTTTAACGTCTGAAGATATGAAATTGCTAATTGAGAGATGAATGGCTGAAAACGCAAACTATGAGTTATATCCAGGGATATATTATCACCATCGGAAGGAATTTCTGTCAATAAACGGAAGATTTCCCAATGTTCTTCTGAATTTAATCCAACAGGGGTTTGACAAGTTTTTACTTTAAGACCGTATAAAACGGTCAATTTACCCTCGATAATATTGAAATGTGCTTCCGATAGACCGCCTGCATTTTTTGCATCAATCATTTCATAGATGTTATCGGTTTCTTCATCTGTGGGATTTTCTTCAATCGCCGAAAAATAGAGTGTTTCCCACATTGAGTCTTTTGTCCCGATTATATAGACTTCATCAAACTCGTTTGGCTTTGCTTTGATTATAGCTTCACCCACATAGGGAGTGGTGTAAACTTTATCTATTGCATGTTCAAAATAATAATCAGCTACTTTGTAACTGCCTTTATGTTTAGGATTAAGCTCTCCTTGCCCTGTCCCTAAAAAGATAATTAGTTTATGCATCTGTATTTCCCTTTTGATAAATTCTCTCATACCATAAAAGTATATCAAATAAAGAGTAAACAAGTGTTTTAAGCGTATAATTTGTTGGGAAATTTACGGGATCAATATCATCTTCTCCCAAAGTATCAGGATCATGTGCACCATGATAACTTCCAATCCAGTGAATATTAAAGAATGCATGTTCAACAGCCCTATCTTTATAAAAATAATCTGTTTGAACTCTTGGATTACCATTCCGATAACGATTTCCGGAGTTTATTTTATGTATGGCTGAAAAGGTTTTTTCACAATGAAATTCTAATACTTTTGCAGAACGCTTATAAATAGATTCACCAATCTTCCTAATTTCATTTAAATAGGATTTGATTTTATCTTTTTCAGTTGTATCAATATTGAGTATAATGTCTTGAATTATTTTATCTTTTCCATCATCTAAATCAGTTGTGCGTATAATATCGAAAATATGCTTGTATTCATTTCTTATAAGAACTCGGTCTTGATTTTTTGCATCTTCAACTATTTTACGAGCTAACTCTGAGATTTCCTCTGGATCTTTTGTAAAAACATGTTTATCGCTAAATATCTCTCTGGTTTTGGCTCGCTCGTTCGGTGAGCCCGAGGCGATATAAGATGGAATTTTAATATACTTTGGATTTCGTTCAAGGAAACCTGTTGCATTCCTTATAAAATCAATGTTTGGTAATTCTTGATCAGTCTTTTTTTTGCCTTTAATATCTAATATAATTGCGGAAAGTTTATGATGTAATCCAGAGAGCTTTTCGAGCATTTTTTCAGTTGAATCGGCATAAAATGAATAAATATTGAAGTCTAAAAATATATCACTGATGAATTCATAGTCATCTTCATTATCATCAACAATTAAAACAAGAATTTTCATTTCTTCAGGTTCATCCATCTAATTATCTCCTAATGATTTGAAATAGAATATAAAATTAAGTCCATCACTTGGTTTTAATTCAAATTTGCAGTCTAATACTTTGGCATAAGTATTAATGAGTGCTCCACCAGCACCAACCCCCTCTTTAGGTTTATTGGAATTACCGTACTTTATAAATTGATCCTTATTGATTGAGAATTTTCTGCCGTTATTGTGGTAATCAATTATTACTGAGTTATTATTCTTGCTTACATCGATAGAAACTATATTTTTCTCAATATCAGTTTTATCAAAAGCGTGCTTATTAGCGTTATCTAATAGTTGAATAAATATGTCCTCAAAATATTCTACGTCCACATTGATATAACAATTCTCATCTCCAGTAATCTCAATCTTAAACTTATCATCATTTCTGTAATAAGTTGTTTTTTCTAAACTCTCTTTGGTGTTTATTTTCATGAAATTTGCGTTATCTTTTGTCGCAGAAAGTCCTTTTGTCCCTTTTAAAAATTTTCGGACTGTACGAACATTGCTTTTGGCATCACTTATTAACTCAGAAAGTGTTTTTCGTTTAGAGTCTCCTTCTTCCGCTTCTTTACGAAGATAATGATCTGAGAGATTTTGATTCTCAATGAACTTATTGAAGATTGTTAAAAAACGTATAGCAGCCCCTAATTTTGTGGTTGTCTGATGCCTTAAATCATTAAGAACCTTTTTGAAATCAATTTCATTTAAAATCTCGGATGAAATTTGATCCTCGGTATATGAAATCTCCATATCGTAGATAATACGAAGAATTTCAAGTGTTGAATAAGTAGAATAAATTTTTTCATTAACTTCATTTGCAAAATGTTTGTTCATTACCTCATTTATGAAGAAATTCTGTTTTTCTTTTTCGGATGCATATTTTAGTATGTTGATATCCTTTTCCAACAATATCTCATTGCAATTGTCATCTGGAGTAAATCGGCTGAAATAAACTTGTCTATTTCTTATAGTGAATAATACACACTCGTAGTTTATCAGTTCTGATGAGATTTGGTTTGATGAATTCAGCTCAAGTGTAGGTAGTGTTTTAACCTCGTGTTTAATTATATCAGTAACTTTTACAATTTTTTTTGCTTCTATTTTATCCTTCTTAATTCCTCTTCTTGATGCATAAATGATTTTACTTTCTGGATAGATAATTTCAAATAGATCGCTCAACCTTTTTCTAATCTTTATGTTGTATAGCCGATCAAAATTAATTAATTTGTAATCGATTTCATCAAGATTGATTGTTCCAAGCCAATGTTCGTCGATATTTTCCCTGAAGTGTTGATTATCAAAATATCCAAATAGTTGAATTCTTTTATTATGATTATGAGAAAAGGTAATAACAAAAGATTCATTTTCCATTATCGCGAATAGATGGGACGGAGAGATATTATTATTACTATTGTCAAATATATAATTTAATTCATTTTTTGTTTTCTCGTTATAATCGAGAATAAGCGACAATTGCTTCATATCAGAAAAGTTCTGATTACCGAATATATGAGCTATCTTATTGTGTATGTCATCATTCCCTCTTAAATCAGAAATTATATGATAGTCCTTTAGAGCAGATTTTGGTGCTTGAATCTCAATATCAAAATAAAAAAGTAAAATGATCAGCAGGGGAGTATTTCTGATTTCCTTAGAAAAAGAAATGTTATGACGTTTGACAGTAAAAATTATATCATTTAGGCTAAAGAGTTGTGTAATATTCTGAAACAGAATGTTTTCATTATCGAAGGTATTCACTAACAGTAAAAAAATTGAGTTTTCTTTATCGGTAATTCCGGGTACCTTGCTTTCACTCTCCCTGAAAATGTCTTGTAAGTAAACTTGAAATTCATCTTCTAAACTTTGGTAACTTCCCAGACTTATATTGTTCAGTTCTTCCAAACAATCTTTAATAACTGGTTCTACTATCAGCTCATTAAGTTCTCTTTCCCCGGTTTCTTTTTCTGACGATCTCTCAATTGCGGTCGATTCATCAATAAATAGGTCTATGTTAAATTGTGGCAAAAATATTCTGAAAAAATCCTCTAAAATCGCCTCAATTTTTTCGTCGCTGTAATTTTTGTAATCGGAAAGCAAAAAAATGAAATCATTAAATACTTTTTCATTGGATTTGTTAAGAGTAGATGGTTGCCAATGTAAATTCTGCTTTATTTTAAGTCCGACCAATAGCACAAAAAAAGGGAAGACTAGTGGATACTTATCTTCCCATTTACTTCTTAAAAATAAATCTCTTTCTCTAATTTCATGTGCCAGCGGTAACATTATTCCAACTCAAGATTTTGATCAAAATCCAGTAATGCTACCCAGCCCATCGGGTCAATTGGTTCATTTAGCTCTTCGGCGATAAGTCTACGTGATTTGGGAAATTTACTCAAAGCAACCGGCTTAACATTGGGATCTCTTTTTTTCTGGGGAGGAACACCAATTTTGAACTTATCGAAGATTTTTTCCAATCTTTTCTGGGTCGCTTCATTTCTCATCAACATGCTGAACATTGTGGTTGCTACAAAACCTGAACCCCAGCCAATTTTGAACATCTGCGGTATTTGGTCGTATGATTCATAAAAACCGCGAATTTCATCGAAATTAGCATTGGAGTGTTTTGTACCCTGTTCAATTACTTGATCTTTTATATTGTTTAACCACTTTTCTTCTGATTTCAACAAAATATCATTAGCATCTGCAATAGCTAATTTTATTGATTGGACAATCTTAACTTCCAACTCGCCGGGTTTCGCTTCGTGTGGATAGAAGTCAAATAGATTCTTAAACTTTCTATCAAACTCAATCCATTTGTCTTTAGTACTCAAAGATACCTCGTAAATTTTTCTAATCTCATCTTCATTTATGGAGATATCAAATTCAAAGCTGGAGTTAAATCTTATGCATTCCAGAGCAGGAGCTTGCGGTTGGGGTGATTTATCTGTCAGATACAAGTTGCTTGGACATACTTCCAATGCACCGTCAATCAACTTGGCATCGCTAATCCGAATAAATTTCATGATATCAAATTTTATATCGCTGAAATCTTTAATATTATTGCCTTTAATTCTCTTTAACACACCACATACGAATAGTTTTTCATTGAGTTCTTTATCAATAAATTTTCCTCTCCCGTTTTTAAAGTCGTGAGAGCCGATAACATTATCTAATATCTCTACTTGTTCTTTTTCAGTTAAATGTGAGAATGCTCGCCAAGCAAGTACAGTCCTGATTGCACCCTTTATAGAACTACCTGGAATGTATATACTGCCATCTGCGGTTTTTAGCTGTTCATGAATCTCTTTTTTACCTTCCAGATCATAAGGCACTTCACACTTATAAAGGTAAGCTGAATTAGTGATTTCATCAGCAAGTTCGCTATCCTGCAACACCGATTCGCAAAAATACTTAAAGTTAAATCTTTCTCTAATTTGAGCCCGCCTGTGATTATCTCTGGTTGATTCGAGATTCCTGGTAGTTTTTTCTATCCATGTACTCAATCTATCAGCGAAATCGGGATATCGCGCATACGCCAACTCAAAAGCCTTATTCTGGTTAAGCCTGTAGTAAATTCCGTCTTCTATGATATACTCGAAAGGTTGGAGAGCATTACCGGAACCAATATGTACCGGACTGATTGTATGTATTTTTAATTTCATAATCTTATTTCAATTTTATTGGCAGATTAAAAGCATAACCAAATTGATAAATAGGGTGATTTACATCCGATTCTTTGTCTTTTACACTTACAAGCTGTCCCGGAGAGTCATTGTGCTGAGGAAAGACGGACCCCTCCTTGAACATCAGCAGACTTTTCTTCCAGAACTTTGTTGGTTTCTCAAAATGTCCGCCGTATTTACCCTTTCTGGTTTCCAGTTCATACCAGGTATTTTCCGGGTTCTCTTTGAAAAACTCCAATTCAATATTTGATGGGTTGTAGAGAGACAAGCTCACAAAAGTATCAGATTTGTTCAATGAGTCAAAGGTGTTAAACTCTTTGATCTCAACGTCAAAGTGTCCCTTACCGATAGAAGAATCACCACCAAACCCAAAGTGTTCGAGGAACCTTAATGCCCCCTCCACTAGTGAAACCTCAGCATCGGGACCATCTAGCAAAAAATACAAGCCGCCATCTTTGATAAACATTTCGGTAGTTGTAAAGAGACTTCCCGCGCCGGTTGTTGTTGTATTTGTTAACCTGTTGATTGTATTATGAAGCACATCACTTGTTTCAATTTCAGGCAGGCTCTCGATTGTTTTTCCACCCGAAAAAATTTCGAAAAGTGCTTCTTCATTCAGTTCGCCGGCAAGAAATAGCTTGAAAGTATTTTCATCCAGATATCTGGTTTTTTTGAACTTTTTCATAAAAGCGATTGATTTCGCTTTCTCTTCTTTCTTTTTGAGTCCTCTGCTTTCAAAATACTCATTGAAGTTGAGAGGTTTTGAAATTGGCTTGGGATAAAAACGGATTTTATCTTTATCAATACTGTTTTTATACGGAAATGCTGACGATAGTTTTACAACCCTTCCCTCGGAATATCCTCCCAGGAAACTTTCAAGATTTTCTTCGGAATAAATAGTTTTAATACCCCAGCATATTAGTCCCCAGAGAGTATCAGAACGAAGATTGTTCTTAAAAGAGGACTTTTGTTTAAGATATACAATCTTCATAATCAACTCTTTTCGAAAATTTCAGGTAGTTTAATATCGCCAATAGTTTTGAGTTTCTTTTCCGTAACCTCACCGGAGATTTTTTCATATTCACCTTTGCCAGACTGATAATCATCTTTGCTGACAAACACCGGATCGGCTAACAAAAACTTAACCTGCCCGTAGCCTCTTGAAATATTACCGCCCAGTCCGGAATGCTCCAGTAAACGCACTGCTTCGAAAACATGCTTGAAATTGTTGAGGTCGATATTGTTTTCAGGATCGGCTTCCATCTCGTAAATGCTGTAAATCATCTCAAAATCAAATTTAGAGCCTTTTACAATTCTTTCAAGAAAACGCGGATTAGCTTCGGAAGTCAATCTGTTAATGCTATTTTCGGGTTTATACTCTGTATATAACAACTCAGAATCGTTGATTCCTTCCCAAAATGCTTTTGTAGCGTCATCGGGATAGGCATCTCTCACGACTAATCTGGTAGGTCCAATTTCAATATCTTTCTCCGAGCTGCCGAATATACGAGGAATTGCATCTTTAATATCTGTAGATGAGTATGGCTCACCTTTGGGGTGAATTTTTCCAAGAGCAAATTCAAGGAGCATTCTCATTTTTCCTTTGATGGAAGAACCGGGCAGGTAGGGAAGATTTGAGTGAGGATCTCGTAAGACGGGGCTGTCAACGCCACCAATTTGAAGTTTATCTTTACTGCCCCCAACATGAATACCAGTGACGGCTTCAATTTTACCTTTAATAACTACGTTACCTAAAAAACTGTTTCCCATAACTTTATTTTCTCCTAATTATCTCTTCCGCCATGAAATTTATGATATGCCACAATTGATTCAACCAATTGTATAAAGTTTTCAAGAGCTTTTGTCTGCTCTGAAGAGTTGACAGTTATTTGAATACCTTTTGACAAGAGTTCGTAAAGCGGTTTCACATTTCTCTGTCTTCCGGCTGCGTATGCGAGTTTAGGTTTAATCAGCACCAATTCCTGATGAAGTTCATCATTCCATTTTTTCATTGTTTTAAGTTTTGTTCGTAATGATTGAACCGTAGCGAAAATATTTCTTACCTGATTGGTTTTAATGCCATCTCGCCTGTCAGCCAAACTCCTCCCGAAATTTTCACTGATTGAATCAATTTCCTCGGGTGTTAGTTTAGCCATATCATTTTGGGAATTTAAATCCTTCAAACCCATAATTTATTCTCCTGTGAATAATTATTTATTTTCTCTATTCTTCAATACTACATAAGAGGCAGGTATTACAAAATTTTCCAAATATTTATCTGAACTATTATTATTGATAAGCTTCGATAGTTCTAATATTCGTCTGTTTGAATCATTTTTATTGATTTTTTCCGAAGTTGCGCCTCTTCTTGCAATCATATATTTTATTTTGGCAAGTAAGCCCATTTGATAAACGTTAAATTCTCCTTCTTCATTAACCATTTTTTTTGTTTGCTGGAGTAAAAAATGCAAAAATGAAGGTTTAATTTCCTCATCAACCGGGATCTTGCGATCTTTTCTGTCAACTAATGCATCGAGTGCTTTTCCGTATTCCCATTGTAATTTCATTTCTGTCCATGAAAAAGCCTGGTCGAACACAGCAATTGCGTTTTTGGTTATTTCAATAGGTTTTGTATCTTCCTTCGTTTCTTCTGGATTTTTTTCGTCTACTTTTTTTTCATGTTCCGTTTGCTTTCTTACTTTAATAGTTTTTAGTCGTTTCTTTTGCGGGAAAGATTTAGCCAATTCTTCAGCTTCGCCGGCATTTTGGGCTGCCCTGCCTATCGGGAATGATGGTTTATTAATCGACACACCGCCCGAAATTGTAACTTCGGAATTATGGCAGGCAAACTCTGTGAATTTATCTTTTACATCGAGGGCAAAACCAATTATATTAATCCAGGAGCCGACCACGAAAAGATCATCTCCACCCGAATAAGTTATATAAACCCGCCACCTGGCTGCAATATCATTCAAATAACCTCCGAAAAAGAGATTAAACTCCCGCGAGAGTGCTACGGTTCTGGTTAAGGTTCTTATACTTTCTTCACTTTTATTTCGTTCAAGTCCCTGACTAAATATTGCCCCGAGATTATCAACATCCATTCTCAATGTCCCGAGGAGTTTATATTCAAGAGTGCTATTGGTTTTACCATCTTCGTTATTGAGTTCGGCGAGCTTCTCGAATTCCAGTACTTGAGAATGTTCATCAACAGGTACACTATTCCCCATATAGTTAAAGCCAAAAGTAAATGGGATCTTCATTATTGATGAATTTTTTGCAAATACATTATCCATGAAGTCGCTGTTGTTTGAGCGTAGCACAGTAACACTCGTAAAACTACTCTCGTCGCAGTTTCTTAACAGATTACTGACCTCATCTTCCGAAGCTGCAAATACAATACTTTTGGAAAACTTGGGGAACGGAAGAATAAAATCAACATTGAGTTTATCAGTGGATACATTTTTTCCTTCCTTGTGGGTTAAAACGCAGTAATATTTTAGTTTCGTTAGTTTTTTACCCATTTCCTCAAACATGATTGACAGAAGCGCGAGATTTTTTTCATAAGTAGTTGAACTATCTTCGTAATCTGACTTGTATTCTTTGCTTTTATTCAATAAAAATTTGTATTCTGAAATATCCATTACGTCAAGATCATAGCCGAAAACTTCCGATAAGTTCTCAAAACTCCGCTGTTTTTTTGCTGATTGGAGCTTACCCGATATTTCATTGTACCATAGCGGAAAGTTTTTATAAAGTTCATCATCTGCTTCAATGGTCTGAATTATAAGGTTCAAGTCTCCCTTAAATGTTTTGTAGAACCATTTTTGAATTTCACGGCTGCAGTCAGACACTATTTTCTTGTTTTCTTCACTGTTCGGAGCCATTATAATAAAATGGCCACCACCACTCATAAGCAGATTTGTGCGAGGTAATTCGAGTCCATCCAGGATGTACGAGGTGAATAAATCTGTTAAAATGCTGAGGTAGAAAGATTTACCCCGTAATCTTTTACTTTTCTGCTCACTTCCTGGTTTGGCAGCAATATCGTTATAAATAAATTTCTGGATACCACTGATATCAGCCGCGATAATTAAAAAATCCTTATCATTATTTACTTCGGCAAACTCCTTCGCAATGGCAATTGCGGCAACCGTTTTGCAATGATCATAAAGAGATACATCGGGGGATTCAATTTCCGTAGATACAGGCAGATAAACAGCATATTTTTCGAACAGATAGAGAAGAGAGTCTGTAAAAGATGTTAATTCAAAATCGGGGATCAGGTTTAATTCGCTGACAAATTCATTGAACAAATCGCGGTATTTTTGTTCTGATTCAGATTGAGATACTAAACCATTTCTACTATTCGGGAATACATCACTTTTACTTAATTTTCGCGGCATGTAATAGTATTCACCATCTGATCGCAACTCTTCCTTGAAATTAACCCGCGAAAGTACTGGTATGAGATGATTTACTTTGGATGAGCCGCCCGAGAATCTGTTGATTTCGGAATTTATTTCTTCCGCAATTCTGATGGGGAAATTATCGGTTGATGTTCCCGATAAAAATTCTTGCAGGTAATTATTTATATCCTGAAATATCCGCCTTGATTCAAAATTATTTCTGTAAAACTCAAGAATAAAATCGCTTTTGGAATGCTCCGGGGAAATGAACCGATGCATCAATCCGGCAAAATTATAAATGACTGTTCCAATTACGAGAGCTTGTTTTTTTGTTGTAGAATTCATAAAAATTCCTGTATGAATTTAGACCAATAACTGTTGGCTAATTACCTCTTACCTCCGCCTCGGTACTATATTAGCAAAATATTATTTAAAAGGGAAGCGGAAATTAAAGATTCAATTATCATATTTTAATAAATCTTGTTTACGGCTTGTTTTCGCCGATTTTTTTTACATACGATATAAGAGAAACACAGTTTTATTTTTTCCAAAAAAATCTTTTTTATTTCTCACATATTAAAGAAGCCGTATAATTTTTTGGAATTTGAATAAATACGTCCCTCTTATATGGGATATGGAAAATGAAAAAGTGAAAATATCGCATCTGAAGAAAGCCATCTGGCAATCTGTGAGATGTTACAGCAAATACAATCACCTTAATCCGTTCAAAAAGGAAGACGGATCAATCTACATGTATGAGCGTGATGAAAAGCAATTTGAAATAAGCGTAATAGAGATGTGCGGCGTGCCACATCTTAAATTTGGGGCAAAACTATTGGAAAACATTGGCTTTGAAGATCTGCCGGAATATCAGCAGCTCGCAGCCGAATACAATGGTCTCTTGCCACAAAACGCTACGGTTTATACCGATGAACAAAATTTCATTTTTGAGTGGTCACCGGGCTTTGACGGAGAACCTTATTATAAATATGCCGTCATTACAATGATGTACATAACAACTTTTTGTTCCATACTGGAAGAGCAGAAAAATATGATCCAACTATTTATCCAGGACTTAAAAAACAACAGGTTAAACTGATGTGTTTATTAATTGTAAATCAGCAAGGTATAAAAATCCGGCGGGATAGTAACCGCTTTGTATTCTTCAATCGCGAGGAAAAAAAGATAAACGAAATTCCGGCGCGAGTACTTAAAGGTATATTGCTGTTTGGAAATATCCAACTAACTACTCAAGCGCTTACCCTGGTTTCGGATAGCGGGATTGCTCTCACATATTTTACACTTCAAGGTAGAATAAAGGGGCATTTCCACCCGGTATATAAAAACAACCTCGATGTGAAATTTTCGCAATACGAAATTATTACCAACAAAGCGATTAATCTTGCTTACGCAAAAAATATAGTAATAAAAAAAGGGGAGGAATACCTCAGGTTCATACCCGTCTACGGTAAAAACAATGCTGAAGTTGATTCGGAAGGTTTCAGACGGACAATTAAAACCGGAGTACAACACGCCAATAATGCGGCGTCAATTCCAGAACTACTTGGGATAGAAGGGAGCATGTCAGCGGCATACTTCAGGGAATACGCAAAATTATTCAAAGGAGCGCTCCAGTTTGTAAAGAGAAGCAGGCGTCCACCTGAAAACGAAGTTAATTCACTACTCGGATTCAGTTATTCTATTTTTTATAACTTGTTATTTTCAGTATCATTGAGTACAGGCTTTGATCCCTACATGGGTTTTCTGCATCAACCCTCGTACAACAGGGCATCACTCTGTCTTGATATTCTGGAGTTCTATAGAGCATCAATAGATAAACTTGTTGTAAAAATGACTAATCAGAAAAGTATAACAGCTGATTGTTTTGAGTATGATGAAGAAAAGGGATTTTTACTAAATGAACTGGGTTACCGCAAATTTTTTGAAACCTGGAATCCTTTCATAAACGGTGATGATAAAACCAAAGGCATTATAAATAGTGTTACTTCAACATTCGAAAAACTGATAAGGGACGTAAGAGCCAAACAGCTTCCAACGTTTTGAGGATAATTATGATAGTTTACGCTTACGATATCACAGAAAATAAAAACAGAACCAGATTAGCCAAAAAATTGAAAGATTTTGGATGGAGAGTGCAATACTCCGTGTTTGAATGCGATATTAATAAAGATGAATTGACAAAACTAAATAAAATAACTAAATCTATAATTGATGAGGCAAAAGATTCAGTGATAATTTATGATCTTTGCGAGGGCTGCAGAAAAAAAATTAAAACTTTCGGGAAGGAAAAATACACCGCCTACGGCGATTTATTTATAATCTGATATGCTGATAAATCTGACAAACCACACGACTGATACCTGGACTGAAACACAACTTGAAGAAGCAAACAAGTGTTTTGGTGAAATTATCAATTTAGCCTTTCCGGCGATAAACCCGCAAAATTCATTGGAAGAAATAAAAGAACTTGCTAAAAAATATTTATTTATTATCTTGGAAATTAAGAAAAATAATCCGGGAGTATCACTCTCCGTATTATTGAGTGGGGAATATACTTTCGTTTTTAATTTGGTTGAGATGCTTAAAGTAAAACATATTAAAGTATATTCGGCAACATCAGAAAGAATTTCCCGCGACATGGGCGATAATAAAAAAGAAATAGTATTCCGATTTGTAAAATTCCGCCCTTATTATTAAATTTGTTCTTTGACATGCTGAAAGTGTCTATAATAATAGACAGGAAAATGCTAAAAAGCCACAAATATTCACACCCTTTAGGAAATGAGTTAAGTTGTTTAATTACAACAACTTAAGTGAAAATAAATTATTTTAGGGCATAAAAGATATGGGGTATGAAAGAAGCATTAGGAAATTAGCCCCTTTTCGCCCAGCAATGACGCGGGTCTCAGAGCCCGACAGTCAGAATTACATGCCTAGCTATTGTAGGATTGAGACCTACGAATTAGAGATGGTGCGCCTGTTGCGGTTAGTTCGTTCCAGTCAGAATTACATGCCTAGCTATTGTAGGATTGAGACAGACCTCCAGGTCTCTTCGTGTGATTCCCAAGCCGATATGTCAGAATTACATGCCTAGCTATTGTAGGATTGAGACCCGTTTGCAGACGGTGAAAAGGACACCGAGGGAAGGTTTGGTCAGAATTACATGCCTAGCTATTGTAGGATTGAGACTCTTCTCTCTTCCTTCTCTCTCTTTCCTCCTTTCTTTCGTCAGAATTACATGCCTAGCTATTGTAGGATTGAGACCAAGTTCAAGACCCTGATTAACCTTAAAATCGTAATCAACCTCAGTCAGAATTACATGCCTAGCTATTGTAGGATTGAGACAGTTTTGGATAGCAACTGTTGAAGCATTGCTATACTGCGAGCGTCAGAATTACATGCCTAGCTATTGTAGGATTGAGACCCATCTTCCGCTACACTTAACCCGTACGAGGTCGGAGTGTGTGTCAGAATTACATGCCTAGCTATTGTAGGATTGAGACGCTAGGCATGTGATTAGAACGGCAACTCCTCATCTTCCGCTGTGTCAGAATTACATGCCTAGCTATTGTAGGATTGAGACTCAATGTAAACATGACTGACTCCTGATTAATTTATAAATAAGTCAGAATTACATGCCTAGCTATTGTAGGATTGAGACGGAATGTCGTACAGGGGATACTTCCCCGTACCTTTTAAATCCGTCAGAATTACATGCCTAGCTATTGTAGGATTGAGACACCAGCCAACCATTTTTCAATGCCTTCGTAGTCATAATTGAGTCAGAATTACATGCCTAGCTATTGTAGGATTGAGACCACGGAAGGCCTTTATCGGTGTATCTGCTAACACGCAGATAGGTCAGAATTACATGCCTAGCTATTGTAGGATTGAGACCAACACAGTTTGCTACCTGTGTTTTCGGGTTACTTGGGGAATGTCAGAATTACATGCCTAGCTATTGTAGGATTGAGACAAAAAAGCACTCCCTTTTAGTGATGGACTAAAATTTATTCAGTCAGAATTACATGCCTAGCTATTGTAGGATTGAGACCCCAATGGTGCGGTGATCATAGCCACGAAAGCCATGATGAATGTCAGAATTACATGCCTAGCTATTGTAGGATTGAGACCCTCCTCATACTCCTTTCGTGAGAGGTCGTATGCGTCTATGTCAGAATTACATGCCTAGCTATTGTAGGATTGAGACTGCGGACCAGGCACGTTGTGGTTCCTATTTTACGTGTTTAACGTCAGAATTACATGCCTAGCTATTGTAGGATTGAGACCCAGTAATTTGGCGGTTCATGACGTGGTGGCTTATTGACAGAGTCAGAATTACATGCCTAGCTATTGTAGGATTGAGACGAATTGAGGATTGTGGAGATGTCCTCTATTTGTTTTCGATGAGTCAGAATTACATGCCTAGCTATTGTAGGATTGAGACTTAGTTAACAAAATAATTTTTCTTTATTTCTGTATATTTTTGTCAGAATAACACGCCTAGCTATTGTAGGATTGAGACCTCTTGGTAGTATCTTACCCCCAGCTGCCGCAGCATATCTAGAGCGTCAGAATAACACGCCTAGCTATTGTAGGATTGAGACGCCATTTACTCCTGCTACATCGTAGCGTTGTTTAATAGCGGTCAGAATAACACGCCTAGCTATTGTAGGATTGAGACATTATGTCATTATCCATACCGTCAAGAAGTTGATTAAACTCAGTCAGAATAACACGCCTAGCTATTGTAGGATTGAGACTGGAGAACCTAACAAATCGTCAATATCCCCGATAATGTCATGTCAGAATAACACGCCTAGCTATTGTAGGATTGAGACCCTCCTGGAAGCAAGAGTAAATCTCTTCTTCATTCTGCGGCTGTCAGAATAACACGCCTAGCTATTGTAGGATTGAGACTTTATTGTTTACATGGGGCTGTCTTTCTCATTCGCTTGACGGTCAGAATAACACGCCTAGCTATTGTAGGATTGAGACAATCCGAAAGCTCTGCAATTCTCTCTTCTTCTTCTTCGTCGTCTGTCAGAATAACACGCCCCCGACTTAAAGATGTCGGGATCGCGGTGATTTGATTATAGCCGCGACTAGCTGATAATTGTAGGATTGCGCAGGCGTATTTTGCCAAGTCCCGATGTCTTTTTATCGGGAAGACGTACCATGCGCACCTTTGCCTAGCTATTGTAGGATTGAGACTTCCATCGCAGTAGTACCAGTAATACCACCATTCCTCACGTCAGAATTACATGCCTAGCTATTGTAGGATTGAGACTCACTCAATGAAGTTTTTGTCCTGGGGCTCTTATACTGGACGTCAGAATTACATGCCTAGCTATTGTAGGATTGAGACGATTTCAATCTGTTAACTTGCGACATATTTATTGCGTTAGTAGTCAGAATAACACGCCCCCGACTTAAAGATGTCGGGATCGCGGTGATTTGATTATAGCCGCGACTAGCTGATAATTGTAGGATTGCGCAGGCGTATTTTGCCAAGTCCCGATGTCTTTTTATCGGGAAGACGTACCATGCGCACCTTTGCCTAGCTATTGTAGGATTGAGACCTGCTTGGAATCGGTGTTGTTTTGGTGTTGCTGGTTTCTGCGTCAGAATTACATGCCCCCGACGGAAAGATGTCGGGATCGCGGTAATTTTATTTTAGCCGCGACTAGCTGACAATTGTAGGATTGCGCAGGCGTATTTTGCCAAGTCCCGATGTCTTTTTATCGGGAAGACGTACCATGCGCACCTTTGCCTAGCTATTGTAGGATTGAGACATAATCTTTCTTTATTTTTGCATATTTTTCAGTTAGTTTTGTCAGAATTACATGCCTAGCTATTGTAGGATTGAGACTAATCCTGCAAATTGATGTCCTGACCGTTTATATTGGTTTCGGTCAGAATTACATGCCCCCGACTTAAAGATGTCGGGATCGCGGTGATTTGATTATAGCCGCGACTAGCTGATAATTGTAGGATTGCGCAGGCGTATTTTGCCAAGTCCCGATGTCTTTTTATCGGGAAGACGTACCATGCGCACCTTTGCCTAGCTATTGTAGGATTGAGACCCCAGCTAGAGTATGATCTCAACGTAGCCTATAGCTACAACTGGGTCAGAATAACACGCCTAGCTATTGTAGGATTGAGACCCTTTTTCACACTTATCCAGCGCGTGATCACGTTCCTCCTGAGTCAGAATAACACGCTTCCGCTGAAAAAATAGCGGGATCGCGGTAATTTGATTTTAGCCGCGACTAGCCGGGACAGTCCAGAGTCGATAGTCTAAAGTCATCAGTCCATTGCTTTTTGACTGAAGACTGTTGACCTGTAACCAATGACTACCCCTTGTAGGATTGCGCAGGCGTATTTTGCCAAGTCCCGATGTCTTTTTATCGGGAAGACGTTCTTTGCGCACCCTTGCCTAGCCAAAGTAGGATTGGCCTTCGAGGGGCTGACCAAAAAGTCTAAAACCCAATGAATCATCCTCCGTCTTTCGACTATCGTCGAAATCCACCTTCGAAGGAGGACTTTTAAAACTAGCAGATTTGCCAAAGGTCAAAAGTCCTTCCCTTTAATAAAGGGAAGTCCGCCGCAGGCGGATAGGATGGGTTCGTTTAATATCATGCTTTTTCCGGGGGTTCGAGTGCCTCACCCGCCTATTATGGTCGTTAATCTATGATTGTAAATTTAAAGTTAAAAACGAAAAACAAAAACTGTCTGCAAGGGACTGCTCTCTTTTTAGTCAGCCTCCAGGCAAAAGCTCAGGCACCGGCGATTGTTGAAATTATTATTTGCTTGCCCCCGACAGAAAGATGTCCGGATCGCGGTAATTTGATTTTAGCGGCGACTAGTGTGAAGTCCCCTTGAAAGATACACTAATATTTATTATCTTTCAGTATGAGAAAATCA
>BQMY01000123.1 GCA_022181065.1 Melioribacteraceae bacterium | reverse complement strand
AATTATAACAATCCTATTGAATTTTAAATTCATTTTCTCCCTTAAGTTGACAGCATTGCCTTCCAAGGAGGTGGATTCCGACGAATGTCGGAAGACGGAGGATGATTTATTACATTTTTTGTGACTTTAGGTCATCCCCCATCACAAAATCCGCCATTGGCGGAGTGATTTCCCCCTTCAAACCTGTGCGCCTCAGGCGTAAGGGGAACGTGAAAATCAACAACCTGGTTTTTCAACAAGCTAACCCGGATGAAAATCCGGGTTTGTTGTTTAGTTTTATATAAAGACGAGGGGTTACTTCAAGAGGAGCATTTTACCGGTTTTTTGCCAGAAATTTTCAATTCCTGAGGCGGAAATCGTGTAAAAATAAGTTCCTGATGGAATATTGTTCGCGTTGAAATTTACTTCGTAATAACCCGCTTCATAGTTTTCATCTAAAACCTGTTCAACTAGTCCACCAGTAATATCATAAACATTCAATGTAACTTTTGATTGTTCAGGTACAGAAAAACTGATTGTAGTCGAAGGGTTAAAAGGATTCGGATAGTTTTGACCCAACTCAAATTCAAGTGGTTTAGTAAATTCAATTCCCACATAGCCGGAGTATTCGAAAGAACCATCATTATCCATCTGTTTTAGTCGATAAAAGTAAGTATTGCTCACTTCAGGATTATCTGTAAACGAGTACTTTGAAGTGTTTGTTGTAGTTCCTCTTCCTTCAATAAAACCAATCTTAACCCATTTGTCAGAGCCATCAACTTTTCTTTCAATTTCGAAACCCATGTTGTTCAATTCAGATGCGGTTTCCCACAATAGAACTATCTCATTCTTCTGCACTGAAGCACTGAATGAAACAAGTTCAACAGGCAATGGCGCACCCACCGCAGTTGCAACTCGACCTGTATTTATATCAAGATAGAAGAATACTTCTTCATCAGCCGATTCAGTAATATATTGCAAGTTGGTAGATGAAACAGTTCTCCCTGCTGAGACCCATGTATCCCAGGTGCCGCTCATGACCGGTTTCCAACTGTATGTTCCGGCGTTTGCCTCGATATAATAGTAAGTATAGATACCATCACCAGCAACCCAGTCACCATTTGTACCGTCATCATATAAAACTGTACCACCTGCGTTATTCCATCCCTGGAAATCACCTGCCGCGACTATATCACTTGTCGGTGTGGGTAATTGATCATTTGCGTTTACGACATTAAACCCGGGTTCAAAACCATCATTATAAACATTCTTGTCAATTGTGAATATTACATCCTGATTATCCTCGGTAGTTATCAACCACGCATTATCATCACCCCCTGCCCAGGGGAATATCTGGCTCCAGTCCTCACTTGCGATTTTCCATTCGTATCTGCCGGTAGTGCCCATAGTAACCGTATATGTAAAAATGCTGTCATTAGCTACGGCGTCACCGTTTGTGCCGTCATCAACCAAGGGACCACCACCATCTGTTCCCCAGCTGTTAAAATCACCCCTTACATACAAATCTACCTGGGCTAAAGATGTAATCGTTAAACCGACCCATATAACAAGTAAATATATTTTCTTCATGTTTCCTCCAAAAGTGATATAGTTAATCTAATTTCATGATTCTGAAATGTTCTATTACAGCTTCGTTAATTTCTCCATCCATATTTATATTTATATCCGAATATTCTATCAACAAGTTTTGTTCACCTGCTTTCAGTGAGAAGTGAAGAGGATTCGAATAACCTCGGTCTTTCCAGTCACCTGTACCTCTCTGTGGTAAGATGAGCGTTTTTGATTGTCCGTTCAACATTACAGTTCGGATAGCGCAATTATTATCGGTGTTGATCGGACCGGTGCCATTTCCGTAATAAAAGTCAATTGCGTATGTACCTGCTTCATCAATATCAAAGTTAAACTCCAATTTTGTATTTTTATTCGGAGAGATTTTGGTATTATCTGTATCTACAATTTGAACCTTCGTTTCTTCAATTAAATGAATTGGTTCTGATAAGAATGATTCAAACCCATATTGGTCAACTGCCTTAACCTGAAATGTTTTAAGGGAGGTATCTTTTTCGTAATTAAATTCGTTCGTTGAAATACTCTCCTTAAACTCACCATTTATATAGACCTTGTATTTTTTTGCCGACGGTACTTTAGACCATGTCACTAAACTTCCACTAAAATTAACATCAGGAGTTTCGGGAGAAAATCGATTTTCTACCAAATTGTATTCGTCTGCTCCATTCGAACCATTCATATTTATGACGATATCATAAACACCTTCAGCCTCGTTGGGAATGATTACATTTTCGTGTTTAACATTATTGATCAACACTGATTCGGGTGAAGTACCAAATCCGGTGATTTTAATATTAAGAATCGCTTTGTGATAACGATAATTTGTCAGGCTGTACTCTCCCCCAATAGCCTCCGGAATAAATGGGTCTAACGTTATACCATCAGCTGTTGCCTCCATTCCGAATAAAACACGATGCACCAAAGCGATATTCCCGGCTACACTCCATAACTGTCTGTTTGAATTGATCTGCGTACCATTAAAATCTCCTGATTCCGCGACAAAGTTTTCCTTATTCGTCAGGTATAGCATCGCGGGTCTGTATATGGAAGCAAAGCCATGAACCACTGAAGCTTCGTTTTTAACTTTAGCAGCTGCCCAGGTGTGATACGCCTGCACAAATGGCCAAATACCATTATTATGATATGGTGGAATTCCCGGTATTTGAGGATAAAAGCAAGGCGAACCATATTCAGTTACCGGGGTATTTTTAACTATTCTTTCAGCACGTTCCTGATCAGCGACCTCGTATAATATTGACAGGGCTTCGCCAAGAGTTTCACTTTTGGGAGAAAGGCTCAAATAGTTTCTTCCGTATAAATATTGACCGTAATACCCTTTCTCTTCTACCCACAATTGTCTATTTATCTCTTCCCTTAATTTGTCGGATAGAGATTGATATTTTTCTGAATCATATCCGAATATTTCTTCAATATTGGCGAGGATATCCAGAGTCGCGAAGTGTACTATATTTGTACCGAGGTTTTTCGAAATATAAATATCTTTGGGATCCATCCATTCGGGATAAGATTGTTCCCGCCAATCAAGGAATGATGATTCACCGGAAGCAAGGGATACATCTTCATTGTATAATGTTTGCAGATCTTGATCAACCGATTTTTTAATTACAGGATAAATAGTCTGCAACCAATTCAAATCGCCGGTGGACTTATATATTTCCCATGCAGCAAGTGCCCATGTCATCCTGTCAGATGATACCGGATAAGAACCTCCCGTCCCTGTATCCTGAATTATCATTCCATCTTTTACTTTTGCCATCAAGCTTACTTTAGAAGCGTCCGGCATTATTGACGCAAGACTTAACACTATTGAATAACTGATATCCCTTGTCCATACGCCATTCCATTTTGCGCCCGCCATGAAAGCACCATCAGGACGAACATTTTCAAGCAACTCTTCAAGTGACAGGTTGTACATTGCTTCAACTATAGGAACTGTCGATTTCAGCTGTGGAAACTGACTAACATCTTTTTTGAGTTTCCATACCCCAATTTCCCCTTTCACACTCCTGTATGATGTTGGTACAAAGTCGAGAGTTACCTCAAATATACCGTCACCATCAGCATCTGAAAGTTCAAGATTTTTCATTTTTGGCAGCTGATCAAAATCCCAGATTAATGGTGTTGTACTACCTGCTAAAAAAACACCTTTAAACTCACTTTTATTTAATTTTTCACCATTATAAAGAGTATAATATCCTTTTTCCTCAAACTCTCTTAATACATTTCGCATATCAACACGAAACTTTACGTTAAACTTTTGATCCGGTCTGATACTATGTTCTTTTCCCTGCGGTAGCCCTGAGCCCACAGGATCCGGCTGCCCGAAAATAAACAGCGGAGTTTCAAAATATCCATCTTTCGGATTAAGATAAACTTCATGATCCATCCCGGACGGACGTTCATTATCGGCGCCATTTAGCGCAAACTTGAATTTTACGAGTCTGTCAAAACCATCAGCAAGCGCGCCCACATAGTTGGTTGTAATTTCACGGGGTGAAATAACCACAGCTTCTTTCTCACCCTCGACAACCCTGTCATGAAAAAGGGAATAAGAGTTATTCTCATATATAGCCGATTGAGCAAAAAACTGCGAGGAAATAAAAGTTATAATAAACAAGTATATTTTCATAGTCTTCAAATTAAAAAGGGGATAAAAATTATCCCCCTCAGTTTTATTTTATTAAAATCATTTTGTTTGTCGCGATATTTTCTTTCGTACGTAACTCGTAAAAATAGATTCCCGAAGAGAGAGAAGAACCGTCGAATCCAACTTTATATTCACCCGAATTTAGATGCTCAGAGACGAGCGTGGTAATTTCATTTCCAAGAATGTCATATACTTTCAATGTAACAAATCCGGTCTCCTGAATCGCAAAATTGATCGTAGTAGAAGGATTGAAAGGATTAGGATAATTCTGTTTTAAAGCAAATCCTGTTACACCAGTATTTACTTCTTCAAGATCAGTTACAACATCAAGTAAAATATGAGGATTATCTGAAGTGGTAGCTTCACCAAAAACGTTTTCAACCCGGGCACTAACCATAACCGGAAGAAGTTCTATCCAGTGATCTTCACCTGACGGGTTTTCATTGTCATTAGTGCCGTTATTACTGCTCAATCCCCAGTTTGCTCCATATTTGTACTGAACAAGCAACGGAGTGTATTGGGGGAAAAATACTCTTACTGCCCAAATTCCATCACCCGGTGTTGTATCACCCTCTTCACCATTATCATTCATAAAGGTGGCATTATCATATTGATTTTGATCCCATCCCCAGCCAAGCGGAAAAGTACCGCCACAGACGAATACATTCTCAATAGCCGTAAACGGGTTTCCATTAAGATCAACCGCGTTGTTCATATCAACCGAAAATACCACTGAAGACTCATAGTTGGTAACATCATCAAGAGAAATTTCATTGAATGTTCCCTCGTCGAGTATAAATCCATCATTGATTACATCAGCTGTTATCCCTATTAGTCTGTGTCCACCGGTATTTTGTGTAAAGTCATTTTCCCAGGTAATATCATTGGAAGTTCCATACGCGAACTTGTAGTGAATTGTATCTCCTTCAAAGAGGAACAGATCAGCCTGTCCTTCATAAATATTGGGATCAGTAACTGATTGTGTCATAGGATTGGTTCCTGCCCAGCCGTTAAACGCGCCTCTTACCCAAACGGTATCATTTCCCGGCTCAAATCTTCCGGCGATTTTTTCAAATTCCATGTTCACATTAAACGCCACGAGAACATCACCTGAAACAGTGCTGCCATCCTGACGGTTAAAAAAGGCTACTTCCAGAGTATCATCCTGATCTGGTACAATAAGAACACGCTCCGGATCATCTTCCCATGTTTCGCCATTTGAGCGGTAGTATTTATAGTTGAATGTATCCGCCGGCATCAAACCTTCGATGGTAAAAGTGTAGATCGTGTCAACATCATCATCTGTCATCGGATAATTTAAATCCCAGTCGTTAAATTCTCCACGCAAGTAAACAATGTCATTCGCGGTATCGAAAAGACCATATCCCACCTGCACCGACATGTCAACCTGAAAAGTCACAGATACGGGCTGAGAGAACATCGCACCTGTAACGAAAAGTAATAATAGTACAAACTTGATTCTCATTTTTGCTCCATTAAATTTGGTTTATTATAATTATTCATATTCCGTTCCAAATAGGATTATCGGGATTGATATGTATTAAAAAGAATTGTTTTATCAATTCCGATAATAAAATCTTATCTTTTTTGATAAGTCACTTTAAAACCATCATCTTCCTAACTTCTACATTCTCATTCTGCCGCATATAGTACCAGTATACCCCCGATGAAAGATTTTTCGCGCTGATATTTATATGATAGTTACCGGCAAAATTATAATGAGTATTCATCGTCAAAATCTCCTGCCCCAGAATATCAATCACACCGAATTTAACTGTTCCCGGTTCGCTGATCGTAAACTCTACTGTTGTATTCGGATTAAACGGATTAGGAAAATTTTGGCCCAACGTAAACTTATCGGGTTTACCATTATTTTTTTCAACACCAACCTGATCACCATATTCAACAACTATCATTGTCCAATATTCAAGATACGGGACTGATATCGTGTAAACTCCCGAACTTTCAGTAAATGGCAGTGAGACCGGTGAACCGCTGATTGTATCGGGTGATGCCATCCAAATCCTGCCGATACTTTTAGAACTATGAATATTAAATTCAAAGTCTTTCTGAATGATTGGGGCAGTCTGATTTGCGTTTTTATCCTTCCAGCGTGTATGTGTTGCTCCTATAAAATTTATCAGATGAATGATATCCATCTCATCTTTTGTTTTAACTCTTTTCCAGACAGAGCCTGTCTTTACAAAATTTGATAAAGATATATCACTAGTAAGTGTCAGGAAACCGTTTGATACGCTGTCCCTGAGAATATTCTGGTATGCTGTGAGGAAATCGTAATAGTCAACCAGACTTGCGGTTAGTTCTTCACTCATCTGTAAGTTGTTAGCGGGGAAAAACTCGTTATGAAGCATATGCTCGCCAAGTTCAAGGTGTGCGCCGCCTTCCGAAAATATAACAGCATCAGTATATAAAATTCCCGGCGTATTGAAATATCCGGTTGACTGCCCGAAATCATAATTCATATAAGCCGCGAGAACTGTATTTAAGCTATTCTGTGAGTAAGAACTGTTTGTTTTGATAATATCTGCGATATCGCTGTAACTGTCATCATCCCAATGCTCGGTATATAAAAATTCTACCGGAGCCTGTGAAATCTCTGCTTGTCCATATTGCCCCACTGCATTCATGACCATTTTTTTGTCCAGAAAATCTTTTGCCTCTGAAATAAATGGTGTATAAGAATTCTTCAAATTAAGCGAATTACCAAAATAATCGTAAACTGTTCCCTGATTTCCAAGCTGATCTATGTGCCATCCATCAAAAGGAAGTGCTTCAAAGGCGTCCTTTTCTTTGTCAAACAAGTAATTTTTCCAGTCCTGATTAAATGGATTAATAAGATAGATATCACTCTCCCAGGAATCCGGCAGGTCATGAAATTTTGGAGTAAGGTGCTGATTATCCTCAAATATTCGCCATTCGTCACTCACTCCATCATCGGAAGCATCCGAGTATGCGCCGTACAATAAATTGTAGTTCATCGATTTTATATTATAGGTATTTGCTTCCTCGATATAATATCTTACTGTCCAGTAATAGACCGTTCTGTTAAAAATATTTTTCCAGGAATAAGCGGGTGACTGCGGAGTACCATCGAGAGGAATATGATGTTTGTTCTGCCAGTCATAATACTGTAATCCATTAATATGGTGTCTGTTAAGATTGGATAAAACATCGTCACGCAAACCCGAATTCAAAATTGTATAATCACTTAAAAAGCCGTAACGCGGAAACTTTGTCCATTCGGAAGAAACATCAAACGCGATGTTATCGCGATCCAGAAGATGACCATCAACAAAAAATTTCACCTCGGCGAGATAGCCTTTGAAGTCATCCTCGACGGGAATATATTCCCAATTTAACAACTGATTGTCGATTACTTCAATTTCTACTTCATCAATTACAGTACCGAGATGAAAATATCGCACATGCAAAACACCAGAATTGATATTTTGGTCGAAATCGAGTTGAAAAAATACTGTATCACCGGGGATATACCTGGCTTTATCAGTTATAATCGACTCAATGTTCTGCGCGTAAAATGATGAGAAAAGTTGAATAATCACATAAAAGAATAAAAGTTTGGAAAATTTCATTATGATCTCTGAAAATTATTTAATTAAACATTTAATGCTTTTTGGCTTCTACAGACCTGGTAACTTCCTGATCTGTGCGAAGACTAATATTTCTTATTAGACAACTATATCTGTTAATGAATAAAAGAACAACGTAGAAAATCAGTATTGTATCAATTCTCACTCCTAGTTGCTCCATATTTATTGAGCCAAACACAAGAATGAATATTAATACCGCAAGAAGCGTAAGACGCTCGGTAAGCTGAATTTTATTGTTTGAACCACCTTCAAGAAATGGAGCAAGGATTCGTTTGGTTTCGGGTATTATTTCCCTGGTTATCAGTTCATTCAAGGAAATAAAAAATAGCGCTATACAGCCCGCTAATGTTGACAATAAGTAAATAGTTGAATTTTCTCCGCCTGACCATTTAAAAGTAATAAATTCAATATCTAACTGCGTAAAAACAAAAATAGCAAGCGCGGAATTGATAATTCCCCCAACTGTTTTGATTAATAAAACCCCGGGTTGATTATTACTGCCCGGTCTGAGCAGTAACAGAAAAATAGTAGCAATTAATGGCAATAATAATGTCAAATCAGTAGTAACTGCGTACTTTGTAACCGATACGCCGCTAAAAATTAGTAGCGTTGTTATAACTATAATTATTATCGATACAAGATACCATTTGTATAAAAGGTTCGATTTAATTCTTACGGAAGTAAAAAACAGAAGAACGAGAGATAAAACAAAAATCACCTCACCTTGCGATCCCGAGTTTGCAGTTAAGATTAAATGAAAAACTCTGCTCATAAGAAGCAATTCGATCATTAGCAGGAATATTGGCTTGATAATCGATTTCTCATTTTTAGTCCCTGATTTTCTTTGATTTATCAATGAAATGGAAAAAATGAAGATAAAAATAACAAGTTCAAATAGCGGCACCGCATCAGCAATATAGAAGTAAAAAACCGGAATCCAGAGATATTTAATTTTTTCTGCCGCAACTAATATTTTACTTTGTAAAACCAATTAACTCTCTATTTTTTTTATGAGAGAGTCACTTTTTATGCCATCATAAGAAAATCAGCTTTTTTTGATTCACAGCTTGTAATCAGTAAAAATTATGTATTATGTTGCGGAATTGATAAGACAAACTTATCATTTTTGATAACTATTTCAGACCATGCTCCTTGCAAATTCTATGAAAATTGGATGGCGCCATCCCAAGCTGCTCGGCTGCATGCGCGTCAGAATTTGAGTTTTCGCGCACATATGTGAGGTACTTTTTGTGAAGTATTTTTTTAGCGTCACTGAAAGGCAGGATTTCCTCCGTCTCAAGAATCTGATTAAATTCCCCGGAGCTCGATTCAAACATAATTGGTGCGCCTTCAACAGAATTACGAACAATATTTGGCGTTATAATTCCTTCAGAATCGAATAAAATGCGCTGTGTAATGTTTTTCAATTCCCTGATATTACCGGGATACTCATAATTTCGCAAAATTTCGAGAGCGTCATCCCGGATTTCGGGAAATGGTATATTCAGCTGTTGAGAAAATTCACCGAGAAAATGCCTGAATAGCAGCGTGATATCGTCTGCTCTCTCAGCCAAAGATGGAACACGAATAGGGATTACATTCAATCTGTAAAAAAGGTCTTCCCTGAATCGTCTTTCCACTACTTCCTGCTTCAGATCTTTATTTGTGGCTGAGATAATTCTCACATCAACCTTTTTACGTTCGGTTGACCCGATTTTCTCAAGTTCTCCTTCCTGCAGAACTCTTAACAATTTGACCTGTACATTATGCGGCAATTCGGCTACTTCGTCAAGAAATAATGTTCCCTTATTTGCGTATTCGAACAAACCTTCTTTGTTTTTATCGGCTCCTGTGAAAGCGCCCTTGGTATATCCGAAAAGTTCACTTTCAATTAATTCGGTGGGAATTGAACCGCAGTTAACGGCAACAAAATTTTCATATTTCCTTTCACTTCGATAATGGATGTTTGCGGCGACCAATTCTTTTCCCGAACCGGAAGGACCGGTTATCATCACTGAAGCGGTTGTCGCGGCGCATTTATCTATTCTGTTATGAAGCTGCTGCACTGGTTGTGAACTGCCGATAATTTTTTTGGAACTCAAAATCTCCCGAATATTCCTGGAAAGTTTCATATCGGAACTTCTTTGAGCAAACTCAAGCTCTCTTTTACGCTTGGCGTTAAATATGCTCAGGCTAAAATCTGTTGGTTGATAAATGTAATCAACATCACCCGGATATTTTGTGCAAAACCAAAACGCCCCGGCCTGAATAAGTTCGTTGGCAAAATTCAGGTCATTGATGTTGATCGTCATTTTTGTAATTACAATTACCTGTAACAAGGGGTCTATCGTTTTAATCTTTCTTATAAGCTTCTCCCCCATCAAACCGCCGGAGATCTGGTAATCCATGATAACCACATCGTAATCCTCGGCATTCGCCTCAAGAAGATTTATTGCCTTTATACCTGAGGAAACAACCGCTTTGATCCTGATATTCTGCTCAAACAGCTGCAAGGTATTTTTAACTCGCTGAACATCATATTCTTCATCTTCAATAAGTAGTATATTGATAATATTGTCTGTAAACATAATTCCCGCTTAATATTTTAGTTCAATTAGAAAACGGCTGCCGCCGACTTCCCTGTTTTCTCCTCTAAGCGACCACCCGCAACGTTTTGTAGCCATAGTATGAGCGATATAACAACCATAACCTCTATGTCTGCCTCCATAGCTGCCGGATGTAAGATTTTCAAGGAATATTTTTTGTATTCCCGATTCATCTTCCGATAAAAACTCCGGCTTTAATCCTGCACCGTTATCTTCGAGTATAATCTTCCCCCTATTTTGTCCACTATCATACGCTGTTGAAATTGTTACCGTAAGATAATCTTCTCCTGAATGTTCAATGCTATTCTGGATCAACGGTTCCAGTATTTCCCATATTACAAACTCATTCAGATTTACTGTGGGCAAATTTTCATCGAGTGAGAGCTTAAATTCCACACTTCCATCATTATCTGATACTCGTTTAAAAACGTGTTCGGTGAGAAATCTGATCACTTCATTTATGTTGGTATTATAAATCACATTACGAACCGTATTGACAGGCGGATCATACCATTTCATATCATAAATAACTCTTGAAATGAAGTTTGAATACTTCAATAGTTTATATTTTAACAGGTTATCTGTCATTTTGCTGATATCATTTTTGATAAATCCCATAATTTTTTCAGCCTTATGGTGAGTATGGTAAATCCTTTTTGTAAAACGTGATTCATTTTCCAGATCAATTTTGTGTTTTAGGCTTTGTTCATGTTCTTCAAGATATAGCTTGTGCGCGTAATCCCTCTCCTTCAGAATATACGCGCTTATATAATACATTATCAGCAATCCGAAAATTATCAGTGTTGAATATATAAGTCCCAATTTGTCATAACCGGCGATAATTTCTTGCGTCATCTCCGAAAAATCAGGCTCATAATTGATAAATACCATTCCGGCATGTTCACCCCGCGGAGAAAATGGCACAGCAATGTGAATTCTTTTCTCTTTATCATTGCCCGTGATAATTTTTTCAGTTAAACTAACTTCATTGTAGTATTCGGTTATATTTTCAACTTCCGCGATAACACTATTCTGAAGTAATAATTTATCATCCCTTCTGGATTCGAATATAAATTCATACAAATTCATACCGTCACTAATAGCGTAAAAATTATTATTGACTTCAAAAACAAGAGAAATATCTTTTACTCGTTTCTTAAGATTCTGCCAACTGAGGATAATATTTATAGATTTTATTATCTCTTCCTTACTCCCCTCAAGCTCCATTTTCTGATTGCTGCTTGTTTCAATCAATAACTCAAGGGAGGTGGTTGTAATGTTGGCAAATCTTTCGGCTGAATCTTTCTTGTACCAATTATTCGCGCCGTCGAGAAAATCATTTACAGTCGCTTTGTGAATGAAAGATAAACCGATTTGAAAAAGAAATAAAACAAGAAATAAAATCAGCAGATGATTGTATTTTAGATTTGCTATTTTACCGCGAGATATTAAACTGGTTATTTTCATAAACTACCTTAGAATAAAATCTTCCTGCTCCATACCTGTGATAATCTTATGTATGGTTTCCTTTTTAGTTAATTCACCTTTTACAAACTGATTTAGATAATATGACAATATATCCGACTGTCTGGTATATTGTTTATCAACCGGTCTGTAAACACCATAATTCAGCATATTACTAAAAAACCTCAAATTCTCATCTTTTTCTAACTCACTAGTTTTATAAAGGTTTATGTTAGTAGAAACATGTCCCCTGCTTTTATAGATTTTTCTTTGACTATCATGGCTCATCAAAAACTTGATAAACTTTGCCGCTTCAACTTTTTTAGTGGAATTATTGGATATCATCATGTTCCAGCCGCCAATGATAAAACTTTTTTCCATGAAGTGCGGGAGAGCCGCTATACCTATGTTATTCAATAGACTGTCACTATAACCTAATGATTTCATATCCATAATGGAACTTGGCCATCCCCTGAGAAAAAGTCCATGGTTTTCGAGAAAATAGGAAAAACTTGAAGTTTCGTTTAATTGCGCGAGAGTAGCTCTCTTCACACCTGAATTTTTAATAAGCAACTCCAGTGCATCAAGTGTTTTCAGTGCGGAAACTGAGTCGATGTCCTCATAAGATGTCAGTTCTCTTGCATTTACTGAAGCCCATAATTCAACAAAATTGCAGACCAGACTTTCATAATTATCCGCCTGGAACACATATTTCGGTAAATTTGCATCATGTTTTTCCGCAATATCAAACAATCTCTCATAACTGATAGAATTACTTAAATCAGTTTCGATACTTTCAAAATCAAAATGCTTCTGTAAAAGATCTTTTCTGTAAAACATTACTCCCATATCCAGATGTATAGGCACGGAAACAAGTTTGTCTCCGTAATAAGCACTTTGCTGGGACTGTGTAATCAAGCTGTCACGGACAAAGTCATGGAGGTAAACATTCAGGTCAGCCCCCCATTTAGCGAAACGCGGAATCCAGATCTGGTCCACGACAAATATGTCAATTACATCATTACCGCGCAGGAATCGGAACAATATCTCTTTACGTTCATTAGTTGTGAACTTTTCAAATGGAAGATCTACCGGAACTACCTCAATTTCGCCTTCATGAATCTCATTGAACTCATTGATTATCTCCAAATAGACTTCGGATATATGATCCGCGAAATATACTTTCTCAGGTTCCGATACCCCGCCTAAACCAAAATCATAAGGATTTAGATAAAACAGACTTAATCCGGCAAGGGATAATAATGTTGCTCCGAAGATATAGGAGGATATGTTTTGGGGAAGAGATCTGTTATTTTTCATACATACCGGGAACTCTGTTTACACACTTATCTTAAACAAACAAAAATCATACCCCCGATAAATAACAAGTATCAATCAAACTTTAATTAATTTCCATAATCTGCCAACTACTCTTTAAAATGGGGCGAATGAAAAAAAATTAAACAAAAATCCCGCTGCTAACGGGATTTCTTTAATATCGGGGTCTTATCTTGCGGCAACAAGTGAAATGGAGGATATTGTATCACCCATTCCGACCAGTGTAATTGGTTTGTCAATTATAATTGTAGGAACAGCAATTATTTCAATATTTTCGTCTGTAAAAATACCTTTTTCACACAAATCATTATTGCCGAAAAGTTCAGAGACTTTTTCAGAGAGCGCGGTGAGTTCATTAAGTCCTACTTCTGATACATCTTTATCTTTAGACCACAACAATATTTCGTGAGAATCAATAGCACCCGTACCAGCTTTTGTAGCCGCTATATTGGCAGCTAATTGCATACCGTTTCTGTTTTGAATAGGCGTTACCCTGAATCCCTTTTTCTGAAGTGTAATGTATAGCCCGAACATGTGCAGCTGCATTCTGCTACAACCAGTGTACTCAAATACTTTCAGCATTCCTTCAAACAAGTTGCTGCTGCTTGTCTCTTTATCACATTTACCGGCTAACTCTTCCTCACCGATTACTTCCAGGATATCGATAAGCTCTCTCTCATTGAACCCTACACTATCGGCTTTAGGAGCTAACTTATCCACAAGATATTTACGCACCACTTTATCACGTGTCGAAGCAATTTCGAAATGGAGTAAACTATCAGGATTGTTTTTTAACCATTCATTAACGGCGAGAATTGACTCATCAATTCTCTCTGTTCCGGTTCTGCCATCGTTTAACTTTTCCTTCAACATCTGATATCCCGAAAGAATTATATATTCAAATGTTTTAGTTGGCTCGCTCATTTTTTTGTGAAAGGCCTGATCTATTGTCAGACTAAAATTAAGTGGATCATAAGTTGCTATAAACCTGTTCGATTTTGGGCAGACTATGTTTTCCCCACCAATGTTCAGCTTGTCATTTTTATCAAATTCGATGATCCAGTGAATTAGAGGGATATCTTCATGTCTGTCAATTTCATATGCTTTTTTAAGTTCACCATTCAAATCAACATTTTGCAAATTCGGTAAATCCTGAAATAACCCGGATTGTTCTTTCGGGGATGATGCAGTATGAACATACACATTTCCAACCTCGCAAGTAGCCATGACATTTGCGACGATACCACCCTGACCACCCATCTGAAGTTTGTCGTAACCGATGTTTTTATTAAGCCATTCAAAAACTTCTTTCTCCTCTATCAGCCATTCTTCCGCGAATCCGCCTCTGAAGCATCTGATTAAGCCACGTATAGCATCCTCCACAGAACGAATACTCTGCTCATTATCTTGTATAAGATGATCAGGATTAAGTCCGAATTCATCAATGATTTTTTCTATCTTTTCTCCTGATATCTTGATTACAGCGTCAATATTGGCATTAAAAGCACTGATGAGTCCATTGACTTCTGCCATCTTTTTCAACTGTTCCCCGGATGAATTAAAATGATCTTTCCAGATTTCTTGTAATTTTCTAATTTCCATAATAATCAACTCAATTTTTAAAATCTTTGACGATAAATATATAATATAGACGCAATAATAATAAAGTAATTGGAAAAATTGGAAGAAATATTTGGTTAATTATTATTTTATGGATTTCAAGGTTCCTTTATGATAATATTTTTTTTCTTAATATATTGTTTTTTAACAATCACCTGGATTCTGATGTAATGATTTTAGTTATTTAACTGTGATACAATTATATTTTGACTTTAAAATGTTTGCATTTAAGTTTTCGGTAGTAAGTTTATCCCTCTAAAACTACTGAATGTTACTGATGATTAGTTTTCAACTTTTATATTGGAGTAAGGATGTCCGTTGACAAACCGCAAGCTGATACCAATGACGCACCTTCCCGACAAGAACATGAAAAGTTCAGAGCGATTTTCGAACTCTCCCCCGACGCAATATTTCTCATAAATTTAAAAACAGGAAAAATTATTGATGCCAACACGGCTGCCGCCGTTTTATTTGAAACGAAAGTAGAGAAGCTTATTGGCAGGCATTTTTCCCAACTCCATCCGCAAAATGTTTCCATAAAAGCAAAAGAAACATTTACTTTCTCCAAGCAAAATCCGGATGTTGCCGCTCCTCCTGTTGAAATACAAATTTTAACCGATACAGGTAAAGAAAAAATTGTCGAAATTAGCGGTCGATTGCTGCAAATCGACGGTGAAGAATGTGTTGTTGGAATATTCAGGGATATCACAGAAAGACAAAAAACCGCTTTACAACTTAAAAATTTGCTTACTGACGTAGAACTTGCACAAAAAATAGCCAAGATAGGACACTGGCAGTTCGATCCTGAAGTTGGTGTACCTGTCTGGTCAGAAGAAGTTTACAGAATTTATGAAAGAGCCCCCTCAATAGCTCCTCCGAGTATTAGTGATTACAAAACAATATATAATGAAGAACATTTCGCGGTTTTTCATTCAGCTTTAACCAGAGCCATAGAAGATGGGGAGCCTTATGATATTTGCCTGAACCTTAAACTGAAGGATAATGAAAAATGGGTTAGAGCAATCTGCCAGCCGGAGAAGAAAAAGAACGGCATGGGATTTATTCTTCGCGGAACCATTCAGGATATAACAGCTCAAAGGAATGCTGAAAGACAATATGAGTTAATACTTAAAACTTCATTAGATGGTTTTTTTATCGTCAATATGGAAGGATATTTAATTGATGTTAATGATGCATATTGCAAAATGACAGGCTATTCCCGAAAAGAACTGCTCACAATGAAGTTAACCGACCTGGAATTAATCGAAAATGAAGTAGAAAACCAAAAACATATTGCGCAGGTTTTCAGGGAAGGTTCAGACAGTTTCGAAACCAAACATAAAGCTAAAACCGGCAAAATTTTAGATATACACGTAAATGTTAATTATATAAACATTGATGGTGGCAAGATTGTCTCTTTTCTGCGTGATATCACCGATATCAAAGCCTCTAATAAAAGATTGGCAGAAAGTGAGAATAAATACAAAACACTCATGAAAAACCTTAATGCGGGTGTTATCGTTCACAAACCGGATACAAGCATCGAATTAGTAAATAACCGGGCATGCCAACTTCTTGGACTAAGTGAAGATCAGTTGAGAGGCAAAGAAGCAACCGACCATTACTGGAAATTTTTAAGAGATGATGGATCGACCATGCCGCTTGAGGAGTACCCTGTTAATATTATAATCAACAAGAAAGAAGAGTTAAACAATTACATTGTTGGAGTAACTCGCTCTGAATTGGGTGATGTTGCATGGGCTCTTGTAAACGGTTACCCTGAGATGAATAGTTATGGAAATATAAACTATGCCGTCGTATCGTTTATTGATATCACTGAAATGAAAAAAGCAGAGAAAGCAAACCGAAAAAGTGAAGAAAAATTCGCAAAATATTTCAATTCAAATCCAAGCGCCACTTTTGTTTGGAAAGTAGAAGAGAATGATTTCATTTTGGTTGAGGTTAATGATACAGCTTTAAAAATGACCAAAGATAAAGCCAATTCATTTTTAGGAGAAAAAGCAACTAATGTTTATAAATATAATCCGGAATTAATAAATAAATTCTATCAGTGCCTTAGGTCAGAAAGTACAATTGACTTTGAGTTTTATTATAAAAACAGAGTTACAGGAACCAGAGAATGGTTGAAATTCAGGTTTATTTACGTTGAACCCGGACTAATAATTACCTATTCGGACAATATAAGTGAACAGAAAAAGGCTGAAGAAGAATTAAAACAGAGTGAAGCAAGATTTAAACAACTGGTAGAAACCGCTTCTGATGCTATATACCTGATGGATGGAGAAGGCACCATTATAGATGTGAATTATACTGCGGCACTCATGCTTAGTAAGGAAAGAGCCGAGATTTTAGGGCATCCCATAGATACTGTTGATCCAAACTTTAAAGTGGAAGAATTTGTCGCGTTCTGGGAACAGACCCCATTTGAAACTCAGCAAATTTTTGAAACCACACATGTAACTAAATCGGGCGAGTTGTTACCCGTTGAATTGAGTGGTAAGAAATTCAAAATAGATAACCAGATATATTATTTTGGAATTGCTAGAGATATTACCGAACGAAAAAAAGCGGAAGAAGCTTTACGCAAATCTGAAGAGAAATTTCGTTTATTGGCAGAGAATATCCCCGGTGTAATTTATCTGTGCCTAAATGATAAACTCTGGAGTGTGCTTTATATAAACGAGCAGGTTGAAAAACTTACAGGATATCCCCACCTCCACTTCCTTAACAACAAGATCAGCTTTGCGGATCTTTACCACCCTGATGATAAAGACGATGTTTACACAAAAGTAGAAAATGCTCTGGCTGCTCATAAATCATTTCATCTTATATATCGTATCAAACACAAATGTGGTAAATGGATTTGGGTAGAAGAGGTCGGTAGCGGAATTTATGAAAATAATGAGGTTATATCAATAGAAGGAACTCTCTCCGATATTACTGACAGAATAAACGCCGAAAAGGCTCTGATCGAAAGTGAAGCACGTTTTAAGGCTTTACATAACGCATCCTTCGGTGGTATAACAATCCACGATAAGGGATTAATTCTTGAATGTAATAAAGGTTTGTCAGAAATCACCGGTTATTCTTATGATGAGTTGATCGGTATGAACGGACTTCTGCTTATTTCGGATGATACACGAGATAAGGTAATATCAAATATCAATCGGGGTTACGAAAAACCATATGAAGCTATTGGTGTTAGGAAGGATGGCTCCAGATATCCAGTGAGACTTGAAGCAAGAGTAATTCCTTATAAAGGGAAGCAAGTAAGGGTTGTTGAGTTTAGAGATATTACCGAAAGTAAAAAAGCGGAAGATGCATTAAAAATATCTGAAGAACGATTTGCGCTCGCAACAGAATCAGCGAAAATTGGCGTTTGGGATTTAGATCTGGTCGAAAACAAACTTTCCTGGGATGACCGGATGTTCGAGCTATATGGAGTTGATAAATCCAATTTTGACTCAGTTTACGAAACTTGGCAAAAAGGTGTTCACCCTGATGACGCTGAACGTGCCAGCAACGAAGTACAAAAGGCAATTAATGGTGAAAAAGATTTTGATACCGAGTTCAGAGTGGTTTTACCAAATGGTGAGATTCGTTATTTAAAAGCGTATGCACAGGTTATTAGAGATGAATCGGGTTCTCCTATAAGAATGACCGGGGTAAACCTGGATATCACGAAGGAAAAGGAATCGGAAGAAATAATGGCTCGTTCCTCAAAACTCGAATCGCTGGGAACCCTTGCCGGAGGAATTGCGCATGATTTTAATAACCTGCTAAGTGGTATTTACGGAAATATAGAGCTCGCAAAACTTAAATCCAGGGATGAAAATATTTCAACTTTTCTTAATCGATCAATAGACTCTATTGAACGCGCTCAAAACTTAACTTCACAACTCCTTACCTTTTCAAAAGGTGGAGAACCCGTCAAAAAAGTTGAAAAACTCAATGCGTTTTTACGAAAAATAACAGATTTTTCACTTAGTGGATCAAATGTAAAATGCACTTATAATATTGATGAAAACCTCATGTCTTGTGAGGTTGATAAAAACCAGATTGGACAAGTAATTGATAACCTTGTGATTAATTCTGTTCAAGCTATGCCGGATGGAGGCATGATTTATCTGTCCGCAAGGAATTTGGTTATCAATAACAATTATCCAACAACACTCCCCAATGGCAATTACATTTCTATATCAGTGAAAGATGAAGGAAGCGGTATCCCTGAAGCATTATTATCAAGAATATTTGATCCTTTCTTTACAACAAAAACAACAGGACATGGAATTGGTCTTTCAACCGCTTATTCAATAATCAAAAAACATAATGGCGATATTGAGGTCAGTTCAGAAGTTGGCAAAGGCACATTATTTAATATCTATTTACCGGCAGTTAATGAACAAGTTAATGAAAAAACCGGAGGAGGAGTTAAGCATCATCAAGGTACCGGACTTTTTATAATTCTTGACGATGACAAATCAATACGTGTAATTCTGAAAGAAATTTTATCGGAATTTGGATATACTGTGGTATGTTTTAACTCCGGAGAAGAAGTTTTATCTTTAGTTAATAGTGAAACAAAAGCTGGAAATAAAATTGCCGGAATGATGTTTGATCTTACTATACCCGGTGGAACGGGTGGAAAAGAAATTATATCCGGTGTTAAAGAAATTGCGAAAGAAACTCCGGTATTTGTGTTTAGTGGTTACTCCGATAATCCGATAATGGCAAACCCCAAAAAATATGGATTTACCGGTAGCCTGGTTAAACCTTTCAAGATGACAGATTTGGTCAATTTATTAAATGCCCATATGAATCCTTGATCAGATAGCTCATAAGTTATCTATATTTTTCAAAACGAAGAAATATGTTGTATAAAACAATGGTATATTTGATACAAGATGATCCCGACTTTCTGTCGGGATCATAAACATTTACTTCGTTAAAACCGGGCTGTAAACGTCATTCGGGTAGAATTAAATAGCCTGATTTCTTATAAAATCGCAGTTCCTGCCGCTGAATAACATTGAATTTATTATCAATTTAATAACGGTAAGTTATAATATGTATAATTAATCCGCTAACGATATTTAAGAATTACCGCTAAATACCGCCGAATTGAATAATTAAGACTTTAACAAATTCCTGGTATCATTATTGCAGTACTTTTCTAATTGCTCAGGAGGTATAACTATCTCCCGTTCTAAATCAGTATTCCTCAATAAGCGAACATTTCTCGGCAATTATATTCATCTCTAAAAACAATTTGGCAAACCACTTTTATCAAAAGGAATAAAGATTGAAAAATACTATCTTTCCTGCAGACAGAACCACAAACAACAGACAAACCACTCACATTTTATCTGTTATCTTTGTTTTATGCTGTTTTTTTATCAGCCTTTCAGGACAAACAGTACAGGTTGGAAATGGAAGCTACTCCACTTCCCTGCCGTCAGGAGAGATTGGGCCGCAAAACTTCAATGGTGTAAATGTATTTCCGAAAGTCTCCCCTGATTTTAACCAGCCTTTCCAAACCAATGATTTTTGGAGCAGCTTGATCTATCCTTTTTTTGATTCTCCCTATTCCAATATACTTTATGCTCATCCATTAAATTTCAAAGCCGTGGCAACAGGTTTGGAAGTTGGATATACAAGCGAACATATATTTGTTGCTAATGATTTCCTGTATCCATACGACAAACAACTAACCGTTGGAGTTAGCGGATTGTCTGCTTCAGAGGCAACCACGAAACATTATGGTGACTGGACTGTAACCGCCTCCTGGGAAGACGGTCAAAAATCGATGGAGGCAACCATAGGTCACGGACTTCCTTACGCGTTTTTCAAAATCACCGGTGGAGACGCGATCATAACTCCCGCACAATCTCCAAATGTTTGGCATCACCAGAATGAAGTACTGGGAATCACAGTCAACAATAAACATTATGGAATTTTCGCGCCAACAGGCTCAGTCTGGTCAATAACAAGCATTTTGCAATCCTCACTAAACGGTGAAGATTTTCTCTCAATTGCATTACTTCCTGATGCTGATCCGGCAACTCTCGAATTATTCAGGTCTCATGCTTATGCTTTCGTAACCAATAGCAAAGTTGATTGGGTATTCAATGAGTCCACATCCGAATTGACATGTGAATATATTTATGAAACTGAGCTTAAAGACACTAATCCGGGAAACTCCGATCAAACTCTCACAGCGTTATATCGCCACCATTGGTTGAATACAACAAATCCCCTGCTGAACTACACTTATCAATCCCCCCGGGGCATAATGAAATTATCAGAAGGCAACACATTTTCCACAAAGCTCATGTATTCGGGTATTTTGCCCGCTTTGCCAGATGAGGGAAATTATAATCGATCAGTTCTTTTATCTTTCATTGAAGAGGTTGCCGGGGAAACACTTCCTGTCGGACCAACTTATGAAAACGGAAAAGCTATGGCGCGTTTTGCGAATATTGTACACATAGCCGATCAACTCGGCGCTACTGAAGAACGCGACTATTTGCTAAACCAGTTGAAGACGAGATTGGAAGAGTGGTTTACCGCAGGAGGCGAGCAGGAATATTCTTATATCAATTCATGGGATGTAATGACAGGATACCCTTCAGGATATGGAGCTGACAACCAGATAAATGATCATCATTTTCATGCGAGTTATGCGATTGTAAGTGCCGCCACAATTGCCATGTACGATAGTACCTGGGCAGCTCGGGATAACTGGGGTGGAATGGTGAATATGCTGATCAGAGACGCGAACAGCTGGGACAGGAATGATGATATGTTTCCATTTTTAAGATCATTTGACGCTTATGCGGGACATTCATGGGCAGCGGGACACGGAGATTTTGCCGAGGGGAATAATCAGGAGTCAAGCTCGGAATCTATGAATTTTGCTTCGGCAACAGCTTTATGGGGTGAAGTTACTAATCAGACTGAAATAAGGGATTTGGGAATATTTCTGCATACCACCGAAGCATCCGCTTTGGATCAATATTGGTTCGACGTTGATGAAGAAGTATTCCCGCAAGATTACCCCCATGTCGCAATTGGAATGGTATGGGGAGGAAAAGGTGTACACTCAACCTGGTTTGGTGCCGATCCGGAATTTATTCATGGTATAAACCTGCTTCCGATCACAAGCGGTTCGCTTTATCTTGGAAGAGACCCCGAATATGTTCTCACAAACTACAATGAAGTTGTGGAGGAGAGAAACGGGCAGCCGATAGTCTGGAAAGATATTTTTTGGGAATACCTTGCGTTGGCTGATCCTGATTTAGCTATTTCATATTATTACGCTGATAGTGCATACACCCCTTTCGACGGCGAGTCAAGAGCTCATACTTATCACTGGTTATATAATTTGAAGAAAATGGGACACGTAGAAACATCTGTATTCGCGGATATTGCCACATTCGCTGTTTTCAGAGATTCTGAAGGTTATTTAACATATGTTGCCTATAATGCCAATTCTCAGGAAAGATTGGTTACATTTTCTGATGGATTTACGATGACAGTCGCGCCCAAAAAGTTGGAGGCTATAAGTACATCCCCTGCAGATCCAAATGCGCCCGTTGTGCTTTTACTGGCAGATAAATCATCAGGGAAAGTCCCTCTGAATGTAGGGTTTACCGGAAGCTACAGTTTTGATCCCAATGGTTCTCCCCTCACCTACAAATGGGATTTTGGTGATGGCACAACTGCATTTACTGCTGATACGAGCCATGTATTTACAGAGGTTGGAACTTATGATGTATCATTAACCATCACAAACGACCTCAATCTCACCACAACAGACAATATGACAATAGAGGTGCTTGGTAATGGAACACCCTATAATGGAACTGCAATCAGCATTCCCGGAATTGTACAGGCAGAATTTTATGATCTTGGTGGTGAGGGAGTTGCCTACCATGATGTTGACGCTGTTAACTGGGGTGTACCATTCAGAAGCGATGAAGGAGTTGATATTGAAGCATCCAATGATGTTGGTGGTGGTTACAACATCGGATGGATTGAAGATGGTGAATGGGTGGAATACACAATTGACGTTCCCGAGGCTGGTTTGTACAACGTTGTTCCGCTTATTTCATCAGTACCCGGTGGTGGTGGTATTCATATCGAATTTAACGGAATTGATCTTACCGGTGTAGTAAGTGTCCCTGTTACCGGCGGCTGGCAGTTCTGGGAAGAACTTGTAATTCCTGATGTTTATCTGGATGCCGGCGAGCAAATTATGCACGTTGAGTTTCATTCAGGACAGTTTAATCTGAACTGGATTGAATTAAGAGCTTCAACTACTGATTTAGAGGGTCAACAGACACTACCGCAAAATTTTGAGTTGAAACAGAATTATCCTAATCCGTTTAACCCTGTGACAAAAATAGAATTTGCGCTGACAGTCAGTTCCAACGTTGAAATAATTCTGTACAATCTACTAGGTCAGCAAGTTAGCAAAATCGCGAGCGGAAAATATTCTGCGGGATATCACAATGTCCGGTTTAATGGCGCCAATTTATCATCCGGTCTATACATTTACAGGATCAAAGCAGTTGGTGACAACAATAAAGAGTTTAACGACAGTAAAAAAATGATTTTGCTAAAATAGTATCATATGATACTAACTATAAATAAAATTTCATCATGGATGGTCAGGTGATATTGCCTGACTATCTATATTCATAGTTCAGGAGGTGGATGTTTTAGCATGCGTAAACTTGTAAATTATCTTATCCTCGTTTCGACTTTAATTTATTCTCCTGCGTTGGCATATGATCAAGGAAACGATTTGTATCCTGATTATAGCGACCAGTCAGGTGATATTTCAAGTTCAGAGATCTCTTTCAGAAATTCATATTCAAAAAGGCTTTATTCCAACCAAAATGAGATCAAACAGAACACAAAGTACCAACCTGATGGAGAAGTCCGAATTATTAATGGAGTTTCTGTTCCTTATGATTTCCCGGTGTTTGAACCAACAATAATTAACGAAGGTATAGCTCCGGGAAAATTATTTTTAACTACATGGGGTGGATCATCCTACATCATGATTTTGGAAAATGACGGCACTCCCTACTTTTATCAGCGTGTTGGAGATATGCAGCATGACTTTAAAATTCAACCAACCGGAATTTTAACGCGTCGTTATACTGAACCTGTTTGGGCATTCGTCGGAATGGATTCCAGTTGCACAATAACAGACACATTCAGATGCGCAAATGGATATGATACTGATCTCCACGAAATGTTTATGCTCGAAAACGGACACTATTTCCTTATTGCCTGGGGGACAAGACATGTGGATATGAGTCAGATTGTACCTGGAGGAAATACAAATGCATTGGTAATCGATAATCATATACAGGAATTCGACAACCAGGGCAATCTTGTTTTCGAAAGTCTTGGAAACGATATGTTTGATATTACAAATGCTGTTCACGAAGATTTAACGGCGGGTACCATTGATTACATCCACATGAATTCTATTGCCATCGATTTTGACGGACATATTATTACTTCCAGCCGCAACCAGTCGGAAGTAACCAAAATAAATCGGGAAACAGGTGAAGTTATTTGGAGATTGGGTGGCGCTTCAAGCGATTTTGAATTTGTAAATGATGAATATGGTATTTCATATCAGCATTTTGCCCGCCCGGTAAAAGGTAAACCGGGAAACTATCTCATCCATGATAACGGCAATTACCATCAGCCTCAGTTTTCAAGGGCTGTAGAATACAAACTGGATACAGTCAACATGAAAGCCGAACTGGTATGGCAGTACAGGCATCAACCCGACCGTTTTCACGCATGGATGGGTAATTCGCAAAGGCTTCCAAATGGTAATACGCTGATAAATTATTCCAGAGCCGGATTACCCAAAGCTGTCGAAGTTGATTCTAATGGAAACGTTCTTTATGAAGGAGATTTTGTTAATAACACTACCACCTACCGAACATACAGATTTGAATGGGAATACATCCACGAAACCCCCTACCTTACAGCGGACCCGTTTCCTGAAAGAGTTACCCTTGTATTCAATAAGTTCGGAGATACAACTGAGACAAAGTATATAGTTTATGCCGGGCTCTTTGAAAATTCCCTGGAACCTGTTGACACCATATCTCAAAACTATATGCACATAACCGAGCTACAAAATAAAACGGAATACTTTTTTGGCGTAAAGGCTATATTCGGAAATGAACAGATTAGTGACCTTTCCAATATTGAAAAAATTTATGTCAATTTTATTGAACCCGGTGAAAACTATCTCGATAATGGTGACTTTACATCGGGGTTTGATGCGTGGGATTTTTATCTTAATAGCCCGGGACACGCCAACTTTCAAATAGAAAACGGCGAATGTAAAATTGATATTACTAATAAGGGTATTAATATTTACGATATTCAAATTATGCAGCTGAATGTTCCCCTCATTCAGGGCAGAGAATACAGGTTCGAGTTCGATGGGCGAGCCGAAACGCAGCGAACTTTTGACGCCCATTTGGGCAGGAACAGTGAACCCTGGGAAAATTATAGCCGTAACGGACTTGATATATTAAAACCACAAACCGAACATTTCATAGTCGATTTTGTTATGGAAAATCCTACCGACTATCAGGCGAGAGTAATTATTAATTGTGGTCAGGATGAGAATGATATCTGGTTGGATAATTTTTCGCTGACTGAAATTGGTCTCACAGATATTGATGAAGAAAAAATAGCCACAGAGTTCGATTTCCATCTGGAGAATAATTATCCTAATCCATTTAACCCGTCAACAATAATTAGGTTCAGTCTTCCGCAAACATCACATACCGCTTTGGAGATATATAATATTCTCGGAGAAAAAGTAACAACTCTGCTTGATGAATTTTTAGAGAAAGGTTATCATCAGATTGAATTTCACGCGGACGATTTACCAACAGGTGTTTACATTTACACTTTAACTGCAGGTAACAATAAAATATCCGGGAAAATGCTGCTCCTGAAATAAGCAGTCAAAGGAAACAAATAAAAAAGGGATTGAGAAATGAAAGTTCTTTTTATAGGAGGAACCGGCAATATCAGCTCATCAGTGAGTAGATTATGTGTAGAAAAAGGATTTGAGTTATACCTGCTTAATCGCGGTATATCCGGAGATGAAATCCCGGGAACTACCAGAATCGCTGGCGATATAAATAACCCTCTGTCAGTAAACTCTATACTCGGCGACCACTTATGGGATGTTGTCGTAAACTGGATCGCATTTACTGAAGCCGATATTATTCGTGACTTTAATTTATTCAAAGACAGAACCAAACAGTATATATTTATCAGTTCAGCATCCGCATATCAAAAACCAATTCAAACTCACATCATCACAGAATCAACGCCACTTGAGAATCCCTATTGGGAATATTCCCGCAATAAAATAGCGTGTGAACAAAAATTAAACGAACTGTACAACCGCTACGAATTTCCGATTACCATTGTGCGCCCTTCGCATACATATGATACCATAATTCCCTTCTCAATTGCAGGTTCAAACGGTTATACGATCATCGACCGAATTGAAAAAGGGAAAAAAGTTATTATCCACGGAGATGGTACTTCTCTTTGGACTATAACTCACTCGAAAGATTTCGCTACAGGATTTGCCGGATTATTGGGAAATAGTAAAGCAATTGGTGAGGCATATAATATTACATCTGATGAGGTTCTAACCTGGAACCAGATTTACACCTATATTGCGAATGCTGTAAATGCTGAAGCTAATATAATTCACATTGCTTCCGATTTTATTTGTTCAATCGAAAAATCATTCACCGGATCACTACTAGGCGATAAATCAGAAAGCGCGATTTTTGATAATTCAAAAATTAAATCTCTTGTGCCTGAATTTCGAACATCAATTCCTTTCCGGGAAGGAATAAAAAACACAATCAATTGGTTCGAAGCTGATCCGAAGAGAAAGATAATCAATCCGGAAACAAACGATATGATTGAGAGAATTATATCCGCCTATCTGCGGTGAAGCAGGAATCTTTTATTCTTCCACCCTTTGAACGAAAAAGTCTGATAACATCAGTAATCAGACTTCCTTAATGCTATTGATTTAGTGGAAATAACATCCTCTTTCTTTGGCATGCCCTTGAAAAAGGGCATCTTGTTTTGGGGAATATATTTCCAATCAAGTTCACTTATAGCGGTTAAATGTAAAAAATACAAGTTCACGTGAAAGAATTAGTTTTTACACCCCTCCATTTGACAAAGTTTACGCACCTGGGGGTGGGAGGGTCCGACGCGTCGGAGGGGTGGGTTCAGTTTGCTCTGCACCTCCACAATATTTTCCTTCTGAATTCCTTTCGCCCGAGGCGGACCTGCGGGAATGACAACCATTTTTACAAGCTATCTTTTATCAATTTTGTTTTAGAATAATCGAAGCCCTTTAAACGAAAAAAGTCCGACTACTCACTGTAATCAGACTATAGTTGATTTGAACCTGGTTAACTTACACTTGAAGTAAGTATAATAATGATTTACGTGAAGTAATTTGAACTGCAAAATTGAAATATATTGCTGATTTTGGGATAACAAAAATTGCACAGATTATATTGTAGAAACAAGAAAAAATCGTAACCATCCTTTAATGAGAAAATTCTCAATAATTTTTCCCGTTAAGATTTCATCTCAGTAAAAATTATCGATGGCGTGAACCAGGTTTAATTAATCAGTTTACTCCACATTTCCTTAATTATTACGGCAATTTCTGATTGCGGTTGATACTCCATTATTGTTTTCCCCAAAGTCATAGCTTCTACCATACTTTCGCTAAAAGGTATGTGCGCTAAAACAGGAATTTGTTTTTCATTCAGGAAAGTAACAATATCTTTTGCGACATTTTTATTGATATCATATTTGTTTATAACTGCATACGCGTCAACATTGAATGATTCCAGGAGTTCAACCAGGCGGCATGCATCGTGTAATCCGGTTTTCGTGGGTTCAATTACTAATAGAACCTTGTCAGCACCTGATAATGAAGCAATTGTTGCACATCCTATTCCGGGAGGTCCATCGTTAATAATAAACTTATTGTTTTGGGCTAAACCAATTTCCTTTGCTTTTTTACGAACTTGTGTAACCAGTTTTCCCGAATTTTCTTCACCGGGTCCCATATCCGCATGAACCAGAATACCGAATCGTGTATTAGAAATGTACCAGTGATTATTAGTTTTTTCTACAGCAGTGATTGCCCTTTCAGGACATATACGCTCACACAATCTGCAACCTTCACATTGTAAAGGATTTATATATAAATTACTGTTTTCATCTTGATGAATAGCCCGAAAACGACAATATTGAGAGCAAAGGGTACATGAATTACATTTACTCTGATCAATTTTTAATTCCCAACCACTTGAAAAAGTATTTGTTTCTTGAATTGTGGGTTTGAAGATAAGGTGAAGATCAGCGGCATCAACATCATTATCACAATGCACAGCATTCTCTGCTACGGATGCCAGTGCTGCGGTAATTGATGTTTTTCCGGTTCCCCCCTTACCACTTAAAATTGTTATCTCAGTCATCTTCTAACTTTTGCATCAGTTTCTCTATAATATGGTCATATTGGTATTTAATACTCTCAGGCATATTTTCAATGATTTCACCTTGTGCGTAAATACTTGCATAATCTTTACTAAATGTTATTTCACCAAGTAAATCAATTTTTTGATTTTTCAGGTAATCATAGACTTCATTATCACCCAAACCTGCTTTATTGACAACTACACCATATGGAATATTAACTTCCTTCATCAGGTTTACCATTAATTTTAAATCGTGTAAACCAAACAAAGTTGGTTCTGTGACCAGTATAACATAGTCCGTATCACTTATTGTTTCTACAACCGGACAACTGGTACCGGGTGGCGAGTCATAGATAATGATATCACTATCTCCCGAGATCCTATTTTTAAGTTCTTTAATGAGCCTGGTTTGCATTACGGAACCAATTTTAAGTCTGCCCTCCTTCAACTTTATCTGATTTTTAATCCCGTATGAGTTTACCATTCCAATTTTCTGAGGATATTCTAAAATAGCCTCCTGCGCACAGGCAATGGAACAAGCTCCACACGAATGACACAAGCTCTTGTTTACCTCGGCAAATTTCACACCGGGTAATACCACAATAGCGTTAAATTCACAGTATTCAACGCAATTACGGCAAAATATGCAAAGGTCTTCATCAATATGCGGAACTATCTGATAGATGTTCTCTTGCGATTCCAACTCGGCATGTTTAAAAAATATCTGGTCGTTCGGCTCTTCAACGTCACAATCAACAAGCTCAATTTTTTCAGCGATTGTGTCTCCCAGTATTGTAAATAAATTTAACGCTACCGTAGTTTTCCCGGTACCTCCTTTACCACTTGCTATCGCAATTCTGGTTGACATCTATAACCTAATGACCTTCACACTCATGGTTAGAACCATGATCGCAATAATTAGCGGTAAAACTTAAAGTACCTTTCAAATGACCCATTACCAAATCAGTAGCCTCAAGTTGAGGTGCGCCTACAAAAACATTTACACCACTATTATTAAATAATTGTATAGCCCTGTTACCCATTCCACCGGCAATGATATCAGTTACACCTTTTTCTGCTAGCCAGGGTGGCAATATACCAGGTTCATGAGGTGGAGGAGCCACTTTTTCTTCCGAAACAATTTCGTTGTTATTAATATCTAAAAAAGCAAAAAACTTACAATGACCAAAGTGACCATCCAATAAACCTGACTCATCAACAGGCACAGCAATTTTTTTTGTCATAATTTTAATCTCTTGTTTTATAAAAACCGCACTATTAGAAACTTGATACTTTATAGTTATCCTGACTAATTTCCGGGTGTACCCATAATTAAATATTTTTGTAGAAAACTAAATTATGAGCTACCTCTTCTACTCCTTCTTCCCATTCCATTTCCGTTACCTTGCCCGCGACCTAAACCTCTGCCTCTCCCGCGTCCGGATCTCCTGCGCGAGTCTGTGAAGATTTCCTCTGAATCAGTTTTAGCTGCTGTTTCCTGATTATCCGGGTTACATTTACCCATTTTACGACCCGATTGAGGACCTTGTCCTTCGGGACCTGTTCTGTCAAATCCTGGCATTGTTTAACCTGTTAGTGTGTTGATAATTTGATTAATTGTTAACTCATCCTCTTGTATAATGACCATTTGAATTTGAAATTTAGTCAAAAGGTCTTTGGCTTTCGGACCAAAATCACCCGAAATTATTTTCTTAATATCGAGTTCTACTGCCTTTTCGGCAGCTTTTGTACCTGCTCCATTATTTGCGTTTACATTCATATTTTCAATAAACTTAATATCTTTTGAATCTTCATCGTAAACACAAAACCAGGCAGCTCTTCCAAAACGTTTATCAAACAACGCTTCAGTATTATTATCTGATGCGGTTATCAATGTTTTCATTTTTCACCTTTTATATTCTTTGTATTTGCTGACGAACATAACGCACACTGCTGTTGTGACCTTCCTCGAGGAATGGTAAAACGCGCGTTACACTCGTTACATAAGTACCAGTTTTCATCTAATAAAGCATTTCCATAAACAGACTTAATTTCTTTTTTCTCAACGAAGGCAGTCGCTATTTTTTTTCTTGCGCTCTCATAAATACGGGCAAATGTCGGTCGTGATACACCCATAAGTTTGGATGCGTTTTCATGGTTAAGTCCGTCATAGTCTGATAATTTAATCGCCTCGTATTCTTCATACAAAAGCTCAACTTTATCTTGCGATATATCAACAACTCCATACGGTTTGAATCCGTGAAAACCAGGTGGAGCAACAACTTTTCTTAATCTACGATGTCTGGGCATCCCATTTTCACAATTTTATTATGAGAATATTCTCATAATAAATATAATGAGATATATCTCATTATCAAAACTTTATTTTATATTAGTAAAAAATATCAAGCTTATATTTACACTGGATTTTAGATGCTGACAGAAGGTACACCAAGTTGCGATAAAAAATAGAATTACATGGCCGTCGATTCCAAAATGAACAGATACACCCTCGTCCCTATTTCTTTTGTTTATCAAGCCTTTAAACGAAAAAAGTCCGACTACTAGCTGTAATCAGCATTACTTGAGGTGGTTAAACTTAGCTGGAATAACATCCCATATTTTGTCATGCCCGAGCCCCATCGGGCATCCAGTCTATTAGCGCCACACTGTATGAAATCCTTCTAGATCATCCCCTTTGTTAGATGGGACGACTCAATGAATTCTTCTGTTTTAAAAATAAGCTGGATTTCTTACACCCCTCCATTTGACAAAGTTTACGCACCTGGGGGTGGGAGGGTCAGACGCGTCGGAGGGGTGGGCTCAGTTTGTGAAGTTTCATTCAAATTACGCTAAATGAACTGATAAACCGGATTCCTTTCGCCCGAGGCGGATCCACAGGAATGACAACCATATTTACAAGCTATCTTCTTTCAATTTTGTTTTAGAATAATCGAAGCCCTTTAAACGAAAAAAGCCTGACCACACTGTGTAATCAGACTTTCCTTGAGGCGGCGATCGGATTCGAACCGATGAATAAAGCTTTTGCAGAGCTTCGCCTTCGACCACTTGGCCACGCCGCCAAAAAATATTTCAAGCTAAAAAAAAATCCACTCAAAGTGGATTCTTGAGCGGGAAACGGGACTCGAACCCGCGACATCAACCTTGGCAAGGTTGCGCTCTACCAACTGAGCTATTCCCGCATATCGTATTCAGTTTTTGTATGAGCTATTAAAAACTAGATTGTAAATATATAGCTTTGCCTGACACATATCAAGTGAAAATTGGAAATATTTTCAATTTATTTATACAGCTTTCCGCTTGTCTCCTTCCTGCTCAATCATACCTGCATTGTGGAACGAAACCCTCAGTATTATATCATCTTCCGATTTAATAAATATCCAGCTATCCGTTATCAAATAAATCTTTCCGGAAAAAGATTTTTTTGCGCCATCCACCGGATTCGGAAATGTGTAAACCACATTTTCACCTTCATTGAATTCCATATTTCTCCTTATTTTTTACTTAAAATATATAGGATATATGTCAACTATATATTAATGCAACATTATTTTTCTATTAAGGATTCAATATCTTCTTATTTTCAAGATAATAAAATTCTTAACCGAAATTCCAATTAACATTTTGGTAATAATTACTCCATAGTTTTTAAAGTTCAATTTTTTATTTTTAGGCTAATCAATAATGAGTGAATGATATGTTACGTTTTGCATTAGTATTTCTGCTTGTCTATACCCCTGTCTTTTCACAGAATTCTGAAGAATCTGTTTCAGATACTCTCACACCAAAGTTATTTAACTCAGCTTATATGCCGCTAAAAGATGGCATAAACTATATTTATGATTCAAGCTTTGGTCAAACCGAAATGTCGATGGAAAAAGAAGACTCAACATTCAGGGTTTCATACAATGGCGCGGGAATTGAGTATAGTCAGAATCTCCACAATTCAAACGGACATATACTTCTCACAAAAACTGAAAACGAAATTCTCTTCTGGGGTAAAACGGTAACCTATGAAAGTCCGGTAACCCGTATTCCCTTCCCGATTAAAATTGGCGATACCTGGAGTTGGACCGGAATGCAGAGTATTGAGGAATATTCAGGAGAAGTGACTATTTCTGGAGAATTACTCGCGGAAGAATCCATTACCACCGAAGCAGGTACATTCGAATGTATCAAAATTGAGATGACGATAAAAACCAGAAGGAAAACTGACCGACTTATAGAGTGGCTTGCGCCCGGAATTGGAATTGTGAAATCGGAGGCACATTTGGCTTCCGGTGGATTCACAGGTACTATTCAAAGTATTCTGGGGCTGGATGTAATTGAATTTGAACTGGTGCATATAAGCGATTAATGCTAAATTTCACCTTTCAAAGTTTATATATTCTTGTCTTTAAAATCGGATAAGCGTATATTAAAGGTTTATTTATAAACTTAAAAGAATACAGTTATGTCTATAAAAAGTAAACTCGTTGATTTCTTTAAAAGAAAAGATCAGGTCGCTGAAGGTGGTGGCGAGAAAGCGGTGGCGAAACAAAAAGCTATGGGTAAACTTACCGCTCGCGACAGAATAAACGCTCTACTGGATGAAAACTCCTTTTTTGAAACCGATCTTTTTGTAAAGCACGCTTGTCAAGATTTCAATATGGATAAAAAAAATCTTAATGCTGACGGCGTTGTTACCGGTACAGGCACTATTTTCGGATTGCCCGTATGCGTATTCGCGCAGGATTTCACAGTTGCGGGCGGGTCACTGGGTCTTATGCATGCAAGAAAAATCACAAAACTGATGGATCATGCTATTTCGAAAGGTATGCCATTGATCGGAATTAACGATTCAGGTGGCGCGCGTATCCAGGAAGGTGTTAATTCTCTGGCGGGATATGGTGAAATCTTTTACCGTAATACATTAGCATCCGGAGTTATTCCACAAATATCTATTATTTTGGGTCCCTGCGCCGGCGGAGCGGTCTATTCCCCCGCGCTAACGGATTTTGTATTTGTTGTTGATAAAATTTCAAAAATGTTTATTACCGGTCCCGAAGTAATTAAAACCGTTCTGGGCGAAGAAATATCCATGGAAGACCTCGGTGGTGCGCGGGTTCAAACCGATACCACCGGAAATGCTCACTTCTTCTCAAATTCCGAACTAGAGTGTTTCGAACAGGTAAGAAAACTTTTTCTTTACATCCCGTGGCATAACAAGAAAAAAGCTGACAAAATTAAAACCCAGCCCCCGCAAGATAAATTTGATATCGAAAAAGTTATTCCTACCGATTCCAAAAAGCCTTATGATATCAGGGACGTAATCAGAGCTATTTCTGATGATTCCGATTTCTTTGAAATTCAGGAGCACTGGGCTCAAAATATAGTGATTGGTTTTGCTCGATTCGATGGCGAAACTGTAGGTATAGTTGGAAATCAACCACTAGTTATGGCGGGTGTACTTGATGTTGATTCTTCAGATAAAGCCGCAAGATTTATCAGATATTGCGACGCATTCAACATACCTTTGCTTACCCTGGTAGATATACCCGGTTATTTACCGGGAGTTGACCAGGAACACGCCGGTGTTATCAGGCATGGTGCAAAAATCCTCTACTCTTATAGTGAAGCGACTGTTCCGAAAATCACACTTATTCTTCGGAAAGCATATGGTGGAGGATACATCGCTATGTGTTCAAGACATTTGGGTGCCGACTTTGTTTTTGCATGGCCTACTGCCGAGATTGCGGTTATGGGTCCGGAAGGTGCCGCGAATATTATTTTCAGAAATGAGATAAATAATTCAAGCGATCCCGAAGCTACTCGTAAGCAGAAAGTACAAGAGTATAGCGACAAATTTGCTAATCCTTATGTGGCTGCGTCAAATGGTCATGTCGATTCGGTTATCAACCCCGAAGAAACACGAGACAATATTTTACATGCGTTGAAAGTCTGCGCGAATAAAAAAGACACTCAAATAGAACGTAAACATGGCATCGCGCCATTCTAGGGAGTGCAATGATGGATAATAAAAAACTTGTAATAGACGACACCGTTTATGAAACCAATCTTTCAAAAAAATTCATAAACAGAAAAAAGTATGAGCCACCTGCACAGGATAAAATATTTGCTGCAATTCCCGGTGTAATCAAAAAAATCTATGTAAAGGAAGGTGATGTCATCAACAGAGATGACAGATTACTAATCCTTGAAGCAATGAAAATGGAAAATTCGGTAAGATCGCATTTGGAAGGAAAAATTAAAAAGATTCATGTAACCGAGGGTGTAAAGGTTATGAAGAATCAGCTTCTGATCGAATTTAATTAAAATTTTACAGGGTGAAAGTGTAATACTTTCACCCGTTTTCAAATCATTTACCTCAACTCCAACTACCTGCCCGTAGTCAATCAGATTTTAGAACTATTCACTATCCGGTTTGTTTGGACGTCCCTTTTCCTCACCGGGATTATTTCTTTTTCTGGGAGGTCTTTTCTGATTAGGAGTGCGGCTATCAGAATGTCTTCTCGGACCCTGGTTTCTTCTATTTCCTGATGGACGTCCTCTTCTTTTACCCGAGCCGGGTCTGTTTTGGGGCTGTGATTTGGGCATTTCTCTACTTTGTGCCGGCAGTTCCTCGAGTAGATCTTCTGTGGGATCTTCGTATGTGAATTTTTGTCCAATATACTTTTCTATAGCCGGGATATTGAATGAATCGAACTCCGAAGCAAAACTAACAGAAATTCCACTTGCGCCCGCTCTCCCTGTTCTGCCAATCCGGTGAACATAATCCTCAGGATCATCGGGCAACGAATAATTTATAACATGACTGATACCATCAATATGCAAGCCCCTGCTCGCAACATCAGTTGCTACCAGCACGTTTAGCTCACCATCCTTGAACTGCTGCAAAGTTTTGATACGTTTTTTCTGATCCACATCCCCCGATATCATCTTTGCCTCGATGCCGAGCTTGAATAATTCTTCAGCAACTTTCCTGGCTTCATCTTTTCTGTTGGTAAAAATCATCACCTTGGAAAGATTCAATTTTGTGTATATGTTATAAAGTAACTTGATTTTTTCACTGCCAGTAGTGATGTAAACCTTTTGATCAACACTTTCCGCCGCTACATTTTCCGGTTCAATTCTTACAGTAACGGCATCGTTAGTCCAGCTGAAAGCTAATCTTTCAACAGTCATATTCAAGGTTGCTGTGAAGAATAATGTTTGGCGTTTTTCCTTGGGAGGACAGAATCTAACTATTTTACGAACATCAGGAATGAAGCCCATATCAAGCATCCTGTCAGCTTCATCGAGAACCAGCACCTCAATCATATTCAGCTTCACAACATTATTCTGCCTGAAATCTATTAGTCTGCCGGGAGTGGCAATAAGCAGATCAACGTAACCATCTTTCAATCTGGTAATCTGCTTTTTATAGTCCATTCCGCCATAAGCAACAACCACACTTAAATCCAGGTATTTACCAAGCAACTCGGCATCTTTGCTAATCTGTATCGCCAATTCGCGGGTCGGCGCCACAACCAGTGCCCGTGGCGAAGATTTAGGTATTTTAGCTTTTTTCCCATCATTGAGGAGCTTGTTAAATATTGTGATAAGAAAAGCCGCGGTTTTACCTGTACCGGTTTGTGCCTGACCAACAGCGTCTTTACCCGAAATAGTATGCGGGAGAACTTCTTCCTGAATACTTGTACAATACTTAAAATCGAGATCGGATAACGCATGCATTATCTCATCGGGCAACTTCAGATCATGGAATCTGGTTTTCCCCTCAATTTGTTCAACAGGAAATTTACTCACTTCCCACTTTTCGACCGGTACTTCCGGTTCAATTTTTCTGGGCCTTGGCTTCCTTTCCGTTTTTTTGGGTGGGCGATTATTCTTCTCTATTTTTTCAGAAGACCGTCCTTCTCTCTTGGGTTTTGTTGAAACTTTCTCTTTTTCAACAACATCTTTGGTTTTGTTACTTTGGGGAGCAGGTTTAGGTGATTGTTCTGAATAAATCCAGTCCAAAAACCTTCTAATCAATTTTATCAAATTTATCCTTAATGAAGTTCATCAAAATTTCTTACAATTAATATGCGTCTCGACAAATATAACTAAAATAGTTATCAACGAAAATATTATCCTTTTATGTTGAGATTCATCTTCCGGGCAAAACTTACAGCAAACTGTTTAATGAAGTCAGCAACTTCAGCGTTTTTTGATGAATTATAATACGTATCTGCCATTTTAAGAAATACCTGAAAATAATGTGCGTTCATATCATCAACAAGCATTTCATCTGTCCAGAGGTCAATACTCAATGTAGCCTTTTCATCTTTATCCCAGAAAGATAAAAACATTGCCTGGGCTTCTTTCATACCATCGAAATTGGCTTCGGTAGCATCCCATTTAATCTGTTCAGGAAAGTTATCATTATTCAAGTTAACTTTAATATTTATCTCGGCGTTTCGTTCCATGTTCTCTCTTTTTTTATAAATAAAAATACGGAACATTTAACAGAAATAGAAATTTTCAGTTTTTGCGGAAAATTTGTTTTATATCACATGATCATTTAATACGGTATTAAAAAGTTTAAAAGAAAAATAATTCTTTTGCGATAATTAGTCTTATTTGATATCTTCCCTAAAAACAATGGTGAACATGTGAAATACAAATATTTCTTTTTTCTTTCTTTCATATTGATACTCTCTTCCTGTTCTCCCGACAAAAGTACCGCTGAAAAGGCGATTGACCTGCCAAAGCCGGCGCCTGGAATCATCAGTATATTTGCCTCTGTTGAAGGAATCGATAAATCGCAAAGTAAAGTTTCTCTAAAAGTCCTGGATAGCAAGTCGGGTGGCAATACCCCCTCGTTAACCAAAGGAAATATCATATCCGTCTATTTTTCAGATCGCGGAACAATTTTCGAACGTTTTAAGACCGCAAAAAACAATCAAGAAAACATAACCATAAAAATTAAAGCAGTTACATTGCTTGGTGAAAACAATAACCAATGGCAGTTTATCGAATTTATTAAATAATCTTGGGAATAGTGATGGGCATTCTTAAAAATAAATTAATTATAACTCTTATGACCTTGCTTATGGTTGTTGGCGTCAGTTTTCTTTTAATACCCGTGAAAGAAAACAAGCCGTTTCATCAGCTTTCCAAAGCAGAGAAGTCGATAATTAAAAAGAAAAATAAAAAAGCACGCGGCGATTATTTTTTCAATATTACTAAAGATCCTGCTACCAATAAAATTCCTGATAATATGAGAGCGAAGGAATTAAAATTTGCTAACGACTTGCAAAAAAAATCCTCTTCTCGCCTGAATAAAGAAAACTCTACTACACTCGACTGGAAAGATGCCGGTCCTACTGATATTGGTGGGCGCACACGTGCTTTGGCCGTTGACCTTACTAATTCCAATATTATACTCGCAGGTGGTGTAAATGGCGGAATATGGAAATCGACCAATAAAGGTAATACCTGGGTGCTTAAATCTGATCCATCAACTGATCTTAGTGTCAGTTATATCTGCCAGGATCCCAACAATACTAATGTGTGGTACTACTCTGCCGGTGAAATGGATCAATCTGCTGTTGACAGAGGATGGACCGCAAGAATGTACGGAAGCGGGATTTATAAATCTACCAACAGCGGTGAAAGCTGGTTCAGGATAGTCTCTGAAGGTACTCTGCAAACTTTCGATTCCCCCACCGATTATATCTCAAAAATTATGGTAAGTAAAACAAGCGGATCGGTCTTCTTTGCCGGCTCGATGTTTGGCATTTATAAATCTACCGATAATGGTGCATCATTTAATAAAGTTTTCGGTGGTACTCCGGCAGGAAGTGTGAGATATTATGAGTTTGATATCGCCGAAAATGGTACAATAATAGCGTCAACCTCTTACAAAGAAAATGCTTCTTCATCAATTGATGGTGGCGTTTATATTTCAACAGATGATGGCGTAACATGGAACGAGAACACACCTGCTGAGTATGATAACTATGGCGGCTGGCGAAGAAGCGTGGTGGCATTTGCACCATCGGATAATTCGGTTGCTTACGTCTGGACAGATGCTGTGGATGGCAATGGTGATCCGGAACCGGCATTTCATAAACTGAATATAACCGGAAATTCCGCAACGTCTGTTGACCGCTCAAACAATCTTCCCCAGTTTGGTGGTAATGTTGGTGATATCAATACACAGGGTAGCTATAACATGATCCTTGAAGTTAAACCTGATGATCCTGATTTTGTTCTTTTTGGTGCAACAAATCTGTACCGTTCATTTGATGGATTCGCAACTCCAGCAAATAATAAAGCTGAAAACTGGATTGGGGGTTATGCTACTTCAAACGATATTTCACAGTACGAAAATCAACACCCTGATCAGCATGCGCTCTTTTTCGATCCCGCAAACCCCGATGCATTATGGTCCGGTCACGATGGCGGTTTAAGTTATATCGCTGATATTAACCAGGTTTCTAATTCAATTTCATGGGTCGATAAAAATTCCGGATATAATGTAACGCAGTTTTATAAAATTGATATGGGTACTCTCAGCGGTTCTTTTTACCTTGGCGGGGGAGCTCAGGATAACGGATCACCATTTTTCGCGTACAGTAATGGTACAGCTCAGACCAGCAGCGATTTAAGTAGTGGTGATGGCGCGTTTATCTATTTCGGATCAACTTTTGTGGTTGCTTCTTCGCAGGAAGGTTATGTCAGCAAATTATACCCTAACGGAACATGGTTTGTTGTTTCGCCATTAACTGTGAATGACAGACAGTTCTTACATCCTTACTTACTTGATCCGGCGGATGAAAACGTGATGTACTATGCGGATGGAACCAATCTCCTGAGAAATACTCAGATTGGCTCGATAACGAATCAAAACTTTGACGGTACTGACGAAGGCTGGTCTAATCTCGGTGATATAGCAAATACATTCAATGTTGATAATATTTCCGCGTTTGGCGCTGGATCTGATCATACGCTTTATGTTGGTATGTCAGGCAGTGGTAAACCTGAACTTGTAAAAATCACAAATGCTAATACTTCAACAAGTGGTTTCCAGGATGTATCGGTTTCAGATGCGGCTTCCGGTGCCTATTTACATGATATTGCTGTAAACCCTGCAAATAGCGATGAACTACTGGTCATTTTCTCAAACTATAATATCGTCTCGGTATTTCATTCAAGCAACGGTGGTTCATCCTACACTTCTGTGGAAGGAAATTTATCAGGATCAACCGGTCCATCTGTAAGAGGAGCAGAAATTGTAACACACAATGGTGTAACCAAGTATTATCTTGCAACGAGTACAGGTGTATATTCTGTCGATAACCTGAATGGTAGTTCCACAGAGTGGATCAAGGAAGGTGTGGGAACTATAGGTAATGTTGTTACAAACGACATAGTCTCAGTACCGGCTACAGGAGAAATTGCAGTCGGAACACATGGTCGCGGGATTTTTTATGCGAGTTCAGACAATATTTTATCAATGCATGATAATTCAGTGCCCGAAACCTTCAATCTGGAACAAAATTATCCTAATCCATTCAACCCGTCAACGACTATCGCGTATCAAATTCCGGAAAGTATAGCTGGTGCGAATGTGAATCTATCTATCTATGATATCCTTGGAAATCATATAACAACTTTGGTGGATGAGTCAAAGTCCGCTGGAAACTATACCGTATCGTTCACTGCATCATCACTCACCTCCGGGGTTTACCTGTACACAATAACCTCAGGTAGTTATTCAATGAGTAAGAAGATGATATTGATGAAATAGTATCATATGATACTAACTATAAATAACCATAAGCTCTTATCGAACTTTGTAGAAGCCATCTTCCGGAAAGATGGCTTTTTTATTTATCAAATTGGAATTGATATGAAACACAGTTTCAATTTTTCTCAATTCATCCACATCGCCATCTTAAAAATAATGCCTGAAGTCACCATACAACCTCGATTTTTTTATTAACTTGCAGTCAAAAGTTTATAAATGAGGTTAAAATGAAAAGATTTTTGCTCTTCTTAATTTTATTTTCTTCCACCTTTATTTCCGCCCAATCAGCTTCAAACTATTTTCCGGCAAACCCCGGTTTTAAATGGTATTACGAAATAACCCCGTTAGATTCCCTCAATAATCCTGTTTATTCACTCACCTCAGTTAAAGCAGATACATTTGTAGCAGAAGGTATTTTTCAGGGAGAAGAGAGCAATCTTATATTATCAAAATATGGAAGTTATAATACTATTGGCGCGTTACCATGGATCGATTCGAATTATATAAAATTTGATGATGACATTGCGTCCGTGTTCTACGGATTGCAAAACTTTGTTATTCCGGGTGATACCGGCACTTTCCCCGGCTTTGCCAATTGGATAGATTTTTATGATTTCGGTTCACCCGCTGGATTTGAGTATGATATATTTGTATTTGATACGACACTGGCATTTAATGGACAGGAGTTTCCTCTAAGGTTCAAGTTATCAGGTAAAAGATTGAATGATGAACTTATCTCGACTGAATTAGGCGATTTTAACTGCAAAAAATTCGAGATTAAGACAGGGATCTACTTCCTCATTGAGATTCCACCCTTCCCTGCTCTTGAAATTGAAATTGTAGCGATAACAAATAGTGTGTGGATAGCCCCTGACAATTGGATAGTAAAAGAGTACCAGCCATCAGAGCTATTTGATATATCAGAATATGTACCCATACCCCCTTTCGTTATTCCTGGAACAATAAAAAATATAATACCCGAAGTATCACAAGAATCCGTAACTATCAATGTAAACAACGGTTGGAATCTGGTTTCTCCACCGCTGCAAATGCAGGATATGTCTGTCACAAATATATTCCCCGATGCTACATCAGATGCGTTTGGTTTTGACGCAGGATACATTCAGGTTGAAAATCTCGCATCCGGCAGTGGATATTGGTTAAAATTTGATGATCAGTTCCAATATGAAATTAGTGGAGACGTTCCAACAAGCAATATTGAACTCGCGGAAGGATGGAATATCATAGGTATTTATAACAATGAAGTTTCTGTATCCCAAATTACCACCGAACCGGAAGGCATACTCCAGAGTAATTTTTTCAGTTTTGAAAATGGCTATATAAATTCCGATTTACTCATTCCGGGCAAGGGATATTGGATAAAAACTTCAGGAGCAGGTGAACTGATCATAAATGGGGTCACCGCCTCAAAAGAAGAACTAAATAGTTCTACTCTGGAACCGATTATTATCACTGATGCGAACGGATATAAATTTACGCTTTATACAAGTGAGCAGGCAGTAAACAAAAATGAACTTCCCCCGCTTCCGCCAAACGGTGTAGCCGACGTTCGATACAGCGACAATACTTATATAACAAATGTTAATAATACTATTTTATTCCAGGCATTGGAATTTCCTGTGACGGTAGAAATGCAGAATGATAAATATATTCTAACTGTTAACGGTGAAAAAGCAGGAAGTAAAATAATCCTCAGCTCTTCCTCCGAACTCCCTGGTGTTGAGAGTCTATCCACCCCGGTTTCTTACGGCTTGACTCAGAACTATCCAAACCCGTTTAACCCTTCAACAAAGATCAGCTTTAGCATTGCCTCACGCGAAAAAGTGACGATCACGGTTTTTGATGTACTGGGAAATAATATCGAGAATCTTGTAAATACAGTTTACGATCCCGGCACCTATACTGTTTCATTCGATGGAAGCGGGTTAAGTTCCGGTATATACTTTTACAAAATTTCTGCAGGTGCATTCAATTCCGTGAAGAAAATGATGCTGTTGAAATAGTTATTATTTTTTTGCTTGAGCGGACTCTTTCTTGTCCGCTCATTTTTTTAAGTACAAAAAAGATTCTCCACTATTTCCTGTCTTGTATAAATGGTATTTTAATCCAATATTGCATCCTTTCCTAACGACAGGATAAAAGATGCTACTCAAGATTTCCATAGTAATATCTATAATTGCCGGCATACTAAGTTCAGTAAATTTATTCAAAAAGGACTCGCCTGTACAAAATTCAAATCGAATACTAGGCTGGTTTGTCCTGTTCGTGGTAATAACTTTAGCCGGAAGATTTTTCTATACTTATCAACCTCTTACATTGATTTTGGTAAGACTCCTTTTCATTGGTGATTTTTTGATATTCGCTTTCGGACCTTTGCTATACCTCTACCTCACAAAGCTTTTTTTAACTAATCCCCTTCCCAAAGTTAGAACCTGGATACATTTTATACCGTTGTTTGCGTATTTTATCTTTGTCCTTCCCATCTTATTTCTCTCAAACCAGGACACCATCCGATATTTGAGATTATTTAATACGACCTTCCACGGGATTGAACTATTTGCGATCATACAGAATATTTTCTACATCATATTAAATTTCAGTTTATTGAAAAGATTCAATAATATCTCAATGACCCGACAATCCTCGTTACCAAATTTAATATTGCTAAACACGATCCTTCTCATCACCTGCACAGCAATATTAATATGGTTTGCCAGTTATTTGGTGAGAACATTCTTACCGGATCACGATGACAACTTTCTTGGTTATCAATTGGTTTGGTTTAGCTTGTCCTTTTTGGTTCTACTCCTTTCATACATGGTATTGTTATTTCCTTCACTATTTCAGTTCGTGAATGAAAATATTGAAACTCCGGTTATTCAAAACCAACCGAAAGAAGATTACACTGAATACGCCAAACTTATAGATGCTATAATGGTTGAAAATAAACCATACCTTCAGCCCAAAATAACTTTGAATGAACTCTCAGACCTGACCGGTATCAACCGTAATCTGCTCTCAAGAATAATCAACGAGCATTATGGCAAAAATTTCTTTGATTTTATAAATATATATCGTATCACGGAATTTAAAGCTATTGCAGAATCGAGTAAAAATGAAAATCTCACTATACTTGCTCTCGCGTATCAAGCAGGATTCAACTCAAAAACTACTTTTAATACCGCGTTCAAGAAGCTCATGAATACAACACCCGGTGAATACTATAAAAACATTATAAAATCTGCCGTTTGATCCTTTTTTGAGGTTCGACTTTATATTCTCGAACGATTAAGCACGTTAACTTCACTTATTTGTGGACATCTTATCTAATAATTTGTGAGGTTAACATGAAATTTATTATCCCAATTCTGGTTTCAATCATACTTTCCGTCACCAGCTTTGCGCAACAGGTAGAAACCCTCGTTCCCGGTCCATCAACTTTCAATGACGGACTGGCAGTCGATATGTACGGAAATATTTACGCTTCCGAGTATTACGGACAAACAGTAACTAAAATTACTCCCGACGGAGAAACTTCAATTTTTGTGAGTGGACTTGACAGTCCCAACGGATTAGCTTTTGGGCCTGATGGATTTTTGTACATTCCTAATGTTGGAACTAATCAGGTATTCCGGGTTGACACTACAGGAGCAAAAAGTGTATTCACTACTATTCCGCAGCCAAGTGTTGTTCATTTTATTGATGAAACTACCATGATGGCAGGAAGTTACACTTCTAACAGCATCTACACTGTAAACTTAAATGGAGAATCCTCATTATGGCATTCGGGATCACCACTTAATGGTCCGATCGGGATATTAAATGATGATTCAGGATATCTGTATATCAGTAATTTTACAGATGGCAAAATATTCAGGGTAGATAGTTCAAAGAACTTTGAACAGATAGCCGACCTACCCGGATGGCTTGGATTTATGACAATGGTCGGAGAAAATATATACGCAAGCGCTTACAACAGGAACAGGATATATAAAATACCTGTAGATGGTAGTGGAGCTACCGTATTTGCCGGAAGTGGTGCAAGCGGAGGAATTGATGGTCCCCTTTTGGAAGCTACATTTAATACACCAAACGGAATAACCACTTCATTAACTGGTGATACACTCTTCATTTCACAGTACAATACAAGATCGCTCAGAATGATCACCGGAATGTTAACCCCTACATCAATCCACGATAAAAACGATGCGCCTCAAAGGTTTTCACTAAAACCTAATTATCCGAATCCATTTAATCCCGAAACAAATATCAGTTTTTCGATACCAACTGCAGAAATAGTGAAAATCACCATATTTGATACACTTGGTCAACAAGTTTCTGTGCTGACTAACCGGGAATATCAAGCAGGAACCCATGATATAAAATTTCACGGAAGCCATCTTACATCAGGAATATACTATTATCAAATCACTGCCGGAGAGTTTAATCAGGTACGAAAGATGATGCTACTTAAGTAGGAATCACTCAACAGAAAAGACGGATTAAGTAAAATTCGTCTTTTCTCAAATTTGCAGACTATTCAAGTCTCAATCAGGATAAATTCTGATAAAAGTAAAAATTACCGAATTTGTAAAATTATTTTAATGTGATCTGCATCACAGATTATTTAATTCAAACATTTTTCATTTTTGGGGTAAAAGTTGATATAAATCCTGGTTTACAATAATTATTTTCCTTGCTAATATAAAATTCTTTTTTTAGCTTAATTTTAACCAGTCAACCAAAAGCAGGAAACCCGTTTGACGGAGAAAAAAGCTATTAAGCTTTCAAATAGCAATATCTTTTCATTTAGTGAAAAGTTAATTGATAATTACGACCGTTCGATAGACTACTTACGTGTTTCAGTTACGCATGAGTGTAATCAGTCATGTACATACTGCACAAAATCACCCGATGGTCAAAATTATCCCGTTGAGGATACATTATCCGAGGATGAATTACTATATCTGCTTCAAATATTCACTGAACTTGGAATTAAAAAGATCAGGTTTACGGGTGGCGAACCGTTCCTTAGAAAAGATTTTATATCCATTCTAAAACGCACAATTGCGCTTCCCGGAATTGATTCCGTTAATATATCTACCAATGGCGCACATATTGGTAAGTATATTGATGAAATAAAAGAATTACCCCTCGATAGTATAAATATTAGTCTTGATACCCTGGAAGAAAAAAAATACAGGGAAATAACCGGTAAAAATAATCTCGATAAAGTTCTCGAAACAATAAACAACCTCGCTTACGGCAAAACCAAAATCAAGGTTAACTGCGTTGTAATAAAAGATGTTAATGACAGAGAAATTATTGACATTGCCTATTTATCAAAGTTATACCCGGTTGATGTAAGATTTTGTGAAGTAATCCCGATTAAAGCAGGATTTTCTGATGAACAGATAGTCACCTCGCGTGAAATTTACAAAACACTCACCGAAGCTATTCCCGGTATATCACCAGCTATTCAAAATACACACAACGCGAACATGTTTGAGGTGACAGGATTTCTTGGTAAAATTGGAATTATCGGCGGATTCTCCCGTAATTTTTGCAGCACCTGCAGCAAACTGAAACTTTCACCATCAGGGTCACTCAAATTATGCCTTTATGATAAAAAGTCAATTAATTTAGGTCAGTTAGTACGTTACGAATATAGTCATCGAAGGATAAAGAACATCATAAATCATGCTGTAAAAACCAGGTATTTTGATGGCTATGCCGCTGAAGAATCACTAAAAAAATCGGATAATAACAACGCAATCGAAATGTAACTTCACCTTTTTCCTCTTTTTACTTCTTTCACCAGACAAAACTTCGTTTTTTTATTAAAATTATTTATTTTCTAATTATATTAGCTACTTAATTCCGTTTCCGGGTAAATTTAAGTTATTGGGCAAGGCAATAATGAATAATTTGGATACAGCTTACGAAATAGCTCAAAAAATGGCGAAAGACCACTATGAGAATTTCCCCGTTATTTCCAGGTTTTTACCTGAGGATTTGAGAAAACATGTCGCGGTGGTTTATCTTTTTGCCAGAAAGGCTGATGATATTGCAGACGAAGGCAACGTTCCCCCATTCCAGCGAATTAAAAGTCTGGATGAATATGAAGATAATTTTCGCGCTGCACTGGCGGGCAAGTACAGAGATGAAGTATGGATGGCACTTCACAACACAATATTCTATAAAAAGCTCGACCCTCAGCTATTTTTAATGTTGCTTGAAGCGTTTCGACAGGATACAAAAAAAAACAGATATAAAACTTTCAAGGAGCTGGTCGATTATTGTAAACTTTCCGCCAATCCGGTTGGCAGGATAATTTTACAGCTCCATCAAATTGATGATGAAAAAATATACTTTTATTCCGATAATATCTGTACAGCTCTTCAGATTACAAATTTTCTGCAGGATATAAGCGCGGATTTGGAGAAAAACAGAATTTACATCCCGAGAGAAGACCTCTATAAATTTAATATGGACGAAAACTCTTTCGCCTCACTTAGAAACGTGGACGCTTTTAATGCACTGATCAAGTATGAAACAGACAGGGTACGCTATCTTTTTGATAACGGAAGGAAAATTCTGCCAATGCTGCCTTCAAAATTAAGAACTCAAATACTCTGGACTATCATGGGTGGTGAAAAAATAATAAATAAGATTGATAGTTTACAATATAAAGTATTAAATTCTAGTCCAAAGTTAAATAAATCCGAGCACCTCCTGTTGATGATGAAAGCTCTAATAACCGCTAAAAAATATGCTGACTGAACAACACGAAATATCAAAACAAAGTAAAAGCAGCTTTTACTATGCGCTCAATCTTCTTCCCGAAGAAAAACGAGACGCTATGCACACCGTTTATGCATTTTGCCGTAAAACAGACGATATCATAGACGAAGGTAACATCCCCGATGATATCCGGTATGAGCAGTTAAGAAAATGGCGCGTTGAGTTGGAAAAAGGCCTGTATGGCAACTCGGATTTTTCACTTTTGAATAAACTTTCCACTATTATAAAAAAATTCAACATTCCATTTGAGCCTTTCTTTGAGCTTATCAAAGGCATGGAAATGGATTTGCAAAAACGCTCATATGTAACTGTTGACGATCTCATGGAATATTGCTACTATGTTGCATCTACGGTTGGTTTAATGTGTATTGAGATATTCGGGTACAAAAATAAATCCGCTGTTGATTTTGCCATCAATCTCGGTTACGCGCTTCAGCTTACCAATATAATGCGTGATGTGAAAGTGGACGCTGAAATTGGAAGAATTTACCTACCCTCTGACCTAATGACAAAATTCGGTTATTCGGAAAAGGATATCTTCGCGAACAATTATAACAGTAATTATCTTGCCTTGATGAACGAATTATCAACCCGGGCACACGACTATTTTGATAAAGCCAATGAAAATCTTGATTTTGAGGACAAACCTGCGATGTTCGCCGCAAGAGCTATGCAGCATATATACTTTAACCTCCTTAAAAAACTTGAGAAAAAAGAATTTAACGTTTTCGAAGAACGAATTAATGTATCAAAACTACAAAAGACTGGAATTGCGTTAGGTGTATGGGCTAAGTATAGCCTGGTATATTAATGAAGAAAGTAATCGTAATCGGTGGCGGTCTTTCCGGACTCGCATCCGCGGTTCTGCTTGCAAAAAATAATTATAAAGTTACCCTTCTTGAAGCTTCTCCCAAATTGGGAGGAAGAACATATTCACGTTACGATCCCCAAAAAAATTTCACCTATGATAATGGTCAGCATCTGCTTTTGAGTTGTTATGATCATACCCTCGATTACCTGAATCTTATCGGAACTTCACACAAAACTTCTATCATAAAAACGATTTTTATCACTTTTCTTAACCGTACCGGTGAATCCTTTTACCTGTCCGGTGAATCTTACAAATATCCATTCGATTTGCTAAACGCAATATTGAAGTTTAAAGTTCTTTCTCTTTCTGAGCGGCTATCAGTTTCAGGATTATTGATAAGACTAAAATTCACAAATCCCGATAATTTGAGTAATCTTACGGTAAAAGCCTGGCTGACGCAGCTTCGCCAAAGTGAAAACAGTATCAAATACTTATGGAATATTCTGGTAGTGGCAACTCTGAACGCTTCCCCTGAGCATGCAGCTGCGAGTTCATTCGCTAAAGTATTAAAAGAAATATTTATAAATAGAACTGACGGCTACCATTTTATTGTTCCAAACGCAGGATTATCTGAATTGTTCGTTGATGATGCGCTTGAGTATATACAAAACCATGAAGGAAATATTAAAACTTCAGAGAGAGTGGAAAAATTATTTTATAGTGACAAAAATATCCTGAAAGTAAATACCAATAAAGGTTCTTACGAAAATTTTGATTATATTATTAGTGCTGTGCCAATACACGCACTCTATAAAGTATTGCCGGAATTCTCGGGTAAAAACAAAGTAAATCCTGAGTATAAACCAATTCTTTCAATACATATTAAATTAAATACTGAAAGATTCAATCAGCAATATTATGCTTTTTTAGACTCCCCTGTTCAATGGGTTTTTGTTCATGAGAATAAGATCAGTATCGTAATTAGTGATGCTGAAAATTTAATTGATTATTCGAAAGATGTGTTAGAGAAACTGATTTTTGATGAGATGGAAATTCACTTCAGCTTTTTTAGCAGAAGTGATGTAGAAGAAACTGTTATTATTAAAGAAAAAAGAGCCACGTTTGTGCCTTCACCCGAATTCGAGATGGCTAGATCAGGTATCAAATCAGCATTCGATAACCTTATTCTTGCCGGTGACTGGACAAATACCGGCTTACCCTCTACTATCGAAAGCGCTGTAAAAAGCGGTTTTGACGCGGCGAAGCAAATTCTTCGTCAATAATTTGAAACCATATTATCACCAGGAGGAGTTATGAGTTCTTTAAAAGAAAAACTGCACACCAAGATTGAAGCTTGGCGCCCAAGAACCACAAGATTATTAAAAGAATATGGCGATACGAAAGTCGGTGAAGTAACTATCGCGCAAGTAATCGGTGGAATGCGAGGAATCAAAGGATTAACAACCGATATTTCTTATCTCGATCCTCAGGAAGGTATTAGATTCAGAGGTTACACCATTCCTGAAGTCATGGAAAAACTGCCCAAGGTTGAAGGTGGTGAAATGCCGTATGTCGAAGGCTTTTTCTATCTTCTTTTAACAGGTGAAATACCTACAAAGGCAGAGGTTGACGAGGTTGCAAAAGAATTTAACAACCGTCAGCATGTTCCTCAATATGTTTTTGATATTCTAAGAGCAATGCCGAGAGATACTCACCCGATGACAATGTTCTCGGCTGCTGTTGTTGCAATGCAAAGAGAGTCCGAGTTTGCCAAAGCTTATCGCGATGGTGTTAACAAAATGGATTATTGGGAATCTACTTATGAAGATGCTCTCAATCTGCTGGCTAAACTTCCGCAAATCGCATCATACATTTACCGTATGAAATATAAAGGTGATACAATCATCGCACCGGATCCGTCACTCGATATGGGTGGAAACTTTGCTCATATGATGGGAATTGATAAACCTTATGATGACGTTTCCAGACTCTATTTTATTATTCATAGTGATCATGAGAGTGGTAACGTAAGTGCTCACACAGGTCATTTGGTTGCAAGCGCCCTGTCTGATATGTATTACGCGATTTCCGCTATGCTTAACGGTCTTGCCGGTCCTCTGCATGGTCTTGCCAACCAGGAAGTACTTCGCTGGATTCAGGGAGTAATGGACAGAATGGAAGGTAGAATTCCTTCAGAAGAAGAGATGAAAAAATTTGTCTGGGATACTCTCGAATCAGGTCAGGTTGTACCCGGTTTCGGGCATGCTGTGCTGCGTAAAACCGACCCAAGATATCAGGCACAAAGAGAATTCAGTCTTGTACACCTTAAAGATGATGCCTTATTCAAGTATGTTGACCTTCTTTATAAAGTCGTTCCGCCAATATTGCTTGAGCAAGGCAAAGCTAAAAACCCGTGGCCAAATGTTGATGCCCAATCAGGTGTGATTCAGTGGCATTACGGACTCAAAGAGTATGAGTATTATACTGTACTTTTCGGTGTCGGACGCGCGCTTGGTGTTGCCGCAAATATTATTTGGGACAGGGCATTAGGATATCCGCTCGAAAGACCAAAATCAATTACTACTGCAATGATGGAAGAAATTGCCGGTATAAAATAATTTTTCAGCCGGAGCGTTTTGCTCCGGCTTTTCTGTTCAAATCATTATATTCCATCCTCTTTTAAATTTTATCGCTTTTATTTATATTCAAACAATTTCACAACTAACATCGGATTATTGATGGAAATGGTCTCCCCTTTACTCGCGATTAAAGATAAGTTTTACGCCGGAAGCGCCTCCTTTGAAGAAGGTGATCTTGAGAAAAATGTTTCTGAATTTAATCAGATTCTCATGGAAATTGTTAAAAACGACACGGATATAGAGAAAGACAAAATATTCCCCGTTATAAGGGATATTCTAAACGTTTCTTTCAAAAACAAGCTTCACGGAGCCTTCGCTGAACATCTGGATAAAGAAACCTATTTTGAGTTTGGTAAACATATTCTGGATTCAGGGGATACCCAAGCCATAAAGGAACTTATTTACGAATATCTCGATATTTTTCGATTGACAGAATTCCTTGTAAAGATTTATCGAGAAGATAGATGGGAAGACCTGATTGCTTCGCTTCTGTTAAAAAGTGACTACAATTTTGAGAAACTTTTTAATCAGAGGGTAGAAAAATATCCTTCAAAAACGCTTTTTAATATCATCAAAGGAGATAAGGTATTGAAGCTCTCCTGGAGTGATGTTGAAAAAAAAACAAAAAGATTTTCATCTGCAATTAAAAATTTACTGAGTAAAGCGGAATCAAAAAAAGTTGCCTTTCTTATGGAAAATTCTCCCGATATGGCACAACTTGATCTTGCCTGTCTAAGAGCCGGAATTCTAAACGTGATGATTCCCGCTAACTCCGTGCCTCAGCATATCTCATATATACTCAATCAATCTGAATGTGGTATTATCTTACTTTCTGATGAAAAACAGCTGAATAAAATTAAGTCGATCAAAAATGAATTAAAGCATCTCAAATATGCCGTCATGCTGCATGGTTCAAGTGCCGAGAGCTGGGTCTTTTCATTCGATGAATTCCTTAAATCTAAATTGGATTTTGATCCTGAAGCGTTTGTGCGCCCGGCGCTTAATGAAACTTGCACTGTGATGTACACATCCGGCACAACCGGTGAGCCAAAGGGAATAATGTTTTCGAATATGAACATTGTGTATAAAAGGTTTTGCAGGGCTATGGCAATCCCCGAAATAGGTGAGGACGATGGGTTTTTATGTTACCTCCCTCTTTTCCATACTTTCGGCAGATACTTCGAACTTACGGGATCGGTATTCTGGAATGCTGAATATTCATTTATGGAGAATCCTTCAGCTGAGACAATGATTAAAAATATGAAAATGGTTAATCCCTCCATTTTTATTTCCATTCCTAAAAAATGGATTCAATTGTATGAGAAAGTAAGCGCTGAAGTTGATATTGAATTTTCTGAAATAGAGGTTATAACAAAAAAAGTTAAAGACCTTACAGGTGGCAGATTGCGCTGGGGTTTATCAGCAGCAGGCTATCTTGATCCCGATATATTTATGTTTTTCCAGAAATATGGGGTTGAGTTGATGAGCGGTTTTGGTATGACAGAAGCAACCGGAGGCATTACCATGACTCCACCCGGAGAATATATCCCCAACTCTCTCGGGCGAGCGCTTCCCGGAATTTCAATAAAACTGGCTGCGGATGGTGAACTGCTCGTAAAAGGTAACTATGTTATGCTTGGGTACTTCGGACAGGAAGAAAGCGAAGTATTCTCGGAAGATGGTTATTTCGCTACCGGAGATATAATGAAGAAGGATTCCAACGGTTTTATTGAAATTATCGACCGAAAGAAGGAAATCTATAAGAACATTAAGGGGGAAACGGTTGCCCCGCAAAAAATTGAAAATCTGTTTAACGACTTTGATTTTGTACATCAGGTATTTCTTGTTGGTGATCACCGACCTTTTAATACAGTTCTCATTTTTCCTGATTTTCAAGGCAATGACGGTATATTCCAGGATACCGATACTCAACAAAAGCAGGACTACTTTTCAACAGTAATTGCGACAGTAAATAAATTTCTCGCGCCATTTGAACGAATAGTTGATTTTAGAATTATTCCTCGTCCATTTACCCTCGATAACGGTGAACTAACCCCAAAAGGAACTTTTAAAAGAAAAATAATCGAGAGTAATTTTGCGGAAATAATTGAAGAAATGTATGAAAGTCCGCATACAAACCTAACGGTTGACAAAATCAAAGTTCGAGTTCCAAATTGGTTCCTTCGCGAACACGGCTGCCTTAACAGGGGTATCTTAAGCGCTGAGAAGTCAGTGATAATTCCCAAATTGCAAAAATCACTCGCGATTGAAAAAATTTCTGAAGACGTATTCAGAATTGGTAATTTCAGTTACAGAACCAGATCGGGTGTAATTGACCTCCAGCCGTTTCTTACTAATCCTGTCTATTGGGCAGGCAATACAGCTTTGTACCAATTTGCCGGAGATAATATTCTTCAATGGATAAGACAATATAATTCTGATTCAGGTATCTCAGTCACTAGCGCTGTCAATTCCGCAAGAAAACTTGATTCTACAAGGCAAAAGTTAACAGAATTGATGCGCGCGGGAGAAAATTCCACGTGGGGAATTCATAAAGCCTTTGAACTGATGCTCAGCGGAATTGAGGACTATTCTCTTTTTGCGCTTCAATATATCTCGGCGGCATTGAAAGAAAAAAGCGCGATCGGGTTCAAGGTAGCATTGTCGATAATGGAACGTCCCTGCTTATTCGAAAGCTCGGTACTTCAAAAGGAGATGTTCAAAATAACATTGCAAAATCCTGAGAATTTCTCGTTTTTACTAATTTTGAGAAATTACCTCTCTGCGAACCCGGAACTGCTGGATGATTCAATCGTGAATCAAATTATTGACGCGGGAAATATAAAAGAGAACCTCCTGATCATCGAAAATGTACTTGAAGAAGAAATCCGTAAATACATTGATGATAATCCTGAATCACTCAAGGCAATAAAAAGTCTATTCTACCTTCTCGGTCAGTTTGGCGCGCAGCATCCAACCACGTATCAGCACTTGCGACAGGTCTTTGTTAAATATCAATTGTTCGATTCTCATCCGGAAATTGCCGAACTTGCCCTGCATTGCAGAACCTCCATGAGAACCGGATTCCGAAATTGGCTCGGGACAAATCAAAAAATCGCTGTCGATATGGAAACAGGCGATGAATACCGATGGAAGGATGTTATTATCACCGAAGAGGGCATGGATGAAGGTGACAAGGAACGGATAATAAACGCTATTACAAGCACTGCCATAATTCGTGAAGCCATTTTCCTCTTCTCGGGTGGTAAGCTTATAATGTTGAACAATATTCCACCGGGCGGAATTTGGATAAGTCATCTTAGAAGCTACCATGATAAATCGGTTTACCGTGTTTCGGTTCAGACAAGGATGCTCGGCTCATTTGAAATTGTTTTAAATCTGAACAAGAAACTTTCAGTACAAAACGTAAAAGAAGAGGTCAATTGGCTTATTCTCGCCGGATCAAGATATTTTATGCAGGAACTCGTTGAGGATTTTGGAGGGTACTGGACAGAAAATGATTTGTGGAGCGGTAAATTCTTTCCCGGCGATGCGGTTAAGAAATTTGTTCAGAGGGAGACACGTAAAAAAGAAACTGCCTATACCAGGATGTACCATCTCTGGTCATTCTTCGTATGGAACGCCGCGGCAGCATATTTTAACTTCTGGAAGCTCACCGGACACAAACTCATGCTGGGCGACACAACAATAAATAATTATATTATTCCCTCGCACGATTACCAAACGGGTACCAAAGTTGTATCATTTTCCAGCAGGGAAATAGCCGGAAATATTGGTGAGCTATTTGAATTCTTTTATCATAATTTTGTAAAAATTACCGAAGAAGAATATCCTTTCCTGAAAAAGAAAAATATCTGCAATTATATTTTTTCGGGACTTATCAATGCTGAGGGTGAAGAAAGTGGTATAAAACTACTCAAAGAATTACAAAAACTGTTAGAAGATGGAATAATAAAAAGTGATGACAGAGTTATTAACGATCTAAATCAATTTTTAGGAACCGTTGAGGAAAATGGATTTATACCAAAACAGCTCTATTTCGCAATCAAACGTTTTCACAGATGGTCAGAATTAAATAAAGACGCTTCTTTTACTGCTCAGGCATCAATGCTAACAGATCTTTACAATACTTATCATTTACCGGAACTTGAGGATGCAAACAAAGATACCCGGGCAAGATTTTTCCTTAATACAGTATTTTTAAATAGTTCAGCGGAATTGCGCTCAATTTTGCAGGATATTGTAACCAAAGAACATCATAACATCCTCTCACTCGATCAGGCACGTGAACTCATTACAAACATCGAGTCTGAAATTGAACTGACCAAACGCGAAAAGTATTTCCTCACCCGTTTGATATATCCACATCTCAAACCTTCAGATTCAGCGGTGATCATTCGCTCTAAAGAAGAGGGTACCCATTCGGCTAATCTTGTGGTTGAATACTTCGATTCCGATGGCGATTCATTCTATATCAGAAAACCGGTATCACCTAAAGAAATTTCAAGGCTACATCAATTATTTATTGAAGCCAATCTGCTCGTTAATTTCAGCGATGATCATGATTTTCTCGTTGCCATATCCGAGCGTGGATTTATTGTGGGAGGTTTGTTCTATCAATACATCGATAATGAGACGGTTTTTATGGACAAGATTGTGGTCTCTAACAGATACAGACGTAAAGGTGTAAGCGAAAAGCTGATGAATGAGCTATTCGAAAGATTACGTTCCGAAAAGGTTAAATATGTTACTACCGGATTTTTCAGACCTGAGTATTTTTATCGTTTCGGATTTAAAATTGAGCAGAAATATTCGGGACTTGTAAGAAAATTATCAGAAGAAGACACCGAAATCACACAGGAATCTTTACTCTAAAAGTAGTTCCGGAAGTTTTATCCGAGGTGAAACTAATTTCACCTTTCAATAATTCTGTGTATTTTT
>BQMY01000122.1 GCA_022181065.1 Melioribacteraceae bacterium | reverse complement strand
CGCAGTTTTGATTACCTGCCACGTCATTATAAACCTGAAGAGGATGAAAAGGAGAAAAGAAAGAAAAAACTCCGGATCAGATATAGCAAAAACGTGAAGAAACGTGGCAGGAGTCCGGTATTTTATATGATGGTGCTTGTTATTATAGTGGTGTTTTATTTTTACTTACAGGGCATGTGAGTTATGGGAATTAAAGATGTTCCACTAACCGAGAACGGAGTTTCAAATGTATTACGCAAAACCTATAATTGTAAAAAAGAATAACGAGTTTTTCAAGCAATATCGCGCAAAATACGAAGCGATTGATGAGCTTGGAGTTCATAAAGATACACTGAGAAGGATGCTGAAAGACGGCAGAAGCTGGCATGGATTTACGGCTCAGTATGTCAATGATGCTGATAAACATATCAAACCGCATTCCAGAGATTTTGGCAATCAGAAAAAATCTGTCTGTAAGTATGATCTTGAAGGAAATTTCATTAAGGAATATGAAAGTATTCAGGCGGCTGCCAATGAAGCCGGTGTATCAAGAAATTGTATCAGCAGAGCTCTGAAAGAAAAACGAACCATCTCGGCAGGCGCATTATGGAGACAGGTTAAAGTTGATAAAATATTTATTAATCTTGCGCCAAAACCTAAAAAAATTATCGAAGGTCCCATCAAAGGTACCAGAGTTGGAGCTTTTGATAAAGATGGTAATCTGATAAAAGAATTTATTTCGTTACGTCAAGCTTCCAAGTGGGCTGAAATATCACGATCAGCTATTTCACTCGTTGTAACAGGCAGACAAAAAACCGCAGCCGGTTATATCTGGAAATATTTACCGAAAGAGGAACCAAAGAAGAAAACTTCCAGGAGATCATCTTAAACCCGGTAATCAGAATTTAATTTTAATCTTTTTTGAATCGGGGAAGTTGTCGAATCAAAAAGTTTACATAATATACATTATCGGACAAATGTAAGCATAACAACAGGAGAGTGGTTTTACTCTCCGATACTCATTTCTTTTGATTCACTTTGCTGTATGAACAGTTCTTTTTGATACTTGTTTAAAAGGTCTTGTCGTGACACAATTCCCATAACACTGCCAGTTGATGAATTAACTACAGGTAAATATTCCAGATCGCCTTCATCAATTAATTTTATAGCTTCTTCACCATTAATTGTTTCGGTTGCTTTAGTAATATTTTCGGTCATTACATCTCTGGCGATTATAAAATCCCTGATATGTTTGGTGTCTTCATCCATAATCACATCCCTGATATTCTGGAACGCTATTGTACCAACCAGTTTACTATTAGAGTCTTTTACAAGAATTGTATTGTATTTGGCTTTTTTTATATACTCCAGGATCTGATGCCAGTTAAGATTATCAGTAATGATATCGAATTTATTATCAATCAGACTTTTAATTGATATATTTTTTAGAATATTTACCTGGCGACCGTATATATCTATTTCCTTACCTTCGCGCAGAAACTTAATAGTATAAAGAGATCCTTTTAATATAGACTTTGAAAATGTGGTCGCGACAATAATTGTAAGCATCAACGGCAGAATGATTTTGTAATTATCTGTCATTTCGAAGGTCATAATGAGTGCGGTAAGTGACGCATGAGTTGTGCCGGCAACAACTCCAGCCATTCCTACCAGCGCATACGCGCCCGCAGGAGCAGTATATTCGGGAAATAATATTCCAACGAAATGTCCGAATGCTCCACCTAACATAGCTCCCATGAACAAACTCGGGGCGAATGTGCCGCCATTACCCCCTGAACCGATCGTAAATGCCGTTGCAATTGGTTTAATGAATATCAACGCCACTACTATCACAATGTCAAGATTGTGCGATAAAACGTTGTTAATGGCGTCATAGGAAAATCCATAAACTCCCGGAAGCCATAATCCGATTATTCCTACAAGTAGTCCACCAATAGCCGGTTTAACAATTGGTGGTATTTTCTTGAATTTGGCGAATATATCTTCGATGAAATAAAATGATTTAACAAAATAGATCGCGCCCAGACCCGATAGTAATCCTAAAACCAGATAAAATAATAGTTCTACGTCAGATACAAGATCGTATTTTGCAATAGAAAAAGCAGGTTCATTACCCAAATATCCACGAGATAATGCCGTCGATATTACAGATGAGATTATTATCGGGCTGAAAGTTCTGGCTCTGAATGTTCGCAGGATAATCTCCATCGCGAAGATTGCTCCTCCAAGTGGTGCATTAAACGCTGCTGATAATCCTGCTGCGGCACCACATCCAACCAATATTTTTAATCGGTCCTGTGATAAATTCAGAAATCTGCCAAATGAAGATGCTATTGAAGCCCCGATTTGAACGATCGGACCTTCCTTTCCACCTGCGCCGCCTGTACCAATGCTAAGCGCTGACCCGATAATTTTTTTAATCGCAATACTGCCCCTGATAACTCCACCTTTAGATGCCACAGCGGTTATTACATTAGGAATACCTTCCCCTTTTTCCCCCTTTTCGAAAAAGTGACTGATGATTCCAACTAATAAACCACCAATTGCAGGGACAAGAATAATGAGTAAGTATGCTCCGGGAGAGTTTACATCAAAAAGTGAATCGCTCCCGAAAAAACTTCCGGGAGCTGAAAAAAAAGCATGCTCAATAAAATCAATTGCTTCATGAAATATTATCGCTCCAATGCCTCCCAAAAGACCGACGATGCCGCCAATCAGGAGCAAATAGTTGTCTTGTGAAAAGTTTATTGAGGCGAAATATCTGCTAATTCTGGAATTATAAAATCGTAACCGCTTTTGTGTAACTTCAAAAATACTCAACTTAAACACCGAATCTGAAATGTATATAATTAATAACTATAAAAACCTTCACCGGTTTTTCTTCCAAGTTTTTTGGCCGCAACCATTTTTTTAAGCAATGGGCATGGACGATACTTGGGGTCGTTAAATCCGTTATAAAGAACTTCCATGATATTGAGACAGACATCCAGCCCAATAAAATCTGCCAGTGTCAGTGGTCCCATTGGGTGATTCATACCTAGCTTCATGACCGTATCAATCGCTTCACTAGAAGCAACCCCTTCGTATAAGGCGAATATTGCTTCGTTTATCATTGGCATTAAAACTCTGTTGGAAATAAATCCCGGATAGTCAAAAACCTCAACAGGAGTTTTACCCAGTTTTTCGGATAAATCCCTGATTATTTCATATGTTTCATCAGAGGTGGAATAACCTCGAATAATCTCTACAAGTTTCATGACCGGTACCGGATTCATAAAATGCATCCCGATAAACCGATCCGATCTGCAAACCGATGATAATTCAGTAATTGAAATTGACGATGTGTTGGACGCAAAAATTGCTTCTTTTTTAATAATTTCTTCCAATTTTTTGAATATGGACTGTTTTACATCCTTGTTTTCAAATATTGCTTCAATTACTACATCCGTGTTGGGATCAAGGTTTTCAACCCCAACAACTTTTTTAATAGAGTTAAACGCAGAATTCTTTTGTTCCTCAGAGATGATCTCTTTTTTTACCTGGCGATCCATATTTTTTGAAATAGTCGCTAATGCTTTATCAACCGCTTCGTCTGAAACATCCGCAAGCTGTACATTATACCCTGAAAGCGCGAATACGTGAGCAATTCCGTTTCCCATTGTACCGCCGCCAATTACTGCTATATTTTTAATATCCATCTTCTAATCCCTTTAATTGTATGATTTTACAATTACTGCAGATGCTTCACCACCACCAATACAAAGTGAAGCAAGTCCATAATCAGATTTTCTTCTTTGCATTTCATGAAGTAATGTTACCAGTATTCGCGCACCGCTTGCACCGATTGGATGACCCATCGCAATTGCGCCACCATTAACGTTTACATTTGATTCATCAAGACCAAGAATTTTATTCACAGCAAGTGAAACAACAGCAAAGGCTTCATTTATTTCGTATAAATCAATCTGATCTTTTGTCATGCCGGCTTTTTTCAAAACTTTTTGAATCGCGTCTGCAGGAGCTGTGGTGAATTCAACAGGTGCTTTCGCAGCCGAAGACTGTGCAACTATTTCCGCAATTGGTTTTAATCCCAATTCAAGTGCTTTCTCTTCAGACATGATCAGTAAAGCGGCTGCACCATCATTCACTTTGGATGCGTTCGCAGCTGTAACAACACCTTCCTTGTCAAAAGCCGGACGTAAAGAAGGGATTTTTTCAAATTTTACTTTACCCGGTTCCTCGTCATGCTCAATGATCAATTCTCCTTTTCTGGTCTTGAGTGTGACCGGAACTATTTCTTCTTTAAATACTCCGTCATTCTGTGCCTTAATAGCGCGATTATAAGACTGAACCGCAAATCGATCCAATTCTTCCCTGCTCAGACTAAAATCTTTCGCACAAGATTCCGCACAATTACCCATATGGATATTGTTATACTTGTCCCATAATCCATCATGGATCATCGAGTCAATAAGTTGATTATGACCCATTCTCAGACCATCACGGACACCTTTTACAAGGTATGGCGCATTGGACATACTCTCCATTCCACCGGCGATGATAACATCGGCATCACCCAGTCTTATTGCCTGATCCGCGAGCATCACAGATTTGAGTCCGCTACCGCACATTTTATTTATAGTAAGGCATTCAGTCTTTTCAGGCAGCCCTGCAAAAATAGCGGCCTGTCTTGCAGGAGCTTGTCCAACACCAGCAGGTAGAACATTACCGAGAATAACTTCATCAATTATATCCGTATTTATCCCGGAATCTTTAAGAAGCGATTCTATAACAATTTTTCCAAGTTGAGATACTTCAAGTGAGGATAAACTACCCTGAAAAGAACCAACCGGTGTTCTCTTCGCAGCTACGATTACACTTTTTTTCATATATGATCCTTAAAAATATCAAAATAACATTTCAGAAGATCATAATAAAAAAAAATACTACTCCTTATCAACTTCAAAAGACAAACAACATTTTAATTTTCCGCAAGGACCACTTAATTTGGCCATATTTGCTGATAAATTTTGTTCATTTGCAAGTTGTGTCGTAATTCTTTTAAAATTTCCGAGGAAAGAAGCACAGCAATATTCCCGACCGCATGTACCGAGACCGCCAACGCGTTTGGCTTCATCTCGGACACCTATCTGACGCAATTCAATGCGCGTCTTGAACTCGGATGCAAGTTCTCTGGCCAACTCGCGGAAATCAACTCTGCCGTCGGAAGTATAAAAGAAAAATAGTTTTTTTCGGTCAAACTGAAAGTGTACATCCACCAGTTTCATATTCAACTGGCATTTATCAACCTTTTTCTTGAACAGAGGTCCTGCGTTTAACTCTGTTTCAAGGTTTTTATAATATTTTTTATAATCGCCATCTGTGGGAATACGAAGAGCTTTAGGAAGAGTTTCATTAGCAAGACCCATGCGTCTTCTTTTTAGATTGACTAATTCCCCAACCTCAACTACCGACGCTATATCGTATGAATCCTCACAACCAACCAAAACCAGATCACCCGGTTTGAGAACAGATTCGATCTCTTCACTAACTTCAGAGTAACATTCGCCCAAAATGCCTTTACAATCTATTTCAATGATTCTTCTCGAGTCGGTTTCTACAGATGTACAAGAGCAAGAACCATCACAACCGCTTTCAAATTTATCGTCTTTAAGTGAATTGGAGATAAAGGATTTATATTGTTCATTACATTTTGAGATGACTTTGTCCGCATTTTCCTCATCAGGAAGCGTTTCCTTGAGGAAAGAAAAATCTATATAGTGCATATAATTACCTTCTAACAATTGAATGCAATTCAAATATAATATTCATAGCTATTATATTCAAGGTTACATTCCTTTCGAGCAGCGAGTAGAGATGATTGATTTTATTTAATACAGATTGAATTTCAACTTCCGGGAAACGCGCGTTAAATTTTTCGACAGTATCTTTATGCTCTTCAAAATATAAGCCGTTAAGACCGGTTTTATGTTTTACAACATCATCCAGCCATTTAATTATCATTGCGATAAGATGAACCATTTTATTCATGTCCTTCTCTTCGAGATATTTATCCCATTCCGCAAGCGCAGTATGATACTTCCCCGCTAAACCGTAACGTAAAATTTTTATTGTTGAATCGATCAGCTCTTTATAATTATTATCGATCAGGTTTAATGCCTTGTTAACAGAACCATCAGAAAAATTTGCGACAGATGACGCTATTTCTTCTGAAATATTAAAATATTCTTGCAAGATTTTTGAAATATCATCATTTGAGAGTGGTTCAAACCTTATTTTCCAGCAGCGTGATTGTATTGTGGGCAGTATTGAGTCGATTTTATCGGTAATCAGGATAAAAATTATTCCTTCCGGTGGTTCTTCAAGACTTTTAAGGAGCGCGTTTTGTGAACTTACATTCATTAAGTGGGCATCCGAAATTACAATTACTCTGTACTTGATGTCGCTGTAATCCATAGAAATGAATCTTTTAACTTCACGGATACTGCTAATCTTTATATCGTTTGCTTTTTCAATAGAGATAGAGTAATAAGGATTTTTAACTTTTTTTGAAATTTCGTCCTGAATAGCCTGCATTTCGTTTTCGGTGAATTTTTCAGTTGGTCCGTTTTCACCGGTTTCATTTTTTCCACGTGGAAGCGGGAAAATATGTTTAAAAAAAGGTTCCGAATGATTGGAGATTTGTTTCAGGTGGAATTGGGAAGCATCTTTATTGATCAGTTTTGCAAACTCGACTGCGGATTTGAATTTGCCAACGCCTTCATCACCGTAAAAAATTAGTGATTGAGGCACACGATGTGCCTCTATAAATTTCCGGAGTGTATTGAGAGCACGAGATTGCCCGTAGACAGTTTCGCTGAAACTACTCATTGTTAGTGGATATGATATTAGTATTCATCTTCATCATTGTAAAAGAAATCTTCATCGCTCGGATAGTCGGGCCAGATATCTTCAATGGACTCATAATATTCTTCAGAATCTTCCAATTCCTGAATATTTTCAATAACCTCTAATGGTGCACCAATTCTGTCGGCGTAATCGAGTAACTCTTCTTTAGTTGCCGGCCAGGGGGCGTCATCTAAATATGAGGCCAACTCAACGGTCCATATCATACGGGATTACTCCTTATTCTTTGTATTTGACAATTCGTTATCTATCAGTTCTAAATCAGAAAGTATAAAATTTAACGGATCAAGTGGAATATTATTATGATGAATTTCATAATGCAGGCTTGGTCCGCGTGATAATTCACCTGTATTACCGCTTAAGGCAAAAACCTCACCTTTTTTTACCGTTCTGCGTCTGCGTGTATTAATTTTGGATAAATGGCTATATCTTGTTACAAAGCCATGTTTATGCTCAAGTTCGACAGTGTATCCCATGCCGGGAATTCTTCCCGTAAAGATAACAACACCCTCAGCAGGAGCAACAATTTCAGTTCCTTCCGGAACAATTATATCTAATCCTGAATGAAATCGCTCTACCCGAAGTACAGGATCTATTACTTCTCCGAACCTCTGACCATATTCCCCTTCGCAAGGTTTTGTGGTAGGTATTACGTTAAAGTACTCCTGTTTTTCAACCAGACTGGTTTTAAGCGAATCATACTTTGTTAATTCGGATTCCAGCCTTTTCGCGAGTTCATCAAGTATTCCATTAAACGAACTTATTATATTACCAAACTGGATCACATTTTCGGGAGCATGATATTTAAGCTGTAATCCCTTTACTTCCATTTCCCTCTCGCCAAATTCAATAGCATCGAGTTTGGTAGAATTGCGCAGCTTGTTATTTCTCCCGAATAGCTCGTTCAATTCTTTATCGAGTGAGTTATATTCCTCAGATAAAGTATTGTATATTCTTTGTAGTTCTCTATTTTGAGCTTGTAACGATTTTATCTCGGAATCCGGATTGATATATTCATCCAGAATAAAATAGCCTCCAAAGACAAAGAATGCCGAGACTATAGAAAAAAAGATTATAAGAAATACGAATTTCCTGTGGAAACTCCTAACTTCTATAAACTTTAACTTACTTTTGGAAAAGAAATATAATTTTTTCATATCTAAATTTGGTTGCGAAGATAAGCATTAAAAATAACCATTGCAAGATATTTTATTTGATGAATTATTCAAAGTCATGTTCAAAATAATCTATAACTCTGCCTATTTCCCCACCCTTCTTTTTTAGCCTCTGAGCGAGTCTCTCCTGCAATATTTTTGCGGCATCATAACCGTAGTGTTTAAGTAAGTAATTAAGAGCAATCACTTCGGCAATAACAGTTATATTCTTGCCCGGAACGATTGGGAGTTTGATATACGGTATCTCGACATCCAGAAGACTAAATAATGAATCATCAAGACCCGTACGGGTATATTCATTATCTTTATCCCAAACTTCAAGCTCTATAATAACTTCCAGCCTTTTTTGAAATCTGATAGCTCTGATACCAAACATACTTCGTACATCGATAAAACCGATTCCCCTGACTTCCATAAAGTGCTGTGCAAGCTCTGTACCGGCACCAATAAGAATTCCTTCACCCTTTTTTGTAAGAATCACTACATCATCGGCGACAAGTCTGTGACCTCTTTCAACCAGATCGAGTGCCACTTCACTTTTTCCAATACCCGATTTACCCACGAATAGCATACCCACACCGTAAACATCCACTAATGAGCCGTGTATTGATACTCTGGGCGCAAATTGGTCATCAAGGAAATCGCTCACAAGGTAACTCAACTTGGTTGTTGAATATTCCGAGACAAAAACAGGAAGTTTATGCTTCTTTGCAAGGTGGATCATTTCTTCGAAAGGTTTGTTAGCGTCTGTAAGGATTACACAGGGAATCTTGAAATTGAACAGGCGTTCCAGGGCAAGTTTTCTATCATCACTTTTTAACTGATCCAGATAGCGCATTTCAGTATTCCCGAATACCTGAACCCTGTTTGCTGTAAATAAATCAACAAACCCGGCTAGTGCCAAGCCGGGTCTGTGCAAATTCTGGTCGTAAATCAGACGGTCAAGACCGTCGTTTTCACACGCCAATTTTATTTTAAATCTGTCTTTTGTCTGTTTATAAAAAAACTCAACAGATATACTTTTCTTTTTGATAATGTTTTTTTCGGTAATATTTATCATCTTGCCTTTGAGAGTCGTTTAGTTTTAACTTTCCTTAGTTGACGTTCCAATTTATCAATCGCCATATGTACTGATTTTTGAAAATCATCACTATCTTCATGAACATTCAGAACTTTCCCCGGTAATTTCAGCTGAATCTCCACACTTTTAATACTATCGTGAGTATGGGTAAAATGGAGCACAACATCGGCTTCCATAATATCGTCACTAAGTTTTTCCAAAGATTTAATGGAGTCAGAGATAAAGTCTTTCAAACTATCTTTAGCCTTGAATTTCCGGGATGTTATGTTGATGTTCATAATAACTCCTTCATGATTTAGGGTGGGCGTTTTTAAAAGTTTTTTTAAGTCTTTCCACACTCACATGTGTATAAATTTGAGTTGTAGAAAGGTTTTCATGGCCAAGAATCTCTTTTACAGCCATGAGGTCGGCTCCGTTATCCAACATATGTGTAGCGGAACTGTGCCTCAGTACATGAGGACTTTTTTTTGAGATATCACTTACTTTTGATATATAAGTTGATACCACCCGATGTATGAGTCTGGGGTAGAGCCTCCTTCCCTTTAAGGTTGTAAATAATGCAAGGTTGGATTTATCATTTCTTATTGACAAGTATTTTTTGATAAGATCAGTTAATGATTTACCGATGGGTATGATTCTCTCCTTGGCACCCTTCCCAAATACTTTTATTGTATTTGTAGCGGGGTTAAAATCATTTTTATCCAGGGCGCACAATTCGGAAACGCGCAGAGACCCTCCGTATAAAACTTCAAAAAATATTTTGTAAAGTAATGCTTCTTCACCTTTTTTCTCTTCTTCTATCAATTTAATAATCTTTGAAAAAGAGTCAAGATTTATAGTTTGTGGAAGGCGTTTTTCTGTCCTGGGATTTTTTATATTGATTGCGGGATTATTCTCAATTAACTCATTTCGGATTAAGTAGTTAAAAAATCCTCTTACCGAAGATAGCTTTCTTGATACTGATTGTTTTGACAAACCTGATTCGTTCAGTTTGAAAAGATATCGTTTTAGTTGTTTTTCAGATATTCGACCAAGGGTCTCAATATTGAATGAAGTAATTATCGAGTTAAATTGATGCAGGTCTATTCTATAGGAAATTACAGTTTTATCGGAAGCGCGCTTAACACCGGCAAGTTCAATCAAATAATCATCTATAGCTTCTTGGAGTTCGTTCACTTAAATCAATCCCCGCTACTTTATCAACAAAAAGGGTAATAAAGTTCCAAAAAAACTAATTAATATCGTCGTTGGAAGTTAGTAATATTCTGCTGCCGGGCATTATTTCAGTGCTGAATTCAACCAGTGAGATGTAAACAAGCCAATTAATATCATTTTTATTGACTGATTCGTCCGGAAACATCATTATTTGTTCAAGAACCAGCTCAAGTTCCACAGTGTCAAGTAAACCAACATTATGAAGGTACATCAGGTAATCTGAATTCTTTGACCCCAAAACCTCACGTTCTTCGGAAGTAAGCAGACGGAAATTTTTCCCGGCACGGGTTGATTTCTTGCGTTTTACTTTGTGGTTCAGAACTTTATCATAAACAAGACTGAATGCGGCGCTTACTGTTCTCTGATCGAAACTTTTATCTCTGCTAAGCGAAGTATTCACTTCTTCAAGTGTGATATTATTATTTAATCCATCAAGGATTTTTGCCAAAACTTCAACTATCTTTTCAGTCATCATTCGCGCAGAGGTTATTGGTTAAGTAAGAATACTTATAAACTAAATGATCTTCAAGTTTTTTTTGCACTTTTTTTTCTTCAGCCGTAACGTCGTCGTACCCGAGCAAGTGCAGGAAACCATGAATGATTAATCTTAATATTTCCTGTTCATGCGATACATTATAGAAATATGCGTTTTTTTTGGCATCATCAACAGAAATATATATTTCACCATCCAAGTTATCGTTTTCACCCGAATAGTTAAAGGTAATTATGTCTGTATTATAATCGTGATTAAGATGCTCTCTGTTTAGTTCTAAAATGAAATTTTCATCCAAAAAATTAATTGAGACCGATCCAATGGAAAATTTTAATTCTTTTTGAAGCTCTTCAACAATACTGTTTACCTGCTGCGGAACGATTTTGAACTTCTCATCAACATTAACATCAAGCAAATCATCAGGTATCATATTTTTATCGTCATCCCCTCTTTTGAAGCAATACACTTTATATTATCAGAGTATTCCTTCAAAAACATCTTTGTTTCAGCTGCTAACCGATCAACCGTTTCATCATTGTGATCAGGATCGTAATGAAACAATAGCAGATTTTTTACATTGGCTAGAGAAGCAAATATCGAGAGCGACTTATTATTTGAATGACCCCACCCGATTTTATTCTTAAAGTCGTTAAAGAAGTACATCGAATCATGGATAAGATAATCCGCGTCTCTGCAGAATTCAATTAAATCACTATTGTTTTTATAGATAATCTCGGGTTCTGGCTCGTGATCGGCAGCGTTGTACATAATCTCATTATCAGTCATATATACAATCGATTTCCCATTCTCAGTAAACTTATATGAGTGGGTATTTTTCGAATGATGTACTTTGGCTATAGAAACTTCAAGATTCTTGAAATCGAATATACCGATATCTTTGAAGTCTTTATAGTTGATTTGAGAGCCGAAAACATCTTTAGTAACCGGAAAATAAAGTGGCTGCATCTGAACATCAATCATATCCTCAGCACATTGTTCCTCGCTCTCCGGGAAAAATATGTCAAACTCGAAACCTTTGATATAAAAAGGTTTAAAAAAAGGTATTCCCTGAATATGATCCCAATGTGTATGTGACATAAGTAGAGAGTATTTACCACTTTTAACATCCGAGACGATCTTGTTTCCGAGCTCTCTCAATCCGCTTCCTGCGTCAATTATTATTGTTTCACCAGAGGCCGTTCTTAACTCCAGGCATGGTGTATTGCCACCATACTTCGCGTATTCGTTGCCAGGTACCGGGATTGAGCCTCTAGTGCCCCAAAATGTAATTTCCATCAGTCGGTATTTTCTTCAGTTAATGATTGAATTGTATCCGCAGAATAATCAATATAACGTTGCGCGGATTTATGTAGTTCTTCGATCTCGGAATCACTCAATGTTCTGACAATTTTCGCGGGAACTCCAATTGCAAGCGAACCGGATGGTACGACAAAGTTAGGAGGAATCAAAGCCCCCGCGCCAACTATTGAACCACTTTCAACCCTTGCGCCGTCAAGTATTACCGCTCCCATTCCAATCAAGCATAAGTTTTCGATTGTACACCCGTGAAGTGTTACCGAATGCCCGATTGTAACTTTGTCTCCAATGATCAATGGATGAGTTTTATTGGTAACGTGGAGCATGGATAAATCCTGAACATTGGTTTCTTTTCCTATCCGGATATAATTAACATCACCTCTTACTACAGTATTATACCAGACGCTGCAATTTTCACCCATCTCAACATCGCCGACTACAACAGAACCGGGTGCCGTAAATACAGAATTTGCCAACCTGGGCTTCTGACCCTTGTACGGAAATAAATTTCCTAATATTTGTTTCATCATTTACTCACTAATCCCGCAAGTTCACTCGTAGCCGGAAAGTTCTTCAGAGCTTCGTTAAATACATCATCTTCATCAAGCAGAATATAGTACCAGCCTTCATTTTTCCAGAATTCCCTTGCGATAAATGCCTTTAATCTTGTTTTAATATAGTCTTCTTCTTTTTTTAAGTCTTTTTCGCTGTAAGTAACGCCCTTTTCTCCGGCGTATTCAAGAAATTCATTAAAAGTTTTTGAATCAATTTCAAAATTATTTTTAAAATTCACGAGATCATTATTAAATCGGTCAATTAAATCAGAGTGATTATCCAAATAATGTCTTACAAAGCTATAATATACATTCTTTCTCATTAAATTGTAGATTAATTCGGATAAATCCGCCGATTCAACATGTATATCCGGATTTATACCGCCACCACCGTAAACTACCCTGCCACCTGCCGTGGTGTATTTATGTTTTGAAGAATCAACTGCTGTAGTATCTTTCTGACCTGTGAACGTGGAATCATCTCTGTTATAAACTTCCATGTAATAATCGGTTTTATTCTCACCGTAATCTCTTTGGATAGCTCTGCCCGATGGTGTGAAATATTTTGAGATAGTTATTCTCACAGCAGATCTGTCAGGAAGTATAAACGGTCTCTGAACCAGCCCCTTACCAAAGGTTGTCTCCCCTATGATTAAGCCCCTGTCCCAATCCTGAATGGCTCCTGCTACAATTTCGCTGGCAGAAGCACTTCCACGATTGACTAAAACAATGAGTGGCAGATTTTCATACCTGTAAGTTAGTTCCGCATGATACTCTTCATTAAAATCGGGTAAGCGTCCTTTTGTATAAACGAGAAGTTTTTCGCCATCAATAAAAATATCAGCCATGTTATAAGCTTGCGATAAAAGTCCACCCGGATTGTTACGAAGATCGAGAACAAGACGTTCCATCCCCTGCTTATTCAACTCACTTAAAGCTTCGAGCACCTCATCAACTGTAGTCGAAGCAAATTTTGAGACACTTATATAGCCTGTTTTATTGTCGAAAAGTAAAGACACATCAACAGAGTATAATGGTATTTTGTCCCGCTCAATTGTATAATCATATAAGTTTGAAACACTTGGACGGTAAATTGTTATGTTTACTTCAGTACCTTTTTCGCCCCTGAGTTTTTTAATCACTTCATCATTTTCGAGACCGATTGCGGGTTGCTTCTCAATTTCAACAATTCTGTCACCAGCCATTATTCCAAGCGATTCACTCGGTCCGCCACTTATGGGTGATACAACCGTGATTGTATCATCGATGATCTGGAATTCGATACCGATTCCTTCAAAGTTACCTCTGAATTCTTCCTCCACGCTCTCTTGTTCAAGAGGTGGTATGTAAACACTGTGCGGGTCGAGTTCTTCCATCATACCGGCTATAGCGGCATCAACAAGTTTACCTTCATCGATATCTTCGAGATAATAGTTCTTAGAGAAATATAAAACGTCTTCAAGTTTTGATATTTTTTCGGTGTCGATGGCTGACATACCAAAATCTCTGAATTTAACACCGATTGTCATTCCTGCCAGAAAGACAATTATTACCGTTAATATTCTCGTGTACGTATTTCCGTTTTTTGAATCACTCATAGTTATATTTTTACCCTGAAAGCCAGCGTTGAACCCGCGGTTTTTTCAGAAATTCCTGTACTATATTTTAAGTTATAATAATGTACATACCAATCGACAAAATATCCAGGAAGAGGTTGATATTCAAGTGCAAAAAAGTATTTTCTGGAATACTCTTTCAATCCATCCAGCAAAGATATTTCAGACTCATCCCTCGAAGCAAAATAACCATAATTAAGGTCTCCGCCATAATTCTTGATAAGTTCTCCTGTCTGCGAATACTCATTTGCACCGTGAACTGAATAAGTAAACTGAAAATTGGCAGAAAGGTTAAAAGCAATCTGATATTTGCTGGAAAATTTGAAAGTCTCAGAGTTTGGTAAATACTCACTACCCAATGGCAAACCAAAACTGGAGTATGTATTTTCCAGAATGCGGTGGGTATAGAAATATGGATCAATTCGCAAATAGTTAAAATTAAAGGTGAGTGGAAATGAATTGTAAAATGGATACGCGGATATTCCCAAATTATACAGAAGTGTATTCCCTACCCACTTTGTACCGAACTTACTAAAATCGAGATCATCGATATAGATCATACCAAAAAACTTTAATCCGGTGATCGAATTATTCACGAAATCCATAAAAATCTTGGAATTATCCCTATCCTGATTTAAATGTTCAACACTCTTGTAATAGGCAAACGGATTCAGATAACTTAAATCGATACCTCTTCTGGAATAAATTATAGATTCACCAAGACCCAAAGTAAAGTGTTTGGAGAAATTAAATTCAAACCTGTGATATACAAGATATTTTTCTTCCAAATCTCTTCGGCTACCAATTTGCCAATCCATATAACTGTATGAATCACCTAACAGTTTTCCATGAAGCCAGGTAAACTTGAAAAATTTATAGTTGATATTCATCAAGATGTGATCAACAGGTGGAGAAGCAGAACCAAGCACAGACTCACTTCCGGGATAACCAAAAATCAAACGGTCATTACCAACTTTAAATCTTACAAGATCAAAGTCAGCAAGAAAATATCCTTCTGTTTCATCAAAATAGTTTGCGTTTACACTCTCCGAAGGGTTTTCGTTGAATTTATAATTGTATTTCAAAAAGTTTTCTTTTTCTGCCAGACTGCGGTTCCCAAGGAAAGTACCATTCCAGCTTTTTAGATAATAATGAAAATTTTTAAGGAAACTTCCTCTGAAAGATCCTCCATATCTGAATATAGTGATGTGTTTAAGGTCGTCATAAAGATTGCTCTGTTCAGACAGATTTTTACTGGCTCCCTCAAAATTGATGAACATGGAAAATTTATCATCAACAAATCGGATGGCGCTTTTGTTTTTGTCAGTAGTGAAGTGATTCCGGAAATTCCATTCGGGGAAGAATCTTTCGAAATTCCTGTCTTCTCCAGTGATATCAAAATCGAATACTTTGAGATAATAATCGAGGGATTTTAAATCTGTAAGATTCATCATGCTTCTGTTATTATTTGCTTCCACCAAAAAATCCCCGACTTTCTTAGCGGTCATGGGAAGCTCAAATTGGTTATAACCCGAAATCACATTGATTGTACTCAATCGCTCAAGGAAATCGTATACTTTGTCGTCATATTGCACATATCCGGTTTGGCTATACAAAAAACCGGAAATTATCAGAAGTAGAAGTATAAGTTTCTTCATTAACGTACTTCTTCCCATTTACGTGAAAGTGATCTTTTAGTAAGCATAACTGAAACACTGTTAAAAAGCCAGGTGAATAATATTTGCAGGTGACCTTTTTTCCTGTATCTGCGGGGGGATTCAAATATTGTGAATTCCCGTGAAAATTTAATTTTTCCTTTTAACCTTATTCTTTTGAAAAACTCAAAGTCTTCCCCTGCTACAATATTAGCGTTGTAACCGCCCATTTCCCTGAACAGTTTTGAGGGAACAACCTGACACTCCCCTCTTCCCATCCCGATGCCAATAGTATTTAGTAGATGGAAATAAAAATTATAGAATCCCAGAACTATTGTATCACTCATTTTACGTTCTTCCGGAGCGATATTCACCTTGCAAGTCCAGGCCAGGTATTTACCGGTAGCAAAATCGTATTCAATTGTTTGAAGTAATCTTTCAACTTCTCGTAGTGTAACATCACCGTTGATAAAAATAAAAATCTCTCCTGAAGCATTCTCTGCGCCTTTATTCCGTCCATCAGAAATTGTTTGCGGTGAATCATAATCATGCACTATCAGCTTATCACAATATTTAAGAGCCACTTCCTGCGTTTTATCTTTGCTAGCCCCGTCGGATACAATGATTTCGTAATCAAGCTGCTTTGATTCCCGTTCTTCAGTAAGGTAAGAGAGTAATTGTTCTAAAAGCTTTTCTTCATTAAGTGTTGGAATAATAAAACTAAATTTCAAATTAAAACCTCAATAACCGAAAACAACAAAGGCCGCATCAGGTGAGATTCTGATAGCGGGTAATGGAAAATGAACATAATTCAGGGTATTTTTAACACTTTGCCAGAATGGTCCGTGAAGGGGAATAGTCTCTGCATCAAAATCAAGCCCGATGTATATTTCCCTGGTTCCTCCTCCGCTACCATCAAGGTCTTTAACTCCCATACCAACAGATAACATTAGAAACTCGGGCCAATATTTTGAGAGTTTATTTGGAAGGATTTCTTTCATCCGCATAGACAACCAGAACTTTTGTCCTTCGTAATCATCACTAATATGACCACCTTTATGAGTTCCATTCAACATCTCTTCAGAGGGATAATAGCTGAACCTTGGTTGAAAATTTTTAAGGTACGGGAAATAGTATTGTGAAATAAAATATGAAGCTCCGAGAAAATCGGCTGTGGCATCACCCGGACTAAATCCCCAATTTAGTCCAAAGCCATCCTCTACCTCGATATAAAGTTCAAACAAAAAAGCCATAATACCGCCATACAGGTAAGTTTGATCAGTGGGGAAATTTGCTGCTTCAAGTCCCATTGAAAAACCGTGAGCCATGATATTCGTCCCGAAGAAATGACCAATCTTATCTACATACAGTGCGTATTCCCAATCTTGCACCACTCTGAATCTGCTATCCTGATCAGACCACCATGCATTAGCCTGATAAATATGGATTCCGGTTAATGATACAGCTGTAATTCCACTCACCCAATAGAGAGCGTTATAGTTTATTTCACTTTGAACCGGATCTATCCTGCTGATATTATCTGTGGCAGATAAATCAGGAATCTCCTGAAGTCGTGAACTTACATAATTTGTATTATGGAGCTGATATTTAAACGCAAAATTCCCCTCGCTGCCAATAAAGGTTGAATCCTGCGCGTTAACGGCCACATAAACGATAATATAAATGAGGATAGCCAGTTTTTTCATAGTTCATTTCCTGAAAAACGGGAGGAAAACCCTCCCGAAATATTTAGGACCTTGGTCTCATATGTGGAAATAACAATACGTCACGAATTGAAGGCTGATTAGTAAGAAGCATAATAAGTCTGTCCAAACCAACTCCAAGTCCGGCAGTCGGGGGCATTCCATATTCGATAGCTTTAAGAAAATCCTCATCAACCTGATGAGCTTCTTCATCCCCTTCCGCGAGGGCACGTGCCTGTGACTCGAATCTTTCTCGCTGATCAACAGGATCATTTAACTCGCTGAAGGCATTACAAATTTCCCTGCCCAAAACAAAACCCTCAAAACGTTCAACCAAACCTTCTTTATCCCGGTGTTTCTTGGCAAGAGGTGAAAGTTCAACCGGATAATCAGTAACAAAAGTTGGCTGGATCAGTTTATCCTGAACTGTTGCTTCAAATAGTTCATCAATTAGTTTACCAACCGATTCACCACCGTGAAGATCTACATTATGTTTTTTTAGCTCTTTTTTAAGATCTTCTTTGGAAGCGCTTAATACATCCAGTCCTGTTTCTTTTTTGAGCTCATCAACCATGGAAATTCTGTTCCATGGAGTTTTAAAGCTTACTTTAGTTCCTTCAATTTCCAGTTCAGTAGAACCAAGAACTTCAACACATAGTTTCTCGACCATTTTTTCAAAGAATGACATCATCCATTCATAATCTTTGTATGCGATATACATTTCGAGCATTGTGAACTCAGGATTATGAGTACGGTCAATTCCTTCATTTCTGAAATCATTTCCGATCTCGTACACAGCATCAAAACCACCCACGATCAATCTCTTTAGATATAATTCATCAGCAATTCTCAGATAGAGTTTCATATCAAGCGCGTTATGATGCGTAGTAAATGGTCTCGCCGCGGCACCACCATAAAGAGGCTGTAATATAGGAGTTTGTACTTCCAGGAAACCGTTTGTATCGAGATATTCCCTGATTTTCCTGATTATATAAGTTCTTTTAACAAATACATCTTTAATTTCGGGATTTACAATAAGATCAACATAACGCTGGCGGTATCTTAATTCTTTATCGGCAAACTGATCATAAACAGTTTTGTTGCCGTTTTCGTCAACAACTTCCTTTGCAATTGGAATTGGTCTGAGAGATTTCGTGAGTAGTTCCATCGAAGTAGCATGTACAGATGTCTCACCGGTTTTAGTTTTAAATACATAACCATCTATGCCAATGATATCACCGATATCAAGTAGTTTGAATGCCTTGTATTTATCCGCACCAATATCATCCCTGCGAACATAAACCTGGATTCTTCCATCTTTATCCATCAGGTGCGCGAAAGATGCTTTGCCCATTCTCCTTATCGCCATGATCCTGCCGGCAATCTTTACATCTTTACCTTCAAGCTCTTCAAAGTTTTGCTTAATATTAACTGAATAATTGTCAACTTCATATTCGTAAGGGTAAGGGTTTATTCCCATTGCCCTTAACTCGTTCATCTCTTCTATCCGTCTTTTCATCAGTTCATTTACATCAGTCTGTGTATTATTTTCCAAAATGCCTCCTAGTTAATATTTCTTTTAAAATTTGCTAAACGAGAGCAGATTAAATCAAACATATAATTCGCAAGGTTTGACGACACATGATAATTATTTAGCATTATAGAAAATGCCATAGGCTCATCATCCGCTGTTTTGATATAGCCTGAGAGTGTGCGAACACCCTCCAGAAACCCGGGTTTTGCTCTAACATTATTCTCGGCGTTACTATTTTTCATTCTGCCCGACAATGTTCCGTCCAGGCCGGCGATCGGCAGACTATTATAAAAATGTTCAAATTCACCAGATTTATACATATAAACAAGTAATTTCAATACCTGCCTCGGTGTGACAAGATTATGTCTCGATAATCCGGAGCCGTCAATGATTTGAATGTTATTTATGTTAATTCCCATATTTTTCAAAACATCGTGCACAGCTTTTATTCCTGTTTCCGAGGTTCCGCTACCGTATAACTCAACTCCCAATGTTTTGAGCAATACTTCAGCATATAGATTATTACTGTTTTTGTTTATTTCTTTTACGATCACTTGAAGATCATCGCTTTCAATACTAAAAAGATATTCAATATTTTCATAAGAAAAATTGTCTTTCTCAAGAGTAACATCAGTAGTATAACCAGCAACCTCAATACCCGAGTCCACAATTTGTTTGTTCAGGTTTTCCATAAAATACTTGACCGGATCAGCAACAGGTAATTTTTCCTTTAAAACAGTCTCGCTCTCTCCAATCGCACCATATATCGTAAAAATATGAGAGTCATCCTTACGGATTTTAAGCCAATTTTCGTGTTTCCCGGAGCAAGCTAATGTAGTGACTTTATTAATAAGCGACAATCCCGAAAAATAGGGAGAGACTTCAATATACGCGGGAAAATTATTTTCTGTAGGTCTAACTGAAACATGAGTAAGATTACCATTTAGTGATAATGAGCTGATTGGAGGTGCGTACCAGTTTGACAACACATCCTGTTCCCATCCGCGACCATACATTTGATTATCAAAAATACGATTATCCGAAATTATATTCCCCCCAATATGAGAAACATTGAATTTTTTGAGGGAATCCGCAATACTTTGTAATGGATGCTGCAACAGCATGGATTCATTTTTTGAAACCACAAAGGTGGGATCACCGCTGGCTTTTATTATGAGATTTTTTATTGAAGTATTATCAGGTTTTCCTGATGAATAAAACTCTGTGGAATATTGGAACGTTGGTCCCAGTAACAATAACGCGGCACTTGTCGTAAATAATTTTATTGTAGAAGCCGGGACAAAACTTTTTTCAGAGTTCTTTTTGTACACCACTTCATCATTTTCCAAAGAACGAATTTCTATTCCCCAAAACGCGTGCTGAAGGTTGCTATCTTCAACAATATCGTCTATCTGCTTCCTTAGTTCATCCAGATTGTTTCTGTTATAGCCGTTTTTTAATTCTTGAGCAGAAAAAACAGAAACAACAAGGAGTAATAATGATAATATTTTACCTGTTGTATTCATTCATTGCATTGAATATATCTTTCGCGGAAACTTCAACATATTTACCTTGAGGTATATTTTCAATGGTAAACGGGCCAAATGCAACTCTTTCAAGGGTTCTGACCTGCAATCCAACTGTTAGAAACATCCTCTTGACAAAATGATTTCTGCCTTCTGAAGTTACCACCTGAACTTTATCAAATTTGTTTTTTGTTAAATATTCTATTGATTCAAATTTACTTTTTTTACGATCCAGCATTACTCCGCGAAGTAATTTTTCCTTCATTTCTCCGGTGAAATCATTGTTAAGACCAACATTGTAAATCCGCGGCACTTTGAATTTTGGATGCGTTAACTGTTGGGCAAAATCACCATCATTAGTCAGGAGTAGTATGCCTGTTGTGTTAAAATCGAGTCGTCCAACCGGGAAGATCGCTAAATTAGTATTGATGAGTTCAGTTACGTTTGGTCTGTTTTTTTCATCTTTGGTTGTTGTTATAAAACCTTTTGGCTTATTTAATAGAAAATATACTTTCTTTTCCTTACGCAGAGATTCCCCGTCAACTTTCACCAGATCATTAACAGGATCAATAACTGTGCCTAACTTGGTTATTGTTTTGCCATTGATTGTTACTCTTCCCTGCTCAATCATTTCATCGGCTTTTCTGCGAGATGCGATTCCGCATTCTGAAATATATTTGTTCAGTCTTATCTTACTTCCATCATTCATCGTTGTTTTCTTCCTCATCGGGGGCAATACTCTCTTCAAGAGCATTCATTAGTATTTTTCTTTTCTGTTCCTGAAAATCTTCATCTTTCATTATTTCTTCAATTTCACGTGGTTTTGGCAAATCGGAAATATTATTAATGCCAAAATACTTCAAGAATTCATCGGTTGTTCCATAAAGCAGCGGTCTGCCGATGGTTTCCGATCTACCCTGAATATTTATCAGATTTTTTTCCAGTAGTGTATTTATCATATAATCGGAATTTACACCACGTATCATTTCTATTTCCGGCTTTGTTATTGGCTGTTTATAAGCCACGATAGCCAATGTTTCAAGCGCCGCCTGACTTAAACGCCGTTTACTTTTTTCATTTGACAAATAGCCGAGATATTTCGCGTATTCCATTCCGGTGGCAAAAATAAAACCATTCGCGATTTTAAGTATTGAAAAAGAACTATCATTTTGTTTATAAACAATATTCAACTCAGCAACCGCATTTTCAACATCAATGGTAGTTATTTCGGTATCTTCGCCATCGATCTCCTTAATTGCCTTTATAAGCTCGACCGATTTAACAGGATCATCGGAAGCAAAAATAAGTGCTTCTATAACCGATTTATACGTCTGATCCATTCTCAATACCGTAGATCACAAAATCATTAAAATTCGCACTTTCACGCAAACCTACTTTTCCCATTTTTATCATTTCAAGTAATGCAATAAATGTAACTATTATTCTAATCTTTTCCTGCATTTCCATGATCAGATTAACAAATGTTAATTCATCTACTTCGGAAAGTTTCTGCTGAATAAACTGCGACTGTTCATCTACCGAAACGTTCAACTTACGGATTTGATGGAAGTTTTCCCGTGGGCGTTCTTCAAGAGCCTTTTTAAAAGCTAACATCAAATCATAAATAGTAACATTTTTAAGTAATGTATCCAGTTCTTCCGGAGTTTCCTTTATATCATTATCATAATTGGCACGGTATCCAAGCTTTTTTTGATTTGCTTCAAGGTATGCCAATTCTTCCGTAACTTCTTTGTATCGTTTATATTCCAGCAATGCGTTAACAAGATCCATCCGGGGATCAACTTCCTCACCCTTCTCATCAACCTCGCGTGGTAAAAGCATCTTTACTTTTATCTGCATAAGCGTTGAAGCCATGAGAATGAAATCTCCCGCGATTTCAAGATCATACTTCTTCATCAACTGAATATAAGTTATAAAATCCTTTGTGATCTTTGAAATTGGAATATCATAAATATCTATCTCATCCCTTTTGATAAAAAAGAGGAGCAGATCAAGCGGACCTTCAAATTGTTGTAATTTAATTTTATACACAGTTACCCGAACTTCATAACTGATCTCACACTTGCCATTGTCTCCGCGGCAACTTTTTTCCCGCGTTCCTCACCGCTTGCCAGGATTTGTTTTACTTCATCAAGATTATTTTCATAATGTTTTCTTTTATCAAGAATCGGTTCCAGGAAACTATTTATAGCAGATGTACATTTTTTCTTACAATCAAAGCAACCAAGCTCACCCGATTTACAACCGGCTTCAATTTCCGGTACTTCATTTTCATTGAATTTTTTATGATAAGTATATATCAGGCAAACTTCAGGTCTGCCGGGATCATTTTTTCTTACTTTCTGCGGATCAGTTACTGCCTTGCGCAATTTCTGCCACAGCTCTTCCGGCTGGTCTGATAGCAATATGGTATTGTTCAGAGATTTACTCATTTTTGCGTCGCCATCCAGACCGGGAAGTCGTGAAAATTTTGTAAGTAGAGGTTCCGGTTCAGGAAGAACCTTACCAAACTGAGTATTAAATTTTCTAGCGAGTTCGCGGGTTATCTCAACATGAGGCACCTGATCTTCACCAACCGGAACCGCTTCCCCTCTGTAAAGAAGAATGTCGGCAGCCTGAAGCACAGGATATCCAAGATGTCCGTAAATGAGGTTATCTATGTTTAAGTCCCTAACCTGCTCTTTGAGAGTGGGATTGCGTTCGAGTCGTGCCTTCGTGATCAGCATTGAAAAAATCAGGAATAATTCAGCGTGTTCCTTTATCTGAGACTGCCTGAAAAACGGACTCTTTTCGGGATCCAAACCGGCTGCCAGCCAGTCAATCATCATTTCAATGGTATTATCATAAATATGATCTGTGTTTAAGCTTGTGGTCAAAACATGATAATCTGCGACAAGAAAAAAACTATCATATTCATCCTGTAATTTAATCCAATTTTCTAACGCTCCTACATAGTGCCCTATGTGAAGTTTGCCCGTCGGGCGCATTCCACTGAGTATCCTTTTTTTAGCCATTTTCCCTGGAATATTTGTTCATAAATTTCTTACAAAAATAATAAAGATAATGAAAATATTTCATATATGGAGAGGAAAACAGAGGTTTATTTATCAAACAGAAATGGTCGCCACTGTTCATCCAGTTTGCCAAGCTCTGTTTTAATAAGCATAATATGATCAGGAGTATATGGTTTCACCAAAAGAGGCATCTCAGCTTCATTCGGAGTTTGATTTCCCTTTTTGTTGTTACACTTTATGCAGCAGGTTACCAGATTATCCCAAGTATCTTTACCACCACGCGATTTTGGCAAAATATGATCAATTGTCAATTCAGCGTTACGTTTTCCGCAATATCCGCATCTGTACCCATCACGCTTTATTACATTTTTCCTGCTCAGGATTATGTTTTTATACGGAATCCTGACATAGTTTTTTAGTCTGATTATACTTGGATAAGGATAATTTCTGGCGCTGGAATGGATTTTTTTCTCCTTCAGGTCAACAACCAATTCGGCTTTATCAAGAAAAATCAGTATCAGTGCCTTTTTTACATTGCACAATGTAAGAGGTTCATAACTCTGATTTAACAGTAATACCTTACCACTTAACAGACCATTCTGTTTTATGGATGTTGATTCGAATTTTGCCTCCATAAAGAGAAAAAGGTTTAACAAATAATTAAGTTAAACCTTTTAGAACTCTAAATCCAGTGATAAAATTATATATTTTCCCACTTCCCTATCACCCCGCCGGCTAATACATAACCGGTGTCGTCATACAATACGAGGGACTGACCTGGAGTTATAGCGTTCTTCGGTTCTATGAATTTTATCTGAATATGTTGATCATCAGCAGAAATCACTTCTGCTTCGGTTGCGCGATCACCGTAACGAATTTTTCCGTAAACTTTTGAACCGGGAGTTAATATATCCGCGGAAACATAATTTATATCATATGCGTAAACATCACCTTCGAGAAGTTCGTTTTTGTCAGCTATTTCGATAGTATTGTTTTTATGATCAATTTTTTTTACGTACACAGGTTTCCCCATTGCAACACCGAGCCCTTTACGCTGTCCAACAGTATAAAACGGGATACCTTTATGCTCTCCGATTTTTTTATCGTGATATACAAGATCACCTTTGGGAACATTCTCAATTACATCCGGAATTCTTTCACGCAAAAACCTTTCGTAATTATTATCCGCTACAAAACAGATTTCCTGGCTATCAGGCTTATTTGCGGTTTTAAGATCAAATTTGTCGGCAAGCTCCCGTATTTCCGGTTTGGTAAAACTACCCAGTGGAAGAAGTGTTCTGCTTAAACTTTCCTGAGTTAATCCCCACAGGGCATACGACTGGTCTTTTTTGTTATCGGGTGAATTTTTAAGTTTGAACCTGCCTGTGCTGTTATCTTTCTCAACAATACCGTAGTGCCCTGTTGCCACATACTTTGCTTCAAGGCTATCGGCTTTTTTCAGAAGTTCTTCCCATTTTATTTTACGGTTACACACTACACAAGGGTTAGGTGTTCTTCCGGAAAGATACTCATCGACAAAATTATTTATAACTGTATCTTCAAAAGATTTTGTAAAATCAACGGTATAATGCGGAATACCAAATTTACCGGCAACATTCTTGGCGTCAAAAATAGCGTCAAGAGAACAGCAGCCACTTTCGTGTTTAGGGGCACCTCCCACTTCCATGAACCCCCATGTTTTCATAGTGATACCTATTACATCATAACCTTGTTCATGTAAAAGCGCGGCAGCAACAGAAGAATCTACCCCGCCACTCATCGCAACAATTACTCTATTATCATTCAAATCAAATCCTTTCGGTTAAATACGATTGTTTATCCTTAAAAATGAAGCCAAAATTAAGAAAATTATCTACGAAATACTATACTATAATTTGGTTCAGTAGGGTGTGGTTTTATAAAGAATTGCAAAGCACGTAACGTAGTTTTCGGAATGGCTCATTGTTATTTTAAGGGATTTATCCCCCTCAACAAATTTTTTCAATTCACCAGACAGTTTAACACCGGGCATGCCAGATTTCTCATTGTAGATCTCGATATCTTTCCACCTGAAACCTTGCGCCCAACCGGTTGAAAGAGCTTTGGCTATCGCTTCCTTTGCGGCAAAACGCGCTGCTAGATGTTGATACTTGTGCTTTTTGGTAAGAGAATATTCTTTTTCGGTTTCAGTAAAGATTTTATCGAGAAATCTCTCCCCGAATTTTTCAACACTTTGCTGAATTCGCTCTATCTCGATTATATCTATACCAATGCCAATAACCATCTTAATAACCTGAAGCCTTTCCGTAACCTCTCGGATCAGTAGTACCTGTAAAATAATCATCAAAAATAAGAATTCCCTCGGCACGCCCGAGAACTCTGATATTTCCCATAATATGTCCTCTCCGCTCAAGATTTTCTATTACATCCTTCGAGAGTCCGTATTCCTCAAAATATATTTTATCGGGCATCCATTGATGGTGAATTCTGGGTGCATATAACGTTTGTTCTACATCCATTTCAAAATCAATTACGTTAAGTATTGTCTGCAACACAACGGTGATAATAGTTGAACCACCTGGTGAACCAGTCACAAAGTAGGGTTTTCCTTGTTTTAGAACAATGGTGGGCGTCATCGAACTCAACATCCTCTTTCCGGGTTCAATTGAGTTCGCTTCACTTCCGAGTAAACCAAACTGATTTGGTGTACCAGGTTTGGCACTGAAATCATCCATTTCATTGTTCATCAAAAATCCGGCGCCTTCCACAACTATCTTGTTTCCATATGAAGAGTTCAATGTAACCGTTGTGCTCACCGCGTTACCGTACTTATCGACCACAGAATAATGTGTAGTTTCTTCACTTTCCTCAGGAATAGGTATTCCTGGATTCACTTTCTCGGAGGGTGTCGCTGTATCTGCTATACCAGTTACAATTTCCTGAGCGTATAATTTTGAGGTAAGCCAATCGACGGGAACAGGATAATAATCAACATCACCGAGATGCTCCGCTCTGTCAGCATAAACGCGCTTTAATATCTCAACGAGAGTATGGATATATTCACTACTATTCCAATCAGACTTCTCCCAATTAAAATTCTCAAGTGCATTCAATGCTTGAGTTATAGCTATTCCTCCTGAGGACGGAGGACCCATTGTAACAATATCAAAGCCTTTGTAATAACCATAAATTGGAGTTCGCTCCACGCATTGATAATCAGCTAAATCTTGCTCAGTAATAAATCCGCCACTTTTTTTAGAATGCTCTGCGATGAGTTTGGCAACATGACCTTTGTAAAAACCATCTCTTCCATTTTCTGAGATCAACTGGAGCGCGCGCGCGAGATCCTTCTGAATTAGTGTATCATTCTCTTCATAAGGATTTCCATTTTTAGTAAATATTTTTGCTGATGATGGATATTCCAAAAACCTGTTTGTATTAGAGGAAATTGATTCTGCAAGTCTGTATTCAAGTACAATACCCTCTTCGGCTAATTTGATCGCAGGTTCAATTACTTCATGAATTTTCATTGTACCATAGTGATTCAGCGCGTAAAGTAAACCTTCCACAGAACCCGGTACACCAGAAGAGGTAAAACCTTCCCTGCCAAGTTCGGGCAGATAAACTCCGTTAGAATCCAAATACATATCTCTAAATGCGTTTTTAGGTGCTTTTTCACGAAAATCAATAGTGGTGTTCAAACTATCGGCGAGGTGAATAACCATAAACCCACCACCTCCCAGGTTTCCGGCGGTTGGATATGCTACCGCAAGAGCAAAACCTGTGGCAACAGCTGCATCTATTGCATTTCCACCTTTTTTTAGAATCTCTATACCAATATCAGAAGCGAGCTTACTCGCGGATACAACCATGCCATTTTCCGCCCTGACCGGATCACCTGAGGCACCAATACTTGTTGAAAAAGTAAAGAGAACAAGAATAATGAGACTAAAAAATGTTCGCGTCAACATTAACACCCTCATCCTGAAGTTGTTTGATTAGAATATCAAATAAGTTGTTAGTCTGCTTTATTGTTGCTTTCAGGTCATTTAACAGATCTTCGTCATAAAGCAATTTACCAAGATTATTATTACCGCTAGCGGTTTCATCAGTAAGAGTGGTGATTTTATTGATAAGATTATTGGTTTTCTGAAGAGAATTTGTAATTTCGGCACTTAGATCACCAACAACATTTCTGTTTTCGGCAAGAAACGTATTGGTGCTGGTAACCAGTGTATCAACATTTACAATTAGTCTTGCGAGATTTTCCCGATTCTCAGTTGTAACATCGTTGAGAAGGAGGAGCAATTCATTGAGATTTGTTACACTTTGTTCAACATTGTTCGCAAATTCTTCATTCGCCATGAACTTATTTATGTTTGTCAAAGAAATTTTAATCTCTTTGATAACTGATACAAGGTCTTCTTGAACGTCACTTATGGCTGCCATAGCGGAAGAAATATCACCGGAAAATTTACCATTCTGTACCGAAGCAAAATCCATCCTTGTCGGAGACACTCCGGGAGAAACCTCTATTTTTTTTCCTCCCATAAGATCAAGCATCATTATAGAAAATGTCGCGTCTTCTCTTAAATCTGTATCAGGATCCAAAGTGGCGATAACCAGAACACCATCCTCAAATGCTTCCATTCGTTCGACGGTTCCTTTTTTAACACCATTGACTGAAACCCTGTCACCTGTTTCCAGACCGGCTACAGAATTGAACAGAATTTTAATTTCGGTATTATCGCTGAAAAAATCGACATCTTTTGCCCAGCCTAATATCCACAATATTAAAATTGTGCCAACAACAACGGTTACACCAACTTTTACTTCAGTTGCCTTAGTTTTATTCATTTTTTATCATCTTCCGTAAGAAATCTATTTCATTGTTATCAAGTATTGAATCTTTAAGTGCCGCACCTAAATAATTTGAGAGAGAATCACCCGATTTTTGTACTACAGAATAAGCTGAGTCTTTCACAGAATCAAAATAAGTATTTACCAGACTGTTTAGTTCAGTTCGTAGCAGATCATCCTTAATTGATGTTAATTCTGTTTCAACTTTCTCCCGGATAAGTCTTTTTGCTTTCTCTTCAACAGAACTTTTAAGTTCTGGGCCGTAAGTTTTCAAGATATAAGAACCCACACCAATCAAAAAAAATATAGCAAGAATAATTTTCAGGATACATCCCGGTTTCATTCCGGAGTTCCGGATAATTCCGTGTTCTCCACCTCAATCAGTACTTTATTTATTCTTTTATTTATAACTTCCTTTACAGTAAATCTGTATTTATCAAAATTAACGGAGTAATTATTCTCCGGAATAGAACCTGATAGATTATAGATAAATCCGGCAAGTGTATCATAATCATCATTTTCAGAAGAAAAATCAAATTCAAGAAAATCATTCAATTCATCTATTGGGATTTTACCCAGAACCATATATGAGTTGTCACCAAGTTTTGTGATCTCATTTTCCTCATTATCATACTCGTCCCGGATCTCACCTACAATTTCTTCAAGAATATCCTCAAGCGACACTAATCCGGAGGTACCACCGTACTCATCTACAACAATTCCCAGATGAAGATTTTTTTCCTGGAATTCATGCATCAACTCGTTTATAAGTTTTGTTTCGGGCACAAAATATGCCTTGCGAGCTATCTTACGCAGATTTAATTCATTTTTACGAGTCATATCACTGATGTAAGGTAGTAAATCTTTAGCATAGATGATTCCTGTAATATTATCGAGGTTTTCCTCAAAAAGAGGGATGCGGCTGTGTCCGGATTCAGTAATAATGCGCATCACTTCATCAAAAGGTGTATCGACCGCAATTGAAGTGATATCAACTCTTGGAGTCATAACCTCTCTGGTAGAAACACTTTTGAATGCCACAAGTCCATGAATTAATCCATGTTCATCTTCTTCAATAGTACCTTTCTCAATACCTAAATCAGCTAATTCTGTAAGCTCTGAAGTAAGAATAGCTGTTTTTGATTTATCGAACTTAAATCTGGCGGAGAGCGATTTAATAAGTTCTGTAAGTAATTTTGAGACGGGATAAATAAAAACACTCGTCCAATAAAGCGGGAAAGCTACGAGTCGGGCAAACTTTGCCGGGTGTTTTGAAGCCCATACTTTAGGTGTGATCTCTCCAAAAATTAGAATCAATATGGTTAGAGCAATAATCTGGATCAGAAGTACGACATCAATATTCCAGCCCAGAGAATCGGCAATATCAAGCGCTATTGCTACAGATGTGATTGAAGCCGCAACATTAAAAACAGTATTGCCCAAAAGTATTGTAACTAATAACCGGCGTGGATTTTCCAGCAGACTTAAAATATAGTTACTTATAAGTCCCTTATCTTTCTTTAATTCTTTTAGTCTTTTTTTATCAATCGAAAAAAGTGCTACTTCCGAACCTGAGAAAAATGCTGATAATAAAAGCAGCACACTCAAAATAATTATTTGAAAATACGAGTCGGTTTCCAATAATTGCTTAAAGCCTCAATTGTTATACAAAATATTTAGAATGGAAGATCGTCGTCTTCCGCGGGTGAATCAATTGATTCCCTGTTAATGCTTTCATTCCCACTTGAATTTTGATTCGGTGAGTATGATGAAGTTCCATCAGGTCTATCAAGAGGTATTAATTTATCGGCAAGAACTTCCGTTGAGTATCGCTTTATTCCTTCCCGATCAGTATAATCACGTTTGGTAAGTCTTCCTTCTACGTAAAACTTGCTTCCTTTTTTAAGTCCATCTTTAAAAAAATCAGACAAATTAAAAGCAACTACATTATGCCAGGTTGTTTCATTCTGCCATGACCCTTCTTTGGTTTTGTAGCTGTTAACAGTCGCAATTGAAAACTTGGTTATCGAAACATTATTATTTGTAAATGAATTTTCAGCATCCTGACCAAGGTTACCGATAAGCATTATTTTGTTCAAACTAAAAGCCAAATCGCCCCCCTATTTGAGTAAAGTTATTTTTTGGACATGTAATTTATCATTTATTATAAAATTTGCAAAATAAATACCGGATGAAATACCAATTGCATTAAACTCATATTGATGATACCCTTTTTGAAGTTCTTCATCAACCAGTTCAGTTACCAGTTCTCCATTAATATTGTAGATGTCTATACTTACATCAGAAACTTCATCAAGCTGGAAAGAGAGAAATGTTTTCGGATTAAAAGGATTTGGGTAATTCTGATATATTTCAAATGATAGATCATGTTTCTCTTTTTGATTTGTAATAACTATATCATTGAAAAACATGAAAGAATTGTGCATAACGATTTCAAATTGTTCATCATTTGCGGTACTTTCCATAGGAAAACCTATGTAAACAATCTTTGAGTTCCTGGACCCGTTACCAAAAATTCCATCGTATGATATACCGGCACCTTTTCCATTTGTATATAACAAGATTTGATCTCCACCTTCGACAGGTACAATTTGATCAGGATAATCTTCCGTGTATGTTTGTCCGATATGGAATTCGGTCCCTTCAAGGAATGTACCTTCTACTCCGGCTACTGTTGTAATACCCGCGTCATCAGCGATGTACTGTGCTTTCAGGTAATTAGTATAGAAGTCTCTGTCAGATGATGATCCTTTCTCCCAGAGATCCCAACCAATTTCACTACCGGATAAGAACAAGTTTCCGCCTGCTTCAAGGTATTCTTTAATTAAATTCTGTTCTTCATCGCTGAATGTTTCATCCACCGTACTTTCATCCCCGACTATCCAGTAAACATATTGGAAACTATTTAAATCAAAATTGGGATCAGCTAATCTTGAACTGCTGATTGTCTGAAGGAATACGCCCCGGGTCATTAAATAATCAGCGTAGCCTTTCACAAAATTATGAATGTATCCCTGCCAGTTTCCGCTGCCGTAATTTCTGCTGAAACCATCAATGATAATTGCGTTTTTCGATTTTGCGGTATATGAAGCAGCGACAATATTTGACCAGAAACCCTCTACATTGTTACCGCCGATATCATCTATTGCTGCGACCCGGAAATATAATTTCTGACTCTCTACATCTACTACTATCGAATCACTATTTGAGGAAAGATCGTTTCCAAGAAAATACCAGGAATCACCATCTTCAGAATAATATACTTTATAACCCAAAGGAGTAGCTTCCGGCGCAACTAAAAGTTCTACTTTTGCCGGTGTGATATACTTTGCTGAGAGGACTTTTACGAAATTCTCATTGACAGTTGGACTCATCTGTACGTAATAACGAGGTGTATAACTGGTGAGATCGGAAGGCGCGAAACTCCAGTATGAAACATCCCAATTACGACCGGCGGCTTCAACTACTCTCAATGCGCCGTTATTGGTTCTGTTGAGATAAAGGCGTACATGACCAACTTTATGAATAGCGTCACCCATTACAATATCATCCCATGAGGCTCTCTGACCGGTGATACCGGGCATCATACTAGTAGAATACTGTTCGTTTAACTGCCAACATCTGCTTACAAAACCGGAACAGTCATTCCCCACCGCATAACCACTTACACCCGCGGTATTTATATCTCCAGCATATCTTCCATTGGCTAATCCGTTTAAATATGATGAAACATTCTGAAATCCACCCCATTTATAGGGTATTCTTGCGTTTACACCTTCAAATAGCCATCCTGGTGTTCGCACAACATCACCATCAGGACCCTGAGTATTTTCATAAGCAAGATTAGCCTGAGTTACTGAATACTTCAACTCCGCGTGTTGTTCACCTAACTTAACAGCGTACAATCTGTTTGCGGTTGGAAGTGTTTTAGTGGGAGCAGGTGGTACAAACTCATCAGTTTTTACAAATTGATTGTAATGGAGAAATTGAGTATCCAGAAATGAATAGTCGTATCTGCTTGTCATTTGATAGTGGTTATATCTTATGATCATAAAACTATCTTCAGTAGTTATAAGCTGCAACAGTTCATCATTATCGCCGAGCGTGAACTCATTCTCGGTGTAAAGATATTTTACAAGCGGTACTTCAAATACATTTATAACAGAGCCGGTCTTATCCAGAACATAAATTTCTCGGTGAACCTCAAGCGGGATATTATTTTTGATAGTTTCTGTAAGAAATAATTTCAAGCCATCAGATGTAAATCCTATAGGCTCAACATAATCAACATCTCTCAATGTTATGATACTACCATCCGGAAGTGTCATCGAGATTTCATTTTTGAGATTATTTTGTAAAAATTCTACTTTATGCGATCTGGATTCAATTCCCGGAATATTATTTCTAATATGATTGATCGGGTATCCGTTATCGTTCTGATTAAAATTAAAATAAGGAGAAGAGATTTCGGCAAAAGCAGTCTCGATGAAAGAATTTCCATCTGCTTTGTAAATCTTTCTTGAATCGAAATTTTGCAAGAAGAAATTACCATCTACATAATCAAAGGAAGAGATTCCATAAATACCGTCATTTTCGATGCGGTGTCCTTCCGGAAGCTGTTCCAATGGAGTGCTGAATATTATCTCAATGCTTCCTGCGGCGCTGAGATTCATAGCCAGAAAAATGGCTAACAAGCTTGTAAGTTTTTTCATTTAGTAAACCAAATAATAAATTATAAAACAGGCGGTCGGTATGAGTAAATTGTCCAAATCTTTCGGACTTAAAGCTTCTACTATTGTAGCAACTATGACACTAATAAGTATCAGTTCTGTATCATAAGTTCCAAGTATAAAATAGTTAAAGAGCATTGCCCCTAAAAAACCAAATACTGAGAAAGCAAGACTTCCCTCGAGAGTTTTTTCTGTAACCAGGCTGTATTTGAGTTTTCCCAGTCTGCTTCCAACAACAGGAGCCATGCCATCCCCCCATGCCAATATCCCGATTGCAGTTAGGGCGGCTTCAGTTTTATATAAAAACGTCCCGGAAACTATCATTACAAGTGTAAAGTAAAAAGGTCCTCTTAACAGTTCTTTCTTATCCCCACTTCGGGTCATAGTTTTGACTGCATCATCATTGGGGGATGCGCTAATTCCTTTAATAAGAAGTAAAATTGTCCAAATAGCGGCCGGAAGGATATTAAGATATTTGGTGACATCGCTATCATCAAAGAAATACCAGAAGAGGAGCCAGCAACCAGCCGCAATATGAATAACTTTTCTTGAAATATCGGAAGGAAAACCTTTCTTTACGGCAAAATCCATGATAGCCACAACCGTGAAAACATAAATTACACTTATTGCGGCAATCAATATATTATACAGAGGAATAGTCAATTCATTTCCGGTATTGGTTTAACAAAAGCATCCTTGAATGCTTCTTTCAGGAGCAGATCTCTCAAAACCCGATCAGCGTCTTCCCTTTCCTGAAAAACAGGAAGTTGAACCAGGTGATAGTTCAGTGCCGCGTCATAAACAATCATCATGGGATATTTGCTGTCTGCTCTGTTTTCCTCAACAAAAACATCAGCGCGTTTTTTTGTAGTAAAAGCGCCTAATTGAATAATATAATCGTATTTAATTTCGTCTTCGACTATTTCTTCAACGGGTGCTTCCTTAACTTCGGGTGTTTCTACGGTAGTTACATCGTCGAATACATAAACATCTGATTCATCTTCTTTAGGTGTGTTGCTTGCAGAGCACGCATAAATCATAATTGAAATCAGGAGGAGTAGTATAATATTTCGCATTTCCAGTTCATCTTTTTAATTGATAAGTTAGAATATATCAAAATAACATTTTGAAAAGAAATTTACATTAATTATTTGAGGTAGTTTTTGATACAGGTAAGAAAAAAGCCGTGCCGGGCACGGCTTTTTATTTAGAAAGTAAAATCTTCAAGTTTGAGATTTTCGAATATCGGGATCAGATGCGGGTGTTTTTCTATTGTTTTGGCTAAAAAGATAGTACCCGGTATTTCAGAAACATTGATATGTGGAATTGAAGCACTCCATTTCGAATTTATCACTTTAATAAATTCGTTGGCAACAACTGCCTGTCCCTGAGCTGTTGGGTGAACTCCGTCGAGACCAAATAAGCCGCCTGACAAGAATTGAGTGGTAAATATTATACCGTCAATAGTTGTTCCACCGGTTGCTTCCGAGGCTTTAATCTGACCGAAAATTGAATTAACATCTACTAATCCAAAGTTATTATTTGTTGCAACTGAAGAAATTGTGCTATTAAATCCCGCAACATGTGTCGCGATAGTTGACTGTTCATCCGCATCAAGAGTAAATGCATCCGGCCATGGATTCTGGGGATGAAGTCCGAATGGTTGAGTTGTGTCAATACCCGCAGGAAGCGCAGGATAACCATAGTCAACATAAAACTTACCACCAGGCTGACCAATCAAAGAGGCATATTCAGTACCTACTAAAGTAAATTTTATAGCTCCACTAACAAGAGTGTTAAAATCAGCTAATCCGGAAGCGACAGTTTCACCATGTTTCTGATAATAAACTCCTGCTATCTGTCCGGCATCAATCAATGGTTTAATTGTGACGCCCACAAGAGGTCCGACAGTATTAAAAAATGGAATCGCGTTGATATCAGGAATATTAGCGACAACAACTTTTGCACCGGTAGCTGCCAGTGCCGCGCCGACCTGATTATATAGCGCGGAGAATACTGTTAAATCAGTAGGTAGTTTTCCTGTAGCGTCAGTTCCACTTGTGCCACCGGAGGTTGCATAACCCAGAACGTCATTGTTACCAATCCACATAGTAATAAAAGTTGGTGACAGGTTAGCAGCCTGTTTAACGATAGACGCGCCAAACTGAGCATCTCTTAAAACAAGCTGAAAATAAGGATTTCCTCTATCAACCGCTTTCTGAGCGAAACTGGTTTCATCAACAAGATCGTAAAGAATTGCGCCAGGTACACCAAGGTTATTAAATGGTGCTGCATGAGATGAATTGAGAGCTGCACCCAAACCTGTATTTTGTGTCAAAACAACACTCGCAATACTGCCATCCTGAATGATGAACCTATCTACTTCCAGCCTGCCGGGTAAACCGGGATCACTGACAAGAGGCTGTACATACTGTGCGCCAACAGCTTCTGCGATCTGGTTACCAAAGGAATAAACCTGCGCTGATTCATAAAGAGAATTATCGGCGAAGCCTGCGGTAAGGCTGTTACCAATAGACACAAATGAAGAAAAATCTGCGGTACCGGTGTTGGGAGCTTCAGGAGCGGTTAGATCACTTCTGTCCTCGCAGCCAACAAGAGCTATAAGTAACACAGAAATAAATAAAACAAATATTTTATTGAACTTCATATTAAATCACCCCGCTACTAATTAAATTTATAAGAAAAGTTAACGCCAAACAGATGAGCACTGGAATTGTAAACGCCAAGGAACGGTGCATCACCATCACGATATGAGATTTCGGAATTGTTTATATCTCTTTCATCAAATCTCAAATATAAATAGGCAACATCAAAAGTAAGATTGTTGGTAAATGAATAGCCAAAACCAACGTTAAAACCTAATCTGTCTGAATCAGGAAGTGTAGGTTCGGCGTACTCTTCCAAAACCGGATTATTATCATATAACAATCCACCTCTCAAAGCCAATTTGTCAGAAAGTAAATATTCACCACCAAATCTTAGAATATATGTATCCTCATAATTTCTATCAGAAGATATTACTCTTGTTGATGGATCGGTCACTTCTTCATATGTAACTTCGAGTTTATCATAGCTGGACCATCCGATATGCTGATAGTCCGCTGATACGGTTAATTCATCCATAACCTTATAAGCGAGACCAAAAGTCAGGTTCTGAGGAGTTTCCAATGGTGCGGATATTGCTCCAGTCGGAACCAAACCGGCAAATTGAGCGGGTGCTTCAGCAGTAGCATCACCTTCAAACTCAAATTTAACACTACTTCTGAATGATACCCCAACTGACAAACATTCTGTTGGTTGATAAAGTATACCTGCGGTATAACCAATTCCTGTACCATCACCTTCAAGGTTAACAGTAGCTTCAGATGCTGTTGGTAACAATTGTGTTTTTCTTTTTATCAGTACATCGCCATATGCATACGATATACCGGCACCAACTGACAAATTATCTGTAACGCGATATGAAACTACGGGAGTAAAGAAAAAAGTTCTGATTTCTGTATCAATCGCAAGAAAACGACCAACCCAGTTTTCATCCCAAAATGTACCAAGCCCGTACGGGTTGTTCACTCCGAAACCCACCGCAAAATCTTTAGAGAAACTGTGAGTGATATAAAAGTTTACAGGATTAAAAAACTTATCCTTTACTTTGTATTCATCTATCGCGGGTTTGGGTCCTCTGAATCCGGCATTTGGTTTAATAAGTGTAGCACCTGCCATGATCTGGGTAGAATTTAAATTAACAACAGCACCCGGATTATAGTAAACAGCAGAAGCGTCACCACCGATAGCTGTGAAAGCACCTGCCATTGCCATACCTCTGGCACCATGCTCGTTGATTTGGAAGCCGCCCGCATATATTAGCGAAAAGCTTAGAAATGTGATAATTGTAAAGAATCGAACACTATTCAACACAAAACCTCCATTTTAATGAAAATGAATTTTAGAATATAAGTATTTACATTTAAAATAATCAACTTAAAGATTATTCGATATTGATGATTACCTGGTTTTTTTCAACTGAGGCGCCTTCAGCAACGAGAATTTCCTTTATGATACCACTTGCGGGGGATCTAAGGTCATTCTCCATTTTCATAGCCTCGAGTACAGCAACCGATTCGCCCTGTTCAACTTTATCACCCACTTTTTTCATAAGTTTGAGTAGTAATCCGGGCATTGGTGCTGATATGTTATCCTGGTGGGATTCAAGACGTTTATTTTTTAAATATTCTGCAGCTTTTTCACTTAATTTGGTTCTTACAGTCGTTTCGAAATAATGACCGTTGATAAGAAAACCAAATTTGTCTTTATCAAGTTTATCGGTGGTTATTTCATATACCTTATTACCTATTTTAAGGAGATAAACATGATTATTTATTTTAGAAAGTTTAACGGGATGTTTATTACCGTCAAATTCCACTGTATCTTCATTGAGGACTGTTACAGTTCTTTTTTCATCCGAAATTGTTACAACAAAATCATTCATAACGTAAACTCGTCCATTTATTTGTTGAAGTACAATTTACCGGGTTAGCTTTGAGTTTTGTTTCGTCATGCTTGAGCAATGCTCCAAGAACTGAAACCCAGAACTTTAATTCATCGCTATTACCCTGTTTCCATTTTTCAGGAACCAGTGGTAAAAATTCGTTCTCAATGAAGTTAATATCAAATGAGCCGTCTATAAATTTTTCATTGGTTAATATCCACCTCAGAGAATGAATATTTGTAATTACTCCTGCTATTTGATATTCCGATAATGCTCTTTTTAGTCGTACAATTGCCTCTTCCCTGTCTTTACCCCAGGCAATAACTTTTGATAGCATTGGGTCGTAATAAACAGAAATGTTAGTCTGAAGGTCAATACCTCTGTCAATGCGTATCCCGGGACCGGATGGCATTCTGTGGTGGATTATTTTTCCTGTTGAGGGAGCGAAATTATTATCTACATCTTCTGCGTAAACCCTGCACTCAACCGCATGGCCAGTTTTGGTCACATCCTCCTGTGTAAAGCTTAGTTCTTCACCCGAAGCAATTTTGATCTGCTCTTTAACAAGATCTATACCTGTGATCATTTCAGTCACCGGATGTTCCACCTGCAAGCGTGTATTCATTTCAAGGAAGTAGAATTTTTTGTCACGATCCATCAAAAATTCAATTGTGCCCGCATTAACATAATTACATGCTTTCGCTGCCAATATAGCCGCTGAGGTGATTTTTTCGCGGGTGGCGTCATCAACAGCTATCGATGGAGCCTCTTCAATAACTTTTTGATGCCGGCGTTGCACGGAACACTCTCTTTCAAAAAGATGAAGGTAATTTCCAAACTTGTCAGCAATTATCTGAACTTCAATATGCTTGGGATTTACAATAAAACGTTCAATATAAACAGCGTCATTACCGAATGCTTTCCTGGCTTCAGAACTCGCCTTCTCGAACGCATCCGGCAATTCCTGAGGATTAAATACCTTCCGCATTCCTTTTCCACCACCACCGGCAGACGCTTTTATCATAACCGGATAGCCAATCACTTCGGCGGCTTTAATCGCCGCGTCCACCGTGCGAACTGGTTCAGTTGTACCCGGCACGATAGGTACACCACTCGACTTCATCAATGTTCTTGCGGCGGTTTTTTGACCCATCAGTAAAACAGCGTCTGAACCGGGTCCTATAAAGGTAATTCCCGCATCTTCAACGGCTCTGATAAAGGCGGCGTTTTCAGATAGAAAACCATATCCGGGATGTATCGCGTCGGCATTGATCTCTTTCGCGAGCTCAATAATTTTAGGTATGTGAAGATATGATTCACTGGCTTGAGCCGGACCAATTCGATATGCTTCGTCTGCTGCTCTGACATGAAGAGAATCAATATCAGGATCCGAGTAAATTACAGCGGAGAGAATTTTCATTTCACGGCAAGCTTTAATTATTCTTACCGCGATCTCACCACGATTAACAATAAGAACTTTATTTATCATTATCCCCTAGTTCAATTCTACAATAGTGATGCCGTCACCACCAAATTCAATTTTTTCAGGATAAAATTCTTTAACCTGATCACTATTTTTAAGTAAATCCTGCACGGTTCTTTTCAAAGCTCCTGTCCCTTTTCCGTGTAATATTTCAACACGCAATGTTCCTGAAGCAAAGGCATCATCCAAAAATTTTGTTAATTCAAAATCAACTTCTTCAGGTCTTCTTCCTCTCAGATCCAATCTGATACTACTGATTTCCGGTCTGTAAGAATAAACATTTCTACCAGATGATGCATCAGGTTTTTTATTCGGTTGTTCGGAATGTTCAAGTTCAGAAACTTTTACCTGAAGTTTTAAAGAACCAACATTCAATATAGCCTTATTTTTTGAGGTATCAATCGTTAAAATCGTACCTTTTGTATCAGTATTTTTTAATTTAACAAAATCTCCTGATTTAAGCTCCTTTTTTGTTGAGCTTTTTTTATTTTTTTCAACCGAAGGAGTAATAAGTTTTTTCGTTTTTTCCTTCAATTCTGAAATTGTCTTCTTTTCGTTGACAATAACTTCCTTTTTAGCGTTAGATTCACGAATATTTTTTATAACCGCTTCTACTTTGGAGTTTACCTCACTAAGATAACTCTCTGCCTCAGATTTCGTTTTTGCAAGTATATCTTTTTTCTGTTTTTCAAGTTTGTTTACTTTATCCTCATAAAGGTTTGCCAGACCCTTCAATCTGGAGTTTTCGCGTTCGGCCGCATTCAGCTTCAATCTGTAATCGTTTGCCTTCTGTTCAAGCTCAACAAGAAAATCCTCAATCCTTGATTTTTCTGTATCTACATACTCCCTGGCAGTGCCGATGAATTCTTTGCTGAATCCTATTCTTTCAGCTACTTCAAACGCGTAACTGGAACCCGGCATGCCCTGCCTGAACTTGTAAGTGGGATTCAGGTTTTCAATATCGTACTCCATTGATGCATTCTCAAAACCCTCAAGTTCGTTCGCAATTAATTTTACATTACCATGATGCGTAGTAGCCAAAACTGTGGAACCATTATTATAAAGTTTCAGCAGAATAGCAATTGCCAATGCGGAACCTTCCGCCGGATCGGTACCTGTACCAATCTCATCGAGGAGCACCAACCCTTTAGCATGAGAAGAATCTATGATTTTTTTGATGTTGGTCAGATGACTGCTGAATGTGCTTAAATCTTCCTCTATTGATTGCTGGTCACCGATATCGATATGTATTTGATCGAAATAATGGAAATTTGAGTCAGGATCTACCGGAACATGGAATCCGGAAAGCACCATAGCTGTCAACAATCCCGTAGTTTTGAGTACAACAGTTTTACCACCGGCATTCGGACCGGTAATCAGTACAATTTTATTTTCTTTGATTTTGAGATTGAGCGGGATAGTTTTCTCCCTGCCCAATTTTTTTACAAGTACCGGATGTCTTCCATTAAGAATTTCAAACGCTTTACTATCATCGATTGTTGGGAAACTCCCTATAATTTCGATAGAATATTTAGCCGCAGCGAAAGAGGAATCAATTTCAGCAAGGATTGCCAGAGATGCCGCAAGTTCGTGACTTACAGTGCCGATTTTTTTTGTGAGATTTCTGAGAATTCTTTCTACTTCCCTTTTTTCCGCAAACGAAAGTGAAAGGATATCGTTATTGAGTTCAAGTGTTTCCTCGGGTTCGATATAGACTGTCTGACCCGTTGCAGATTCACTATGTATAAATCCTTTTACTTGTCTCTTAAATGAAGCTTTAACCGGAAGAACAAATCTGCCATCCCTTTGAGTGAAATATTCTTCCTGTACTAAAGCAGACTCACTCAATTTTTTTAAAAGGTGATTAACGACTTTTCTAAGTGAATCATTTTTATCTTTTATCGACCTTCTAATCTCAGCCAGTTTAGTTGAGGCTCTGTCGGCTACTTCCCCGTTTTCATCAAATACATCTCTTATATGATGTTCAAAAACCTTATCGAGGAAAAGATTATCAGTAAGGTCCGATTTCAGCCTGTATTCATTTTTATCCCTGAAAAACTGGTAAACTTTTCGTGATATCTCTGCCAGGTTCAATATTGCGAGGATATCTTCTTTTGACAGAACTGTTCCTTCTACCCTGCTCCGGGATAAAGTCTGTCCGAGATCCTGAATATAGCTTAACGGCGGGATATCATTATCGATGAGGATATTTTTAGCTTCCGAAACCCTGTTACCTAGTTGTTGAATCCTGTTGATATTATCAATCGGTTTTGAGCGGAGGATTATTTCTTTCCCTCTTTCGGTGCTGCAATATTTTGAAATGTGTGATAGTACTTTTTCGAATTCTAACTTTTGTAGAGTATTTAAATCAATCATTCTCCGGTTCTTCCAAAATCTTATCTTCTATATCACGTTGTTCTATACTTTCTTTCATATATTCTTTTACCACAGAATTACTCCCGAAAACGAATTCGAGTGTGGTGGGTATAACTTTATACACAGGGGTAAATAACAAAGAGTTTTCTCTCGTTTCTTTTGAAGGTATGCTGAACAGATTCAAAAAGAGTAGAAACCCGCTAATAAAAAAAACCATTTGCAATACCCCGATAAGTCCGCCAATGATCTGGTTAACAAATTTGTTTACTTTATCCGTTGGGTGAATAACTCTTTTAAGGATTGAAACAACAAATATTATCAAAAGAAATATTACAAACCCGCCAACCAATTCAGACAGGTAAATATCCTCGCTGAATACAGGCTGAAGAAATAATCCCGCTTCTGTAGAAAACTGAAATGCCAGGAACAATGCTAGAATGAAACCCAGCAAACCAATTAGCTTTCTAATAAGTCCGTCTTTGTAACCGAGTAAAAAACCGATCACTAAAAAAACGACCAAAATATAATCGATGTAGTTCAAGGTTAGCTCAGGATTTTTTCAACCATTTCTTTGATTGCTCTGCCATCCGCTTTACCTTTAAGTCTTTTTGCCGATTCAGGCATAAGCTTCGCAAAACCACTTTTATCAGAAACTCCTAATTCCTCTGCGATTGCTTTTATTTCGATTTCAAGTTCTTCAGCAGTTAATTGTTTTGGCAGGTATTCCTGGATAATGGCAAGCTCTGCTTCTTCTTTTTCCGCAAGCTCAATTCGGTTACCTTTTCTGAATTGTTCAGCGGCTTCTTTTCTTTTTTTCGCTGCTGTGGTGAGCATCTGTATTTCACCTTTGTCGTCAAGCTCTTTTCCTGAACCACTTTTTTCAAATTCCAGAATAAGCGCTCTGATAGAACGGACGGTTTCAAGTCTTACTTTATCCCCAGCTTTCATAGCGGTTTTAAGATCGCCATTAATTTTGTCTTTGAGTGACATAACTTACAAACTCCTAAATAAAAAAAAGGCAGGTTATAAAGATACAACCTGCCCGTTAAAAAGTAAAAACAATAAAATTTATTGCTTGAGTCTGGCTGAGTAGTTCACACGTCTTGCGTCAGCCTTCCTGAGTTCCTGTTGAATATCTGTAACCACACCCATATCAGAGTTTTTGTCAACGCGAAGAGAAACAATTACGTTGGGCAGATCAACTCTTTTTTCATACATGATTGGCTGAATTTCTTCAAGAGTTACGAGGTTATCGTTTAACTGTATTTTTTCGTCTTTACCAACCCAGATATAAGAAATAAGGCGTTTATTTTCTATTTTTTCAATAGCATCGGCTTCAGGAAGAGTGTATTGAACAAGAACGTCAACTTCTCTAAGAGTAGTAGATACCATGAAGAACAAAAGAAGCATAAACACGATATCCGGAAGAGATGCTGTTGGGATCTCTTGTTTGGTTGAAGCACGTTTCTTTTCAAATTTCATTACATTCCTCTTATTACTTAGATTTTTTCAGGTTCGGCAATTGAAATAATCATAGGAATTTTATCTTTCATGTCTTTGTCTTCTTCTTCGGTAAGATCTCTAACTTCTTTACTGAATTGAGACATAGCATATTCCTCTCTCACTTCAAAATAGGCGCCTTTAACCTGATCCAAAGCCTGGATATACAGATTATAATTTGTTTTTCTGTCTGTTTTAACAGAAACGATCAGTTTTTTGTTTGACGGAAGCTCAATCTTACTCTTGATTCTTTCCTTTAGGTTATCCTTGATCTGCGGAATAGCGATGATTTCTTTGTTGAGCAAAACATCACCGTTTTCGTTGATCAAAAGAGCCGCCATCCTGTCTTTTGATATTGGAACCAATTCCTGATCTGATTCAGGAACAAATTCTGGTAATGTAAGACCAATACCTGTATCGACGTCAATCACGGTAGATACCAAAAAGAACAAGAGTAGAAGGAATGAGATATCGGCCATAGAGCCGGTTGGTATCTCCGCTTCACCCATTTTTCTTTTTTTGATTTTAACCATAGTGTTTTACCGTTTTATATTATTTTTTATTCATTTCATAAAGTGCGTCGATAAGTTCTATTGAACTTTCTTCCATATCACCAACAAGACGGTCAATTCTGTTAACGAAGTAGTTGTAGAACAACTGAAGAATAATCGCAACAACAAGACCAAATAGAGTTGTTAAAAGAGCAACAGCGATACCACTGGCAACAACACCGGGAGAAATCTGTGCCGCTTCAGCGATAGCGTCAAACGCTTCAATCATACCCTGTACAGTACCGGTAAAACCAAGCATCGGTGCAACAGTAATAAATGTAGAAATCCAGATCAAACCTCTTTCAAGGAAGCCCATCTCAATTGCGCCATAAGCCATAATAGCTTTTTCAGCAGCTTCGATACCTTCATCAGCTCTAAGAAGACCTGCATGGAATACAGAAGCGATAGAACCACGAGAGTTTTCACAAACTTCCATAGCTTTTTGAACACCACCCTCTGTGAGAGCTTCTTTAACTTCAACGATGAATTTTTTTGTATTCATGCTTGCGCGTGATAATGTCCAGAATCTCTCAAATGAGAAACCTAAACCTAAAACCAAACATGCAAGAATAGGCCACATGAAACCGCCACCTGCTACAAATTTAGTCTGTAGGTATGTCAACACTCCAGTCTCTTCAGCTTGAGCTAATAGATAGGAACCAAATCCTAATATTTCTGTAAATTGCATAAGAGATAACCTCCGATATTAATTATTTAGTTGTATTCAAATATTCTAAGTGCAAAAAAAGAGTCAAACCCAACATTAAGGATTTACCCCAAAAAAGTCAATAATAAATTACTTCAAGGTATCATTTAACGCCACCGATTGTGCCGGGCAATTTTAATAAATTTCCCGAAAAAGTTTTATAATTTTCAAAGATTGTATGAACTGTAGCTCCAACGGAGGATGGCGATACTAAAATTGATGTATCTTCAACCCATTCCCTGTTCTCAGGTGTATCAATAACAAACGGTAAAATCGCGTTAGTTGAAAGATTATACTTTTTACCTTCTAAAGCAAGGTTTTTTACCAAAAAATTAAGTGCATTTTTCGATACCGAATATGCCGCGCTCTTCTCTTTCGGTTCAAGGGATGCTAATGCGCTTGTAAAAAGCAAGGAAGAACCTTTCACTGTTTTAGCGAGAGGTATGAAATATTTCGCGATAAGAAATGAAATATCCAGATTTAGCGAAAGCATCTTTCTCCATGTATCGTAACCTGTCTCTTCCACAGCTGTACCTCCCGCAAAGCCGCCAATAGTGCTAAACAGGAATATTTCATCATCTTTTTCAACTTTGATGGATGAGAAAACCGCTTTCATATTCGCTTCAACGCTAAGATCATCAGCAACTATGGTTTTAATCCCGTCTGATTTTGAGAATTGATCAAAACTTCTGTTTACCAGATAATAATAATCATATCCCTTTTCAAGCAGCTGTTTTGTAGCTCCAGAACCTAATGCTCCTTCCGAACCAAATATAATAAGCTTTTTACTCATTATTCCCCTTTCATTACAAATTTAGCGTAAACCGGAAAGTGGTCACTGTAACCTTTCAGGTAATTTTTACCACCAAATGTAGGTATTGCTGAACCTTTATAATATCCGGTTTTTGTTACCATGTATTCAGGTTTGTAGATATTGAAACTATTGCAAATGTAGTTAAATGTATTGACTGCAGCCACATTATGGGATACAATAATCTGATCTAACATGTTCCAGTCACCTCGGTAGAAATATGAACCCAGTGAATCTGCCGCCATCTCATAGGAGAGATTATATAGCGTGCAATCTGTTACGTCCGTATCGCACGAATAGCTTGCTGCGCCTAGGTGATCGGCTATTGATACATTGTCAGGCTCATCGTTAAAATCACCAAGAATTATGCTGAATTTATCAGAAGTGCAAAAATTATTCTCTACAATATATTGCTTGAGAGTTTTCGCTGCGGCAATGCGGTTTGGCTCCGATTTTTCCTGTCCACCACTACGAGATGGCCAGTGATTGATAAATACAGAAAGTGTGTCATCAAACTGATTTAACAAATTGACCAAAATGATATCTCTCGTTGGCCAATTATCCGAGAGAGTTACAGTAATCGCATCCTGCGATAAAAAACTCAGCTTATCAGTGTTAAACATTAGGCAATTATCTATTCCCCTGCCGTCAGGCGATTCCGAATAAACCAGCTGATATTTTTGATCAAGTTTTTTCATCAATTCTTCGGCAATAGCCTGATTTTCTACTTCCTGCATTCCAAGGATATCAGGACCTACACCATCATTCATGGAAGTAATAACTTTATTCAGGTTGGCAAGTTTTAATTCAAGTTTGTCTGTTGTCCATTCCTTTCTTCCATCGGGTAAAAAATCTTCATCACGTTTATCAGGGTCATCAACGGTATCAAATAAATTTTCGATGTTCCATGAGGAAACATACAATGTATCTTCTTTAACATTCTGGCAAGATACTAAAGTAGCCGCAAGCAGCAGGAGAAGGAGTGATTTCATAATTAAGTATTTTCCAAGTTAGTGTAGTTTTTCGTTTTATGTGTGCTTATATTCAAAAATAAAAATAAACGATATTAAATACCTGTTTTGGGAAATTATTTTTTCATTATTGTTGTGGATATATGACTGATTCAAGAAAAAAGTTTGTACTTGTTGACGCTATGGCTTTGGCTTACAAAGCATATTTTGCATTTATTACAAGACCATTATCAAATTCGAAAGGTGAACCTACTTCAGCGGTTTACGGATTTACCGCACAGTTAATTAAAATATTAGAAGATACACGACCAGATTATGTTGCGGTAGCGTTTGATCCAAAAGGAAAAACATTCAGACACGAACGATATGAAGGTTACAAAGCATCCCGCGAAAAGATGCCTGATGATATGGTTCCTCAAATCGCAAGAATACGGGAAGTTGTGGAAACACTGGGAATCCCCCTTTATTTGCAGGATAAATATGAAGCTGATGATTTGATAGGAACCGCATGTCGGTTTGCCGAAGAAAATGGTTTACTCGCAATAGCTGTTACACCTGATAAGGATTATATCCAGTTGGTTACTGAAAATACTTATATGATCCGACCCGGCAAAAGTACAGATGAAATTATAGAAATCAGCCCGGCAAAAGTTAGAGAGGAATACGGATTTGAACCGAAATATATGATTGATTTTCTCGCTCTTGTCGGTGATTCTTCGGATGATATTCCGGGAGTAGCGGGGATTGGCCCCAAAACTGCCGCACCACTGATTGCTGAGTTTGGAACGGTCGAAGATATATACGCGAATATCGATAAAATTTCTAAAAAAGGGGTTGTGACCAAACTTGAAGCAAATAAGAATAACGCTTTTCTTTCAAAGGAGTTAGCGACTATTGTAACTGATGTAGACTTCCCCATCGATCTGGAACTCGCTAAATTTGTAAAACCTGATTTTGATGCGGTAGCAAAATTATTTACTGATCTTGAGTTTAAATCATTCCCGGAAAAAATATATAAACTCTTCTCAGATGAAGTACCACAAGTAATGGCGGAAAAGTTTGATGAAGATGATAAGGATTCGTTCAATACTGATAATGTTTCATACACATTGATCACTACTGAAAAAGACGCTAAAAAATTGGCTGACAAACTGAGTAAGTCAGACTTATTCGTTTTTGATACAGAAACAGATTCGCTCGATATATTTAATGTTAATCTGGCTGGTTGCGCTTTCGCGGTTAAGCCCGGAGAAGCCTGGTTTGTTGCTACAAATCCGTTTACAGAACGTACCGGCGACCTGTTCGAAAGGAATCTGGATGACAGGTTATCGGTGGAAATGTTTGTTGAAATTTTCAAACCGGTATTTGAAAATGGCGATATTAAAAAAGTCTGTCAAAATTGCAAGTATGATTATGCGGTTCTAAAAACTTACGGTATTATAACACAGAACCTCTATTTCGATACAATGCTTGCCAGTTATGTGATAGACCCGGATGAAAAGCACGGAATGGATGAGCTTGCAAAACGTTTTCTCAACTATACTCCAATATCAATAAAAGAGATAATTGGGGAAAAGAAAAAACCGGAACTCATCTTTGAAGCGGATATGAATAAACTTTCAGATTATTCATGCGAGGACGCCGATATAACATTTCGTCTATACGAGAAGCTATCAAAAATAATAGATGATCAAAATCTGCGTAAAGTTGCATATGATATTGAGTTCCCTCTTGTTGAACCAATTGAAGCTATGGAACGTGAAGGCGTTAAACTTGACACTGAAAGTCTTGCGGTACAAAGCAAGGAACTTGAAATCCTTCTCCTCAATTACACAAATAAAATACATGAGATTGCCGGAAATGAATTTAATATCAACTCTACCCAGCAGTTGCAAAAGGTACTTTTTGAGGAGATTGGGTTAAAACCGACTAAAAAAACAAAAACCGGTTACTCCACAGATGCCAGAGCGTTAGAAAATCTGAAAGGTGAGCACGAAATCATCGATTTATTGCTCGACTATCGTCAGTATGCAAAGTTAAAATCTACTTATGTCGATTCCCTTCCGAAACTGATTAACACCAAAACCGGAAGAATTCACACTACATTTAATCAGACTGTAGCCTCAACCGGAAGACTTTCAAGTATCGATCCGAATCTTCAGAATATCCCCATTCGTACTGAATCCGGACGAAGAATTCGGGAAGCATTCATTGCTCGTGATAAAGATCATTTAATATTTTCAGCCGATTACAGTCAGATTGAATTGCGAATTATGGCAAGTATTTGTGGTGATGAAGGTTTAACTGAGGCGTTTAAATCAGGAGAAGATATTCACAAAAGCACAGCTTCAAAAGTTTTTCAGGTTTCACCTGATGAAGTGACATCTGATATGCGTAGAAAGGCTAAAGAAGTGAACTTTGGTATTTTATATGGTATCGGTCCTTTTGGCTTGAAAAACCGCCTTGGAATTACTCAAAAACATGCAAAGGAAGTAATCGATACATACTTTGACACGTTCAAAAGAGTAAAACAGTTTATGGATGATTCGGTTGAGCAGGCAAAAGAGAAAGGCTACGCTGAAACTTTAACCGGAAGAAGACGCTATCTTAAAAACATCAACAGCAGTAACAGGGTTGTCAGACAATTTGAAGAACGTGTTGCGATTAATATGCCAATTCAGGGTACTGCCGCGGATATGATAAAACTGGCAATGATCAATGTCCATAGTGAGTTCGAGACGGCAAAATTCAAATCCCGCATGATATTGCAGGTCCATGACGAATTGGTTTTTGACGCACACAAGGATGAACTGGATATTATCCAATCACTTGTTGTAGATTTAATGGAGAACGCTCTCCCATTGAATGTACCGGTTAAGGTAGAATATGGAACAGGGTTAAATTGGTTGGAAGCACATTAGTTTAAAGTAAAGAAAGGGCGTTAGCCCTCGCCCTTTCTGTCAAATCCCGTCTGTTTACAAACGGTACCTCCCTGAAAATTATTTTAAATTAATATTTATTTGTAAAAATATCAATCAACTGTTAATCTGTTAGAAACTCGTATATAAGAACACCGAAATTAATTTGCAATGCTCCAAGAGCGATACCACTATATGTATCAAATCGATCGGTTTTATCAAGAAAAGATTTATCGTCTGTTTTCTCATACTCATCAAAATTGGAATCTGCCTCTGCCTTAAAATATGCAGCTGTTGCCCCAAGAAGCGCGGCGGAACCCAAAAGAATATAAAACCAATTGCTCTCGGTAAATTTTGTTTGATTCTGCATAGGGAATGATTTTGTCAGTTCAACAGGTATATTAACTTTGTTTATCCCGTTCAGGGTTATCCTCTGATAACCGTATTTCTGCAAAATGATATTTGTGCTCGGATCTATTTGGCTTATGTACAAAGGAGTCCGTCCAACCAAACTATCCCCGACAATAACTTCTACGTCGCCCGGAATGGTTTGAATCAGATGCTGATTTGCTCCATTTTCTGCAAAAGTATAGATAAACTCATAATCCTCTGCAAGATCAACTAAAACTGTATCGGTGAACGTTTCGCTATTCCAAATTCTAACATTATCCACAACCTTTATATAGAGTGAATCATAATCAACTTTACCGGTAAAATTCCCTGTCGCCACGAGAGAATCGTTCAGGAATATAGCCGCGTTCGAATTATTAGTTTCAATAGTGACGTTTGAGGCAGATAAACTACTGTATATTGTAAAAACTGCTATTATTTTTAATATCTTGCGAAAACTGTTCATCAGATCCCCCTCAGAGCCGCTATATTACCTTTGTCATATCCGATATAAAATAGACTGTCGTGGAATATCGGTGTGGTTTTCACTCTGCTTTCAAAATTGACTATACTTTTTGGGGACCCATCTTGTTTTGATAAGATATGCAGTTTCCTGTTCAGATCAGGTACAAGAATATTATTTTTCCCAACGAATATTGCGTTATTCACTAGTCCGCTTGTATCGTATTCCCAGACAATGTCGCCGGTGATTTTGTTTATAGAATAAACTTTTCCACCAAGCGTACCGATAAATATTTTTTCATCTGAAATTGAGGGTATTGCAAATATTTTGGAATCGAGCGAAGTTTTCCAAAGTATCTCGGCAGATTTAATATTAAAACATATAAGATCACCCTCTGCTGTTCCTGTATAAATATTCTTGCCATCACTCGATAAATTTGACTGGATAGATTTCGCGATCTTTTTCCTAATTTCTATCTTGCCGGTTTCCTTATCTATAAAAATTATTTCACCCGAAATGTTGGCGAATACTATCATTTTTCCAACAAGTATGGGCGATGTTTGAGTTATCCCTTCAGTTTTGGTAGAAAAGATTTCATTACCAACAGGATTATATTTATGCAGAACTCCTCTGTCGGTTAGCATGAAGAGGTATTTTTCATCAAGGAGCAATTCATTTCTAACATTACCTTCAATCTGATGCTCAATGACCGTTTTATTGTTTATAAAATCATAATAAACCAGAGTAGAGTATTCTTCTTTATCATTGTTAACGACAAAATGAAGTTTGTTTTTATACACAGCCGGCTGGTGGAAGATTCCCCCGTCGTTCTTTAATACTCCTTTGTCCTTGCCGGTTTTGAGATCGAATGCAGTCACTCTGCCGGATAAGTCAGCGGCTATTAAAAGATTATCCATGATTGTAAGCGAAGTCGTCCACTGTGAGCCATTTAGATCATTATTCCAAACAAATTCCAAACTGTCAGAAATATTTATCTCAGGATAATTAAACTTGCGTTCGTTATCGCCACCGTAAACAAAATATTTCTCACTGTTCAGTCGGATATTATCCAGCAATAATGGTCTGGTGCAACCAGATATTAGAATAATCAGCAATATGAATATGAATAATTTCAAAAATCCCACCCAAAGAAAAACTGATAAAATAAACCCGGCTGTAATGTGTTAAAGTCATTTTCTATTTTTTTGCCAATATCGTATCTGAAAGCAATAGCGTTAAAAAGATTAATTCTTATACCTGTACCGATGCTGCCGAGAGTTTGAGAATACTTATTATCCCACGCGCCGCCGGCATCAAGATAGAAAGCCCCTCTGATACTCGTGAATGCTAAACCGAAGATAGGTAGTTTCAGATAAAGTACATCAACAAGAGGAAATCGTAATTCAACCGAACTTAACCATAACTTTTCACCTCTGATACTCCATCTTGGCCAGCCGCGTAAATCCCAGCTACCTCCGGCAAAATATCTTCTGGCTTCCTTGCCATCGTTATAAAATAATGAGGCTCTTGTGGCAATTGCTGATCTGGTCGTTAAACGTAAATATTTCCTGTAATCTACAATAAAAGAGTAGTAATTAGCGTTGCTGTACTTTATATCACTTGTGTAACCCAGAAGAACCCTGAATCGTGAACCATCTATCGGTCCGGACGGTCCCCAAAGTGAATTATCGTGCACAAAACTGATTGTATTTGAAAGCAGAAGAGATTTCCTGTTAATGAAAGCTTCCTCAGGAAGTTCCTTATCAGAATTAGCGAGACTTACACTTGCCTCAATTCTCTGAAAACTGGAAAATGGATAAAGTAGTGAGAAAAATCCTCCGAAACTTCTTTCATAATAAAAAGTATTTGATTCCCTTAAATCATACCTTCTGCCATTATAGTGAAAAACACCATATCCATAATTCGATCTTTTAGCAGAGTTTATCCGAGTGATCGCAACATTAAAACTTCTGAGAACTTCACTGGTAACCTCAGCGGTATTGTAGAGTAAAAAGAGGTACTTATCGTTGCCGAGCAGATCACTAAGCGTAAGAAGTGCCCCTCCCCTCGTGCCATAAACCGGGTCAGTTATAACCTGACTTACAGCATAATCGAGCGAGTAAGAATTTTCATATCGTAGTCTGTCAGATTCAATATCAACTACTATTTTTTCCTCTTCCCACGCCCTTCCGACAAAGTGAAATTCGTTTGGTGTGAAGATTTTAAGTGAATCAGGGATTTTATTCAGCTTTAATGAATAAAAATGAAATGAAAAGTTTTCAAATGCAGATGTGATCAATTCATTATTATTAGCAAATGTAAAGTCAAAAAGACTTGTTAGGAAGTGGGTCTGCTGTGTTATACCCTTGGGGTTATCATCCTGATCCTTTTCCAGCTTGTAAAGATTGAAATTGCCATCAATATCGCAATTGACATATAATGTTTTATAATCCGGTGAAAATCCCGGACTGTTAAAATTAGCGTTTATGTAAGTTACATATTCGGTTCGTAAGGTTGATGTGCTTATTCGAAACAGGTTGTTAGTCTTCTCGTATTTACCTCCGGTACGATCGGAAACGAAATAAACAAAAGTACCTGAAGAATCAAGTACAGGGTCACTATCCTCGTAATAGTCATTCGTTAAACGTGATAATTTATCCATCCCGATATCATAAAGATATATATCACTGAATCCTTTCGCGTCCGTAGCTGAAAAAACCATACGGTCACCTTCCCGGGAAAATTCAGGTGCCTTGATAGTGATCAACTCATCAAACCGTTTACCTTTAATGTATTCATCTTCTTTCAAATCATAAAAGTGGAGCATATCTGACATTTTGGATTTTGTGATAAACGCCGCGGTTCCACCATTGTGAACGGCGACAGATGGTTGAAGGATATGAAATGACTCAAAAACATCCTCTTTTTCACCTCTCACAAGAACTTCAGAATCTGCATACTCGGTTTCATCCGGCTTATACGGCATTTTGTAAAGTGATGAATAACCTTGTTTATTACCAAGATAAATAATTTCGTTCTCTCCGTTGCCCGAATAGAAATTGGGAGAAAAGTTGAAGCCTTCATTTGTTATCTTTTTTGCCTGTACCGTATGCGGAAATCTATTCTCATATAACGGGTAATATCGTTGTTTGAGTGAATATTCCCACTTCTCATCAATAACTTCAATACGGTCGCCGAGGGTAAATTCAAGAATTTCTGAAAACTTATTAAAACGCCAAAAATTTTCCAGAATCATCAATATTTTATCTTCACCGTAAGTGTTTGCAACGAACTCAAGGAAATGTTGCCCTTGTTTATACATCTGGAATGAACCATAGATTCTGGAAATCTGAGAGAGTGGTACAAAACGATTATTTAGAACAGCATCTCGCATCACCATTTCAGCCTGTGTATCCCATGTAGTTGACCAGTATTCCGCAATACCTTCAACAAACCATAATGGTGGATATCTCTCTGCCGGTATACGGTGATCCTTCATCACATTTAAAACTTTACTTGTCATAAACACATGTACAAGCTCATGCCTGATCACGTGTCGGAATTTGTCTATTGAACCCAGATATGGAATTACGACTCTTCCCTTCAGAAATTCAAAAAAGCCGCCAACACCTTCCGGAATAAATCCTGAAAGAGTATTAGTCTGCTGGAAATGAATATGTGTATTATAAAATATTAAAGGAATTCTGGTTACAACAAGGTGGTTAAATTTGACTTTTAGCTCGTCATAGGCCTCTTCTGCGAACTTTGCTCCAATTTCGGCAATCTCTTCAAATTCTCCGTAATAATAGATATCAAAATGATCAGTTTTAATTACCTGCCATTCAAAATCTTCATACTGGACCTTATTTCTACCAAAGAAATAATATTGAGCATCAACATAACTCACGGAGAAGATTAAAAGAAATAATAGAAGAGAAGATATCCTATTCAAGATCGATTTCCGTTTTCTTACAAAGTGGTAGCTAATTTGCTTTAATTATTGATGTATCGCAATGGAAAAAAAGATGCACGAAATAAAAATATAACTAATCTTAAAAGATTTTGTGAACGGAGATATTTTGAAGATTATCAAAAAACTGAATTAATTCGTTTCTGATTTCTTTTTCGGTTCTGAAGGTTAAACACTTTTCCGCGAGAGCACGTGTTTCTTCGTAACTGAGGTTTCGGATAATTTTTTTGATTGTCGGGATAGCGGAGGCTGACACACTTAATGAGTCTAATCCCAAACCTACCAGAAGAGGCACCGCAAGAGTATCAGCACCCATCTCACCACAGAGTGAAACCATACATTTGCCGGTATTTTTGGCTTCTTTGATGATGTGTCCGATCGTTCTCACAACACTGGGATGAAATTCCTGATACAGATCGGATACAATCTCATTTCCCCTGTCAACAGCCAACAAATACTGGATAAGATCATTGGTGCCAATGCTTATAAAATCAACCTCTTCGGCATACTCCCTCGCCATAACTGCGGCAGAAGGTACTTCAATCATAATTCCAAGATCAATATCGTTATCAAATGGAAGTCCTCTTTCTCTAAGATCTTCTTTACACTCATCTACGATTTTCTTGAATTTACGCACTTCCTTGATCGAGCAAACCATGGGGATCATCATTTTCAGATTTTTATGTTCACTTCCCCTGAGAATAGCTCGAATCTGAGTTTTAAATAGGTCCATATTGTCGAGAAGAAAACGAATACCTCTCCAACCGAGAAAGGGATTCGGTTCTTTCACATCAACCGGTAGTACTTTATCACCTCCGACGTCAAGCGTACGGATAATAACCTTTTCAGGGTAAACCTTTTCCGCGATCTCCCTGTAGATATTATACTGAACTTCCTCCTCGGGGAATACATCATATTCCTGAAATAATTGTTCGGTTCTTACCAAACCGATACCTTTTGCACCATTTTGAACGACGAGAGCAATTTCTTCGGTAAGATCAAGATTTGCCTGAAGAAGAATTTCTTTATTGTCGGTAGTTACAGCCGGTTCGTTTTTTAGTTCAGCCAGTTCTTCATCGTAAATGCGGAGCTGTTCAATTTTTTCGCGGTAATAGTTGATTTGTTTCTCAGAAGGATTAATGATAACAGTGCCATGAAAACCATCAAGTACCAGAAGATCATTGTTCTTTATTTTATTTGTGGCTTCATGTAATCCAACTATAGCCGGAATATTGAGAGATCGTGCAACAATTGCCGCATGTGATGTTAGTCCGCCAAAATTTGTAATATACCCCTTGACATTAACTCTGGCGAACAAAACCGTATCGGCAGGAGTAAGGTAATCAGAAATAACAATAACATCATTTGTAATTCTTGACTGCCACTTTTTCTTTTTAAGATTTCGAATGATCCTGTTCTTAATATCCTCAATATCATGGGATCGCTCTTTCATATAAGCTTCCTGCGCCTCATTCATTAGCGCCTGATATTTGGATATTTCATCGTCAACGATAAATTCTGGATGACGTTTTTCTTCTTTAATTCTTCTTCTGATTGTATCAATTAAAACGGGGTCATCCAGAATCATTATTTGAGCTTCAAAAATAGATGCCCTGTTTTCACCCAGTTTATCTACTGCAAGACTGAAAACTTTCAGTAGTTCTTTTTTTGATTTATTAAGAGCTTCATCAAGGTTTAACAATGCTTCATCAATATCAGAAATTAGCTCGTCCTGTACTTTCTCAATTTTTTTTGTGTATTGATAAGCACGCGCAATTGTAATTCCCGGTGCGGCGGCAATTCCTTTATATGTGTTTTTTGTGTTTGTCAAAGCTCATCAAATCCACGGTTAAAATAGTCGATAATCGTTTCTGACGCTTCCTCTTCATCTTCTCCCTCGAATGTGAGGTGAATTGAACTTCCTTTTTCGGCTGCAAGAGTCATGACACCAATTATTGATTTACCATTTATAGTAATACCATCTTTGGTAATTTGCAAATCTGATTTAAATTTGGCAGCTAATTTTACAATGGTTGCTGCCGGACGCGTATGTAAGCCCGCGTCATTTATAATTTTCACTTCTTTTTCTATCATTATTTCGCGCGTTTAATTAATGCATTTGCCAACCATTTCAGAGTCTCGATAGCTTCACTTGCCGGCAACCGGTTTAATGAACCAAGTGCATTCTCGGTATATTTTTTAATTTCAGATACCGCATCATCAATAACACCAAGTTTTATATACAACTGACGATATTCCTCAACCTGATTCCAGTCGATACCTTTATTTCTGGTAACTTCAAGCAGTTTTTCCTTGTCAGCCTTATCAGCTTTTTCGAGTGCCCTAATATAAAGAAAAGTTTTCTTTCCTTCGACAAGGTCTCCGCCAACTTTTTTGCCAAATTTTTCCTGATCAGCCATAATATCCAGCAGATCATCCTGTATCTGGAATGCCATTCCCAAATTGATTCCGAAATCACCCAGAGCCTCTATGTGTTTTTTATCATCAGTAGCGAGTAAAGCGCCTACTTTACAGCACATCATTGCCATTACAGCGGTTTTTTTACGAATCATTAGAAGATATTCATCAAGCGTTACACTCTCAGTAGTTTCAAAATCGGTATCGTAACTTTGTCCCTCACAAACTTCTATTAATCCATTAGTAAATTCATTAAGTATATCAATTGTATTTCTCTTACAATCCAGTATAAGATTCTTGTACGCAATGGCAACCAGATTATCACCTGATAATATCGCGGGATTTAAACCATACTTGATATGAACGGTTTCTCTTCCCCTTCTCAAATCGGCTTTATCCATAATGTCATCATGAACCAAAGTAAAGTTATGCAGTAATTCAACAGCAACTGCCGCATTGTAAGCATTATTAAATTCACCTCCGGCGGCTTTTGCGGAAATAAGCACAAGGAATGGGCGTAATCGTTTCCCGCCTGAAGTTATAATATACCTGCAGGGCTCGTATAATGAAGCCGGTTTTTGCTCGTCAAGTAATTCATTAAATCTTTTTTCTAATATCCGGATTTGTTCTTCGTATTGTGCGGAATAATCTGTTGTCAATTTAACCCCGAAATTTTAATCAGTTTAGAGTAATAAATACCAATATCGGTTAAAAAGTTTCTAAATCTGAGAAGTTTATAATTTGATGCTAAAATATAATAAATTGGAGAAATTTATATCAGATTATTTATCAAAGTTTCAAACTCGATGAATTTACTGTAGGCATCGTTATCATATTTATGCACAAGACCATCTCTTTTTTGCAAATGACTAACTCGTCTTAATTTGAAAACCGAATTTATCAAAAATATTGAATCCGCATTGATTAAATCTTCCTCAAACAGAAGTTTCTCTTTTATAACCCCATTTTTCAAAAGTTTATTACGCATTGTGCCGTTTAATAGACCTGAATCAGCTGTTGGAGTGAATAATTTTCCCTTTATCAAGATAACTATGTTAGAAATTGCCCCTTCACAAAGTTCGTTCTTTTCGTTAAAAAAGATGATTTCATCAAAGCCATTTAATCTAGCATCATTGAGAGACGTGTTATATAATCCTCTATTTGTTGTCTTGAAATAGTAGAATTTGTTTTTTGAACTAATCCTTTCACCAGCGATAATAACTCTGGCGTTTAAGTTTGGTTTTAGATAGGGTTTCATTTCCGGATAGATTTTACCCTGTTTATCAAATTCCAATCTTATTTTGTACGAACCCTTTTGATTAGTCTTATATGTCTTTAATATTTCTGTTAATAAAATTTTATGGAAGTTAAAAAGGAAAAAGTCAGCGCTACTTTCCAGTCGGTCGATATGTTCTTTTTCAAGAAATATTTTGCCGTCTTCAAGCAGCATTGTCTCTATTAATCTGAATTCAGGCACGGGTTTTTGCAGGAAATCACTTTTAAGCAGGACCTCTTCGTATTCGTTTTCTGCTTTACTATCCCAGACAATGCCACTTCCAATTCCGATTTCACCGTCTTTTCCTTTTAAATTCAAGGTTCTTATAGGAACATTAAATATCCATTTGTCTTTCAATAACATTCCAATTGCGCCTGTGTAAACCCCCCGGCTCTCTTTTTCCAGCATGGAGATTATTTCCATTGTTTTCCGTTTAGGTGCTCCCGTAATTGAGCCACACGGAAAAAGTGCTGAAACAATATCTGAAAATTCAGTAGTATTTAGCTGCCCGGTTACGGTTGTAACCATTTGAAATAACGATTCATAATTTTTAATTTCAAATTCGCTTGATGGTTTTATGCTGTTGAATCTGGATATCTTTCCAAGATCATTTCTTAACAAATCTACGATCATAATATTTTCTGCCCGATCTTTAACGCTATTTTCCAATTCACTTTTTAGTAAAGCATCCTGTTCGAGATGGATCCCCCTTTTTATTGTACCCTTCATTGGTTTAGCGGTAATATTTCGAGAGGGCAAATCGACTTCAAAAAAAAGTTCAGGAGAAAAAGAAATGATTATATTTTCACCGGTATTAATTATTGAAATATATTCAGCGCTTTGTTGAAAAATAAGAGAGGCAAATAATTTTGAAATATCGGCTTTTAATTTGAAACGTCCTTTTACGGTAAAATTCACCTGATAAGTAAATCCCTCCTTTATAAAGTTTTTTATTGTATTGACAGAGTTGATATACTCATTTCTACTTGTGTTGATAAAAAAATTATCTATTAAAACATCATCTGAACTTGAATTCAGATCGATATTGATTCCTCTGCTATCGAAGCAACTCAGACTATCGCTGCTATTAAAGATACAAAAATTGAGTAGCTGTTCGTTTGAAGTTTCCGACTCCATTTCTTCAAAAAAATAGCCAGCTTCGTAGGTCAGGTAACCAAATCCTATTTTACCGTTACTAATCTCTTCGTCAATTTTTTTCAGAGCTTTCGGAATACCGGTCACAGTGGAAGTTCTGATTTCGGTATTTTCACCGCAGAATAGATATGATTTCGCATTCGGGTAAATTGCCGGAGTATAAAAAAACGCCGAACCCCTGTTATTTATTACTTGATACAGTATTTTGGATAAATCTGGCATACGAAGTCATAATTTAATTGATTGGTAAAAATAAAGTAATTTTAATAATTTTAAGTAATACATAGTAACCTGTGGAGATTTTAATGTCAAAACCAAAATTATCTTTTTGGCAAATATGGAACATGAGTTTCGGTTTTTTAGGAATTCAGTTCGGTTTTGCTCTTCAAAACGCAAATGTCAGTAGAATTTTTGAAACTTTAGGCGCCAGTATAGATGAAATCCCGATCTTGTGGATAGCAGCCCCTACTACCGGACTTATAGTTCAACCAATCATTGGATATCTGAGTGACCGCACATGGGGCAAGTTAGGGCGAAGACGCCCATATTTTCTTGTTGGCGCGATTTTCGCTTCGCTGGCACTGATAATAATGCCAAATTCCCCAACTTTATGGATTGCCGCAGGTATGCTCTGGATCATGGATGCTTCCATTAACATCTCCATGGAACCCTTCAGAGCGCTTGTAGGGGATTTATTACCTTCAGAGCAGCGTACGAGCGGCTTTGCCATGCAGAGTTTCTTTATCGGTTTAGGCGCGGTTGTAGCTTCTTCCCTGCCGTGGATTTTTTCAAATTTACTTGACATCAGCAATACTGCCCCGGAAGGTGAAATTCCCCCATCTGTCAGGTACGCGTTTTATTTCGGAGCTGCAGCATTTCTTGGTGCGGTGATTTGGACAGTATTCAAAACAAAAGAATATCCGCCTGAAGATCTTGAGAAATTTAATAAAGAAAAATCTGAAAAATCCGGACTCTTTGCAGGCTTTAAGGAAATTACAGAATCATTTTTAAAAATGCCTGGAACAATGATTCAACTGGCTTTTGTTCAGTTTTTCTCTTGGTTTTCGCTTTTCGCAATGTGGATTTATACAACATCCGCTGTAACGCATCATATCTATGGAGCAACCGACGCTAGTTCTGCTCTTTATAATGAAGGTGCCGATTGGGTTGGCATTTTAATGGGTGTTTATAACGGTTTTGCTATGATAACCGCTTTCTTACTTCCTGTACTTGCCAAAAAAACTTCCAGGAAGACTGTACATGCATTAAGTCTGATAATTGGTGGTATCAGTTTGATTTCATTCTATTTTATTAAAAGTCCACTACTTTTAATTATCCCTGAATTGGGAATAGGATTAGCCTGGGCTTCTATATTATCAATGCCTTACGCCATTCTTGCGGGTGCCTTACCTCCGGAGAAAATGGGCGTTTATATGGGAATCTTCAACTTTTTCATTGTAATTCCACAGATAGTGGCTGCTTCAATACTTGGATTTATGGTCAAGAATTTCTTCGGGAATGAGGCGATCTACGCGCTAGTAATTGGTGGAGTATCATTTTTCGTGGCAGCAGCGCTTGTT
>BQMY01000121.1 GCA_022181065.1 Melioribacteraceae bacterium | reverse complement strand
GAGTTAATACAAGGACTTGATACAATTGATTATTATTGTCTATACGCTGATTTTGATGCTTATCTCGCAGCCCAGAGAAAGGTGGATGAATTATTCCTTGATAAAACTGAATGGGCGAAAAAATCGATTATAAATAGCGCTCGCATGGGTAAATTCTCAAGTGACAGGTCAATTGAAGACTATAACAGAATGGTCTGGAAGGCTGAACCAATAGAAGTTAACCACAAATAATTTATTATCCCCGGGGATTCTTTTCCGGGGATTTGCTTCCCTCTATTTCAAATCACATCTTCGATTCAATATCAAAAATCGGGTTCCCGAAAAAGTTTAAATATATATTTTAATTTTTTATGGAATATTGTATTTATTTTTTTTATGTTAAACTTACGATCGTGCTTATGAACACTATACATTGATGGCAAAATTTTTGTTTTTCGAAAAACGAAAAAGTTAAAATGATACTAACCTATACATTTATAACTAATCCATAACAAATCAAAGGAGTAACCATGAACAACTTCTTTAAAGTTTTCTTCATTTTAGTTGTTGTCGCAGGATTGTCATTCGGACAATTGTTTCAGCGCGTAGCAGAAATCTCACTTCCATCCGGAGAATCAAGTTTCGGTAACATGATCTCAGGTGTTGACCTTGATGGCGACGGTCAAAAGGAAATTTACGCGGTAAACAATAACTGGAATGACGGTTTACCTCCGGGAGAACTTATCCCGAAGATTTACAAATATGAGTTTAATAATGTAACAGACGAAATTGAATTAGTTTGGTCTGCTATTGCTGATATCCCACTACAGAACACCTGGCCGGCACTTACTGTTGGTGATCTGGATCAGGATGGTAAAATGGAAGTTATCTGGGGTCCGGTTAACTTTACAGGTTCATCAAACCCGAATCCATCAAGAATTATGGTATGGGAAGTAGCTGGCGACGGAAGTGATGTTCTTGGTGTTTCTGACGGTGCAGGCGGTTATACAGCGAATGCTGAATGGACAATTACAGATAATGATGATGAAAACCATCGTCCTTTCCGTTGGTTCGTAACAGACATTGATAATGATGATACGAACGAATTGGTTATGTGTACACGCGCAGGTGATCTTCGTTACGCGGTAGTTAGTGTTTCTGATGTACCTGATAACGGTGACGATTCTGAAGAGTGGACTCTTGAAGCTTCTGATCTTGGTAATGGTGCTGTAACAGGTAACACTACTTATGACATGGCTATAATGAACAACACTATTTATCTTCTTCACAACAGTGGTGATGTAACACCAATTACTAATGATGGTACAGCATATACAGTTGAACCTATTTTGACTGGTCTTACTCTCGGTTCGTGGAATTCAGCAACTGTTGTTGATATCGACGAAAACGGTGTAGATGAAATGTTAGTTGCCAGCTGGAGCTCAACTGGACAGAATATATACTTGCTACAGGGTGATGGCGCAACTTTAACATCAACCGTTATTGCTGACGTTTCAGGTCTTGTTTCAGCATTTGGTCGTCTTTATGGCGGAGCAGCAGGTGATATCGATAACAACGGTATGCTTGATTATGTTGTCGGTTCACGTGACGCGCTTCCAAATGCGGCTATAGTAAGAGTTGAATATTTGGGTGGAGATATCACTCAGAGCTCTAACTATCAGGCAACTGTAATCGATCAGGAATTTGCTGCCGCTGGTGGACGCTGGATGCACATAAATGTTGCTGATATCGATACAGATCCAAATCTTGAGATTCTTTATTCTGAAGGAACAGGCGAGCAAGCTCCTATCGTTGTTATAGACAAAGATGGTATGCTTCCTGTAGAACTTTCTTCATTTACTGCTTCAATCAAAGATGGTTACGTAAATCTTGATTGGGAAACCGCAACAGAAATCAATAACCTTGGTTTCGAAGTTGAAAGAAAAGCTGAAGGAAGTGAATTCAAAACTATCGGATTCGTTGATGGTCATGGAACAACTACTGAAGCTCAGAATTATTCATTTGTTGACGAGAACAGAACTTTCGGTCAGTACACTTACAGATTGAAACAAGTTGATCAGGATGGTCAGTACACATATTCTAATGAACTCGAAGTAGATTTCAGTGTACCTGTTGAGTTTAATTTAACTCAGAACTATCCAAACCCGTTCAACCCAACTACAACTATTCAGTTTGGTATCCCGGAAGACGCTAGCGTATCACTTCGCGTGTATAACATGCTTGGTGAAGAAGTAGCTGTTCTTCTTAACAACGAACTTCTTTCTGCAGGAACTCATACTGCTCAGTTTAACGCAAGTGCGCTTTCTTCAGGTACTTACGTTTATTCTCTTGTAGCTGGTAACAATGTTGTTTCTAAAAAAATGACAGTTCTTAAGTAATAATTACTATTTGATACAAAAAAACCCGACTGAACAGGTCGGGTTTTTTTATTTATATCAATTTATAATATCACTCTTCATCATCTTCCGGTGAAATTGGAACTTTGAAGCCGAATGTTGAACCGATATTCAGCTTACTTTTAACCCAGACTTCTCCAAAGTTTTCCTCAACGATTTTTTTCACAATCCATAATCCCAATCCTGTACTTTTTTCATCTCCTGTAGGCTTGGCGGTAAGCTTTCCACCCTTTGTGAATGCCTTGGGTAAATCTTCCTCCGCTATTCCCTTACCATCATCAATTACCTCAATTGTAACGCTACTGTTATTGAAAAATGATTTTATCTGGACTATGGTATTTTCCGGAGAGAATTTGATAGCATTGTTAATGAGATTAAATAGCACTTCTTCGAGTTTATCCGCTGCAATTTTTACGCGAGGTGTATTTTGTGAAGCCTGATTTACAAGTCTGACTTTTTTCTTTTTAGCATATGCGGTGTTTTGTGCGCACACGGATTTGATTGTATCATAGACCGACACCTCACCAGCTTTAATTGATGCTTGTTCGCGCTCGGATTCGATTACTACTCTATTCATTTCAAATGCGAGATCGAGAATTTTATCGGTGGAAGAAATCAGGTTGGTCATTATTTCCTGTTGCTCAACGGCGTTAAGATCATACTCCTCGAGCAGCTGAACATAACCTTTAATTGCTGAGAGCGGATTTTTAATATCATGTATAGCAATGGCGAAAAGTTCTTCCTTTTGCTTTTGCAGATCTTTCAGAGCGTTTTCATTTTCTGTGAGTTGTTGCTTCTGTTCCAGCAGACTAATATTGGTTTCTTCAAGTTCAGAAATGCTGTCTTTGAGTTGATCAATATGCTTGTTGAGTGATTTATTCTCATCCTTTATTTGATCGTAATCAGATTTGAGACCTTTAAACGCTTCCTGCAGTTTAATGAATTCATCATCACCGAGAAAAACCTTCTCTGTTTTTTGCTTTGATAATTTTACCACCAAAATTATAATTACAACTATTGCCACAACCAGCAAGTTAATAAGTATCATAATGAACGTAAAGCTTTCAAAAAAGCCCTGGTTGTTCATGGTTTGTATGTACGCAGTATTCGCTGCTTTCAATGTAAAGGCGGATAGAAGAAATAAGAAAAAAAGTTTTGATATTTTCATTAGTCACTCAATATTATTATTTATCAGATGTGGACTATTAATAATCGAAAATGAAAAGAATTATTTTACAGTAAATTAAATATTATCTTAATAATTAAGTTGGAAATCTTAAATTGTCCGGTATTAAGCTGCTTGTGTTCGGTGATTCCCACATTGGATTTGATTACGCCGTAAAACCCAAAATAAAACGACCCCGCCGGGGAAATGACTTTATCGATAATTTTAATCATTTGATAGGTCATACTATTAAAAATAATTTCGATATTCTTATTCATCTCGGTGATGTTTTTAACAGGTCTAAACCACCTGCGGTTCTTGTCGATTTAGTATTCAATCAGTTCAAAAAGGTATGTGAAGCCGGTATTCCGGTTATTATTGTTCCAGGAAATCATGAGAGATCATTTCTTGCCCTTTCTCTTTTCGGTGTTCATGAAAGACTAAAAATATTTACCAAACCTGATTCATTAAATTACAGTATTAAAGGAATTCAAATAGGTTTTTCAGGTTTCCCGTTTTTCAGAGGAGACATACGCTCAAAATTTAATGATATTATTGAAGAACTTAAAATCAATCCGGGTAATGACATTAATCTGTTACTAATGCATCACGCTATTGATGGAGCGCAAGTAGGTATTCAGAACTATACATTCAAAAGTAGTGAGGATGTGATTGATATTGCCTCAATCCCAGGCAAGTTTGACCTGGTAATGAGCGGACATATTCACAGAACACAACACCTTTTCGCGCCATCGGGAGCAGATATAATATATCCCGGCTCTATTGAAAGAACCTCGTTTGTAGAAAGAGAGGAGAAAAAAGGATTTTACGAAATATTTGTTAATAAAAGTGATCAAAAAATAATTACAAGATTTGAGGAGTTACCTGTAAGAAATATGTATTCTGTAACTGTAACTGACAAAAATAAGGAAAAATTATTGGAGCGATTGGAGCATATTCCACAACATTCAACTCTTCAATTAGTATTACCATCAGGATATGACGGGGCAGTTTATGAAGAGATAAAAAACATTGAACGGGAAAAGTTGTGGGATAGAGATATCATGATTGAATATTCATTCAGAAGAAAAAGAAATTCAGATGACGCAAATTCTCCTTGACAATTATTTATTACATCCTTAGGTTTATTTTCAAAATTATGACAGCAAAAAAATTAAATACTACCCATATGCATTGGCATCATATTATAACTTTCGAGTTAGCCGGTGGATAGTATTTAATATTATAAAATAATTGTATAAAAACCCCGGCAAATTGCCGGGGTTTTTTGTTTTAAAGGAATACTATATGAATGGAAATTTAAAACTCGCAATACAAAAAAAAGGCAGATTAACAGAAAAATCTCTTGATTTGCTTAAAAATTGCGGACTTGAAATTGATAGCTATAAAGAGAGACTTTTCGTCTCAGCACGCAATTTTAATGTAGACATACTATTTCTTCGGGATGACGATATCCCCGAGTACGTGCAGGATGGTGTCGCTGATATTGGCATTGTCGGTGGTAATGTAATCGAGGAGAAGAATTCGGAAGTAAACAGAGTTAGAAATCTTGGGTTCGGTAAATGTAAACTGATGTTCGGTATTCCCGAAGAGGAATCTCTGGAAAATCCGGCAGAGCTTCAGGATAAGGTAATCGCGACATCATACCCCGAGATATTGAATAAATACCTTGATAAAAACTCGGTTTCCGCAAAAATAATTGAGATCAGCGGATCAGTTGAAATAGCCCCAACTCTTGGTGTTGCAGATTATGTTTGTGATATAGTTTCTACGGGCACAACGTTAAAAATGAATAAACTTAAAAAATCTCTCACCGTGCTTGAATCACAGGCTGAGCTTATCGCAAATAAAAAACTGTCTGAAAACCTCTCCAAAATCAATTTGTTTAACGAATTAATATCTCGTATTGATTCTGCTCTCACCGCAAAAAAATCAAAATATTTGATGATGAATGTTCCCGGGGAATCATTGGATAGTATCTCAAAAATAATTCCGTCATTAAAAAGTCCGACCATTATGCCCCTTGCTGATCAGGAATTATTCGCTGTGCATGCAGTAATTCCGGCGGACAGATTTTGGCAGATTGTCGAGGACCTCAAAGCAAATGGCGCTTCGGGAATTTTATTACTTCCAATAGAGAATATGATCGTATGAGAAAGTTTAAACTGAAATCAGAGGAAATAAACCCTCAATTTATAGCGGGTTTGCGTGGCAATACAGATTATACAAATGTCATGGTGACTATTAAAACCATATTAGAAGATGTAAAAGAGAATGGTTTAACTGCGGTGGAAAAATATGCCCGTAAATTTGACAGAGTTGCTACAAATTATGAATTGAAGCAAATATCCAAAGATGCAATAGCTGCAGCTGTTGCAAACTCCAGTGGAGAATTGAAGGATGCCATAATTGACGCACATAAAAACATACATAAATTTCATGAAATGCAGAAAGCTGTGGAATATGAAGTAGAAACAGTTCCGGGGGTTATCTGTGGAAGAAAATCCACCCCGATCGAGAGTGTAGGTCTTTACATCCCGGGAGGGACGGCACCATTAGTTTCGACTCTATTGATGTTGGCAATACCCGCGAAAATTGAGGGCTGCGAACGAATTGTAATGATCACACCAGGAAATAATGGTCGTATTGATGATTTATTACTATTTGCAGCAGATTACTGCGGAATAGATGAAATTTATCCCGTTGGTGGCGCGCATGGAATAGCGATGCTGGCATATGGCGCGAAGGGTATTACTCCTGTAGATAAAATATTTGGTCCCGGAAATCAGTATGTAACCGCCGCGAAAATGCTAATCAGTACTGATACTGAAGGGTGTGCTATCGATATGCCTGCCGGACCGAGTGAGGTTTTGATAATCGCTGATGATATGGCTAACCCGGCATTTGTTGCCTCTGATTTCCTTTCACAATTAGAGCATGGTAATGATTCCCAGGCAGTTCTGATCACTAATTCTGATAAATTTATTTCCTTGTTTGAATCTGAATTATTCAAAATGTATTCAAAGGAAAGCCGTAAAGGTTTTATAGAGAAATCCCTCGAAAATTCTGTAGTGATAAAAGTAGAAAATCTCAATGACGCTGTTAAATTATCCAATATTTATGCCCCTGAACATCTTATAATAAATACTAAAAATGAAGAAGAACTTTTTGACAGGATCAAAAACGCCGGATCTGTTTTTATTGGAGGGTATTCTCCGGAAAGTGCAGGGGATTACGCCTCCGGTACCAATCATTCATTACCGACCTCGGGATATGCAAAATCGTATAGTGGAGTCAGTGTTGAAGATTTTAGAAAATATATCACTTATCAGAAATTAACAAAGTCCGGATTAGAACAGATCGCGACTACCATACAGAAGATAGCCGCGTTTGAAGGACTTGAAGCACATGCCAATGCTATAAGGATAAGATTAAATGAATCTTGATAAGCTTGTAAGAGAAAATGTTAGACAGATGAAAGCATATTCTTCTGCAAGAAATATGCATCTTGACGGGATATTGCTCGACGCGAATGAAAACCCTTTTGATATTGAGGGAAGTGGCTTCAACAGGTATCCAGACCCAAATCACAGGGATTTGAGAGAAAGGTTGTCGCAATATCATAATGCGCCTGTTGAAAATATTTTTGTCGGCTCGGGTTCAGACGAAATTATAGATTTGATTTATCGGATATTTTGTATCCCGGGCAAAGATAATGTTGTAATTCCGGAGCCAACCTATGGGATGTACAAGGTCGCTGCCGAGTTGAACGATGTAAGTGTAAAGAGTTGCGCCCTTGATGACGATTTTCAGCCGGATACAGAGGTGATTAACCAATTGATCAATCCGGATACCAAGTTGATCTTTTTATGTTCTCCCAACAATCCTACGGGTAATTTGTTAAATAGCGAAAGAATAAAGTATATCGCTGACAATTTCGATGGCATAGTACTACTCGACGAAGCTTATGCAGAATTTGCTATAAACGATTCTATAGATTATTTGAATACATGTCCAAATGTTATCGTGATGAGAACATTCTCAAAAGCCCGGGGACTTGCCGGTTTGAGGATAGGGTATTGTATTGCGGATAAACAAATCATCGACTTTTTATATCGGGTAAAACCGCCTTACAGCCTGAATTGTTACTCTCAAAAAATGGCAATAAAAGCTTTAAACAACGCTGAGAAGGTGAACATAAAAATAGAGACTTTATTAAGTGAACGATTGAGGGTCTATAAGTTTTTATCTCAACAGGAAGGCATTGACAGAGTTTTTCAGAGCGATGCAAATTTTGTGCTTTTTAGAACTGATAAATCTTTGGAATTATTTAATTATCTCAAAAAGAATGGTGTGATCATAAGAAACAGGAGTACACAACTTAACCTGGAAAACTGTCTGAGAATAACTATCGGTACACCAGAAGAAAATGATATCGCAATGAATTTAATCAGGAAGTTTTATGAGTAAAATATTTGTATCCGGAGAATTATTTAATCTAAAATCTCGTTCTTCAGCGGGTATTCTCAAATTTGTGGAAGAATCCAATAAACGCGGGCATGAATTGTTGGCTGATAATTTACCGGAATTTATTTCTCGATTCATCTCATTAGAGGGGATAGGTATTGCAGTTTCTGATCGAGCATTAGCAGATTCCTCTATAAGCCTAAAGGATGGAGTATTATCTTGCAGTGATGGAGAAGAATATAAGGATTTCTATGATCTGCTTGAAAAATCTGTTCTCTTCAGCCGCACTGCACAGATCACTCGAAAGACGAGAGAGACTGAGATATTCGTAAATGTAAATCTTGATGGTAGCGGAAAAAGTAATATCCAGACCGGTATCGGATTTTTCGACCATATGCTCGATCAAATATCAAGACATGCCAACATTGATCTCGATTTGAAGACAACAGGTGATTTGCATGTAGATGAGCATCATACGGTGGAGGATACGGGAATTGCTCTCGGTGAAGTAATTAAATCGGCGCTGGGTAATAAATTGGGTATCAAACGATATGGATTTGTCTTGCCAATGGATGATTCAACCGCGACGGTAGCAATTGATTTTGGCGGAAGACCATATCTAAAATTCAATAGTGATTTTAAGAGAGAAAAAGTTGGAGATTTCCCCACCGAATTGGTGGAGGAGTTTTTCAGGGGTTTTACTAATAGTGCACTCGTTAATCTTCATATCAGTTGTGAAGGAACTAATGACCACCACAAAATTGAATCAATTTTTAAAGGTTTTGCGAAATGTATCAATGAGGCGTGTCGGCTTGATGAAAGAGTTGCCGGATTACCTTCTACCAAGGGGCTATTATGATTGGTATAATCGATTACGGAGCAGGAAATACCACATCTGTCAAAAACGCGTTGAGTGAATTAGGAGTTAAATTTTCGTTAACGTCAGATAGTGAAGAACTGGATAAATGTGACAAAATTATCTTTCCCGGTGTTGGAGAAGCTTCTTCAGCAATGAAACGATTAAAAATAAATTCTCTGGATGATTATTTGGGAAAATCAGATAAACCAGTTTTGGGAATATGTCTAGGAATGCAGCTCCTGTTTGATAGATCGGAAGAAAACAATACTCAATGTCTCGGTGTTATTGCCGGTAAAGTAACGCGTTTTAATTCTGAGAATATGAAGGTACCGCATATGGGCTGGAGTAAGGTGAAATTTGAAAAGGAAACATCCCTCTTTGATGGAATAAAAACTGGTGAGTATTTCTATTTCGCTAACAGTTATTATGCTCCCGTGAATGACTTTTCAATTGCGGCAACTAATTATAATGGGTTATTCTCATCGGCTGTAAACAAAGGCAATTTTTGGGGAGTGCAATTTCATCCTGAGAAATCAGGTAAAGCAGGACTAAAATTATTGGAGAACTTTATAAAATTATGTTAGCAATACCGGCAATTGATATAAAAAACGAAAAAGTAGTAAGGCTGCATAAGGGTGATTATGACCAGGTGTCGGTCTATAGCGAGAATCCGGAAGCAATGATTGAAAAATTTGTCGAGCTCGGGTTCAGGCGCATTCACATAGTTGATCTGGAAGGTTCGCGTGATGGAAAAAGCGGAATTCTGCAACTTCTGAAAAAGATTAAATCAAAACATAATTTGGTAATTGAGTTCGGTGGTGGAATAAGAACAATCCGCGACATAGAAATTCTGATCGAATATGGAATTGATAAACTGATTGTTGGATCGATGTTTTTTACAAATTATAAAGAATTCGAAAAAGCAGTAGCGATTTATGGAGAAAACCGATTTATCCTCGCCGCCGACGTTTTAGACAGAATCGTCAAAATTAAGGGGTGGACAGAATCTTCGGGTAAAAATGTTTTTGAGTTTATCACGGATGGTAAAAGGTTAGGGATAAGTGAATTTTTAATTACTGATATCTCGCTTGACGGTACTCTAAAAGGCCCTTCATTCGCATTATATAATGAAATAAAGGAAAAAATATCAGGGATTAAAATTATAGCTTCCGGAGGTGTATCATCTATGACTGATATTAAAAAATTGGCAGCTGAAAATTATTTTGCGGTTGTGGTCGGAAAAGCGATATACGAAAATAAAATTGATCTAGAGGATTTGAAAAAATATGCCTGCTAAAAGAATAATACCTTGTCTGGATGTAAAAAATGGTGATGTAGTGAAGGGTACAAATTTCGTCAATCTAAAATATGCTGGAAACGCCATTGAGCTTGCGAGGAAATATTCGGAAGTTGGTGCGGATGAGTTGATTTTTCTCGATATAACCGCCACTTTGGAAAAGAGAAAAACTTTGCTCGAACTGGTAAACGAGGTATCAAAGGTAATTAGGATACCTTTTACCGTAGGCGGAGGAATTTCTGAAATCCAGGATATTGATTTATTACTAAAAGCCGGTGCTGATAAAATATCACTAAATAGCGCGATCGTTAGAAATCCACAGTTAATTACAGATGCGGCGTCAATTGCCGGAAGTCAGGCAGTTGTTGCAGCGATTGATGTGAAAAAAGTTGGTAAAAAATATAAAGTATTTATTAATGCCGGTAAAACTGAAACTGAGAGAGAAGCAATAGAGTGGTGCAAAGAAGTTGAAGAACTGGGCGCCGGAGAAATATTGCTCACATCGATGGATAAAGACGGCACAAGAAGCGGATTTGATATAGAACTACTATTGATTATCCAGGATGTTATATCGATACCTCTTATTGCTTCCGGGGGTGCGGGAAATACCAAACATTTTGTTGATCTATTCGCTGAAACTGATGTTGACGCTGCGTTGGCGGCGGGAATATTTCATTACGGGGATGTTGAAATAACACTATTAAAGAATGAATTGGCTAAAAATAATATCGAGATTAGAACATGATAAATATTGGTGAACTCAATTTTGACAAGGGTGATGGTTTGATTCCGGCAATAATAACGGATTATATAACCAGGGAAGTACTTATGCTCGGGTATATGAATAAATCGTCAATTGAAGAAACTATAAATTCGGGAAAAGTTACTTTTTTCAGCAGAAGTAAAAAAAGATTGTGGAAAAAAGGTGAAACCAGTGGTAACTTTCTTAATTTAAAATCTGTAACTGCTGACTGTGATAATGATACATTACTAATTTCTGTAATCCCTGAAGGTCCTGTTTGTCATAATGGAACCTACACTTGTTTTAATGGAGAGTTCAACAATTTGGGTTTTCTGAATCAACTTGAAGAGATTATAAAACAGAGAAAAGATACATTACCCGAAAACTCCTACACAACAAAGCTGTTTAAGAGTGGCGAGAACAGAATTATTCAGAAAGTGGGTGAAGAAGCAATTGAAACAGTTATTGCCGCGAAAAATAACGATAGGGAAGAGATTGTTGAAGAAACATCCGATCTTATTTTTCATTTAATGGTAATGCTCGCAGAAAAAAATATTTCTTTAAATGATATAACTACAAATCTTAGAAACAGGCATAAAATAGAATGAAAGTTTTCAAGTTCGGGGGTTCCTCAGTCGGGAATGCCGAAAGGATAATAAAGGTAAAAGATATACTCACCAATACTCTTGTAGAGGAAAAATCTATCGCTGTAGTTTTCTCAGCTTTTCAGGGTGTGACGGATGAAATTATTACGATATCAAAATTGGCTGAGAATGGTGACCTGCTCTACAAGGAACATTTCGAAGAACTCAAATTGAGGCATCGAAACGTGATCGAGGAGCTAGGTGTAAAGAATTATCTGGAACTTCAGAAAGAAATAGATCATTATTTTTATGAGTTCGAAAACCTTCTTTACGGGGTTTTTATTCTTCACGAACTTACACAAAGAACCAAAGCGAGACTCCTTTCTTATGGAGAGATTCTTTCCTGTACCATAATAACAGCATTTTTTAAGGATTCAGGTCTGGACGCCATATTTGTTGACGCGCGAAGGATAATAAAAACTAACGACCAATTTGAAAAAGCTAAAGTCGATTTTGATAAAACTAATAAGCTCATTAATAAGATAATTTCTCCGAATAATAAAGTTTATGTTGTAACCGGTTTTATCAGTTCTACCGATAATAATGAAACTACGACTCTGGGCAGAGGTGGATCGGATTATACAGCGTCAATTTTAGGTGCCGCATTAGACTCGGAGGAGATTGTTATATGGACAGATGTTGACGGTATCATGACTGCCGATCCAAATAAAGTTGCTGATGTGCGAACGATTAAAGCGGTTACTTATGAAGAAGCTATTGAATTATCCTACTTTGGTGCGAAGGTAATCCATCCTCCAACAATGTTGCCCGCATTATCCAAAAAAATTAAACTAAGAATTAAAAATACATTCAATCCTTCCCATAAAGGGACAGTGATCATCGAAAAAGAACCTTCGGTAAGGTTTAATTTGAAGGGGATTTCTTCAATCGATAATATTTCAATCCTGCGAGTCAAGGGTGGTGGAATGCGCAGTATTGAACGAACAATAGCAAGGATTTTTAACGCTCTTGCCGGTGCCGATATTTCTGTATTGTTGATCACGCAGGGTTCATCAGGGAATAGCATCAGTATCGCGATTACTCCTGATACCGCGGATTTAGCAAAAGAAGCGTTGCTTTCAGAGTTTCGCCTTGAACTCCTGCAAAATGAAATAGAAGAAATTACCATTCTGCATGAACACTCTATTATAGCGATAGTTGGTGAGGATATGATAGATACACCTGGTGTTTCAGGTAAAGTTTTTCAGGCGCTTGGTAAAAACGGGATTAATATTGTCGCTACCGCGCAGGGATCGTCTCAGCTAAATATCAGTGTAGTTGTAAGAAAAAGTCAGTTACAAAAAGCTCTTAATGTTCTCCACGATTCATTAGGATTATCCAATGAAAAAATCATTAATGTTTTTATGGTTGGTCCGGGGCTTGTGGGCTCAGCATTGTTAGATAGTTTTATCAGCAGGGAATCGGTACTTAAAAATTCGATGAACATTAAAATTAAACTGACTGGATTAGCCAACAGTAAAAAAATGCTGATCAAAACAAAAGGTCTAAATCCAGCGAAGTGGCAAGAAATACTCTCGAGCGATGGATCAGATTCAAATCTGGATGAGTTTGTTCAAGAGATGATAAAAATGAATTTAAGCAATTCAATATTTGTTGATTGTACCTCGTCTGCTTTACTTATCCATAAATATTCAGAGATATTATCTCATAGTATTTCCGTTGTGACGCCTAATAAAATCGCAAACACACAAAAAAGAGAATTTTACACCAATATTAGAAATGAAGCTGATAAACATAACGTACAATTTCGATACAGTACTAATGTTGGAGCCGGTCTTCCATTTGTCGAAATTATAAAAGACAGAACCGGTTGCGGGGATAAGATTACTGAAATACAATCTGTAGTTTCAGGGTCATTGAGTTATATATTCAATTCATTCGGCAATGAAGACTTTTATAATGTCGTAAAAAAAGCCCGGAGCCACGGCTTCACGGAACCTGATCCGCGTGATGATCTTAGCGGTACAGATGCTGCAAGAAAACTGCTAATCCTGCTGCGTGAAAGCGAGTATCAGCTTGAACTTGAAGATATCGAGGTTGAATCCCTGGTGCCGGAATCGGCGAGAGGAGAAAATGTATCCGTGAATGAATTCTGGGATATACTTGAAACCGAGCAGGAAACAATAAATAAAAAACGGGATGAATCTGTGAAGAAGGGTGAAAAACTCTGTTACATAGCGTCATATTGTGATGGAAAAGCTACTGTTAAAGTTGAAAGTATAAATCCGTCGCATCCCTTCTTTAACCTTTCCGGAAGTGAAAATATTATTTCGATTCGTACAAATATTTATTACGATATTCCGCTGGTAATAAGGGGAAACGGAGCTGGTGCTCGAGTTACTTCAGCGGGTGTATTTGATGATATTATTAGAATTGCCAAATTTTTAGGATGATTATGGAAAAAATTAAAGTTGGAATACTGGGTGCTACCGGGTCGGTCGGACAAAAATTTATTAGTCTGCTTTCTGATCATCCTGTATTTGAAATCCATGAATTGGCTGCTTCGGAAAGATCAGCGGGCAAAGTTTATAAAAACGCTATGAAGTGGATTCTTGATGCCGAGTTAAATGAAAATATTGGAAAAAAAATCATAAAAAAAGCCGGAGAAAAACTGGAATCACGAGTGCTTTTCTCCGCGCTCGATTCAGGTGTAGCGGGTGAGTTGGAAACATACTATGCTAAAAACGGTCATGCGGTTATCTCAAACGCGAGGAATCACAGGACTGACCCGGATGTGCCTTTGATAATCCCGGAAGTAAATCCTGAACATCTTGAAATGATAAAATATCAGAAATATGGTGAAGGATTTATTGTTACGAATCCTAATTGCTCAACTATTGGGGCTGTTCTCGCGCTTAAACCTTTGCATGACAAGTTTGGGATCAAAAAGCTTAACATTGTAACCATGCAGGCAATGAGTGGCGCCGGTTATCCCGGGTTATCATCGATGGACATTTTCGATAACGTTGTGCCATATATTTCCGGTGAGGAGGATAAAATTGAGACCGAGCCAAATAAAATATTCGGCAAATTATCAGAAAATGGTATAATCGAACACGAGAATATTAAAATATCAGCACAGTGCAACAGGGTAAATGTAATTGATGGTCATCTGGAAACTATTCAGGTAACATTTGATAAAAAAGTAGAGAAAGTACAGATCATCGAAGCCTGGCATGATTTCGAATCTATTCCATACAAAGAAGGGTGTTATTCTGCACCAAAAAATCCGATCAGATATTTCCATGAGGATAACTATCCACAGCCAAGAATTCATCGTAATCTGGGCAATGGTATGACAGTAAGCACCGGCAGATTACGTGAGTGCAAGTTTTTCGATTACAAATTTGTTGTATTATCACACAACACAGTCAGAGGCGCCGCCGGAGGTACAATACTTATTGCCGAATTACTTGAAAAAAATGGAATAATAAAATAATCCTTGACAAAGATAAAATATTAAATTAGATTCGTTGTCAATTATTGTTCTTTGGATATAAGATTTATCAAGAAAGGTCGAGGGAACAGGCCCTGTGACACCTTGGCAACCTACTTAAGTTAGGTGCCAACTCCTGCCCGTATTATTCGGGGAAGATGAAAGAAAATTTTAATTAATAACCTTTTCAGGATCTTCCTGGGAAGGTTTTTTTTTGCTCTATTTTGAAGGAGGCATTATGTCTAATAAATATCGTTTTGAAACTTTGCAGCTGCATGCGGGTCAGGAAGTTGACGGCACAACCAATTCGAGAGCTGTTCCTATATATCAAACAACCTCTTATCTGTTTAATGACGCTGATCACGCCGCAGCTCTTTTTGACCTGAAGGAGTTCGGGAATATCTATACACGCATCATGAACCCAACCACAGATGTGTTTGAAAAAAGAATTGCGGCCCTTGAGGGGGGAGTTGCCGCGCTTGCTACTGCCAGTGGTCAGGCGGCGGAAACACTTGCGATTACCAATCTTGCGCAGGCCGGCGAAAATATAATCTCAACTTCATTTTTGTATGGTGGTACCTATAATCTGTTTAAGGTATCATTACCGCGTTTGGGAATAAATGTGAAATTTGTAGATAATGATTCCCCGGAAGAATATGAAAAGCTGATCGATGATAAAACAAAAGCTATTTACATCGAAACTATCGGTAATCCGAGATTAAATATACCTGATATGGAAAAACTTGCTGAAGTAGCACACAGAAATGGCATACCTTTGGTGGTTGACAATACATTCGGTGCTGCGGGGTATCTTGCTTCACCTATCAAACATGGTGCTGATATAGTTGTATCTTCCGCAACAAAATGGATTGGAGGACATGGTACATCTATTGGTGGTATTATAGTTGATTCGGGGAATTTCAACTGGGGTAACGGTAAGTTCCCCGTTTTCACGGAGCCATCACCAGGATATCACAATCTTAATTTCTGGGAAACATTTGGCGCGGATTCTCCCTTTGGAAATATCGCCTACATTATCAGAGCAAGAGTTGAAGGGCTTAGAGATTATGGTGCGTGTTTAAGTCCGTTTAACTCATTTCTACTTTTACAAGGGTTAGAAACGTTATCCCTGAGAGTGGACAGACACGCAGAAAACGCTAAAAAGCTTGCCGAATGGTTAAGTAATGATAGCAGAGTAACCTGGGTATGGTATCCCGGATTGGAAGATCATCCATATCATGAACTGGCAAAAAAATATCTTAATCGAGGTCATTATGGCTCTATGCTTTCTTTTGGAGTTAAGGGCGGAATTGAAGCAGGCAAAAAATTTATAAATAGCGTTGAGCTTTCTTCGCTTCTGGCAAACGTAGGGGATGCTAAAACATTGGTTATTCATCCGGCTTCAACTACTCATCAGCAACTTAGCGAAGAAGAGCTAAAATCAGCGGGTGTATCTGAGGATATGATCAGAGTTTCAGTTGGCTTGGAACACATTGATGACATAATAGAAGATTTTGATCAAGCATTAGGATAAATAGAGTATTCTTTTAATATCTCGGGAAAATAAATTGATTTATCCCTCAGAGAATACGATATTTCTTGTTCCTATTTAACTATTGATATAATCTTACGATTATGATTTGGGGAATAGTTAATTCTCAGAACCTATATTGTTGTATTCCTGAGGGATAAATGTATAAAATTATTTTTGCGGATCGGGAAGAGAAAATATTAAAAATACTGAAAAGAATTCTCGAAACAGAAAACGGTAACCTTAAAACTTTTTTTTTCAATGACGCTGAAGAGGCGGCAGCGGCTTTATCCGAAAGTGATGTGGATATGGTTGTTTGTGACCTGGATATGTACGTTGATTCGGGTCAACCCCTCCTTGATTATACGAAAGAAAACTATCCCGGAGTTATTAGAGTTATCCTAACCGGATATTCCCTTGAAGCGACAGCACTACAGGCTATTCAGAAAGCGCATCAACTTTTCCTGAAGCCCATCGAATCATTCCAGCTAAAAGATAAAATATACAAAACACTATCGTTAAAGGAGTATATCCAAAACGAAAATCTTCGCAAGCTTATCGCCGGAATAAATGAAATACCGGTTCTGCCCGAGTTTTATTACAAACTTGAAAAAATGCTAGAACAGCCTGATGTGTCTATTGCAGAAGTGAAAAATTTAATAGCTCATGATCCTGCACTGGTAGCAAAAATTCTGCAATTGGTAAATTCAGCTTTCTTTGGGTTTTCCAAAAATATATCAGATTTAACCCAGGCAATATCGTTCCTCGGTCTTAAGATCATCAAAACTCTGGTGCTCTATTTGAGTGTTACAGCAACAATAAAAATTGCGCCACAATTATTAAAAGTACAAAATGAAATTTGGCATCACTCCCTGACAGCAGCAAGCATAGCGCGTGACATAGCAAAAGAACTTCATTTTACCCAGGATGAAATAGACAATGCATACGCCGCAGGAATTTTACATGATATTGGTAAGCTGGTATTGCTTTCATACAATAACTACTATGAAGAGGTAACGGAAAGATCAAAAACTTTACAATGCTCTTTTTATGAAGCTGAACTCTCCTATTTTAATACTTCACACGGAGATGTGGGAGCTTATTTGCTGGGGTTATGGGGGCTCCCTGATTTAATCGTTGAATCGGTTCATTATCATCATCATGAACTTTTTAAGGACGATGATGAAGTGAACATAAAATCGGTGTTGCAGATAACTGAACTGGTTTCGAGAGACGATCTACCCGACCCGGAAGAAATAATAAAAAATTATATCATCGAAAATCCCAAGAGATCTAATAAGAGCCAGGATAATTTCAATTAGAGATACTTTTCGGAATTAATTTGTTTTCGGCTAAATTTTTACATCATATCTTGCGGGAATTCTTTTTATATTTGCCATTCCTCAAAAACTAATTGGATATGATATGCGAATAAAATTAACTTCACTCACATTGCTGCTATTAACTTCATTTCTTGTTATGTCTTGCATGGATAAAACGGAATCTAATATGAACGATAATCCATTTTTTACCGAATATGACACACCATACGGCACACCACCATTTGAAAAAATAAAAAATGAGCATTATTTACCTGCTTATTACAAAGCTCTGGAAGTACACAATAAAGAGATTGATGAGATCATTAATTCAACAGAAGCTCCTTCTTTTGAAAATACAATCGTTGCGCTTGAAAAAAGCGGAGAACTACTTTCCAGGGTCAATAATGTATTCAGTAACCTGAAATCAGCCCACACAAATGAAACTTTTAACAAGATTGCAAAAGAGATAACTCCGGTTCTCGCTCAACACAGCGATAATATAAAACTGAATGAAAAGCTGTTTAGCAGGATTAAAATTGTTTACGATAATAAAGAAAATTCAGGTTTAACTGATGAGCAGAAAGCGGTTCTCAAGAAATATTATGATGATTATGCCAAAAATGGCGCGGCTTTAAAAGGTAAAGATAAAGAGCGTATTAAGGAGATAAATCAAAAACTATCTTCGCTTACCCTGGATTTTGGTGATAAAATCCTTAACGAAACTAATAGTTTCAAATTGTTCATAAAGGACGAAGCTGATCTCGCCGGATTACCTGATGCAGCAATAGCCGGGGCTAAAGAAGCCGCTACCGCCGAAGGGCGAGAAGGTGAATACCTCTTTACCTTGCATAAACCAAGTTTGATCCCTTTCCTGCAATACGCCGAGAACAGAGAATTAAGAGAAAAAATGTTCAAGGGATATATCAATAAAGGTGATCAGGGTAACGAAAATGATACTCGCGCAATCATCAAAGAACTTGTGACCCTGAGGTATGAGAAAGCACAGTTACTTGGATATGAAACACACGCTCACTATGTACTTGAATCCAATATGGCCAAAAATCCTGCAAACGTTTACCAGAGACTGGATGAACTCTGGGCTCCCGCATTGCAGGTTGCCGAACAGGAAGCAAAATCGATGCAGGAAATAATAGATAAAGAAGGTGGAAATTTCAAACTTGAGCCATGGGACTGGTGGTTTTATGCTGAAAGAGTGAAAAAAGCAAAATACGATCTTGATGAAGAAGATTTACGCCCTTATTTTGAGTTAGAAAACGTAAAAAAAGGAGTTTTTGAAGTTTCGGGTAAATTGTTCGGAATTGAGCTTAAAGAGAGAAATGATATACAGAAATATCATGAAGATGTTATTGTTTACGAAGTTTTGAACAAGGAAGATAACTCGCACGTAGGCATTCTATACACCGATTACTTCCCTCGTGCTTCAAAAAGAGGCGGCGCATGGATGGACGCGATCAGAAAGCAGAGTAATATCAATGGTGATTTTGTTACACCTGTTATTATAAATGTGGGTAATTTCTCGAAACCGGTTGGTGATAAACCATCACTATTAAGTCTGGATGAAACTTTAACTTTATTCCATGAATTTGGTCACGCTTTACACGGGTTGTTGTCGAAAGGTAAATATCCCAAAATCACAGGAACATCTGTACCAAGAGATTTTGTTGAATTTCCTTCGCAGGTGATGGAAAACTGGGCGATGGAACCGGAAGTGCTGAAATTATACGCAAAACATTACGAAACCGGTGAACCTATGCCGGATGAACTTATCGAAAAAATTAAAAAATCAGGTAAGTTTAATCAGGGCTTTGCCATGGTTGAGTACCTTGCGGCATCCTATCTGGATATGGACTGGCATACATTAAACAGCTTTGATAACATTGATGTTCGTGATTTTGAAAATAATTCAATGAATAAGCGTGGACTAGTAGAAGAAATTGTACCTAGATACAGAAGTACTTACTTCAACCACATTTTTGCCGGAGGTTATTCTGCGGGATATTACAGTTATATCTGGTCAGAAATTCTCGACGCTGACGCATTTGCGGCTTTCACTGAGCAAGGTATATTCAATGAGGATCTGGCCAAAAAGTTCAAAGAGAATATTTTAGAAAAGGGTGGTGCTGATGATCCTATGGATCTATACGTAGCATTCAGAGGAGAAGAACCTGAAGTAGAACCACTTCTTATAAAACGTGGATTAAAATAATTTTTAGAGGGGGAGTGTAAATTCCCCCTTTTCCTGCCTTAAATTTTACATACCTCCTGTTTAACATTGCCATTCATAAATAATAACATGATATTTCCTGTAATATTGAAATTCACAACTAATGGATTCTAAATGGGTATATTCGATTCTTATTTTTCGTGGCTACAAAAAGATAATCCAACCGGTGATGTTGAAAAATACCCCGAAATAGATGAACATGGTCAAACTTCTAAAAAAGGAATTTATATTGCCGGTGATTTAACCGGTATTCCATTGTTAAAGTTTGCAGCAGAAAATGGTAAATCAACCATTGAACATATAATAAACAACGATTTACCAATGAAAGATTTGAACCCGAATGTTTACCAGATAGCCATTTTAGGCGCAGGTCCTGCCGGAATAGCTGCCGGAATTGAAGCTGAAAAAGCGGGTATTTCTTATATAATTATTGAAAGTAGTAAAGTTTTCAACACAATTCAGAATTTCCCCAAAGGTAAACCCATATTTGCCGAACCAAAAAATTATAAACAACATTCCGAATTAAAAATTGATGATGGCACAAAGGAGTCCTTGCTTGAACAGCTTTACAAAATTAAATCTTACCATCAACTGAATATCAAGGAAGAATGTAAAATTTCGAAAATAACCGAAAAAGCCGGACTATTTGAATTAGAGTGCGCGAATCAAAATTTCCAGGCTCAAAGGGTATTGATAGCTATCGGGAAATCGGGAGATTCAAGACGACTGAATGTGCCGGGTGAGGACATGGATAAGGTATATAACAGAATGTTTGATCCGGCTGATACTTCCGGGAAGAATGTGCTGGTCGTTGGAGGAGGCGATTCCGCTCTGGAAACAGCAATCGCGGCATCAAATTTTGCTAAATCAGTAACTCTAATTTACAGGGGTAATTCCTTTGCGCGTCCGAAGGAAGGTAACCTGGAAAAATTTAACTCATTGGTTAAAGAAGGTAAAATTCAGTTACACCTTAATACAAATATACAGGAGATAAAAACAGATAAGGTTATTCTGAATACTGAAGCGGGTAGTGAAGAAAATGAGAATGACATTGTGTTTTCAATGATTGGGAGAGAATTGCCTGTCAGTTTTTTCAGGAAATCAGATATAAAAATGGATGGAGATTTTGACTTAATCATAAAGTTGCAATTTCTCCTTTTGATACTGATAAGTGGTGTAATCTATTTTGGTAAAAGTTCCGCGAGTTTTTATAAAGAAATAACAGGGACAACTTCCGACACGATTTTAGATATTGCGGGAAAGTTATTTCAACCGGAAGTTTTACTGAAGTTATTGAGTTTGCCCTACATCCTGTTAGAAACATTATTCTCTGATAAAATTAGAATATGGAGTGTCACAAAATATATAAATGCTGTTGTCGCATATATCTCATTTGTTGGAGCGGGAATTATTGGAGCTTACTTACTCTATAAATTTGTCAGAAAAAATGTAAAAAACATTAGATATGACTGGAATACACTTAAATATTCTTATTTCATTTTTGTTGGTTTATTTTTTGTAATAGTCTTTTTCGGGGGCAGATATTTTGGGTACGAATTTCTTGGGAAATCCCAGGGGTTTTGGTACACAGGACTCTACTCACTTACTATTCTGATTTTTGGTTTAAGAAGAATTTATGTAAAACCAACGAAATATATAAAGTATCAGACTACCGCATTAATACTGATACAAGCTCTGCCATTGTTTATACTTCCTGAATTTGTCTTTCCGTGGCTTGGTAATATTGGCGCGCTCGGCTCGGATGCCGGGTTTATTATGACTCAGGTTTTTCCTAAGGAGAGTTACTGGCGTTCATATGGTTTCATTTTGGCATGGCCTCTCAATTTTTCAAATCTGTATAACAGTAATATCACAACTTTCTGGCTGGTGTTTAGTCTTGTTCAAACATTCGTATTTATTCCCTTGATTGTCTATAAATGGGGGAAAGGAGCATATTGCGGCTGGATCTGTTCTTGTGGCGCAATGGCTGAAACATTGGGGGACGAGTATAGAACAAAAGCTCCTCACGGACACAAAGCCAAAAAGTGGGAGAATATCGGGCAATGGATATTACTGTTCGCTTTTATCATTACAGCGGTTAAACTTTTAAGCATCCTGTACAATGTCGAAATACCAATAATAAATGAAAAGATATCTTATGTAACCGATGTATTCCACAAAATATATTATATATCTATTGATGTGATTTTTGCAGGAGTACTTGGGGTTGGTGTTTACTTTTTTCTAAGCGGAAGAGTTTGGTGCCGATTCGGATGTCCACTTGCGGCTCTGATGCATATTTATAACAGATTCACAAAATACAGAATATTCGCTGAGAAGAAAAAGTGTATATCGTGCAATATCTGTACGAAGGTCTGCCATATGGGTATAGATGTTATGAACTACGCAAATAAGGGAATACCGATGAATGATGTTGAGTGCGTCAGATGTTCGGCGTGCGTTGTTAATTGTCCGACAGAAGTCCTTTATTTTGGCGAGCAGGAAAAATCAGATCCGGATAATATCCTTTTCAAAACTGAAGGAATACCACCCAAAAAAGATAATAATTGGGTTAATGGTTTGCCGTATAAAAATACATTAGAATGAATAATTTCGCATCTTAATTGTCTGGAAGTATAATTAGAAATCGGTAATAATTTTCCCCATTGACTATGCAAAAGTAATTTGCTAATATCTTGCAAAAAAAGACTAATTGCAGAACATTCCGATTGAGGTGTTGATATGGCTTTATCAAAACCGGTAACATTCCAAAAATACATGTCCGAACTTAAGGAAGGTGAACATCGATTTGAAAACGTATTTCAAATGCTAGCCCGTATGTTGTTCACCGATTCATCCCGGATCAATAAAATAATTGTGAATGGTCGTACGACCTACGACTTTTTAAGATTCCGCACAGGGAAAAAGCATATTATAGGGTTGTACGAGGTTATCAATAATTTCGTGGCTTTTATTAAAGATGCTGCCGAAGATGGTGAAAGTAAAGAAATGGCTTTTGTCCTGGTTGGTGAACCCGGTAACGGAAAGACCTTCTTTGTTGACTACCTTTCAGCAATGTACCGTGATTTTGTTTCGATTCCGGAAAATAGTAAATACACATTCAGATATAAGATTCCGGAAGGTTTGGAAGGATATGGTGGTATTAACACAATTGAATCTCAAACTTTTGAAGACCCGGTTATTCTTGCTATGAATATATTTGAGAAAGAGGGAGAAAATCAGGAAAACCTGACTAAAATGGGTTTCTCCGCAAAAGATATCGATCACTTCTATTCAAATTACAGACCTTTAGGAGCTGACTCTGAATTCATTTTGAATGATTTGCGCGAGTTTTATGAGGATGATTTAACCAAAGTACTCGAACAGATTGATGTTATTCGTGTTCCTGTTTCGTCCACTCTCGGAACGATAACAGGAAAATATCCAGCCAAGGATAAACTTACATCTTCAGGTGTGGATTTGGTTGGTGAGGAGAGTATCCAGAGATTATTACACATAACCAATACGAATAATCCATATCGTTTCGATCTGCGAAGGGGAGCTCTGGCAAGAGTTGGTGGTGGAGGTATTCACTTTGCTGATGAGATATTCAAAAATAAAACTGACCTGATGAAGATTTATCTCGGTGTAGTTCAGAACAGGGTAATAGAAATCGACGCGTTCAAATGGCCCATTGATACATTTATTATTGCTACAAGTAATAATGCGGATGTTCAAAATTATCGAGCAAATGGTGAAGAGAAACCTATCCTGGACAGGTGTAAATTCTGTTATGTTTCTCATAATACCAACTATAAACTTCAGGAAAAGCTTACCCGTTACGCGCTTGGCGGTGGTATCAAAACTTCATTTACGGGTGAAGAATTGCATATCGATCCGAATTTGATTTATGCGCTCTCAGTAATAGTTACATTAAGCAGGCTCCCGAGGTCAGAAGATAAATTAACTCCTGTTGAAATGATGAAACTTGCCGCAGGGGAAGTTGCCGGTGAAAAGAGTATGAAAGCTCTTGCGGAAATAGTTGAAGAACTTGAGCACGAATCTGATATATCAAAAAGATTTGGTCAGAAAGGACTTGGTCAGCGTGATTTGGCAAGAATGATAAACACACAGCGCGGATTCCCTGAAACTAATGAGGGACGATGTATTTTCGCTCTGGACGCATTCAAGGCGGCTGAAGATATTATACTCGATTATGTTCAGGATAATAATGATCGCGCAAAATATTTCGAAGACCTGAAAATTGCAAAGAGTCTTTACAGAAAACGTATTCGTACAGAAATGTTCAACGCGTTTATGGATGAGCCTGCCGCTATTAAAAAAGATGTTATGATGTATGTCAATATGATAATCGGGATGGGGCGGTCAGACCTTGGCGCTGATAAAATAATTACTTATCGCGATCCTCAAACAGGTAAAACTCAACCCATCAAAATTGATGAAAGATTTGTAAATGCCGTTGAAAATGAACTTGAAATGAAAACGGCAGAGCAGAAGGAATCATTCAGGAGTCAGATTAGAAAAATTTACGCGCAGAAACTACAGACGGAAAAAAATTATGACTTTATGGATAACGTTGATTTGGTTAAGGCAGTCACAGATACAAGATTAAACTCTGATATAGCTTCAGCGGGTGGATTGGTAGGTGCTTTGGCCAACAGGACTAATGAAGATAATGAAAAACTTTATAATCGTATTGTTGATACAATGATGAACAAACTCAATTATTGTAAAACCTGTGCCGAAAAAACAATAGAATTTTTCTGTACTCAAGATCATCAGTCATAATATGGAAGAAAAAAAGAAAAATATAGAGAAGATTAAAGAGCTTAAAGAACCTCTAACGACAAAGGATTTCTTTAAACTCAGCAGTATGCCGCGCGGTATTTACGATTTTACCGATTATAACACGTTCGCTGCTCTCGAATCAGTGGGTGCCAGCGCAACACGTATATTTGATCTCGATCGGCTTTTGGCAAAAGATAAGATGCGTGAAAAGGATGGATTTCCGCGTAAGATCAGACTTGGGAAACTCGTAAAACCTTCCAGTGATGGTAAAAATAAAATTATTGTTGTTCCTACCGCAAGTGAGGAGAAATTTTATCATCAGAATAATGATCCTCGAATGGGTGAAGGACCTTCCACCGGCGGTAGCGGGGAGGAAGGTGAGGGAGAAGTAATTGGTGAAGAGCCGTTACGCGAAGGGGAAGGTGAAGGACAAGGTGCCGGTCAGGGTAAAGGTGGTGAACATAGTATGGGGACCGATAGCTACGACATAGGTAAAGTTCTGACTGAACAATTCGAGCTTCCCAATATTAAAGATAAAGGTAAAAAGACCTCTCTTACAAAATATACCTATGACTTAACTGACAAGAATAGAGGTCACGGTCAAATACTTGATAAAAAAGCAACTTTGAAAAGGTTGGTTTCAACAAATCTGTCACTTGGGTATATCAACGCAAAAGATCGTATTGATACTTCAAAAATGATCCTGAGTCCCGGCGACAGAATGTTCAAAATATTATCGAAAGAAAAAGATTATGAGTCACAGGCAATCGTTTTTTTCGTTCGGGATTATTCGGGTTCGATGCATGGAAAACCTACAGAAGCTGTCGTTACTCAGCATGTTTATATTAACTCCTGGCTGGTTTATCAATACAACAGACAAGTAATAAGTAGATTTATCTTGCATGATACTGAAGCCGTTGAAGTACCTGATTTTTATACTTATTACAATAAAAATGTAGCAGGCGGAACAGAAGTTACAGCAGCTTACAAACTTGTGAATAAAATAATTGAAGAAGAAAATTTAGCGAGCCAATATAATATCTATGTATTTCACGGCACTGACGGAGATGACTGGGATAATGAAGGTGTAAACACTATGGCGCAGCTAAAAATATTGCTTCAACATACAAACAGGATGGGAATTACAGTAGCTGAAAACACTTACTCAAGAAGAGGTGAATCTACAATGGAGCGATATCTCAAGAAATCGGGAATACTCGATAACGAAAGGGAGAAACTTCATTTTGACTCATTCCGTGCTGATGAAGCTGATGAATCCAGACTCATAAAAAGTATTAAAGAACTAATTTCCTGATAATATGCAGTTAATAAATCAACATACAAAAAAGATCATGGAAGGGTGCAAGGAACGCGCGCTCGATGCCGGTTTGAAGTTCGATAAGGAAACTTTGGAATATATCGTTACCAATACGGATATGCTTGAGTTAAGTCCTAAAAACATGATACCTACTCTTTATGACTACTGGCTTCAGGATATACAGGTTTTGCGTGGTAAAGGTGAATATGAAGTATTTCCGCACAACCCTTATGAAACGGTAATAAATACAAGGCCGGCGATCTCGTTTTACAACGATAATAATCCTGATTGGCTCAATGTGATGATTTTTTATCATGTGATTGCTCACATAGATTTCTTCCAGAATAATAAGTTTTTTGAGAGAACCTGGGAGTATGATTTTAAGGAAAAAGCACTCACTGAAAAACGTATCATGGCAAAGTTGAGAGCTAAATATGGTAGAGAAGCTGATTACGCAATGGAGTTTTCGAGGGGTATTGATAACCTGGTCGGGTATTTTGATGATGTGAATAATACAGAACAGGGTGACCTTTTTGCGCTAAGTGACAGAGCTGATTATTACTTCAATAAGTTTTTACCCGAGGTTAAAAAAACGGGTCAGAAAGATTTTCTAAAAATTATAGAAAAATTTAATCAGGAAACTGAATCAAAAGATGGTGAGAAAAAGTATTTTAAGGAATTGGAGAAAATCCATCCGGAGTTTGAAGATTTATTCAGGAAGTACAAAGCGGGAAAAGAAAAAACTAAAAACAATGACTTAATGCAGTTTATTGCTCAGGAAAGTAAAAAACTTAACGACCCTAAAAATGTCTGGATCAAAACTGTGATGGGTATAGTGAGGGATACTTCTCTTTATTTCTCCCCACAGATAAGAACTAAAACAATGAATGAAGGGTGGGCTAGTTACTGGCATGAAAAACTTTTTATGAATGATGACCGGATTCATGGTCATGAAGTGGCATTCGCGAGAATTAATGCCAAAGTTACAAGTATCAGCAAGGTGGGATTAAATCCGTACGCTATTGGCTGGCGTTTATTTATGTTTATTGAAGAGATGCAGAATAAAGGTAAAATGAGTTATAAATTTAAGAGGATACAGGATTTTGAGTTGAGGAAAGCTTTCGACAGCAAAAGTGGTAACGGGAGAGACTTCATCTTTAATGTTCGAGAAAATTATTGCGATTTTACTTTCCTGAACAGTTTCATAAATCAGGATTTTGTTGATAAATACAATCTTATGGTTGTCGGACAAAGGATAAATCAGCAAAAGAATGTGAAAGAATATTATGTCAAGAGTAGAAAAGCAGCTGATTATAAGCATATGATCCTTGAAAGCCTTTATCACCCTCCATCAATCAAATTTGAAGTAGGGGATAATGGTGAACTGATATTGCAGCATGTCTTCGAAGGGAAAGAGCTCTATCGTGATTTCATTTCAAATACACTGACAGGAATTGAATTTCTATGGGGTGAAAAAGTTATTCTGCACACCAGGGAAGTAGATTGGGAAAAAATGCAAAGGAAATATCAGGAAATTGCCAGAAAAGATAATATAAATCCGGCCGATATCGAACCGGTTTATGAAAAAATAAGATATACCGTAAAAGATAAAAAAATTGTCAGAGAAAAAATTGGTACGTAATCATGCCTTCCCGATCCAGAAAAAATGTTCGTGACGTTATCACATTTCTCAACAAAAAAATTAAGCGGGATGAGAGGAGTAATCTCATTTCATTTAATGAATATTTGTCAAAAGCCGCAGATAACCCCTTAATCTATTTAAGGAGTATCTTTCAGCTATTCTCTGACATGATTGTTTTTTATACTAATCAGGAGGATGAGTATAAAGATGATCCACAAAATATCAGTTACAAAACGATCAATAGTGATAACCTTCTCGTAACTGATACTGATACACCATTTTTTGCAGATCTGCCTCTGGCTAACAGGTTAATGCGATTATCAGAGTCCTTCCATGAAGGTACTCAGCAAAACAAAATATATATTTTTATAGGCCCTCCCGGAAGTGGTAAAAGTACATTTCTGACAAATTTGTTGAAGAAATTTCAGGAATACACTTCTCGACCGGAGGGTATCTATCATGAAGTTGTATGGCGACTGGATGATGAAAAGTTGGGACCTCAATTATCTTCTCAAATTCATGCAGCTTTGGAAGACTATTACCAAATTACATCTGGAAATATAATTAATCATAAGACCGATATTCTTGAAGTACCATGCCCGAATCATGACCATCCGATATTGATGATACCAAAGGAACACAGGCATGATGTGATTGAACAAATGTTCAGCGGTGAGGACAAAATAAAAATTCTTCATAAGAAAGAATTTGAGTGGATGTTCAAAAATGAGCCTTGTACCATCTGTACCTCTCTTTATGAAACATTGCAGTCTCGGTTAAAAAATCCCGCTGATATTTTTAGTATGATCTATGTAAGAAGATATATTTTTGATCGAAGATTAGCGCGTGGTATATCTGTATTTAATCCCGGAGATAATGAACCTGAGGATAAGGTTTTCACAAATGAAGTTATACAGAACGAGTTAGGATTAAGATTTAAGAATAGTAATCTGGTTCAGTACAAATTTTCAAAATACTCCAAAACCAATAACGGTGTTTACGTTTTAATGGATGTAAAAGGGAATAATGAGAAGCGATTTGATGACTTACATGGTATTATTAGTGAAGGAACTCATAAAATTGATGATATTGAAGAAAATATAAATTCTCTCTTTATTGCCGTTATGAATCCAGAGGATAAACGCAGAATTGCCTCTAAAGAATCTTTCAAAGACAGAATTCAGGAGATAAGTGTAAATTATATTCTGAACTATACCGAAGAGGTAAAGATTTATTATCATTCATTTGGTTCACAGATAAAAATGAAATTTTTACCGGGTGTATTAAATAATTTTGCAAAAATCATAATTAGTTCAAGGTTAAATACTGTTTCTGACGGGTTAAAGGCCTGGATTAAGAAACCGGAGCAGTATAAACAATATTGCGACGATAATCTGCTTCTTCTCAAACTTAGTATCTACAATAATAAAATTCCAAAATGGTTATCTGATGAAGATTATAACAAGTTTGATAAAAATATCAGACGTAAATTGATTGATGAATCGGAAAATGAAGGAAGAATTGGTTTTTCAGGCAGGGAGTCGATCAATCTGTTTAATGAGTTCTACAATTATGTTAAAAAGAAAATATCAGACTCCAAGGATAATAAACAAAATACGCTCATCACAATGCAGCATATCAAAGCGTTCTTTGATAAAAATCCTGATTATTCGAAGAAAATACCAAGCGGATTTATTGAATCGCTTATACGTCTTTATGACTTTGGTGTGCTGCAGCAAATGAAGGAGGCATTATTCCAGAAGAATGAAGAGAGAATTAACAAAGATATTATGAATTATCTCTTTTGCCTCAATTATGATATGGGAGAAAAAATTGTCTCACCATACACAGGAGATAATATTGAGGTGAGTGATAATTATCTGCAATTGATTGAAAACAATCTGTATCGCAAGCGGATGAACGAGGCTGAAAGAAAATTGCACAGAAACAATCTGGCTTCCAAATTCACTACGATATTGCAAGAAATTCAGGTTAGTGATGATAAAATTGAAAGTACCTATTTGTATAAAGAATTGCACAACAGTTATTTGAAGAACCTTCGTGAAAACATTTTTGAACCTCTGGTAAAGTTTACCTCCTTCGAAAACGCTGTAAGGGAATATGGTACTAAAAAGTTTGATGTATATGATGACCGCACCAAAGATCAGGTAAAACATCTGATAAAAAATCTGATGTCAGAATTTAATTACACACTTGAGGGATCCAAACAGATTTCATTGTATGTGTTGACAGAAAAGATTTACGAAAAATTCAAAGATTAAGCTCAATAGAAAAGAGGGATGTTCTTAATATCCTCTAATAAAGCGTGAGTGGCTGCTATTTCTGAAGCATAATTTTACCGGTCGCGAATAACTCGCCTGTTGTGTTTTGTATCCTGTAAATATAGACACCTGAGGATCTTTCGGATAGCACAACAGGAATATCATAGTAACCAGGTGAAGAATAACTGTTATTTACGACTTTTACCAATTCACCTATGGATGAAAATACCTCAAGAGTTACTTCTGAGGCCTCGGGGAGTGCGACTCTTATCTTGGTTGCCGGATTAAATGGATTAGGGTACGCCGAACTTACCAAATAATTACCGGGAATTGGAGAAGCAGGATCACTATCTGTTTTTTGTATATACAGATTATAATTAAAAGCTGTTTCAGATGATGGAATATAATCGACTTCATATCCAAAATGATCCGTCAATTTTATATCAATACTTTTATTTGATGAGACAATTTCAAATTCAATATTGTTAACTTTGTTTTTTATTGTAACTGGAATAGTAACCTGATCGTCCAAGGTAATTATATTTTCACTTGTTGGTAGCGAATGGAAATAGTCTTGCGTGAAAATATCGGTTTTTGAGAAATTCCCGGGTGGCGCAAATTGTGTATAAACATCATTTTCGATATCATATTCTGAAAGCAACAATGTATAGGAGGATAAAATCTCCATCCCTGACTTCAATACAATTTTTACGGTGTCAATATCTGTACAACCATTTTCTTTATAAATTGTACCGCTTGATGCAGGAATCTCAAGATATTCTTTATCAAATCTATTAAAGAAATAATAACCAAGATATGGTTCCATTCTCAGTGAATTGTTTGAATATCTGCCTTCTTTGAAATAGTAAATCCGGTCATTAATATTATTAGCCGATTTTACAACATCCCAACTTATACTGGTATCGTAAGGATTAGTTATCATATTCCAACCTGAATGGAGTGAAATTCTGGCTGCGCCTTCAGTTTTCTCTGAAACAGGGGCTGTCAGGTTTTGTAGCCTGAAATTCTCTTTGCTGATCAACCAGAACGCCAGACCCGTTTCAAAAGTAAATTCATGATCAATACCATCGGTGTGGGGGATAAGTTTTCCCGTTCCATCATCGTAAAAGGCAAGCCAGTCATAGCCCGATTTACCGTCAATCAACTCTGATATCTTAAAACCGGAATTACCGGGTAATCCAATCATTCGATATTCGGAACTATTCAGTATTGAATTGAACCTGACCAGAAGATTAAGGTTAATCGTGGACTGCCCGGAAATTGTTAATGCAGAAAGTATAGTTATCAATATAAAGGCTTTATTAAAACGCATCGAACCATAATCCTGCTTCAAATTTAACATCATCAGAGTGCTTAAAGTGGTCGGGTTTTATCATAAATCTTGCGATTGATGCCCCCACAAAAATATTTTTATACTTTACAAAGGCACCGGTCTGAAGCCCAAGTGAAAAATAGCTTTTGCTCGTTTCATCGTGAAAATACATTTTTGTATTGAGGATCATTCCTGTTGTTAAATGGAGATAACCCCAGAAAAGGGAAAGGGGAACATAATCAATTTCAACATGAACATCTTTCACTATAAGCGCATCAACTAATACTGACTTTGCATCCGGATTGATTGGTGGTAAAGCAAATATTAAATCTGCTTCGCCGAGGTCAATCTCATGTTCTGAATAGTTGAACTGGATAATAAACGGATTAAGCGTAAACCCCGAGGAAGCGCCAAACTTAAAATTATCAGGTCCCTCAAGCCAAACCGGTAATCCTGTAACTTCGTAAAGGACAATTCCCTGTGTTTTATCTTCTGTGTAATACCCGGAAAACCTGATACCTGAAAGAACTTCTGAAATTTCTTTGTTATTCCACCAGTTAGTCTCAAGAAATGTCAACGAATCATTTTCCAATCCGGAAAAATATTCCAGTACATCAGATAAAACAGGAATTCCGTCTTTCTTTTGTGCGGAAGTGTGATTTATAGTAAAAAGTAACAGTATAAAAAGCAGAGTTAATTTTCTCATACCTACATCTGAATATTGGCTGTTGTGGTTCTTCCCGGATTCACATTGACTTGCACAGAAGCATCCGTGTATCCATCTTTTACGGCACTGATGGTATAATTAACACTCACTCCGGTAGCTGTTGGAGCGTAATCAATTTTATATTTCCCTTCAGAATCTGTTGTTACAGTGTTAGTAGCGGGAGTTGTGCTAATCAGAGCTCCTTCAATAGGGAGATTGGTCGCTTTATCTGTCACCGTTCCTTCTATTATTCCATACTTTGGCACCAATTGAATAGCGGCAAAAGAAGTACTATCGGCAATTATATTTATGTTTATTGTCTTGGTAACGTAATCAAACTTACTGGCTGAAACGGCATAATTACCTGGAGGAATATCAAGAAACTGATAATTACCATTCGTGTCAGATATTTTGGTAAGGTTAATACTATTTGATTCATCTTCGGATGTTATTGTTACTACCGCAGTCTCGATGCCGGAATCATCAGATGCATTTATAACCTGTCCCTCAAGAATCCCGCTTTCGGGATCTTTCTCTTTAGTCAGGACAATATCTGCCGTAGTTGTTAAACCGCTATCAACGCGAACACTTACTTGTGAAACTACATATTCCGCTTTTTCGGCAACCAGTGTATAATTACCCGGGGATACATTCTCGATAAAAAACACACCATCAATATCAGTTATAACAGAGCTTGTGGAGTTCTGGGTAGTGACGAGTACCTGCGGAATTACATTGCCCGTTTCTGAATCGGTTATTATTCCGGTAATATTTCCGAGAAGATTGCCCGCCGATTCAACGGGGCTATCTTCTTCCTTACAACCAGGTAATGATAATAGTACAATTAGTAGTATTGGTAAATATTTCATAGTCCAGCAATCTTTAATTTTCCCACTTATATCATCGTAACAATAATGGTTTTTTTTATAGTAAGTAATAAATATTATACAATTGATCAAATAAGTTAAAGTGATTCGAACAAATTTATTATTTTAATAATGGTATTTAGGAAGATATATACGGGTTTCAGATGCTAAAGGGTGACTTTAAGTTTTTGAAGAATATGAACGAGCAAATCGTTCTTAATCTTATAAGGGAAAACAACATAATTTCCAGCAGTGAGCTTGTTCAGGCAACGGGTATGCGCCCCTCCACAATATTTAATATTCTCAAGGATCTCTCAAATAAAGATCTCGTTACAAATCTGGGTAAAGGGGAGTCTACAGACAAAGGTGGTAAAAAGCCGTTTATCTGGAAATTAAATGGCCATTCGCATTATGTAGTCGGGCTTGATGTTGAGTCAAGAGAGATTAAAGCGGTGGTACTCAACCTCGAGGGTGAAGTTGTAACCGCCCACAGTTATCCTATGAGTGTTGCCAAAGATCTCCCCGATCTGGTTCAAAATATTAAACTTTGCGTTGATTCGGTAATTCTGGAATCAAAGATTGAGAAAGAAAAATTTATTGGGGTAGGAATTGCGTTCGCCGGAGTAATTAACAGCATTGAGGGGAAAATTGTTACAACAGATGTTATCCCGATGCTTAATTTTGATGTAATGACCGGTTTGGAAGAGGTTTTTGATTTCCCGGTTATGATTGATAATAACGCGAATGTAGCAGCTCTCGGAGCAGCATGGGTAGGTAAGGGTAAAGGTTTTGTGAATTCAATAACTGTGCTGGCTCAATTCAACCAGAATGTTGGTGGAATTGGTATAGGACTGATCCTAAATGGCAAACTGCACCGTGGTAAAAGCAGCTGTGCCGGCGAGTTGAATAAACATTTACCCAAGATAAGGGATGTACTGATCTCCATTAACAATAAACTTGAAGAAGGGCACGTTTTAAAGCACTATTGCGATAATATTAGCGCGATAGATTTAAAAGTTATTATTGAAGCCGCAAAGCAGGAAGATCAGGTAGCGAAAGTATTTATAAAACGCCTCGGACACATTATTGGAACGCTGATCTCAACTCCAATCGCGCTTCTGAATCCAGAGGGGCTAATTATTTCAGGAGATATATCCGAATTGGGAGATCTTATAATTGAACCTGTCAGGGACGTAATAGAGTTGGAACTTCTCAGTTTAACGAGTGAAGCGCTCAAGATTGTTACAAGTGTTGATGGTTATCATTCCGTCGCGGTTGGTGCAGCGTGCCTGATATTGAACGAATACTTCAAGGTGCCTCAAATATCTGTGCCACGCAATTGGGAGACTCAGGCGTAATCAATTCGTTAGATTTATGTTATTGAAAAATTTATTAGATTGTTTATCAAACCCGGGACTAACAAGGTTTTGGGTTTTTTAATAATTGTATGGAGATAAAATGAAAAAACTTCACCTCATTTTTTTGATCTTGTTCTTTTCTACGATTTTATTTGGTCAGAATAATACAAAATATATTCCTGATTGGAATTCGCTTGATCAAAGAGAAACGCCTGAATGGTTCAGAGACGCTAAATTAGGAATATTCATTCACTGGGGCGTTTATTCGGTTCCCTCCTTTAACGCAAAAGGGGAATATGCCGAATGGTATTATAAATACTGGAGAGAAAAAAGAGAGCCGGTATGGGATTTCCACAAAAAGGTTTATGGTGAAGATTTTCATTACAAAAATTTTGCTAAAGATTTTAAAACTACCTTTTATGATCCGGATGAGTGGGCCGGCTATTTTGAAAATAGCGGTGCGAAATACGTAATTCTTACCTCAAAACATCATGACGGCTACTGTTTATGGGGTAGCAAACATCGTCCGGGCTGGAATGTTATCGATAATGGACCGGGTGTAGATATAATCGGTACGTTAACAGATGCAGTGAGAAAAACCAGTGTAAGGATGGGATTATACTATTCACTCCCGGAATGGTATAATCCAATTTATGAATGGACTAATGACTCACCAAAAGGTAAAGTTGAGAAGTATGTACAAGAGCAGATGATCCCGCAATTTACTGATCTGGTTAATACCTATAAACCTGATATTATTTTCGCCGATGGAGATTGGGATCATACATCCGAGGTGTGGCAAAGCAAGCAAATTCTGGCGTGGTTATACAATCATCCCGCTATAGGGGAATATGTTGTTGTGAATGACCGCTGGGGAAAAGATGTAAATTTTAAGAGGGGTGGATATTTCGCAACCGAATATACAACCGGTATGAGTAATACTTCACATCCGTGGGAAGAGTGCAGGGGAATTGGTGACTCTTTTGGCTTTAACAGAAATGAATCGATTTATGAGTATCAGACTTCAGAGGACTTGATCAGAATGTTTGTCGATTTGGTGAGTAACGGAGGAAATCTACTACTCAATATTGGTCCTACCGCGGATGGCAGAATACCGGTTATTATGCAGGAAAGACTCCTACAGATGGGTGAGTGGCTTGAGACAAATGGAGAGGGAATTTACGAAACCCGAAAATGGGTGCATCAAAATGACGGATATAATGTTCGATATACAATTAAAAAAGATAGTTCGGCGGTATATGCTTTCACATACGAATGGCCGAAAAACAAATTAAATTTGTTACAGATTAAACCGGATACCGGAAGTGAGATATATCTCCTGGGTTATGATAAACCACTTGAGTGGGAGTTCATTGATAGAGAAGGAACTATTATCCATATTCCCGCAGAGATAAGAGATGAATTCAGGTTTCCTGAAACCGCTGCTTATGGCTTCAAAATTATTGGTGAACCTTCTGTATTAAGCGAAGCTTATAATATTGAGACCAAAGACAATAACGATTTTGACAAACTAAATTTTGTTGATGAGATTGAATTGTATTTCCCGGAAAAACCGGGTACACATTATTATTACACAACAGATGGTTCCGAACCCGATTATAATTCAACAAAATACGAAGCCCCATTCAAAGTGAATAAAACTTCCACGGTTAAATACTTTGTCCAGGCGGGTGGTAAGGTAAGGAGTATTACCCGTCAGGTTGTATTGAATAAATTAGAGTATGATTCCCCTCATAAAATTGAGAATCCGGTTCAGGGTATAAGGTATAAATACTACGAACAGAATATCGAATCCTTTTCTGGAATGAATTCTAAACTACTCAGAGAAGGAATATCAAAAAAACTGCATCCGAATGATGTCTCGAATGCGGGGGATCATTATCAGATTATATTTGAGGGATATCTCAAAGCAGATACCAAAGGTTTGTACAAGTTTTTCCTTAGGTCTGATGATGGTAGCAGGTTATATATAAATGACAAATTGATTGTTGATAATGATGGAAGACATGACAGTTCAGATGAGAAAATTGGTGAAGTAGCTCTGGATGAAGGATATCAAAAAATAAGAGTGGAATATTTTGAAGCAGAAGGTGACGATGAATTGATCCTGGAATACACTTTGGATAATATCAGCAGAACAAAAGTTACCGGCGAAAATATTTTTATAGAAAACTAATCGGGTGAATCATGTCAAAATTAGTCAGAATAATTATAGTATCGTTTTTATTGTTTGGTGGTGTACTTGGGCAAGTCGCGGAACCGATTTTAATGCCAATACCGGAAAAAATAGAATATAATAACTCCAGGTTTGAAATAGAAGAGAACTTTACGATTGGTTTTGACAAGATCATTACAGAGAGACTCATTTTTAATGCTAATCATTTTATTAAACGACTTGATGGGAGAACCGGCACATTTTTCAAGCAGGGTCTTATAAATGAAAATGCAAAGGTTGATAACCCCTCTCTAGTCATTTCTATTGATCGGGAGGGTGAACTAAAACCCGGGGAAGATGAATCTTATAAACTAACTGTTTTATCGAATAAAATATTATTGAAGGCAAAAACAGATATCGGCGCGATCAGAGGATTGGAAACACTACTCCAGTTATCGGGTGCGGATAAATCTTATTATTTTGTCGGATGCGAAATAGAAGATGAACCGCGATTTGTTTGGCGCGGACTCCTGATGGATGTGTGCCGTCATTTTATGCCACTTGAAGTGATAAAGAGAAATATCAGAGGGCTTGCCGCTGCAAAAATGAATGTGCTTCATCTACATCTTAGTGAAGATCAGGGATTCAGAGTAGAGAGCAGGGAGTATCCGTTACTGACACAGATGGGTTCTGATGGCTTATATTTTACCCAGGAGCAGATAAAGGAAATTATAAATTACGCATCACTTTTCGGAATCAGAGTAGTTCCTGAGTTTGATATACCCGGACATGCTACAAGCTGGCTTGTAGGTTACCCTGAACTCTCCAGTAAAAAGCAGGAATATTCCATCGAAAGGAAGTGGGGTATATTCGATGCAACCTTGAATCCTATTAATGAATACACATATAATTTTCTTGATACCTTATTTGCAGAAATGACTTCTTTGTTCCCTGACCAATATTTCCATATCGGTGGCGACGAAAATAGCGGAAAACACTGGGATTCCAACCCGGAAATTCAGTTGTTTATGCAGCAAAACGATATAAAGGACAATCACGCGCTACAAGCATATTTCAACAATCGGGTTCTGAAGATATTGACCAAATATGATAAAAAAATGGTTGGATGGGATGAAATTCAGCATGACGATATGCCAAAGAACATCGTGATACAATCGTGGCGTGGTAAAACCGGACTTGAAAAAGCGGCAAAATCTGGTTTCCAGGTTATACTTTCGAACGGTTATTATATTGACTTGATACATCCGGCCAGAGATCATTATCTGAATGATCCTTTACCGGAAGATATTGATCTTTCGGATGAAGAGAAAAAACTGGTTCTTGGTGGAGAAGCAACGATGTGGGCAGAGTTTGTTACAGAAGAAACCGTTGATTCCCGCATATGGCCCAGAACAGCTGCCATTGCTGAACGATTATGGTCTAAAAATCTTTCCAATGATATTGATGATATGTACGAGCGCCTCAATTATATTAGTTTCAGGATGGAAGAGCTGGGGTTGTTGCATATTAAGAATCAGCAAATGATGATGAGAAGATTGACAAACAATGAATCAAATTTAACTCCATTGAAAACATTTCTTGATGTTGTTGAACCCGTCAAAAATTATAGAAGGGGACAGTTAAAAGATTATACACAGCAGTCACCTCTCACGAGAGTTGTTGACGCTGCCGTACCCGATGCACCAGACGCAAGACTATTTAATTTGTTGGTAGATCAATATATAAGTGATGGTTCCGGAAAGGATGAGGTCACTGACTTCCTTAAAATATGGAGCAAGAATGATATTAAGTTGAACGAAATTATTAGCAAGAACCCTATACTTGAAGAGATAAGAGAATTATCCTCGGATTTGAGTTACATTTCAGGGAAAATGTTAGTATTGCTTGAAGGAAAAAAAATTGAGGGAGAAGAATCTCTTAGTGAAAAGTTCGAAAATAGCTCAAAACCTGCCGGTCAAGTTGAGTTAATTGTACTCAATCCATTGAAGAAACTTTATGCACATCTAAAATAAGGTATTAAATATCACCAATTAGTTATTTTTATTAAAAAAAATATCAATATGATATTTGTATATTTAAAAAAAATAATTTATGTTTTGCATTAAAAGTAGCAATAGTTTATTTTAGTAGAAAATAAATCGAAGTTTATAAGGAAGAAAATAAAAGTTTAACACTCCTAATAAAACACTCCTTTCATTTGTAACGGTCGGTCTACTGAAGGTGCAAGTAACGTAAATTCCTGCTACGTGCTTAGCACCTTCCTTTTTTAAAGAAACGGAAAAATTATTCAATATTCAAGTCACAAATATTTTATTATTTTTAACACCTGAAATTAAACTAAACGAGACCGTTTTGAGATATATCATTTCATTATTATTTCTAATTATTACAAATATAACTGCGCAGGATATAAGTTTTGACTGGCAGCGGGCGGAGGACTTTCACAATGCCGGTCAATATGACTCTGTACTCGTGCATATGCCTCCTGTAGAGCAATACTTGTTCGAAACCGGGTTTGAAAAACAAAGAATGGTTGCTCTTTTTTACCTGGCAAATGCCAACACTTACCTGCACAACTTTTCAAAAGCGGATTCCTTATATAAAATAGCGATTTCTCTGGCTGAAACTACCGGTGAAACATATAAATGGAAGGAGATCCAATATAGAAGACTTCAGATCCAGACTGAAATTATCAATGAAGACTCACTTGATTCTGTGATAACTCTTAATTTGTTAAATTCAAATATTGAGATTGGCTCAGTACTTGGCATAACAGATGTTCTGGTGTCCAGTTTATATGAAAAAGCAAAGTATTTTTCCAGAATTAACGACAGAGAAAATGCGTACGAAACGTTTGAGCAGATATTGTATTTCCTGAATATCTATTTACCTCGATCACCACTGTTCGAACGCAGAGTATTTTTTGATATTCTGGATAATTATGTTAAATCAAAAAAGTTTGATAAAGTGGCTTTTCTCTTGAAATATGAGATATTTAAACGAAAGCAAACCGAATTAAAAGAATATGTGTCCTCACTAGAGGATAAAGATGAAATCGCTTTCAAAGTGATGAATGAACTTTTAGAGAAGGGTAAGACCGGGCAATAACCCGGTCTGAAAAAATACTATTTAAGGTAAACTAACTTTTTAGTAAGTGAATATTCGCCTGATACCAGGTTATAAAAATAAATTCCACTCGTTAAGTTTTCGGGAGTAAACTGTATCTGATGTTTGCCTGAAGTTAATTCTCCTTGATGTAATACTTCAACTTCTTTACCCAACATGTCATAGATAATTAATGAAGCTTCTTTATTGTTTCGTTCTACCGGGATTGTAAAACTAATATTAGTTACAGGGTTAAACGGATTCGGGAAATTTTGATCCAGAGTAAACGTCAATTCCGCAAGATCAACTTCTTCAACACCAACCTTCAAATCATACATCACGCTATCGCTATAAGCTGAGTGTGAAACATCACTGATTGCTTTAATCCGATAATAGTAAAATCCGGTGGCTGAAATATCGTTATCATCATAAGTTGTAATATTAGAGTTAACCGTATCGAGTTCACGAAACATTATACCAATTCCCTGAGTAATCGCGCGCTCAATTACAAAGCCGGTTTCGTATTCAGAAAAATCGTTCCAATTCAGACTTATTTTATCTGTCAGGTGTTCACCATCGAGATTATAAGGTTTATTGAGTGGTGTGGCGAAATTCCAGACTTCTGAATAAAGCGCTGAATCTGAATCACTGAATGCTTTTACGCGCCAGTATAGTTTTTTTGATTCACCAAGCTCACCGAGATTATAAGTAGTTTCAGAAAGTAAATTTGAATAGTGGTAATATTCTGTGAAATTCTCTGATTCTGATAACTCAAGTCTATATTTGTCAGCATTTACAGCTTCATTCCAGCTTAAGATAACCGATGATGACTCTGTAACTTTATTGTTTTGAGGTGAGGCCAATGGAGCTGACTGTGGCAAATAATAAAAATTACTCATATCCGCATTCAGGATCTCTTTATTGTTATCATTCTGGACAAAAGCAATTGTATATATCAAACCAGAACCCCAGATTTCTTCCCTTTCATAAGTAATGGTATATTCATGGGTGCCAACCGTAAGAGGAATTGATGTACCTGACATATCGGGATATCCTCTTCTGAATACATATTCAAACTCTTTTTCACCGTTATTGCCCGGCGCATATGGATAGACAATTTTACGGTCAAGCGAATAAACGCGCAATTTATAATTACCTGTCGGCAGCTCTTCCAGAATATCAACGGTAATTGTAGCGCGGATTGAATCTTCACCAATCATTTCATCTACAACACTTATATCAAGATTTGTGAGCGCGTCTTGTCGTTGGTTGAAAACATTGTTCAACCCCGAGGGTGTTAATGGCCATACATCTTTAACAATTCCATCGATATCAACTCTTGGAACCGCATTAATTCCGATATAGTTTATTCGTTGTGCAATTTGAGTAGTGTTTGCCTGATACATCGGGTCATTATTTCCGGGCCAATAAACATGATAAGTTACATTGACCAGCGAATCGGGATGTTGATCCATAAATTGTTTGATTCCCGGGTTGTATTGCGCGCAATATCCACATGATGTATTTGTTCCTTCCTCGAGTAAAACTTTGCGAACTACTTTACTTAGAGGGGATTTTGTGATTCCGAGATATTGATATTGAATTCCGGATGTGACAGACTGATCAGGATATGGAGTAATGTCATCTGTTCTGAATGATCTATTATCCTGCGAAAACAGTATTGAAGTTACAAGCATTATTATGTAAAATATTTTCATGTGACCTCGTAAAAAGATATTATTATTAAAGTATCTATAAAAATTATATTTAATTATTTGTAATAACAAGAAGTGCAGATTTATTTATACGTTTATCATGCATAAATATTAACGGTATCATTATTATTTTTAGCAAACAAATATTTTTTCTTGACTGGACAACCTTAGTGTAATATTTTCACATTCAATAAATATGAAAAACACGATTATAAATATTATCATTATTATTATTGTCATTATCGGATGACCCGGGAATGGTATAGATTTTTATAAGCCATTCCAATTGGGATGGCTTTTTTATTATGTATAAAACGAATTCACATATAATTATCAGCATTATTATTATCGTCATTATTGGAATAATCGACGGGTGAGAGTGCTGTAAATAAAATTAAAGAAAATTATAAAGCTCTTTCACCAAATGTGGAAGGGCTTTTTTTTTATTCATCCGGAGCTATTATGTATTTCACTGAAAAAAGTATTGTCTTTCTCAACGGGGGTTTTCTAAATGCAAGAGATTGCTCGGTTAACCTCTACTCGCAATCGTTACACTATGGTAATGCTGTGTTTGAAGGTATCAAATCGTACTCAACTGAAAATGGCGCGAAGATTTTCATGGGACTCGAACACTTCCAACGACTTAAATATTCAGCCGATAAGATGAGTCTGAAACTTAATTTATCTCCTGAAGAGATGTTGGATGCCACCTATGAATTACTGGAAATGAACAGATTCACTGACGCGTATATCAGACCCCTGGTTTATACAGGCGTTGACATGAGCCTCAAATCGAGTGACGAGGTGAATCTGTTTATATGTGCCTGGGAGTGGCCACCTTATCTTGGTGAAAAACTTCTGAGAGTAACTTTATCACCGTTTCAAAGACCCAATCCGAATTCCAGTTTTGTTGACGCTAAAATAGCGGGACATTACATAAACTCGATTCTTGCTGTAAATGAAGCAAAAAGCAGAGGTTACGATGAAGCGTTGCTGCTGGATATGAACGGCAATGTTGCAGAGGGACCAGGCGCGAATGTGTTTGTTGAAAAAGATGGCAAATTATTCACTCCGCAAAAAGGACATATTCTTCCCGGAATTACCCGCTCTGTAATAATTGAATTGGCGCTTTCAAATCAAATTGAGGTTGTAGAAAAAGATATTACTCCAGCAGAATTAAAATCCGCTGATTCCGCGTTTTTTACTGGTACCGCGGCAGAGGTTGTGGGTATGGAATCAATGGATGAATATACCTTTCCGATAAAATGGGAAAATTCAATAGGCAAAATGCTTAAAGAACAATATGAGCTAATTGTAAGGAACAAATTTGATCAGTCAAAAAGGGCGATGTAAAAAACAATGAAAAAATTTAGCAAAACTCTAACAAATGATAAATCTCTCCCGGCTTCACTGGCAATGTTGTATGGTGCAGGGTTCAACGATCAAGATTTTGATAAAAGTATAGTTGGTATAGCGAGTACGGGATATGACGGCAACCCGTGTAATATGCATCTAAATGAGATAGCGGATGATATTAAAGCTGAAGTAAACAGGAAGGGACTAAAAGGCTTGCGTTTTAACACCATCGGTGTCAGTGACGGGATTTCAATGGGGACTTTCGGGATGCGATTTTCGCTTCCGAGCCGTGAAATTATAGCCGATTCTATCGAAACAATCAGCAGCGCGCATTATTACGATGGTTTGGTTGCTATTACCGGTTGTGATAAAAATATGCCGGGCGCTATCATGGCGATGGCAAGATTAAACAGACCCTCAATTTTGGTTTACGGGGGTACAATTTCACCCGGAGAATATAAAGGTGAGAAGCTTAATATTGTTTCCGCATTCGAGGCTTGGGGGGAGCATGTATCCGGGAAGATATCAGAGGATGATTACAATAATGTGATAAAAAGGGCTTGTCCAGGACCAGGTGCATGCGGAGGAATGTACACCGCGAACACCATGGCGTCGGCAATAGAAGCTATGGGTATGTCACTCCCGTATAATTCCTCAAATCCGGCACAATCCAATATTAAAAAGCTCGAACCAAAACATATCGCATCCGCGATAAATAATCTGCTTCAAAAAGATATAAAGCCACTTGATATAATTACGCGTGAATCTGTTACAAACGCGCTTACTCTTGTGATGGCTCTGGGTGGCAGCACCAATGCTGTTTTACATTTTCTGGCAATCACAAAAACCTGCGGAATAGAATTCACACTTGATGATTTTCAGGAAATCAGTGACAGAACTCCATATCTCTCTGACCTGAAACCATCCGGTAAATATTTGATGGAAGACCTGCATAATTCTGGAGGTGTACCCGCATTGATGAAATATTTACTGAAAAACAAATTGTTGAATGGTGATTGTTTAACCGTAACCGGCAAAACACTCGGAGAAAATCTCGAGGATATTCGTCCGATCGGGAAAAGTCAGGATGTAGTCTTTCCGATCGAAAATCCGATCAAAAAATCGGGACACATACAAATATTGTATGGTAATCTTGCTGAAAAAGGTTCTGTAGCGAAAATAACTGGTAAAGAGGGAGATTACTTCGAAGGTACAGCCGTAGTGTTTAACAGCGAATTTGAAGCTAATGAAGGCATCGCAGCAGGAAAAGTTAAAAAGGGTGATGTGGTAGTGATTCGTTATGAGGGACCCAAAGGTGGACCCGGCATGCCGGAAATGTTAAAACCTACATCGGCGATAATGGGCGCGGGATTGGGAAAAGATGTTGCGCTAATTACCGACGGTCGATTCTCAGGGGGAACTCATGGTTTTGTTGTGGGGCATATTACCCCGGAAGCGATGGAAGGTGGAACCATTGCATTAATTAAAGATGGTGACAAAATCAAAATTGATACCACACATAAAGTTCTTCAACTCCTTGTGGATGAGAAAGAGCTGTTAAAAAGAAAATCAGAATGGAGCAAACCAGATTTACGTGTTAAAAACGGATATTTATTTAAGTACGCCAAAAGTGTGACCGACGCTTCTCACGGCTGCTTGACTGATCTTTAAAATGGAAGGAGTTCTATCGTGAAAGGATCTGAATTTTCATCCGCGGGAAATTTGAAAGGGACATACTCATTCCCGGATAATTTCAATCCGGAGCTAAATAAACCCGCCAAGGTTTCCGGAGCGGAAGCAATAATTAAATCGCTACTTATGGAAGGAGTGGAAACAATTTTCGGGTATCCCGGCGGCGCTATTATGCCTGTTTATGACGCGCTTTATGACTACAGGGATAAAGTAAATCATGTACTTACAAGGCATGAGCAGGGAGCTGTTCACGCTGCTCAGGGCTACGCGCGGGCATCAGGAAAGGTGGGAGTATGTTTTGCTACCTCGGGTCCGGGAGCAACTAATCTGATAACCGGTATTGCAGATGCCTTTATTGATTCTACTCCGCTTGTATGTATTACGGGGCAGGTTGGATCTTTTCTGTTGGGAACAGACGCGTTTCAGGAGACTGATGTTGTTGGTATTTCAATGCCAGTTACCAAGTGGAATTATCAGGTAACAAACGCCGAGGAAATTCCCACAGCAATAGCAAACGCTTTTTACATTGCTAAATCGGGAAGACCGGGGCCTGTTGTTATTGATATTACAAAAGATGCCCAGTTTAGTGAGTTTGTTTATTATTATCAGTCCGCGAAAAAAATAAGAAGCTATCAACCCAAACCAAAATTGAATATAGAACAGGTAAAAGCTGCCGCTACACTTATTAATAAATCCGAAAAACCTCTGGTACTCTTCGGGCAGGGGGTAAGCTTATCAGGAGCTGATACCGAATTCAGGAAATTCATCGAAAAAACCGGTATCCCGGCTGCATGGACTTTGCTCGGTATATCTTCCTTGCCAACGACTCATCCGTTAAATGTTGGAATGTTGGGTATGCACGGTAATTATGGGCCAAACAAACTTACTAATGAGGCAGATTTAATTATCGCGATTGGTATGCGTTTTGACGACAGGGTCACCGGTGATCTGAAGCGGTATGCTACCAACGCAAAAATAATTCATATCGAAATTGATGACGCCGAAATCGACAAGAATGTAAAAACTGATGTCGCGGTACATGCCGACGCAAAAGAAGCGTTAACATCATTAGTGAATTTTGTTGATAAAAAAAATCATGAAAAATGGCTTTCATCTTTTAACACACTTTATGATGAGGAGTTTGATCAGGTGATTTCCAAAGAAATTAAACCTGATGCCGGAAAATTGAGAATGGCAGAAGTTGTAAAAAAACTTTCTGAAAAGACTCCTGATGATACAATTGTTGTTACCGATGTAGGACAACATCAAATGGTTACGGCGAGATATTTTGAACATTCGGGAAAATCGTTGTCCATAACCTCCGGAGGTTTGGGAACTATGGGATTTTGTCTGCCGGCATCCATGGGAGCAAAAATTGGCAGTACGGATAAGTCTGTTCTTGCCATTATTGGAGACGGTGGTTTTCAGATGACTATTCAGGAATTGGCAACGATAGCGCAATACAAAATTGGTATAAAAATAGTTGTGTTAAATAACCAATTTCTGGGTATGGTTCGGCAATGGCAGGAACTCTTTTTTGAGAGTCGCTATTCATTTACGGAAATGACCAACCCCGATTTTGTAAAGATCGCTGATGGATTTGGTATTCCCGGCAGACGTTTAGATCAGCGAGAACATCTGGATTCGAGCATCGATGAGATGTTAAGTACAGAAGGACCATATTTTCTGGAAGTAATGGTTGAGCAGGAGGATAATGTATTTCCGATGGTACCTACAGGTGCTTCTGTTTCCGAAATAAGGTTATCATAAGGAGTTAAAATGAAACAGGAATATACACTTTCAATTTTTACCGAAAACCATATCGGTATGCTTCATAGAGTAACGATCATATTCACTCGAAGACATATCAATATAGAAAGTATTACAGCATCACAATCTGAAGTTGAAGGAATACACAGATATACTATAGTTATTCGGGAAGAATTGGAACAGGTACAAAAAGTTGTAAAACAAATTGAAAAACAGGTTGATGTTATCAGAGCGCATTATCATAAAACTGATGAGTTGATATATCAGGAAATCGCGCTGTATAAACTATCTGTTTCCGCTATCAGGGACGGATTGGGAATTGAAACAATCATCAGAGAAAATAACGCGAGATTGCTGACAATCGAAAAAGATCATCTGATAATCGAAAAAACCGGACATAAAGAAGAAACAGCCGAATTATTTGAAAAATTAAAGCCGTTCGGAATAGTTGAGTTTGTGAGATCCGGGAGAGTGGCTATAATGAAAGACACAGTAAATGAATTTGAAAAACTTGAATATAACGAGGAAGTATAATGGCGAAACTAAATTTTGGCGGAGTAGAAGAAAATGTTGTAACACGTGAAGAATTTTCACTCGAAAAAGCGCGTGAAGTACTAAAAGCTGAAGTGATAGCGGTGATAGGCTACGGAGTTCAGGGGCCGGGTCAATCTTTGAATATGAAGGATAACGGTTTTAATGTGATTGTAGGACAGAGAAAAGGAAGCAAAACGTGGGATAAAGCTGTTTCCGATGGCTGGGAACCGGGAAAAACTTTGTTTGAAATTGAAGAAGCCGCTGAAAAAGCAACTATAGTTCAATACCTCCTTTCTGACGCGGGGCAAATATCACAGTGGGAAACCATTAAAAAACATTTAACCCCCGGTAAAGCATTGTACTTTTCACATGGATTCGGAATCACATACAAGGATAAAACCGGAATTGTACCACCTGCCGATGTGGATGTTATTCTTGTCGCGCCCAAGGGTTCAGGAACTTCACTAAGAAGAATGTTCGTGCAGGGTAAAGGAATTAATTCAAGCTATGCCGTCTTCCAGGACGCTACAGGAAAGGCTCATGAAAGAGTTAAGGCGCTTGGAATGGCTGTAGGGTCAGGGTATCTGTTTGAAACAGATTTCAAAAAGGAAGTATTCAGTGATCTTACTGGTGAGAGAGGTATTCTGATGGGTGCTCTCGCCGGAGTTTTTGAGGCACAGTATAATGTTCTCAGAAAAAACGGGCATTCACCTTCCGAAGCGTTTAATGAAACAGTAGAAGAACTCACACAAAGTTTAATGCCTTTAGTCGCCGAAAACGGAATGGACTGGATGTACGCGAATACATCAGTTACAGCGCAGCGAGGTGCTCTCGATTGGCGACACAAATTCAGAGAGGCTGTTTCACCTGTATTTGAAGATTTGTACAAGAGTGTCGCAAGCGGTAATGAAGCTGAAATTGTTATAGAAGCAAACAGTAAACCCGATTATCGTGAAAAGCTTGAAGTAGAATTAAAAGAAATTCGTGATTCGGAATTATGGCAGGCAGGCGCGCAGGTAAGAAAACTTCGTCCTGAAAATCAATAAATCACAGGTGCTTATGTTTGAACAATACAGCAGCAAATATATTAATTACAAAAGTGATAAAATTTCTGATATAGTTTTGGCGCAAGAAAAATTGAACGGGGTTGTAAATACAACCCCGCTTCTTCGAAATCAATTACTTTCCAAACGTTACAGCGCAAATATATTCCTGAAACGTGAAGACTTGCAGATTGTGCGTTCCTATAAAATCAGGGGGGCGTACAATAAAATCAGCTCGTTATCCAAAGCAGAAATATCCAGAGGTGTTGTGTGTGCCAGCGCCGGGAATCATGCACAAGGCGTAGCCTACTCATGTAGTCTGCTAAAAATAACAGGTAAAATATTTATGCCTGTAACCACCCCGCAGCAGAAAATCAATCAGGTGAAACTTTTTGGCGGTGATTTCATCGAGATTGAGTTGCTCGGTGATACATATGACGATACATCGAGTTTTGCGATGGAGTATTGCAAAGAAAATAACGCAAGTTTTATTCATCCCTTTGATGATGAAAAGGTAATATCGGGACAGGGAACGATCGGTTTGGAAATACTGCAACAGATGAGTGAGATACCTGATTATGTGTTCCTCCCAACAGGTGGCGGAGGACTAGCGTCAGGTGTTGGATCAGCGATTAAAAACCTTGCACCTGAGGTTAAAATTATCGGTGTTGAACCCGAAGGGGCAGCAGCGATGGGGCTTTCAATTAAAAATGATGCTGTAACTGAGCTGGATGAAATTGACAAATTTGTTGATGGTGCTGCTGTGCAAAAACCGGGTGAAAAAACATTTGAGATGTGCCGGCAATATATCGACGATTTTATTACTGTGCCCGAAGGAAAAATTTGTACGACCATTCTTGAACTTTATAATCTTGACGCGCTTGTTGTAGAACCTGCGGGAGCATTATCGATAACCGCGCTTGATTTTTATAAAGAAGAGATAAAAAACAAAAATGTGGTCTGCATCGTAAGTGGTAGTAATAATGATATCACAAGAACTGAGGAAATAAAGGAACGTTCTCTGCTTTATGAAGGTCTGAAACATTATTTTATAATCCGATTCCCTCAAAGGGCAGGAGCTTTGAAGCAGTTTGTAAATGATGTACTTGGTACTGATGACAACATTACTCTATTCGAGTATTCCAAAAAACATAACAGGGAAAAAGGTCCGGCACTCGTTGGAATAGAGTTAAAACAGAGTAGTGATTTTCTACCACTCGTTGATAGAATGAAAAAATCCGGCTTTAAGTACGAATACCTGAACAACAAACCGGATTTATTCCAATATCTTGTTTAACCGGTTAAGGGTGAAATATTTCGTTATTCAAAAGGCAAGCTGACAACCGCTGATAAACTGATTTTATATTTTGCATACTGTAATCATTTTTGATAGCAGTAATAATACGACTGGAAAGTGTGCCCCGCTTTATTATTTCTTTGGCGGTTTTGAGCTGAGCCTCTGACATAAATATTGGATTCTGTCCGATATTTTCTAACAGGATTGCCCATAGTTCACCCGCTTTAATTTCGGATTTCATTTCAAATAATGACAAATAATCCTCATTTGTTATGACTACCTGTTCACCATATTTAATTGTTGAGTTTAAAATCGAGACCAGCTCTTTCTGGGATAATGTTGCGGCACTGGCGAGCATCTGAGGATCTTCAGAAATTAAATGTATAACTTCAATAATTAGTGCAGCCAACGATACATCCGCGATGGGTGATTCCTGCAAGTCTATTATTCTTATTTCTATAGCGTTTCTGTCGAATCTCGCGATTGCTCCACGGGAATTCAACCACTCGTTTTTTAATATATCATCAGTATCATATTTTTCGATATCGGCAAATATCCGACTAAATATTTTATTTTGGTATTCTCCCTTAGAAGTGATCAATTCCGGGATAACATCACCTGCAAGACTCAGGATTTTTTTCTGATTGTTCTTATAAAAATCAAGCCGTGTGTCTATAATACCGGTGTTTTTACCTTCGATTAACGGTGTACTTGCGGTTAGAGCGGGAATTATCGGCAGTACACAACGAATTGCTGTATGTAACCTGTAAAATTCATCATCATTCGCGAACGGTAAATTTATATGGGTTGACTGCAAATTCGACCATCCATGTCCGTCACAGTTGAATATCCGGTTGTATGCGTCATATACGGGATTGTTTTCATGAGGCCATAATTTAGTCTCATCGCGTGGAATAAAAAGCGGGTGTGCGCCGGTAGGGAGGAGTTTAGCGTTAAAATTTTTCAGGATTTCCGTAATTTCATTTATGTTGATCAAAAAATCATTTTCCAAACCGCATAGTTTATTTCTTGGACCGTTGGTTTTTATTTCAATAACATGGAGTACGAGCTCATTTGACCAGGAGATGTTTCCATTATCATAATCCGAGTTGTAAGCGCCGGTAACCACTTTTAGTATTTCATCACTGATTGGTTTAGCTTTTAGCGTATCCCGATCAACGATCATATATTCCAACTCTATGCCGAACCCTTCATAAATATGAAGAACACTCATAATTGCACCTCTTTTACCATGCGCGACTTTTCAAGTCTTTCATAAAATGATTCAATAATTATTCTGTATAAGTCCTGCTGAAGAATCGCGTCTTCCACACCGGATGTGATACTCGGATTATCATTAACTTCAATAACATACACCTTATTATCAATTTTTTTCAAATCGACACCGTAAAGACCGTCCCCGATAAGGTTAGCGGCTTTAACTGCCGTTTTTACAATATCACTATCCACAACATCAACAGGGAAGGTTTTAAACTCACCTTCTTTATCCTTACCGCTTTGTTTCCAGTTATATATTTGCCAGTGATCCTTTGCCATAAAGTACTTGCAGGCATAAATCGGCTTTTTATCCAGGATGCCAATTCTCCAGTCGAATTCAGAGTATAAATATTCCTGCGCTATAACCAGATCAGAACTATCCAGCATCATTTTTAGATTATTTTGAAGTTCTTCTCTGCTTTCAACTTTTATGACACCTTGTGAAAAAGAACTGTCGGGCTGTTTTAATACAACAGGAAATCCAAGTTCCTGTTCGAGAACTGTTTGGTTCTCTTTATGAACTATCATGGTTTTAGGAGTATGTATTTTATATTTCGTCAGGAGTTCAGCGAGATAAACTTTATTCGTACATTTTATAATTGATGCAGGATCGTCAATAACAACAATACCTTCTGTAAAAGCACGCCTTGAAAATTTATAAGTATGATGATTTACCGATGTAGTTTCGCGAATGAAAAGCGCGTCGAATTCTGGAAGTCGGTTGAAATCATCCCTGGTAATTAATGTAGTTCTTAAATCGAGGTTGTCAGCGGCGTTTATAAAATGTTCTATCGCGATTTTATCGGAAGGAGGTTCCTTTTCTGCCGGATCAATAAGTATAGCGAGTTCATATTTATACTTGGAAATCTTTGCGCTATAGATTCTTTTTTTAGCGAAATATGTACGGGCAAAATCTTCCAGATATGGTTTGTGTGATTCGGTAATTTCATTAACGGGAATGGGGCGGATTGATTGAAGTACCCATTTTTTGTTAAAAATAAATTGTGCCCGCAGTAAAGGAGCCTGAAACAGATTCGCAAGTTGTTTAGACAGTTTTTTATACTGTTTGGCGATATTCTGTTCAAAATATATACTGAGGGTAAATTCTTTCGATTTGATCTTTTTCAGGTCGATCTGAATCTGCAGGTCTAAATCCTCTGAAATTATTTTTACCAAAGAATTACTGCGCAAATCCTGAATAGTCGCAACGTTAGGAAAGGATTTATGACCTCTGGCTTCAGCTATCAATGAAACGTAATAACCGGCGGACTGGTACTTGTAACTTCGGCACAAATTGTAAATTCGTACGTTTCGCATATCAAAATATTTTTTATCGGTTAAATATTCTTTCGCCGATGCAATTTCCACTTCGTTGATCTGGAAATTCCAATCTTTAGGGTTGTTCACGACAACCAGATTTTTCATTTTATTTTCCCGGATGTATAATTAATAGGTTTGCGTCATAAGTAATTATGCCCAACATAATAGAATTTAATAATCTGTGAACATTTACAGCGTAATATTTACCTCGGGTTAGGGGATTATCGGAATACGGGTCAGCGACAATTATTCTCTTTCTGACTTCATCGTAACCTCCGAGCACAACAAAATGACCGCTGGAAGTTCCGCGCAAGTTATCATATGATATTCTACCATCTTCTTCCACAAACTCTCTTGAAGTATTGTAAAGATAGGTGGCGTTTAATCCGGTAAGAACAGGTACTTGTTTATCAAAAAAGCCTTTTAGCAATTGTGGAGACAATTCCTTAAAATTAACTGTGCCCCCGAGTTTGAGGAATTCTATATAAGCATTGGTAGCTTTCACGAGTTTTTTTTGGGGCTTAACTTTTTTTTGCAACGATAGAAATTCTAACAATCTCTGCCCGGATGGATTGTGAAACCAGGTGGGATCAAAAAGTTGAAGATTATAAGTGTAAATGTTGGCAGTGTATCCACGTTTAAGTGCATGAATGCCCAAATGTACACCGAGTGTACCCCCTTCTTCAAGATAAGTAATACTGTTTATGACTTCTGTGAGTGAGACGGAATCGTCATAATAGTCATACACAGCGTGGAGGGAGGTTGGACCGCAAGTAACATCATCTGGTTGACTTGCAATTCTTATCTTTTTCATCAATTTCTCAAAAATTGGATGGATATTTAATACAATTTCCAATCAGTTCATAGAGAAAAATATCAGATTAAGAAAATATTTTCAGGGCACATCATGTCCGTGTGATGCTTTGAGCAAACGAAACCATTGTTCACGGGATAATTCGACTTTGCCGGATCTAGCCTGAGACAGGATTCTGTTTATTTGCCCACTTCCCAGCACGATAAAAGGTCGGGAAGGATGTTTTAACAGCCATGCTATGGCAATCTGATCAATACCTTCCGCGTTAACTTCTTCTTTTATTACATTTAATTCATTATAGAGCCTGTGAGATCGTTCATCTTCAGGTTTAAATATTCTGCCGCCAGCCAGAGGGGACCAAATCATGGGGTATGCTTTATACTTTATTGATTGATCCAGCGTACCATCATATATGGGCTGAGTGCAAAACAGGTTAAATTCAATCTGGTTTGTTACTATCGGGAAATCGCAATATGCCTGCAACATATCATATTGGGATACAGTGAAGTTTGATACACCAAAGTGCTTTACTTTTCCAGAAGATTGAAGCTCATAAAACGCGGAGGCGATTTCTTCCGGATCCATCAACGGGTCAGGTCGATGGATAAGAAGCAAATCAAGAAAGTCAGTATTAAGCGCTTTAAGTGAATTCTCAGCGGATTGTATAATATGTTTTGCCGAGGTATCGTAATACCCAAGTTTCCGGTCAGTGGTTTTTTCACATTTCAGCATAATTCCGCATTTGGAAACTAGTTCAATCCTGTTTCTTACTTCGGGATGTTTTTTGAGAACCTGACCGAAAATATTCTCACATGAATAACATCCGTATATATCAGCATGATCGAAAGTTGTAATCCCGCTATCAATACATGTTTTTATATAATATTCGAGTTCATTTTCTGATAGATTCCAATTTCTTAATCTCCACATTCCGGCAATAAATTTAGAAAATTCCGGCCCATCGGGGTGTAATAACTGACGCATAATTATCTTCTCAATTTTATTTCAACATTAATAACATCCTGTGCTGAAGAACAGCTTGTTCCCGTACCATCGTTTACGATAAGTTTTACCTGATAAATACCAGGTTTTTCATAGTAGTGACTTACAACTTTTCCTTCACGGGAGTTGCCATCACCAAAATCCCACTTGTAGGTTAACGCGTCACCATCAGCATCTTTTGAGCCTGACGCGTCAAAATATAGCGCGTCATGAGCACCGCCGGTAAATCCTGATTTATCTCCTCCGGCAAACGCTTCAGGTGAGGTGTTGCAAATAATTGTTACGGTATCTCTGGTGACTCCGCAATTCAGTTGTGAATTGTCTTTCACTTCAACGATTAAATCGTATTTGCCTGAAACATTGTAACTGTAATTAAATGTTTCTCCGTATAGTGTATTACCGTCGCCGGTGTTCCATGAGATTTCACTGATCGAACCATCCCGGTCGATTAAGTCACTTAGCTTATAAACCACTTCTTCACCCGGACAAACAATTTTATCAGGCAGTTTAGTGAAAAACGGAGCTCTGTTTACAATTATTTTGTGTTGAAAAACGGTTTTAGTTTTTTGTTCACCCGATTTATCAACTGCGGTAAGACTAATATTATAGGTGCCGGGGAGTTCATAATAAGTTAAAACAGATTTACCTGTGATAGTGTTACCATTGCCGGGATTCCAAACGTACTCAATATTCTCATCACCTGAGGCGAAGACAGACAAAGTCACGGAATCACCGGGACATGCCCAATCCGGTATGGCTAATGAAACGTCATTTTTTGGTTTAACGAATACATTTATTGTGTCGATAGCAGTATCGTTTTCAATTCCACTTTCATCAATCACAGTTAAAATAACCTGATGATTCCCGGCAGTAAGGAATTGATGCTGCACCACAATTCCGCTATCTGTAATACCATCGTCAAATTCCCAGATATAATTTTTAATCGCTCCATCAGGATCGTATGATTCAGAAGCGCTTAACACAAATTTGCTATTTATATCGACAATAGTATCTTTGCCTGCTACAGCAACAGGTGGCGCGTTAACAATGATATAATCTTGCGTTGGTGCTGAACTGCACTGAGCTTTGGAGTCAGTTTCGATGTTCATCTTAATGAAGAACTTTCCATGAGTGGTGTACTTGTGTACAATTTCTTTACCGGAAAGTGTGGTGCCATCGCCCATATCCCAGTTGTAATTTAATATCTCGGAGCCATTACCTTGTGATTCGGAAGCATCGAACTGAACCGGTGAATTTACAGCAACCTTTTTAACGAAACTCATTGCGGCTTCCGGTGCATCCAGTACAGTAATGATACATTCATCCTTGTCCATATTATCACAATCGCCCACAAGGTCACCGGTAATTGTTAGAAGAACCCTGTATTCACCCGGTTCTGTGAAGACGTGAGTTGGTTTAGCGCCACCACCTGTATTTCCGTCACCGAAATCCCATGAGTAATTATTCACCACGCCGTCAAAATCGAATGAGCCTGAGCCATCAAACTCAACAACTGTATTTGCGCAGACAACCTGATCCTGACCAGCATCGGCGGTAGGGGACTCAGCTACAGTAACAACCATTTTATCAATATCGTAATTACAAGGTAAACCGGAATCGTCTTTGATGTATAATGAAACGTTATACACACCGCCTTGTTTATAATTTTTCGTGGGGTTCATTCCTTCTGCTTTTGTACCATCACCAAAATCCCAGAAGAATTTCAATAGTCCACCTTCGGGATCATAAGAATTACCTGCGTCGAACAGTACGATATCACCCGCACAAATTGTTTTATCTTTACCGGCATTTGCAACCGGGGGCAGGTTAATCGTAACCGTCATCGAACTTGAATTGCTTGAGTTCGCGAGATTATGATTATCAACCACGGTTAATATTACGGGATATGTTCCACTTTCTTCATAAAGATGGGTAATGGTTATCCCCGTATCCTTAGGTGAACCGTCACCAAAATCCCAGATATACGTAAGGGCGTCGCCATCCGGATCACCTGAAGAGGATCCGTCAAAAGTGATTTCGTTTGAACATGTAATTATATCTTCGCCGGGATCTGCGTTCGGAGTATGATTAATAAATATATTTACACGATCCAGACTCACCGAATTGCTTTGGTTAAGATTATCTCTTACCATCAAATCGGCATAATATATACCTGGCTTTTCAAATGAACGAGAGACAGAAGGAGAGTTTGCTTCACCATTACCATCACTGAATTTCCAGTTGAAATATTCAATATTACCATCAATATCAAACGATTCTCCTGAATCGAAGACTATTTCATCACCAGGCGAAGCGAAAATATCTTTACCGGCAATCGCAACCGGAGGCGCGTTGACAGTTACTGTTAATTCATCGTAATCTTTAGCAAGAGGGTGGTTTGTGTTATCAACAACTTCGAGGGTAACGGTATAAATACCCGGTTTTTCAAATGTATGATTGACTGTTGCACCTTCACCGGTTTTACCATCACCAAAATTCCAAATGTATTTGCTAACGGAACCGTCCCGGTCAACAGAATTCGAGCCATCAAAAGTCAAATTCTCACCAGGCGCCGCGACTTGATTTCCACCCGCGTTCGCTATCGGTTTTTCATTTACAGTTACCTTCGTAAATGAACTATCATACTGTGATAATGTTTTGGAATCGTCTGTTACCACTAATTTGACATCGTATTCTCCGGGATTTTCATATATATGAGTGGGAGACATCTCTTCTGATGTTTTCCCATCACCAAAATCCCACCGATAAGCTGTTATGCTTCCATCTTGATCGGAAGACGAGGAGCCATCAAACTGAACCAGGCTCTCTGTGACAAGCTGCTCTTTTCCCGCTTCTGCTACGGGCGGGAAGTTAACAACAACCTGAAGTGAATCGCTATTCTTATCAGAAATTGATTTTGAATCATCCTGAACAGTCAGTTTAACTTTATAAACGCCGGGTTGATCATAACTATGACTAATCACAGCGCCATTTTTAACGGCTCCATCACCGAGTTCCCAGTTGAAATCAATAATTTTACCGTCATTATCTCTGGTAGAATTGCCGTTTAAGCTAAAAGTTTCATCAGCAGCGATAAGGAGATCGTTTCCGGCTTCGGCAACAGGGCGATCATTCACTACAACGGTGAGCACATCACTTGCAGAATTATTTGAGACAGTTGTGTTGTCAGTTATTTTTAATGTTACTTTGTATTTTCCGGGGTTTGAGTAAGTATGGGATGAAACAACACCATAGCCTGTATTTCCATCTCCATAATCCCACATGTATTCAGTAATTTCACCGTCGCTATCAAAGGACTGTCCACCGTTAAAATCAACTTCCTGCCCGACAGCTGCTATTTTATCAGCTCCTATTTCTACTTCAGGGGGACTATTGACCCAAACACTGATTTTATCGGTACCGAAGTTACAGGGGGAATCGGAATCATCTTCAACTCTTAACAATACAGGATATCTGCCAACTTTGTCGTAAACATGACTTGTGGTTATACCTGTACCATCAGAGCCATCACCGAATTCCCAGTAATAGTTCATTATTTTGCCGTCAGAATCGGTTGAACCTGACGCGTTAAAATTAGCGGCTTCACCAGGAGCTATTACGATATCATTTCCCGCGTTGGCAACAGGTGAATAATTAAGTCCGACAATAAATGAAGTTATCGCGCTATTGCTGATAACACCTGATTCGTCCTCCACAATTAGCGTTACGTTGAATGTATCAATTTTTTCGTAAACGTGGGCTATTCGGACACCTTCGCCTGTTTTACCGTCACCAAAATCCCAGTAGAAATTCATTGCGTTATCATCGGGGTCATATGATTCGGATGCGTCAAATACCACTGAAAAACAATCACTTAATACTTTATAAGTAAAAACAGGACCGGGGTGTTTGTTTGGCTGCTGTGCAGGTACAGGGATTACAAAAGGTACAGGGTTACCATCAGGTGAAAGTAAGAAAAACGTAGCGTCATTTGGTATTTCATTTCCTTCTCTAAAGACAACCGCGTTAAATCTGTCTCTTTCGAGTGAATTAAAACGAGCTACTCCAGATGCCCATTCATCCTGTCCGCTTGATTTTATCCTCAAATCATCCCTGAATCGAGTATTGACATCAATTTTAGCGTTAGCCGCGTCAAAATTATATACAATAATACTATCCATATCTTCCGGGGTAAAAAATTTCAATTCAGCAAATATACCGGCTCTGGGTAATCTTATTGTAGGTTCATAACTCAAAATCTCTACACCCGGCGGGGTGTCATTACTTTTTGAGTTATTACTAAGGGCTACATTCAAAACATTACCATCATTTCCTGTCATACCCGTTATTACCAGTTTGAAATAGTAGTAATTATCCTGAAGTTTTCCCTGCGCTGCATTGAATTGCGCAAGATTGTACCATTTATTATCAAGAAACGGGTCTTCAGCAAGAGTTGTATCAACAAGGAACTCAGTCGCGTCAATATTGTCGAGAAGTCCACCACCTTCCAGGAGGGAAGGAAGATTAAAATTGCCGGCTTTACCAATCAAACGATATCTGGTTTCGGTATCATAGGGTCCAAAAGGTGAGTCATTTCGTCCGCCGCAATCGGCATCATAAACGCGCAGGAATAACATGTCCGAAATGTTGGATGGTATTTTCAAATATATTATTTGAGAATAATCCGCATCGCCTTCTCTTGTTTCTGCTTCAGGACCGTATGTGACTAAAAATATATTATTTTGCGCGGCAAGACTTATTGCGAGTAGTAAAAGAATGTAAATAGTACGATATAACATTATTTCCCCGGTTCAGTAATATTATAATTCAATAGTTTTTGTATTTCCATAAATATCTTTTAATGTAACTGATTTGAAAACTATGTTATAGCTGTTTCCTTCGGGAAGATATAATTCGCCCTTGTACAGGTTATTGCTTTCATCTAAGATCAGATAACCTTTATAGTTGTTCTTTCCAGTATTTAATTCATATTCAGCGATTCTGGCGGCTTTAGTATCCTCACGAAATTTCAAGATTATAGCTATACGTTTATCATCCGAAGGTTTTTTAGATAGAGTATGAGAGATGTATTCAGGAGCTTGTTGATCGAAGATAACAGATTTGACAAGAACACTATTGTCCCCCCATTTGTTATAGCCACTGATCTTTATAAGATTCTCACCCGGTTTTAATGAAATTGAGGAGGAAACATTGTCCTGCAAATCTTCAAATAGTTGTTCATTTATTTCAAGTAGTGTCACATTCTCCAAATCAAGTGAAATATCAAGATTCGGTTGCGTGCTAAACGCGGGTATTTCATTTGTGAGTTTTAAGACAGGAAGCTGCTGTTCGGAGGCGATGAGAAATTCTTTTTGGTCACTGACACCATTTTCAGCCTCAACCTTAAAACTGAAATTACTATTAACAAAGTTATCGGGAATTGAAATGGAATAATTACCGGAAGAATCAGCAACACTCTGAGCGTAAAAATTCTTTTCGGGAGAGAATAGCTTGATTTTTGCTTTAGGAATAATACTTCCGGAGAGAATTCCACCCGCTGCCGGAACTTCTATTTTACCGTTATCACTTTGAGGTAATGATTTGGTTATGACAGTTTTTACATCTTCAAATGGTGAGTAATAAACTTTTCGTGAAAGGGTATAGATGTTGTCTGCTTTATCTTTTGCGGAAAAGTTAAATATGTTCTCGCCAACCGTTAATTCAGAGTCAATGGAGAATTCACCCTCTTCATTCAGGCTTACATCATTATTATTAATTTTTAATTCGATATCTGTTTCTGTCTCTCCCGAAATTTTAATACTGCTTTCGGAAAATAATTCGTTTTCGGGAGGAGAGTGAATATAAAGATAAGGTTTTGTTGTGTCAGTAATTACTTTAACCAGTGACGCGTCGGATGAATTTCCAGGAAAACCATATTGATCAACGGCCGCGATTCTCCAATAATAGGCACCATCAACCTGAAAGCCGGATATCTCTATTTTGTTCTCTTTTATATTTGGTCTGCTTAATACTGTTTTACTGAACGAAGATCTTTCATAACCTATTTCCAACCAGTAGGAAACAGCTCCGTCAATATTCTCCCATTCGAAAACAACAGAATTTGTTTTTCCTGATTTATAATACACAGAATTATGATCCGGGAATTTTAATTTTGTTTTCGGCAGGAGATCAGTGGGTTTCATAGGTGTACCATCCGGACCAAGCATGGTACCTTTATTTTTTTCGAGAGTAAGGGTCGATTCGGTTGTCTTTAATTTTATCTCACCATCGTAATTTGCCACTTTTATATCGTTGGCGTCACGGTTAATCCAAAACTTTTTTGAGTTTATTTCAGTATCAACACCCGGAACATCAATATTCATTTTTCTTCTGGGGCTGCCGGAAAGTAGTGCGTAAATATCACCTTCGAGCAGACTTACTTCCGATTCCTGCTTGTTTTCGATGAGATTCATCCTCATTTTTTGAATAACAGCCTGAGAATTGGAGTTTAATCTCAAACGGCTTTCATCTTTAAATGATATCTCGGCGAAAGATTCGGAAAGAGTTCTGATCTTCTGGTTTTCATTAAGTGAGGAATTTTCGGGTGTGTCATTCCAGACAAGTGATTCCTCCCGCTTATCTTGAACAGTACCTCGGCGGTCGCTTAGAATTGCTTGTACAGATACATCATTTTGGTTGATACTTTCCGTACGAGCTTTTTTGGAGATGTTTTGAGACTGAATAGCGTAATCCAGTGAACTCTGCCAATTTTTCACAAGGCGCTCACTGATTGCTTTATTTCGTAGTTCAATCGCTTCATTTATGAGGGAGGGGGTGAAAATCCTGGCGCCTGCAGTTGTCGCTGCCTGGATGAGGTTTAGTGCCTTCGATATCTCTTCTTCCGATTTAGTAACAATATCTTCCGGAAGAGTAAGAACCATTCCATTTTTAAGTTCTGTTATACTTTTAAGACCATTTACCTTGAGTATCTCCTCCCAGAGATTTGAATCATTCAAGTATTCCCTGGCTATCTGTCTGAGAGTTTTATCCGCGCTGTAAATAACAGTTTTAGATTGACTGAGCAGATTCCCGGTAAATAAAATGAAAAGAGCAAAAATGCTCAATCCTGATATCAGATTATGCTTCATTTTGACCCATTTAAGACAAAAATATTATATAAAATATCTTATTTGTTTCTTAAAAACACCCAAATAAACAAAGTTAATATGAAATTAACTTATAAAATCAGTGACTTCGTAAATCGTTAATGGTTTACTTTTCCCTTTAACTTTAATTGGTTCAAGTTCGCCAATGGTATAATTTGATTTATCTGAAATAAATGAATAGCTAGCCTCAGAAATAATTGTCTGATTTTTCCCCGCAGCCGAGCAAAGTCGGGCTCCAAGATTTACATTGTCACCCAAAACAGTGTAATCCATACGTTCCTCGCTACCCATTGCGCCCATGATCACATCCCCGGAATTTATACCTATTCCAACTGCTATATCCCAATTCATCTCACCAGCATCATTGAGTTCAGCTATTTTACGATGAATTTCAACAGCACATTTCATGGCGTTATCGACCATTTCCTCGCCTTTGAATACAGCAACGAGTTCATCCCCGACATATTTATCAATATCTCCACCATATTTTTTAACCAGTGATGCTTGTGCCCTGAGGTACATGTTGAGCATTTCGATAACAATTTCAGGTTCTACTTTTTCTGAAAACGCGGTAAAACCGCGGATATCCGAGAAAAATACAGTAGCAGTTTCTCTGGTTCCTCCAAGTTTAATCCCGTCAACATCAGCTTTCTTAATAGCGTCAATCGTATTGCCTGATACAAACTTCTGTAGTTCGAATCTCTCACGTAAGCCCACGATCATTTCATTCATGCGATTGCCAAGTTCCTCTATCTCATCGCCCGACTTTAATTTGGGAACCATTTTACTAAAATCTCCCTTTCCAACAATCTGCGCAACACGTCCAACTTCAAGGATCGGTTTACTGATTCCACCTGAGAAGAAAAACCCGCCAATACCTGCGATCAGCATACCGAGAATGATCCAGATTGAGAGAGTATTCAGCATTTTGGAAATTGCAAGGTAAGCGTCTTCAGCGGTTCTTTCGGTAACTACTGTCAACTGAAAATTTTGGGGGAATGCAAACGCGCCCAGCATTTCGGTACCATTATTTCTTGTGTAAGGTTTTACTCCGATGGTTCTGTTTCCCTGATTCAGGATATCTACAGCATTTGCGACAAGGGCTCGATCGAGTAAATTGGTTTTCTCAATATCGAATACCCTGTTTCCGTTATTGAAAACAAGATTGATTTCACCCGTTGAATTGAAGGGGTGATTGGAAATTCTGTTTTTTAATCTTTCTAAATTAATTCGAGAGGAGAGCACAGCATCAAATCCACGCACTTTTTTATTGAGCGGGATTATTATATCGATGACCCATAAATGTGTGTTTCCCAATTGTTTTATCTGACTATTGGAAATATTTCCTGAACCAAACGCGGGAACTATTACAGAGTCCGCAATCCTTAATAAAGATTTACTCTCATCATTATTAAGTCCTAAATTTTCAGTTACTTCTTCTTTAGATATAACGAAAGGAGGGAGATTTTGATTGTCGAGATTAAATTGAACAGAGATAATATCAGCGACATCAAGCGCGGATTTCAGTAGCGAAACCTTTTCATTAATGCCGAGGTCGTCATTTTCGAGTCCGTTTTTAATAAGTAACAATGGAGCAAGCCATGTATCCCGATATAAATCATCCAGCTCATTTGCCAAGCCGGAAGCTGTTACAGATAATTCATCATTAGCCACACTTTTCAGTTCATCCTGTGTAATCTGAATCATGTAGTAACTGGCTATTCCTAAGGGAATGATGGCGAGAATAACAGAATAGAAGAGTAATTTTTTCCGTAAAGAAAACTTTATCATGAAAACCCCTTAATCTAATATTGTTGTCGAATGAATCTTCCCGTAGACAAACTTTTTCACAAAGAACGCAAACCAAAAACAATCCCCATTTAAGATAACTAATACAAAGAATTAATACATTAAAAAAATCCAATCATTATAATGAATGAATAAAGATATTATGTCTAATTATAATATAGTGATAATGAGATAAATTTGCATCTTACTTTCAACTTTATATTTTATATATACCTACAATAACACAACACAATAATCTTCATAAAATCTGATCGGAAAATAAAATGCGAAATAAAAAAGGATTATACATTCAATTGTATAATATTCATGGATTAATACGTGGAAACAATCTTGAGCTGGGTGTTGACGCTGATACCGGCGGTCAGACTAAATATGTTCTCGAATTGGCAGAGTCATTAAGTAAAAATCCTGATGTTGATAAAGTAGAAATTTTAACCAGACTGATCAAAGATAAAAGTTTATCTGATGATTATTCAGTTAAAAATGAAGTAGTAAATGAAAAACTTTCAATTGTTAGAATTAGATGTGGCGGACAGAAATATATTCGTAAGGAATTGCTTTGGGAACATCTCGAAGAATTTGTTGATAAGTCTATTAAATATCTCAAATCGGGGAAAAGATTACCAGATGTTGTACACTCCCATTATGCTGATGCAGGTTATGTATGCACTCAGCTAACAAGATTACTGGGAGTGCCAATGATTCATACAGGGCATTCGCATGGCAGGTTAAAACGGGAAAACCTGATAACGGATGGAATGAGTGTGGAAGATATTGAAAAAAGATACAAAATAAGTACTCGTATTGATGCGGAGGAAATGGCTCTAAGTTATGCAGATAGAATAATTGCCAGCACTAACCATGAAAAAGATCATCAGTATGCTTTCTATAAGAATGTAGATTATAAAAAATTTGTGATCCTGCCACCCGGTGTGGATCTTGAAAAGTTTTATCCGTACATACAATCTCGTGAATGGACTGGTGAAAACTCTCAGCTTAGAAGCAATATCCGGGATGAACTTCTCAAATTTTTCACCAACATAAACAAGCCTCTAATTCTATCACTTTGTCGTCCCGAAAAGCGCAAGAATATCTCCGGATTAATAAAAGCTTACGGAGAGAACAAAGAATTACAGGAGAGAGCTAATCTGGCTATTTTTGCCGGTATCAGGAAAGACATACAGAAAATGCCTGATATTGAAAAGGATGTTCTTACCGAAATGCTCTTGTTAATGGATAAGTATAATCTTTATGGAAAAATGGCAATTCCTAAAAAACATGATTTTGAGTATGAAGTACCCGAATTATACAGAATTGCAGCCGATACACAAGGAGTTTTTGTAAACTCTGCTTTTCATGAAAATTTTGGATTGACATTAATCGAAGCCGCATCGACCGGTTTACCAATAGTTAGTACAAAAGTTGGTGGTCCGCATGATATTATCAATAATCTTGAAAACGGAAGGCTTGTTGATGTAAAAGATTCAGCCAATATCGCAAAGGGTATATTAGATCTTATCACTAATGAAAAAATCTGGAATGACTGCTCAAGAAATGGAATAAACCGGATTAATAATTATTATTCGTGGGATGCCCATACAAGTAAGTATCTTGAAACTATATATAATGTATTAGAACAGCAGGAATCTAATCCTAAAACGTTTATATCTACAGGAAAGAGATTGTTCGATTACAATCGACTCATTATGCTCGATATCGACGAGACTATTACAGGTGATCCGGACGGAATTGCCGCACTTAGCAAGTTGCTGGAAGACCGACCAGCAGATGCAGGTTTCGGGGTAGCGACGGGCAGGAATGTGAATCTGGCAATAAATATTCTTTCGGAAATTGGTTTTATTAAACCTGATTTAATTGTTTCATCAGTTGGTTCTGAAATTTACTATTACGATGGGAAAGAATATTCCTATTCAACGAGTTGGGCTGCCCATATAAAAAACAGTTGGAAGCCTGATCGTATTGAAGGCTTGATGCGAAACTTCGACTTTCTTGAAAAACAAGAGGAAGATAATCAGCGGGACTTTAAACTTAGTTATAATAATCTCGGTACACTGAAAGATCTGGAACAGGTTAAAAAAATTCTGAGTGAAAAAAGAATTAAAACCAACTTGATCATCAGTCATGGTACCTATGTTGACTTTTTACCATATCGCGCAAGTAAGGGAAGGGCAATACGATATTTAAGTTACAGATGGAATATCCCTCATGATAAAATTCTGGTTGGAGGTGATTCAGGGAATGATGAAGATATGTTAACGGGTGAGCTTCTGGGAGTGGTTGTAGCAAACCATAGCCCTGAATTGGCCAAATTAAAGGGAAGAAGAAGAATCTATTTTTCCGACAAAAAGTATGCTAACGGTGTAATTGACGGGATAAAACATTACGATTTTTGTTAACTATAATTTACGAAAGGAAATTTATGAACGATTTTTTAAACATTGTTGAAAAATATCAGGGTGAATTTTATTCATATATCAATCATCTGATAAATCAGGATAAAAAATTACTGGTACTTGGAGATATTGTTGAGAAATTCAATCAATTCAAAGAAGAACATAATATAAAGAATGATGAACTTGAAGAAATAACCAGTTTAATGCAGGAAGCGATTATCATAAGTAATACAATTTATTTCGAGATCAGAATTAAAATTGGGATATCAGAATTTTATAGCATTAACCAGGAAGAATTAAATATAGATCAAATTGCAATTAGTTCATATCTGCATGTCAAAGAACGTTTTGTTGATGAATTAACAGATGAGAGCATTCCCACATTGGATTTCGCGCCCTTCTATAATGATATCCCACTGGTTAGGGACGCGAAAAATATTGGCAGCGGGTTCGAATATTTAAACAAATTTTTATCAAGTAAAATGTTCAATGATGGTGATCAATGGAAGGAGCATCTGTTTAATTTTTTGAAAATTCATAGTTACAGAGGTCAACAACTTCTTATTAACGGAAAATTAAAGAATTACTCGGAATTGGAAACCGCGGTTAAAAAAGGATTGAAGTTTCTTAACACAAAAAATGATAACGAATTATTTGACGATATTTACCATAAACTTCATGAACTGGGTTTTTCCCATGGCTTGGGAAAAGACGTAAAGGAAACAAAAACTACGCTTAATCTTCTTGATGATCTCCTAAACTCCCCGGATAACGTAATACTGAAAGATTTTATTTCACGGATCCCAATGATATTCAACATTGCTATTGTGAGTCCGCATGGATATTTCGCACAGGAGGGTGTCCTGGGTATGCCGGATACCGGCGGACAGGTAGTCTATATTCTCGATCAGGTTAAGGCTTTGGAAAAGAGTCTGCAACAGACACTCAAAACTGCCGGGCTGCAAATAAAACCAAAGATTGTAATATTGACCAGACTTATACCAAATGCGGGTGGAACCACATGTAATCAGAAAGAAGAAAAAGTTATTAATTCTGAAAATGTATGGATAATAAGAGTGCCCTTCAGGGAGCACAACAAAAAAGTGACCGATAATTGGATCTCACGTTTTGAAATATGGCCATATCTCGAAGAATTCGCTGAAGATTCTTTTATCCAACTTAAGGCTGAATTTAATGGTAGACCGGATCTTGTAATTGGTAATTATTCTGATGGTAATCTTGTAGCATATCTGCTATCGCGCAAGTTCGGGGTAACTATGAGTTGCATCGCCCACGCGCTCGAAAAAAGTAAATATCTCTTTAGTGATCTGTATTGGAATCAAATGGAAGAGGATTACAACTTTTCGCTACAGTTTACCGCCGATCTTATTGCAATGAACTCTTCCGATTTTCAAATAACTTCTACTTTTCAGGAGATAGCAGGTACCGAAAGCACAGTTGGGCAATATGAAACTCACCGGCATTTTACATTACCGGGATTATTCAGAGTTAAAAATGGTATAAATCTGCATCATCCGAAGTTTAATATTGTTTCTCCCGGTGTGAATGAAAACATATATTTCCCTTATTATGAGGAAGATCGCAGAATAACAGGTACCGCAAACGAGCTGAAAGAAATAATTTTCGGGGACAGGGAAGACCCTGATGTATTAGGTCAATTAAAACATCCTGAAAAAATACCTGTAATATCCATGGCGAGATTGGATAGTAATAAAAATCTTACTTCGCTTGTCAGGTGGTTTGGTGAAAGCAAAGAAATGCAGGAGCACGCTAATCTGATTATCGTTGCTGGTAAAATAAGTGAGGAAGGTTCTTCGGATAAAGAAGAAATTGCCGAAATACGAAAAATGCATAATTACATCAACGATTATAATCTGCATAATAAAATAAAATGGATTGGAAAATTACTCAGGAAAGATGAAGCCGGTGAGATTTACAGATTAGTTGCGGAGCATGGTGGAGTATTTGTTCAACCGGGACTATTTGAAGGGTTCGGATTAACGGTACTGGAAGCAATGACTTCAGGGCTACCTGTGATCGCGACCAAGTACGGTGGTCCTCTGGAAATTATCCAGCATGGTAAGAACGGTTTCCACATAGATCCTGTTAATGCTACTGAAAGTACTATGGAAATAAATAAAGTACTCGAAAAAATATCCAAAGATAAAAAGTATTGGAAGAAACTATCAGATAACTCCATAAAACGAGTGGAAGAAGCATATAACTGGAGATTGCATTCCAGAAAGCTACTCGATTTGGCAAAAATATATGGTTTCTGGAAATTTACAAACAACTTGGAGGAAGATGGACTAAGTGCTTATCTTGAAATAATTTACCAGTTGTTATTTAAACAGAGAGCAAAAAAGTTATTGGAGAAACATGACAGTAAATAAATCAAAATTTATATGTATCGGTGAAATATTATGGGACAAGCTACCTGATTCAACCGTTGCAGGTGGTGCTCCGTTTAATGTCGCGATTCATCTGAAAAGATGGGGCTGTGAAGTTGATTTCATTAGCTGCGTGGGTGTTGATTGGGATGGTGATAACCTCATTAAAAATCTGGAAAGTGAGTTTTTATCTCCCGAATTTATACAGCGTGACGGGGAGCATATTACAGGAAAGGTAAACATTACATTAAGTGACTATGGAAAACCTGAATATGATATTGTGGAGCCGGTGGCATGGGATTACATCAGAATTGATGAAAACAACTTGTCAAAAATTACTCGAGATGATTATGTTGTATTCGGTTCGCTGGCACAGCGAAATAATGTATCACGAACAAGTATTAGAAAGTTACTTGACTCACAGGCTAAAAAAATCTTTGATGTAAATTTAAGGGAACCTTTTTATTCAAAAGAAATAATTTACGATTCATTAAAAAAAGCCGACATTCTCAAATTAAATGATGATGAATTGGAAATAATCTCATCCTGGTTCGATGTACATGGTGATATGGCGTTCAAACTTGAACTGTTGGCAGCTCGATTTTCACTGGACAGGATTATTCTTACATTAGGTGAAAAAGGAGCTTTATCATTTTATAATGGCGATATCTTTCATCACAAAGGTTTCAAATTACAAGTTAAAGATACCGTTGGAGCCGGTGACGCGTTTCTCGGAGCATATCTTTCAAAATTAAACGATGATATTCAAGAAGTTGATAGGTTGAAATTTGCTAATGCCGTTGCTGCATACATTGCATCACAGTCGGGCGCACTCCCGGCACTTGATCTGCATTTTATCACCAGACTAATGGATTCAAAATTAGTTTAATAATTGAACATCATCTCCGTTAAAACAGGAGATGATGTTCCGGTCTTCTATTTACGTAGACCTGAGGGCAAATCTTTATTCCTTCTTTTATTCATTTCGTCACGCCATTCTTTGAATTTTACTACTTGCTCATCAGTTAACATTTCGATGATTTTCTTATCGAGTTCTTCCTGGTTTTTCATCATTGGTGGGGGAGAGTCTGCCTTTCCTCTGCCTCTGCCATTCATTGGTGGTCTGCTATTTTTGAAATGCTCCACAAAAATATCCCTGATATTTTCAGCCTGTTCCTCAGTTAGTGAAAGCTTTTGAGTCAGATCTTTCATGGTGGATTCAAGGCGCTCTTTAGGATCACCACCTTGTCGGCCTCTCATGTTTTGAGAGAATAAGCTATTCGTAAACACAAGTAAGAATAATGTAGTAATGATAAGGCAAGTCTTTTTATTTAACATAGTTAGCTCCTGTTGTTTAATGTTTTATTCATGTCTTAACGCAATGATTGGATCGAGTTCAGCAGCTTTTTTTGCCGGATAAAAACCGAAAAATATTCCAACAAATGCTGAAAAGAGAACAGCGATTATTATAATTAGCGGATTTATTACCGCGGTTAAATTGCTGAATTCATTCAGCAGATAAATTGTTAGTATAGAAAATAAAATTCCGAAAACTCCACCAATGATACTAAGCGTCATTGCTTCTAAAAGAAATTGCAGTAATATATCCTGCTCCCGTGCTCCGACGGAAAGTCGGATCCCAATTTCTCTTGTTCTTTCGGTTACGGAGACGTACATTATATTCATTATACCAATTCCGCCAACCAAAAGTGAAACACCCGCTACAGCACCAAGCAGCAAAGTCATTACCTGGGATGTTTCCGTTGCTGCTTCAGTAATTTCAGTCTGATTCTGAACCATAAAATCATCATCCTGTCCCGGATTAATATTATGTGATTTGCGCATGATCTTAATTACTTCATTTTGAGCCTGATCTATATTTTCAACACTTTTAGCGCTGGCGAAAATGAAGCTGATATATCTGCTTCCCGAGAGCCTGTAAAGCATGGATGATATAGGTATCAGTATCAGATCATCATTGCTCCTTCCGGTCATACTTTGACCTTTTTCTTCAAGTACACCAATTATCTTAAAAGGAATATTTTTTATACGGATCTGCTCTCCAACGGGGTTAGAATTACCAAATAATTCCTCTGCGGTTTCCTTGCCAAGTACAGCGACTTTTGCTCTTCCGGCAATTTCACGCTCGCCGAAAAAATTGCCGGTTTCAACTTTCCATTCACGAATCAACGGATATTGTTCAGACACTCCAAAGACTTGTGTGTTCCAGTTATTTCCTCCGCCGATTACCTGAAAAAATCTTGCAAGAACCGGACTTATGGCACCCAAATTAATTGATTGCTCCTGTATGTTCTCCACATCGGTCATGGTAAATCTGTTGAACGAGCCATGACCACCTCGTACACCCCCTGATTTAGAGCTACCGGGCGCTATTATAATTAGATTAGAGCCTAATGATTGGATTTGTTTTTCGATATTAGATTGAGCGCCCTGACCTACGCCTACCATTATTATCACCGACGCGGTTCCAATAATGATTCCCAGCGTTGTTAAAAGACTACGTAATTTTACTCTGATAATGCTGATAAATGCTACTTTAAGCAACCTTGAAAATTTCATAAATCATTCTCCTCATTGTTTTTATCCAGCAAGAGGAGGTCTGACTTCGCGTAACGGCGGTCGGTTACGAGTTTATCTTTCATTATTCGGCCATCCCTTAACTCAACGATACGTTTTGAATAACGTGCGAAATCTCTCTCGTGGGTGACCAGGATAATTGTGAGTCCTTGCTCATTTAGTTCCTGAAATAGCTGGAATACATCAATTGTGGTTTTGCTATCGAGATTACCGGTGGGTTCATCGGCCAGTAAAATTGCGGGGCTATTTACCAGGGCTCTTGCTATCGCTACACGCTGCTGTTGACCACCGGATAACTGCACGGGTGTGTGATCAAGTCTGTCGCCTAATCCTACCCGTTCGAGAGCTGCAACGGATTTTTTTCTGATATTCTCGGAAGTTATTCCAGACCTGTTATAGAGAAGAGGCAATTCAACGTTTTCAACAGCGTTCGCTTTTGGTAAAAGATTAAATCCCTGAAACACAAATCCGATTTTTTCATTTCGAATTTTTGCGTACTCATTCTTTTTCATGTTCGTTGTATCCGAACCGTCGAGTAAATAGTTGCCTTTATCGGGCTTGTCGAGACAGCCGATAATGTTCATTAGTGTAGATTTCCCGGAACCCGAATACCCCATTATGGCAACAAATTCGCCACTTTCTATTGACAGGTTGATGTTTCTGAGTGCCGGAATTTTTATATCTCCGATAAAATAGGTTTTATCAAGGTTATTGATATTGATAGTATTATTCATAATTATTCCTAAAAGGGACCGCCCATTCCACGCGGTGGACCCATTCTTCTTTCACTCTTTGTCTGTAATTTTTCTGTTTTGCTGGAAGTGATCACCTGCATACCTTCTTCTACATCTCTACCACCGATAATTTCATAATATTTTCCGTCATCTATTCCTAGTCGCACTATTAGCATATCGAGATTATCGGATTCATCTAAAAACCAGATTTGTTTGATATTGTTGCCTGCTCGACCCGTGAATTCTGATCTGTTTCCCTGCCCGGCCATACCACGACCCATTCCCGGTCTCCTTCCTTCATTACCTGCGGCTTCTCTTTTTTTTGCTCGTTCCTCAAAAAGTTTTTGTAATGTTTCTTCGTCGGGTGTGAAACTAATTGCGGAGGAGGGGAGGCGTAAAATGTCACGTCCTAAATAGGGTTGCACGTATTATTAGTTTATTCTCTGTTTACCATACCGGTAC
>BQMY01000120.1 GCA_022181065.1 Melioribacteraceae bacterium | reverse complement strand
TAAAGCTAAATAAAGTCTTTAAAATGAAAAACCCGAACAACGTGAAATTATTCGGGTAATTTTTGTGGGGACTGATGGATTCGAAAGGGCGACCTCTCCGACTTTGTTAGTCGGAGCGCTCTAAAGCTAAATAAAGTCTTTAAAATGAAAAACCCGAACAACGTGAAATTATTCGGGTAATTATTTGTGGGGACTGATGGATTCGAACCAACGACCTTCTGCTTGTAAGGCAGACGCTCTAAACCTACTGAGCTAAGCCCCCATATATAACATCAAAATGTCAAGTCTCATCGAAACGAGACAATAAACTTAAATAAGAATTCACTTTGGCGCAAGAAAAAAATGAAGATGTTTCGATTTTTTTCTCGAGCGAGCGACGGGGCTCGAACCCGCGACATTCAGCTTGGGAAGCTGACACTCTACCAACTGAGTTACGCTCGCAAGTTAAGTCTGTATTTAAATTTAATCGCTATCTTCGTAATATTCAATTTACAATTTTCAGTCCTTTCTTTTATCTTTGTTGTTATGAAAGCAAATAATAGAAAACTATTAGAATTATTCATTTTATTATCGTTGGTTGTACTCTCTTTTTTCCTCTGGAATACGATCGTTATTTATCCGATTAAACTACTGGTTGTGCTTCTGCATGAAATCAGTCATGGTATCGCGGCATTTGTTACCGGTGGAGTTATAATTGAAATTGAGATAAATGAATTTCTAGGTGGACATTGTATCTCTCAGGGTGGAAATGAGTTTGTGGTTGCCTCTTCGGGGTATCTTGGCTCACTATTCTGGGGGGCTTCGTTGTTCATTGCGGCGTATAATAAAAAGTGGTCTGTTTGGTTTCAGACTTTTCTCGGTGCCTTTATGATATTCATCACAGCAAATTATATCTCAAATATATACGCGGCGGTAATCTCAATTCTGTTCGCTATTTACTTTATACTCGCTCCCAGAATTTTACCTGACATAGTGAACAGATATGCGTCAATTTTTCTGGGAATTACAAGCGCGTTATATGCCGCGGTTGATATAGGTCAGGACATTATACTCAACACGTACGTGGGTAGTGACGCATATTTCTTGTCTGTATTAACGGGGGTGCCCGCAATTATATGGGGAGCGTTATGGATGATGATCTCGCTCTTTGTTATCTATCGACTCTTTATATTCGCGTATAATAAAGGTAACATCAAGTTGTGAAGGTGTAACCCGTTTTAAATAAGAACGAAAATTACATATATTTGTGACGTAAAAATAATGCCCCGGTAGCTCAGTGGATAGAGCGACGGCCTCCGGAGCCGTGCGCGCAGGTTCGATTCCTGCTCGGGGTACAAAAAAGCCCTGAATATTAAAGTATTCAGGGCTTTTTGATTTTAACCAAATTGCCTCAATTTTGACCCGCTGAAATAAAGCGATGTCAAGCTTAACAGCAGCACAAGCCAGCCATAGGAAAAATGGAAGTTCAAACCTGAATCTGTTACAGCATTCAAATCCGCGATCCATACCGCCATAAGAATAAATAATGAACTGATCATTGCGATGGTAGTTGTAATGAGCACACCAAGACTTTTACCCTTAGCTACAAAATAAAGACTTAGTGGAACAATAAATGCCAAAGTCATTGCGAAAGCAGAAATATCAACCCAGTTCCAAAAACCTGACGCAATTGTGACATTATCATAAACTGGTAGTATTGTAGCCGCGCTATCATTGATTGAAGCTATTGGTGTAAATAGAAAAATCAATAACAGAACCACGCCCGAATAACCGGCAATTTTGTAATTTTTCATCTGATAACTCTTAATTATTAGTACTCATTCTTTTTATAATGAATTTATCATAAAGTAAAATAACTAATGCTGAAACCAAAGCCAATAGAGCGAAAACAATCCACATAATATCAGGACGTCCCATATCGCGAGCGAAAAATGCGTATAACTGACCCGAAAGGATACCGCCAAAAAGGTTGCCAAGGGCAACGCACCAGTAAAAATATCCCATGTACATTCCAACTTTTCCGGGAGGAGCTATTTTTCCGGTGTATTCTTTCGATTTGGGCGATGCCATCATTTCACCAAATGAAAATACCATTATTCCCACAAATACTACCCATCCTGAAGTACCGAAAATTAAGATAGTAAAAGAAACAACCGTGATAAGCACACCCCAAAATATGGTTGTGAATGGTTTCAACCTGGTAACGAGGTATGATATCAATACCTGGAACAAGATTATTCCACCGGCGTTAACATTTATGATATATTCCGGGTTCACTTGTCCATTAACAGCCATTGATGATTTGAAACCTTCTATAAGCGAATCAAGACCAATAACACTCATCAAACCGGTGAAGGCTGCCATAAGATCGGATGTATCGGTGAAATCTCTGATATAAAGGGGCAGAGTATAAAATATCTGATTGAATGAAGTCCAGAAACCTGACATAAGTAGTAAAAATAAACCGAACCTCCAGTCACCAAGTTTCATAGGAGTGAGATACCATGCTTTATTACCTGAAGCCTGACCTTTTTTAAGGAACAGATCGAGAAGGAAGTTCATTCCCGCCCAACCAACTGAGATCATAATGATCTGATTCCAGGTTACTGTATTATCCGAAGTAAATTTGGAACCCATTACGAGAATGAATAATAGTCCGAAAACAAAAAGGAAGAACCTTCCGTTTCCCAGTACATCGACCATATCCGTCAGTACTTTCTTCAGCTTTCTCGGATTTTTGGAAAGAGCCTCGCTTGTAGGTTCTTTGTAAAAAAGTGAGACAAAAATGAAATTGACCGCGATCCAGCCGGCGGAAGCAACAAAAACATAATTCCAGTCAATAGCACGAACAACGCCAGCAACAATTGGTCCGACAAATCCGCCAATATTAACCATCATATAAAAAATACCAAAACCAAGCGATGAGTTTTTATCGTTGGTGACTGTAGAGATTGTTCCGATAATAACAGGTTTAAACATTGCAGCGCCAAGGGCAACCAGCATAAACGCAAGGAAAAATGTAGGGAATGTTTTAAACTGACCGAGCAAGTAGTATGCGGGTACTAACACAGTAAAAGCCGCAATAAGCATTTTTTTAAACCCGTACCTGTCGGCGAGTGTACCGGTTACAACAGGAAATAAATATAGGAAAAATGTAGCGACTCCCTGCAAAACACCTCTGTCTTCATCACTAAAACCCAATCCGCCTTTATCAATACTTCCGGTTATGTACAACGAGGAAACGGCAAAAAAACCATACCATGCCATTCGTTCAAAGATCTCCATTGTATTGGCTATCCAGAACGTCATTGGGAACTTGTTTGAATTTCCATTATTATCTGCAAGAGTAGAAGCCATCATTACTCCTTATATTTGGTTGAGAAATAATTTTAACGATTCTATTAAATCAGCGGTAATTTTTTTATTTTGTGTATTCGGAAACGAAGTCAAAAGATAGTTTCTCGTTTCTGAAATATCAAGAGAAACCGTATATTCCCAAGTCAATAAAGTGTTTTCTTCCAGGATTCGGACTATTATGAATAAAACAGTGATGCTAAAATCTGATTTCCCTGAATTAAGTTTGTTCAAAAAGGGGAAGGTTAGAGAGATTTATGATTTGGGTGATACCTATCTGATGGTTTCATCCGACAGGCTTTCAGCGTTTGATGTTATCATGAATCAGGGAATACCTTTCAAAGGTACTGTACTCAATAAGATATCAGAGTTTTGGTTTGGAATGTTCGATGGGATCATTGAAAACCATCTTGTCACTGCTGATGTAGCTGATTATCCAAAGGTTTGTAACAAGTATAAAGACTTGCTGACCGGTAGATCAATGGTAGTAAAAAAAGCGGAGCTTATCCCACTTGAATGTATTGTAAGAGGATATATCTCCGGATCGGGTTGGTTGGAATATCAAAAATCTGGTACTGTTTGTGGAATTAAACTTCCGGATGGATTAGAACAATCCGCCAAATTACCGGAACCGCTTTTTACTCCATCCACCAAAGCGGAAATCGGGGATCATGATATGAATATATCTCCCGAAGAAGGAAAAAAACTGGTTGGCGAGGATGTTTATTCCAGGATTGAAGATGTCGCTATTAAAATATATAAAACCGCTTATGATTATGCACTCGAGCGTGGGATAATAATAGCAGACACCAAGATGGAATTTGGAATAATTGATGGCGAAGTGATTTTGATTGATGAACTACTTACACCGGATTCTTCAAGATTTTGGGTGAAGGAGGATTATCGAACAGGTATTTCACCAAATAGTTTCGATAAACAATATGTACGTGATTATTTGTTATCAATTGATTTTAATAAGCAGCCCCCTGCACCAGAATTACCCAACGAAGTAGTGAATAATACTTCCGAAAAATATCTTGAAGTGTACAAAAAACTTACCGGGAAAAGCTTGACAAATGAAGCCTGAAAAAATAAAAGTAGTAAATAAAGATACTTTACACATCGTCTGGGATGATGGTAGAGCTCAAGATATAAAACTGATGGTGTTGAGAAGAGAATGCCCTTGTGCTGTTTGTAAATCTGAATTGGAGGAGGAAAGCAGTTCTTATATTCCGGTTTATACTCTTGAGCAGTTAACAGTAACGAATATCAAGCCTGTTGGATTTTACGGATTAAGTGTTATCTGGAAAGACGGACATAATACAGGTATTTATCAATACAATGATCTATATAATATGAATGGAATTACGGATTAGAGTCAATGATCTATCCTAACCAATTAACTATTGCGAGAATTATTCTCACGCCGGTTTTTTTCTATCTGTTTCTCGCGGATGATGTATTGCTGAAGCAAATTTCGATTGTGGTTTTTGTTTTAGCTGCTCTAACAGATTGGTATGACGGGTGGCTTGCTCGTAAATTTAATTATATAACACAATGGGGGAAATTTCTTGATCCTCTAGCTGATAAAATTTTAACTTCCGCCGCGTTTATAGCCTTCTCACTAATCGGAATGTTCCCGATGTGGATGGTGGTAATAATAATTGTGAGAGATTTTGTCATCACCGGATTGCGTCTGTATGCTGATTACACCGATATTTCATTTTCAACTAGCAAGGCAGCTAAAATTAAAACGTTTGTTCAGATGGCTTTTCTTTATTATACACTCACAATTTATACTTTTAGTTTAATAGATAGCCTTGCTGAAAACTATTCAGGTGTTTTCGAGATACTTCTTCATCCGGAAATTATTTACTACTCGATGCTTGGTATTACATTATTCACGCTCTGGACCGGAATCAGATATTTTACGAAAAACTATCACTCACTCAAGAACCATTTCGGTATAAATGCCAAATAAAATAGAAAAACTTTTTGGCTCCGCGCTGTACTCAGGCTATATGCCTTTTGCATCCGGAACCTGGGGAAGTATAGTAGCTACAATAATCTTTTTCATTCCCGGCTTTGAAAATATCTATGTAATATTACCACTTACCGTTATATTATTTTTTTGGGGGATAAGGATTGGGGATAAGTTTGAGCGACAGTACGGAAAAGATCCATCTCAACTTACTCTGGATGAAGTAGTTGGTACATGGATTACTTACTTATTCTTGCCAAAGGATATAATTATTATTGGCATTGCCTTTGTTTTATGGAGAATTTTGGATATTATTAAACCTCCTCCGGCTCGCCAGGCAGAAAATCTTAATGGGGGATTGGGTATCATGCTGGACGATGTAATAAGCGGTTTTTATTCTTTTATTATTATGCATATTGCCTTATTTTTATTAAATAGATAATATTCTAACAAAATTTGATAGTATGAAAGCATATCTGATTAGTATTGGTGACGAATTATTAATAGGACAGACAACAAATACCAACGCTGCCTTCATCGGCAGTAAGCTTACCGAAATACAATTGAAAATCGGACGTACCTCCGTAATCGCCGACGATGTTGATGAAGTTAAAAAAGAGTTTCAAATTGCGTACAACACTTCTGATTTAATCATTGTCACAGGAGGACTGGGTCCGACTCATGACGATATTACTTTGAAAGCAGTAGTTGATTTTTTCGACGCAGAACTTGTTCTCAATGAGGAAGTTCTAGCGGATGTGGAAGCTTTATTTAAGAAACGTGGCAGAGAAATTACAGAGCTAAACAGAAAACAGGCATACATACCCAAAAACGCTGAACCAATTAGAAATTCAAGAGGAACAGCACCCGGTTTATATATTGAAAAGGATGGTAAAACATTTGTCGTTATGCCGGGCGTACCTTACGAAATGCAAGGTATGATGGAGAAATTTGTTATTCCTCGTCTGGTAGAAAAAATGGGTGGTCTTAGTGAATTCAAGTACACAAAAAATCTTCTTACAACCGGTATTCCGGAATCATTTTTATATGAACGGTTAGGTAATCTTGACGATTTGCTTGGTTCAGCCAAACTCGCATTTCTGCCAAATCAGTTCGGTGTCAAGATGAGGCTCACCGTTTCAGGCGATACTGAGGATGACGCAAGAACAAATCTTGAAGAAATTGAACAAAAAATCCGATCTTTTGTTGGTCGCTTTATTTATGGTTCAAATGGAGATTCACTTGAGGATGTAGTATCCCGGTTACTAATTGACCGTGGTCTTACCGTAGCTGTAGCAGAATCTTGTACAGGTGGTTTAATAAGTAGCAGACTTACCAATATCGCCGGAAGCAGTAACTTCTTCGAAAGGGGTATGATTACCTACAGTAACGGTGCGAAAGTAGAAAATCTGAAAGTAAGTGAAGATTTATTAGTCGAAAAAGGTGCTGTTAGTCTCGAGGTTGCGCGACAGATGGCTGAAGGTATCAGAGCTGTGAGTATGACCGATATCGGTTTGGCAGTGACAGGTATTATGGGTCCGGATGGTGGTACTGATGATAAGCCAGTCGGGTTGGTTTATATCGGAATCTGTGATGACAAAATTTGCACCGCAAAGGAATTTCGATTTGGTGATGACAGATTGTTGAACAAGGATAGAACTTCACAGGCGGCGCTTGATATGTTGAGGAGACATCTTCTTGGTATCTCCTATGACGAGTAGGTTGTTCGTCGCTCTTGAAATTCCTGATGATATAATCGAACAGCTTGTTGAATTTCGGGAGGAGATTTATGGCAAAGATGATATTGCAAGATGGGAACCGGTTGAAAAACTCCATATTACGTTAAAGTTTATTGGAGATATTAATGATTCACTTATCCCTGAAATTGAGCAAAAATTAAAACTTATTGCTGAAAACAACGACCCTCTAGATTTGGAATTTAAAAAATTCGGATTGTTTTACAGGGATAATAAACCATCAATATTGTGGGCCGGATTAAGGCAAGATGATAATCTGATAGGTCTGGTGAATCAGATAGAGGATAGTTTATCAATATTAGGATTAAAGAAAGAAAAAAGAAAATTTAAGCCTCATCTGACTTTACTGAGAGTAAGGGGAAGAGAGAACTATGAAAAGCTTGAGGAATTCAAACAGTATATAATCGATGATCTGGATTTCGAAGCTGGTAAAATTACACTTTTCAAAAGTGAGCTAAAAAGGGGCGGGTCGGTTTATACCGCTATTAAAAGTTTTGAATTACAAGCGTGGAGGAATAATGTCTTCAGAAAAGGATGCAAAATTAAAAATATTAGATGATACTATATACAGTATAGAAAAGCAGCATGGGAAAGGCTCAATCATGAAATTGGGCGATGGTGTGATCAATAAGATAGATTCAATCTCTACAGGTTCATTATCATTGGATTTTGCCCTTGGAATAGGTGGTGTACCGAGAGGCCGAATTGTTGAAGTTTACGGTCCGGAATCTTCCGGTAAAACTACTCTTTGTCTTCATATAATTGCAGAAGCACAGAAGAAAGGTGGACTTGCAGCATTTATAGACGCTGAACATGCTCTTGATGTGAATTACGCGAAAAGACTTCATGTTGATACTAATAATCTTCTGCTTTCACAGCCCGATTATGGCGAACAGGCTCTTGAGATTGCGGATACTCTTGTTAGAAGTAATGCCCTTGATATTATTGTAATTGACTCGGTAGCTGCTTTGGTCCCCAGAGCGGAAATTGAAGGTGAAATGGGTGACCCGCAGATGGCAATGCAGGCGAGATTGATGTCGCAGGCTCTCAGGAAACTTACCGGAGCTATAAACAGATCAAAAACCTGTGTGATTTTTACTAACCAGCTGAGAAGCAAAATTGGTGTTATGTTTGGTAACCCTGAAACAACCACGGGTGGTAACGCTCTTAAATTCTATGCTTCATTAAGAATGGATATCAGGAGAATTGCGGCTATCAAAAATGGTCAGGATGTGATTGGAAACCGTACCAAAGTAAAAATTGTTAAAAGTAAAGTCGCACCACCATTCCGTGAGGTTGAGTTTGATATCATGTATAATGAAGGTATCAGTAAATCGGGCGATATGCTTGATCTTGGCGTAGATAAAGGAATAATCAAGAAAAGCGGTGCATGGTTTACTTATGGTGAAGATAGATATCAGGGACGTGAGCAATTTCGCCAAAAACTCATGGAAGATGAAGAAATGCTTGCAAAACTCAGAAAAGAATTGATGATCAATATGGGTATGATCACCGAAGAGGAAACTGAGGATAAACCCAAGAAGAAATAATCTTGAAAATTGTTAAAATAGTGCAGCTCAAGTATAAAATTAAAGTGGTTCCCGATTCCGGTGAACCACTTTTTCTTAATCCAGATATAGTATATAAATTTGGACTTAGAAAAAACGATGTTTTAAGCTCTGACAAAGTCAATGAAATTCTTGAAGAGGATAGTTTTCTCGAGTGCAAAAACAGCGCGTTCAGGTTGTTAGCGAGAAGGCAGCATTCCAGGAAAGAGGTTGAACAGAAGCTTGTTCTCAAAGGGTATTCACACCAGATTGCTGAAAGAGTTGCTGCGCATCTTTTGAGTAATAACTTTCTGGATGATAAACTTTTCGCTGAAAATTTTATAAAACATAAGATTGCAAGAAAATACGGCTTTAATAAAATCAAGGCTCAACTTTTTGAAAAAGGTATCGAAAAGACTGTAATAACTCATTTCGAATTATTATATTCACAGGATAAAAAAATTGAGTCCTCGGCGTTTGCTTTGGCCGAGAAAAAGATTGAATCAATTAAAAGAAAAGATTCAGATAAACTTAAAATCCGTTCGAAGTTGTACAATTATTTAATGATGCGCGGGTTTTCAACAGATGTTATTAAAAAGGTTATTGATCAAATTTTTGAAAACAATTTTTAAACGAAAGGTCATCAACAATGACAAAATTTGGCGGCGTTGATTTTTTTAATATAGACGATCTCCTTACCGAAGAAGAAAGAATGGTAAGAGATACAGTTAGAGATTTTGTTGACGAGGAAGTGATTCCCGTTATTGAAAAACATTACCGTGAGGGTACATTTCCAATGCATCTGGTTTCGAAAATGGGTGAATTGGGTGTATTCGGTATGACAATTCCTCAGGAATATGGTTGTGCCGGAATGAACAATGTTGCATACGGATTAGTAATGCAGGAACTGGAGAGAGGTGATTCCGGTGTGAGAAGTTTTGCTTCCGTGCAGTCGGGTTTGGTAATGTATCCCATATACGCTTTTGGAAGTGAAGAACAAAAACAATTCTGGCTTCCAAAACTTGCCGCCGGTGAAAAAATCGGTTGTTTCGGGTTAACTGAACCGGATTACGGTTCAAATCCGGGTGGTATGGTTACAAAAGCTGAGAAAGTTGAAGGCGGATACCTCCTCAACGGTGCCAAAATGTGGATTACCAACGGAACACTTGCTGATGTAGCTGTTGTTTGGGCAAAACTTCATGGAAAAGTAAAAGGTTTTCTTGTTGAGAAAGGTACAAAAGGATTTGAAGCACCGGAGATGAAAGGTAAACATTCCCTGCGGGCATCTGTCACCAGCGAGTTGATTTTTCAGGATTGTCTTATTCCTGAAGAAAATGTGTTGCCAGGAACCGGCGGACTTAAATCTCCGCTAATGTGTTTGAATCAGGCGAGATATGGAATTGCCTGGGGAGTTATTGGCTCGTTAATGGCAACCTATGATTCAGCACTAAAATATTCTCAGTCAAGAGTTCAGTTCAGTAAACCTATTGCGGCATATCAGCTAACGCAAGCCAAATTGGTAAATATGTTAACCGAAATAACTAAAGGCCAGCTACTCAATTACCACCTGGCTAAAATGAAAGATGACGGAACAATCAAACATACTCATATATCGATGGCGAAAAGAAATAATTGCGAAGTTGCGCTTGATGGCGCAAGAATCGCCCGAGAAATATTAGGCGCGAACGGTATTCTTGATGAATACCCGGTTATGAGGCATTCTGCCAACCTTGAATCGGTTAAAACCTACGAGGGTACCCACGAGATGCATACCCTGATTCTGGGTGAAAATATCACGGGACATAGTGCTTTTGAATAAATAAAATTAAGACCGCTTGTGCGGTCTTTTTACTAAGCAGAGGATTAAAATGATTAACGAAAAAATATTATATGATGGTATTACTTTCGATGATATCCTGTTAGTTCCGGCTCACTCACAAGTGCTGCCCAGAGAAACAGACCTTTCTTCCTATTTAACACCGGATATAAAAATTAATATCCCGATTCTTTCTGCCGCAATGGATACGGTTACGGAATCAAGAATGGCTATCGCGATGGCATCTCAGGGCGGAATTGGTATCATTCATAAAAATTTGTCAATTGCTAGACAGGCAGAGGAAGTTGACAAAGTTAAGCGTTCAGAAAGCGGAATGATTCATAAACCAATAACTTTGGGTCCTGACTATACTGTAGGCAACGCAAAAGATTTAATGGCAAAATACAGGATTTCCGGGATACCAATCGTTAATGAACAAAACAAGCTAATTGGTATTTTGACAAACAGGGATTTGCGATTTGAACCTAATCTGCATCAGCCTATCAAAGATATAATGACAAAAAACAATCTTATCACAGCTGCTGTGGGTACTACACTTGAGCAGGCTGAATCTATTTTACAGAAACATCGAATAGAAAAACTTCCTGTAGTTGAGGATGATGGTACTTTAAAGGGTTTGATCACCTTTAAAGATATATCCAAAAAGAAAAAATATCCTAACGCGTGTAAAGATGATCTTGGCAGATTGAGAGTCGGTGCCGCAGTTGGTGTTACTGCAGATACAATGGACAGGGTAGATGCCCTCGTTCAGGCAAGTGCTGATGTAATTGTTATCGATACAGCTCACGGGCATTCACAGGGTGTCTTGAATATGATAAAAGCGGTAAGAGAAAAATATCGTGATATTCAGCTGATAGCCGGAAATATTGTTACAAAAGAAGCGGCGCTTGATTTGGTTGATCTGGGTGTCAACGCAGTAAAAGTCGGTATTGGAGCAGGCTCAATTTGTACTACTCGTGTAATAGCGGGTGTAGGAGTTCCACAAATTTCCGCTGTTATGGAAGTTGCGGAAGCTTTGAAGGGTAAAGGAATTCCTGTTATTGCCGATGGTGGTATTAAACAGACCGGTGATGTTCCGAAGGCAATAGCAGCTGGTGCTGATACAGTTATGGTTGGCGGTATGCTGGCCGGTGTTGAAGAAACACCTGGTGAAAAAGTATTGTACGAAGGTAGAAGTTTCAAGGTATATCGTGGCATGGGTTCTATTGAGGCGATGAAATCCGGAAGTAAAGACAGATATTTCCAGGATGCGGAAGATGATATTAAAAAACTTGTGCCCGAAGGGGTCGAAGGTCGTGTGCCTTACAAAGGATATTTGATGGATACAATATATCAGTTTGTTGGTGGTCTCAGAGCGGCAATGGGTTATTGCGGGGCAAGAACTATCGAAGATTTGAAAACTGACGCAAAATTTGTTAGAATTACAAACTCCGGATTGCGTGAAAGTCATCCGCATGATGTTATTATTACCAAGGAGTCACCGAATTATCATTCGAAAGCGTCAATGTAGTTGAGTATTTGAATAAACTGAGTTCGTATGTTTAAGGTTTTGGTTGTTGCATATTATTTTCCTCCAATGGGATTGAGCGGGGTTCAACGTACTTTAAAGTTTGTTAAGTACATGAAGCAATTCGGGTGGGAGCCCACTGTTATCACAACTGACAAAACGGCTTACTTCGCACATGACGGGAGTATGGCTAAAGAAGTTGAGGCTAATGATATCAGAGTTATCAGGACGGGCTCCTCAGACCCATATTCCCTCATGGCAAAGAAGGGTACCATTAAAATGCCTGCGGAGTGGGTGAGAAGTGCCCTCAGCAAATTAAGTAAAACGTTTTTCATTCCTGATAATAAAATTTCATGGGCAAACAAAGCTGTAAAAGTAGCAAAAGAGCTGCTTGAGAATGAGGACTTCGACGCGATTTATGTTACGATCCCTCCTTTTTCTGCTTTTGAAAAAATTGCCGAGTTAAAAGAAAAGTATGATGTTCCTCTGTTTGTTGATTATCGTGATTTGTGGTATGGTAATCATTTTGCGTTTTATCCGACTCCCTACCATAAGGTAAAGCACAAAAAATTGGAGTATAAATCACTCAAGAATGCAGACCGGGTTATTGTAGTAAACAGAAAAATAAAAGAATCACTACTGCAAAAATATCCGTTTCTTTCGTTTGATGATGTTACGATTATACCGCATGGATATGATCCTGCTGATTTTGAAGGTAAATCATCGACTTTACCTGCCAATAATAAACTTAAAATAGTTTATTCGGGTATATTTTATGATAGTATAACTCCTGAATATATGTTCAGGGCGTTTAAGGAGTTATTGGTAGAGCGTCCTGACATTGCCTCGAACATTCAGATTCATATTGCAGGCATGCTTAGGAAAGAAAACGCAAATATGGTTAATAAACTTGGTTTGAGCGAGTATGTCTTTAACCACGGGTATATGGATCATTCCGAAGTTGCCGGAAAACTTTTAGGAGCTGATATATTATGGGTGATGCTTGGGAGAAATAAAAATATTGATACCGTTACACCAGGCAAATTACTCGAATATTTTGGTACTAAAAAACCGGTTTTGGCAACTGTACCAAAAGGAATATCAGAAATAGTTTGCAAGGAGTATAAAGCTTCTTTTATTTGTGAACCGGATGATATTGATGCTATCAAATCAAAACTGATAGAAATTTATACCTTGTTTCAGAAAAATGAACTACCAATACCTGATGAAGAATTTGTTGATGGTTACAACAGGGTGATTTTAACAGAACAATTGACTAAACAATTTCAATTTTTTCTCAAGGATTAAGAATGAATGTTCTTTTAATTGGCTCGGGTGGAAGGGAACACGCTCTGGCTTACAAAATATCAGAAAGTAAATCTCTTTCAAAATTGTATATTGCTCCGGGAAACCCCGGTACAGAAAATTTGGGCGAAAATGTTTCACTCAATATTAACATGAGCGTTGATGTAATCAAATTTTGTTCACAAAAAAATATTGAACTTGTTGTAATTGGTCCCGAACAGCCTTTAGTGGACGGATTAACTGATCGACTTGTCGAAAATGGAATAAATGTATTCGGACCTTCGGCTAGCGCGGCGAGAATAGAGGGTGATAAGGTTTTTGCCAAAGATTTGATGTGGAAATATAATATTCCTACTGCCGCTTATCATACTTTTGGTGTTGATGAGCAGTACGATGCGTTTAATCATATTAAGGTTTGTGAGCTACCGATTGTGATTAAAGCCTCGGGACTTGCGGCAGGAAAGGGAGTTTTAATTTGTAACACCAGAGAAGAAGCATTACAGGCTCTCAATACCTGTATGGTTGATAAAAAATTCGGTACCTCCGGTGAAATGGTAGTGGTTGAAGAATTTATGACCGGTCAGGAAGCATCGGTATTCGCAATTTCTGATGGTAAGGACTATTTTCTCCTTCCGGCAGCGCAAGATCATAAGCGGATTTATGATAATGATGAAGGACCAAATACAGGTGGTATGGGTGCTTATGCCCCGGCTCCAATAGTTACAGATAAAATTCTTAAAGATGTGGAAGAGCAAGTAATTAAACCTGCTCTTGAAGCAATGGAAAAAGAAGGTAATCCTTATAAGGGTTGTCTCTATTGCGGGTTAATGCTTACTGATCAGGGACCTAAAGTAGTAGAGTTTAACTGCAGGTTTGGTGACCCTGAAACACAGGCAATACTGCCACTTCTGCAAGGTGACTTTTTGTCGCTTTTATATAGTTCGGCAGCAGGAAAAATTGATAAAGAAGCCGTTACCATTAAAGATGGATCATGCGTTACTGTTATAGCAGCCTCAAAGGGATATCCTGATGAATATGAAAAGGGTTTGGAAATAACCGGACTTGATGAAATTAAAGATGATTCTATTATTATATTTCATGCCGGAACAAAACGTAGTGAAAATAAAATTGTTACATCCGGAGGCAGGGTGTTGGGAGTATCTGCTATAAAAGAAGAAGCGGATTTGGGAAAAACCAAAACCGTCGCCTATGAAGCTTTAAACAAAATTTCTTTTGATGGAATCTATTTCAGAACAGATATAGCTGATAAAGCTATAAATTAGATCAGCCCGGAGGCCAGTTCATTTGTCTTCCACCAAGCAGGTGCATATGAATATGGTAGACTTCCTGGCCACCATGATCATCGCAATTAAATACAAGTCTGAATCCATCTTCTGAAATACCTTCATCTTTGGCTATGCTATTAGCCGCGTCATACATTTCACCCAACAATTGTGAGTGTTCCTCACCCTTGATTTCCCGTACAGTTGGAATTTCAATTTTGGGTATAATAAGGATGTGCACAGGTGCCTGCGGATTTATATCCCTGAAAGCGAGTACGGCATCGCTCTCATACACAATATCCGCGGGTATTTCTTTATCAATTATTTTAGAAAATATGGTATTTCCCATAATTAACCATCCTTTTCAATATTATATTTTTTCATTTTTCCGTAAAGATGACTTCTCTGAATGCCAAGAATTTCAGCGGTTTTGCTGATATTCCAGGAATTAGCGTCAAGTTGTTTCGAAATGAATGCTTTTTCGGCATTTTCCTTGAATTCCTGAAATGAGTTTGAGATGTTGAGCAGTTCATCCTGTTTAGAATTATTTCCGGAGAGATATTGCCTTATGTCGCTATCGCCGATCTCATCACCAGGCACCATTATCAGTAAACGTTCAACAAAATTCCTCAATTCACGAACGTTTCCAGTCCATGATTGTTTCTTTAGCAGTTCAAGCCCTACCGGTTTAATATTTTTGGCCGGGAATCCGTTTTTATCACAAACAATTTTAATAAAATGTTCAACGAGCGCTGGAATATCTTCATTCCGATCCCTAAGGGCAGGGACATGAATAGGTATTACGTTTAATCTATGAAATAAATCTTCGCGGAAATTGCCTTCCTGAATTTCTTCTTGTAAATTTTTATTTGTCGCGGAGATAATTCTCACATCAACTTCAATTTTATTATTACCGCCAACGCGTTCAATTTTACCGTCCTCGATCGCTCTTAAAACTTTTGCCTGTGCCTGCAAACTCATATCGCCAATTTCATCAAGGAAGAGTGTACCTCCATTTGCTTTCTCAAATTTACCTATCCGCTGATTGAGTGCTCCGGTAAACGCACCCTTTTCATGACCAAATAATTCACTTTCTATAAGCTCATTTGGAATTGCGGCACAATTTACTTCAATAAGTTCTTTATCAGAACGTTTACTACCATTGTGGATAGCTCTGGCAACCAGTTCTTTTCCGGTTCCATTTTCACCTGTAATCATAACCCGCGCTTCAGTTTGAGCAACCCTGCTTATGGTTTCAAGGATATTCTTGATTTTTACGCTCTCGCCAATTATTACAGTCTCATCTCCAATCGACTCTTTTAATTTCTTGTTTTCTTTTTTAAGACCGGCCTGCTTGACGGCATTTCTTACGCTAATAAGCAGTTTATCTCTGTCGATCGGTTTTTCAATAAAATCAAATGCGCCGAGTTTAGTAGCTTTCACAGCGTTTTCAAGACTACTGAAAGCCGAAATCATAATTACGGTTACATCAATACCTTTTTCGCGAATCCAGGTTAAAACTTCAAAGCCGTTCATTTTGGGCATTTGAATATCGAGCAGGATTGCGTCAGGCATCATATACTCAATTTTTTTTAATGCGGAAAGAACATCTGAAGAGGTCTCTACCTCATAATCTTCATATTCGAGGATCATACTGATGCTTTCACAAATTTCCTTTTCGTCGTCAATTACCAAAATCGACTTCATTCGCCACCCGATTAAAATTTTAGACTAAATATGAATTCCAATGATTCAAGTATTTCTGAAGGCATTAAATCAGGATTGTCTCTGAGCAATACACCAAAAACTTCACCCAGTTGATTGACTGATAAATCTTTTGAATCAACAGCTCCTTCAACTTTAAATGCGTCTTCAAAATATTCAACAAAGATACCCATAAATTTTGATAAATTAAATATCCGGACATTAAAAGCCAAAAACGCGTTTCCAAAAAAATGACTGTATTTATCCTTTTCATTTTTTGAGGTGAAAAAATGATAAGGGAATTTTTGAGGTATAGCATTATTACGCTTGAAGAAAAGTGAATCTGTCGGTCTGGGGAGGGGCATGTGAACTGTATCCCCTATGAGGGGCAGTTCCAGTGGCATTGTTCGGAATTGCAGTGTGGCAAATGTAAGGAGAAAAAGTGTTTCACCAATATCTCCCTTTTTATGCTGAAGTGTCTTAATATAAATCGTGTTAATCCATGTATAAGGATTATTCTCATGAGATTTCAGCTCATCGGACAGAATCACTCCGGATATATATGTTATGTCATCATAAAGTTCGTGGTTCTGCGCCACTGTATTTAACCTGAAAATAAGCGTGAACAAGAGAAGATAAATCAATATATTTGGTTGAAGGAATCTATGCATAAGGTCATATTTTTCGAAGTGTTAACTGGAATAGCTTCTATTCTTTAATAATTATTTGTAAATTACTAAACTATAATTAATTTAACCAAACGGAAGTATTTTCTGTCATGAAACTTTTTATTGATGCTGTTTGTGATATTGGTGCAGTAAGAAAAAAAAATGAAGATATGGTGCTTGTCGCTGACAGGATCTTCCGTAATGACACTGCTGTTGTCGAAATAAACATCGATGAGCTGGAATACCCTATTATGCTTGGTGTTTCTGACGGTATGGGCGGGCATGATGCAGGAGAAGTCGCAAGCGAAATTGTGTTAAGAAAGTTCGCGGAAGCAACTGTAAACCTCGGTACTAATCTGAATTCACTTCAACTTACATCTATTTTCAACAAAGTTGCCGAAGAAACTCATGAATTTATAAAAACTGAAGGTGAAAAAAATCGTCTCAAGAAAGGTATGGGGGCGACACTTATCGGTATAGTTTTTTACGAGGGACGTCTCTTTTATGCAGGAGCAGGCGACAGCAGATTGTATCGTTTCAGAAAAGGATACTTGAGACAGATTTCAAAAGATCACTCAATTTCTGAAATTCAGGGATTACCAAGAGAAAGATCGCACCTTATTTATAATTCAATTGGTGGTGGGGAATCCACTTTTATTGATTTTCATTACATCGGGGATATTATCTTACCCGATGACGTTCTCCTTCTTTGTAGTGATGGCTTAACTGACATGCTTGAGGATGAGGAACTTGAAGAGTTATTGATTCAGGACTACTCAGCGGAAGATATCGTGGAACTAGCCAAAAAATCTGGTGGTGGTGATAATATCTCGCTTATTGTAGTTGATGTTTTTGAAGATTGAACCGAACCGTTATAAAAAAATAAAAGGGATGCAGGAATGAAGATTAGAATCCTATCGCTAATATTGCTATTAGCATTTATCTCCTATGGTCAAAACAGTAACAAAGTGAAATCCGTTCTAAATGATGCGAAGCAGAAATATGCCCCCGATAAAAGGACCGCAATTTTTGATGTTGAGTATTCTGAGAAGGATGGTGTAATAATGCTCACGGGTGAGACAAATATCCCGGAAGCTAAAGATTTTGTGACCAAACGTTTAGGAGAAAAATTTGAAATGGAAGACAATATTGATGTTTTACCTGAAGAGGAATTGAAAGAAAAAATTTATGGTATTATTAATTTATCGGTGGCAAACCTTCGCAGTCATCCAAAACACTCCGCAGAGCTTGCTACTCAAAGTTTGCTTGGTACACCCGTAAAGGTTTACAAGAAAAAAGGATGGTGGTTCAGGATTCAAACTCCGGATCAATATCTTGCCTGGGTTGATGACGACGGCGTTTACCTCGTAAATGAGGAAAATTATCACGCCTGGATCAAAGCACCAAAAATAATAGTCACTTCGGATTTTACCCATTCGTACAAAGGTGCCTCGGACGAATCGGGAAGGGTATCTGATATTGTAGCCGGTAATTTGCTGAAGTTTATCAGTGAAGAGGGAAGTTATTTTAAAGCTGCTTTCCCGGATGGAAGAACGGGTTATGTTAAAAAAGAAGATGCTATGAAATACAACGAATGGATTGAAAGCAGAAATACCGACGCGGATAAAATCCTGGAAAAAGCATATTCGTTTTTGGGTACACCTTATCTTTGGGGTGGAACCTCAATTAAAGGAATGGATTGCAGTGGATTTACCAAAACGGTATATCATCTTAATGGTATAGTTTTAAGAAGAGATGCTTCACAGCAGGTACACACCGGTGAACTGGTATCCGAAACAATCGATTTTGATAAATTACAGAAAGGTGATTTATTATTCTTCGGTTTCAAAGGTACATCGGAGAAAAAAGAAAGAATTACACATGTTGGTATATATATTGGCGATACTGAATTTATTCATGCGTCAGGTTTGGTAAAGGTAAACAGCCTTGACAGTTCGCGTGATAACTTTAGCGAATATCGATATAAATCTTTTATCAGAGCCAAAAGAGTACTTTCATCTGTGAATGAAAACGGTATTGAGACCTTCCTTACAAATAAATTCTATACCGGAGAAAAATAATGAAACAAAACAGAAGAAACTTTTTAAAAACATCGGGGTTGTTAGCCGGGGCAGCTATTGCGGGAACAACTTCGGTAAATGTATCAGCAGCTAACATTATTACAAATAACAGCAGTGCTAAAATGAAATTAACTTTTAAACCCTACACACTTGAATTAAAACATGTTTTTACTATTGCTACCAGTTCACGATCAACTACACCCGTGATGTTAACAGAAATAGAATACGACGGAATCGTTGGCTATGGAGAAGCGAGTATGCCTCCATATCTGGGTGAGACACAGGATACAGCGGCAAAATTTTTGTCCAGAGTTGATTTGGGACAATTTAAAGACCCGTTTGAAATAGAAAAAATACTTGAGTATGTTGATTCTATTGAAACAGGAAACGCAGCGGCAAAAGCTTCTGTCGATATAGCGCTTCATGATCTGGTAGGAAAGTTAGCAGGGCAGCCCTGGTACAAAATTTGGGGTCTGGATAAAACAACTACCCCCAATACATCATTTACCATCGGTATTGATACTCCGGATGTGGTTCGTCAGAAAGTTAAAGAAGCGGCAGAATTCAAGATACTAAAAGTGAAACTTGGGCGTGAAAACGACAAGGAAATGATAGAGACAATCCGTTCGGTTACAAATACACCGCTATGTGTCGATGTTAATCAGGGATGGGAAGACAAAGAGATGGCATTGGATATGATCCATTGGCTAAAAGAAAAAAATGTTACCTTTGTTGAGCAGCCAATGCCCAAAACTCAACTTGATGATATGGCGTGGCTAACGGAAAATAGCCCTTTACCAACCATTGCGGATGAAGCAATGCAGAGGATTCCGGATGTTGTTAAAGCACATGGGATTTATTCCGGTATAAATATTAAATTGATGAAGTGTACCGGTATGCGCGAAGCATACAAAATGTTGACTCTCGCACGAGCACTTGATATGAAAGTTATGCTTGGTTGTATGACGGAAACATCTTGCGCAATCTCCGCTGCGTCACATTTGTCTCCGGCAGTTGATTGGGCTGATCTTGATGGCGCGTTGTTGATTGGAAATGATGTGTTTGACGGTACCAAAATAGTTGATGGTAAAGTGACGTTAACTGACAGGCCAGGTATCGGAGTAGTAAAAATTTAACTTTTACAAAGCCGGTTGAACCGGCTTTTTTATTATTAGTGATCTGGATTCACATATTTTATTTGTAATAGTATTAGATTATTTTAGGAACTTAATCAGTATATCAAACATTAAAGAATAAAGTTTTTGAATTTTCCCAAAATATATTTCGGAATAATACTTTTTATGAGAAAACTCCTTTTTGTATTAGCTATTTCATTGCTATCGGTAACTGTTGTAAGTTGTAAAAATGGCGATTCCCATATCAGAGTATCACAAGTTGGCTACCTGAAAGATGATATCAAAACCGGTGTTGTTTTATCGAAATTAAGATTGGACAATAAAAAATTCGAAGTAATAGATGTATCTACCGGTAAAGCCAGTCTTACTGGCAATCTGGAAAAAAACAAGTTTGAGCATACCAATTTTAAGTTCTCTTATAAATTCGATTTTACAAGATTGGATAAACAAGGGAAATATATTGTCAAAATAGGGGATGCTGCGTCATATCCGTTTGAAATCGGAGATGATTTTTTTGCGGACGTCGTTGATACCTTGATGCAGTTCTATAAAATTCAACGATGTGGATATACAAACCCCGAGTGGCATGAGGTATGTCATATTGCCGACGCAACGTCATTAATTTTTAATGGGAGAACTTTAGACAAGCAGGTGGATGTAACTGGTGGCTGGCATGACGCGGCTGACTATATAAAGTTTTTTAATACCACTGCTTACACAACATATCTGCTTTTGTTTGCTTATGAACATGATAATCAAAAGTTTGGTTTTGATCTCGATAAAAATGGCGCGCCCGATATTCTTGAGGAGGCTAAAATCGGTCTGGACTGGCTAATAAGAGCCGACTACCGTGAGAAGCGATTTATAACACAAGTTCAGGATTTACGTGATCATGAAGTTGGCTGGAGAATGCCCGAAGATGATCCTTTAGCATTTGACAGACCCGGATTTACCGGAATTGGCAAAAACTTGATCGGAATTTATTCGGCAACTATGGCGAGCGCAGCCAGAGTATGGAAGTCAAGGTTTGGCAATGAAGAATACGCGGCTGAATGTTTGAGAAGGGCGGAGCAGAAGTTCTCGATAATAAATGAAGTTGATGATATCGATAGTTCCGGGACCGGAATGTATCTCGATAATAAATGGGAAGGTAAGGCTGCTCTTGGTGCGATAGAGCTTTACATAACAACTGGTGACAGCAAATATTTAACTGACGCGAAGTTATTGGGTAATCTTGCAAACTCGGACTATTGGTGGAGTTGGGGGAATATTAACTCACTTGCGCATTACAAAATCGCGTTGCATGATGAAAGTTTTACTAAATATATCAAGAATAATTTAATTCATTTTAATAATACCCGGAATAGCAATATTTTCGAGGAAGGTGCTGCTTATTCATGGGGTACTAATAATACGCTTATGGGTATATCATTGCAGGTGATTCTTTATGAGTCGCTTACCGGGGATAATTCATTCGACTCTTTACTTGTTTCACAGCGGGATTATGTTCTTGGTAAAAATCCATGGGGATTATCTTTCATTCATGGTATTGGCGCAAAATACTCCGAAAATTTCCATCACCAGGTTGCGCATTTTATGGATGGGCACTTGCCGGGTGGTTTTGCTGCCGGACCGGTGACAAGGGAATTTCTCGATGCATATAATATCCCTTTTGAAGGAGCCGATCAGTATATTGAGTTTCAGACAGATAGTTCCTATTATAGAGATGATAAAATGGATTATGTTAGTAATGAACCGACTATTACCGCAAATGCAACTGCCATCTTTGTGATGGGCCATTATTCCAGAAGATAGACTGTTTTGTAAAATTATTAGTTTTACATAACTTTTTTATCTTTTTTTTAATATTTTTATTAATTGAATTATACAATCAGGCAGTAAGGAAAAAATATTTTATGAATCGTGGCATAAGATTAATTCCATCCGGTTTCAGATTTATTGACAAGGCCTGGGGTGGTATTTACATCGGCGGAAGTTATCTGCTTATTGGTCCGAAAAAATCCGGCAGAACTTTGGTTGGTCTTCAGTTTGCGCTTGAGGCTGCAAAAAACAACGATGTATGCCTGCTTTTCACAAACATGCGTCCGAAAGATTTAATGATCCAGGCGGCGTCGGTTAATTTTGATATTCAACAGTATATGAGTCAGAACCTCATTATTGTTGTGAGGATATCCCCGCCGAATTATATCTATGATACTTACAATGCCGATGATTACCTGATCGAATATTTTAATGATATTATAACCGTTGTAAATCAATACAAGCCCGCGAGAATAATTTTTGATGAAATTACACCTTATATCGGTTTTCGTAATCTGGATCTTTTACGAGATTCATTTCTTCATACTCTCGAGGTTATTGAAGACAGGGATATAACCAGCTTGTTCGTTGTTGGTGAACCTGCAACACCAAAAGCTCAATCTATTGTAGATGTTCTCGCTAATTACGTAACCGGATCAATAAAGCTTAAAAAGTCGGAAGAGAAAATCGATAACAGATTTTTTGGCGGTAATGTTGTAATTACTCCAAATGTTGGTCATTCCGAGGGTCAATTTGAATCTGTATTCAAGATAGTACCAAAAAAAGGTGTAGTAGTTGAGTACGCCGGTATTGAAGAAGAAGAAGTTGAAGAAAAACCGACTATCACAAAATCGGAAGAGAGCGATGATTCGAAAGTTGCTGATTTGATCAAGTCAAAATTTGGTAAAGCGGAAGGGGATAAGTTTGGTATCTCCAATGTATATGAATATGACGATTTCCTTCTGATACTCAACAACCAAATCGCTCTTTATCAGAGTACCGGTCAGATGTTTAATTTGCTTTCTTTCAAGCTTGATCCGGCTGCCCAGGTAAAGGGATTACTCTCTTTGAATCAGATTCAAAACGCGGTTAGAACCGCAACAGATAAAAAAGATAAAATTTGTATCGTGGATAATAAAATTGTTGTGCTGGTAGTAAGAAGTGATAAGGCAAGTGTTGACGCGCTTCTTAAAAAGGTTCAGAAAAACCTCCCCAGTGCTGACGAGAACTATCTTAATACCGTGAAAGAATTTATATCTTTGTTAAATATTGAAGTAAATGAATCAGCCGACAACTCCGAAATTATGATGGATTATATTCAGGCATCTGATAATACATCAAACCAGCGGTATATTTCTCTGAATAAAGTTATGAAATAATGAATGGAAAGTTTGTTAAATCAATTCTTGCCATATCGCTGATCTTCCTGACATTTTTACCGGTCTTCCCGGTTAAAGGATCATTAATCTGCGCTCAATCTGCCGGGGAGTATGGTTCATTTAATGAATTGTACACCGCTTTGATTCAAGACCCAATGAATACGGAAGCCAGGTTTGAACTTGCGCGTCAATTTTATCTTAAAAAAGATTATAAAAATTCATTATTACACTTTTCCTATCTTATCCCAATTACAGATGATGGCGAAATTACACTCTATTATGAACGGGTTAAAAGCGAGTATGAAACTGTGCTTGCGCGCGAGAATAGCCGATATCTTTTGCTGCTGGAATCCATGCCGGTAAATAGGGCGACAGCCGAGTTGATATATAGTAATGAAAAAGAAATGGGTGAGTTTGACCATAGTGAGAGAGTGTTAACCGAATATTTGCGGTTGGAACCGGATGATAAGGAAATCAGGTTAAAACTTATAGAGTTATATTTAACGCTCGGTAAAAATGAAGAGGCTTACAAAGAATTATCTTTGTTCATGATGAAGTATCCTGAAGAGGAAGAAGCCAACTATACAATGTACAAATTGGCAGCAATGCTTCAAAAATTTACTAAAAGATACGACGATTTTTTCTACTCAAACCCGAAGGATGAATCATTAATATATCTTGCCTACATTGAAAAAAACAAAAAAAATGAAGAAGCCGCGATAGATTATTTGCAGAGTTATGAGGGGGATGATTTTCTCGATCCCGATCTTTCCAATCTATTGTATCTGGAACAGTTGGGTTTTGTAGAGAAGAAAGAAGAAAAAGGAAACCTTCTGGAAGAAGCAAGGGATGCTTTGTTGTATGGGGAATGTGCTAACTCTTCCACCCTTTTTAATAAATATCTTGAAGAATATGAACCTGATTCTCTTCTCCTGCGAGAAGCCGCCGAAGCAAATTACTGCGCGGGCAATTATGATATTGCAGCAGACCTTTACGATGATTATTTCTCTAATTATATTTATAACGATGATGATTTGAGAAAAAGAGCTCACTCATATCAGCAGATACAGGAAAACTTTCTCGCGCTGGATGATTACCTGGATTTGAAAGAGAGATATCCGGAAGATGAAGATGTTCTCGTTGGACTTGCGAGAACGTATAATCAGGCAGGTATATTCTATGAAGCTAAACGATATTATCAGCTGGCTGCCGATCTATATCCAACATCATTCTATATTCTTGATGAAAGGGATCAGATTTCAGACTTTCACAAGAGAACCTTTGGATATTTCCCTAATATAGTGGGATATTCATGGGGATTTCAGAAAGGTTTGGAGGTATTCCCCAAGTTTAGTCAATATTCAGATGGTGACGGATTTGTAAGGCTAAGTGGAGGTTTAGCAACTGAAATAAATTTGTTGCGTATTCTGAAATTGGGTGCGATAATTCAGAGAGTGTCTCTGGAAAACCTGAATGGTGGGCAGAATTATACCGAATATGGTGGTATATTGAAATTTTCACCTGTTGAGTTTATCACACTCGAAACTTATTTTGGCTCAATGTTATTTGGAAGCAAAGAACACCATTTTGAAGCCGATATTTCTCTGAAATATAATTCTGAATTGATAAATGGAGAAATTTATTATTATAGCGGGGATGCTTCAAAAGTTTTCAGACATTACCAACTTACTTTCAACAGGATCAGGTCTGAATTGTATGGAGGTGAAGCTTTTGTTTTTTTTCCCAGAGGTATGATTGCAGGCGCGAAATACAATCTGATTACCACTGAATCATTCCGACCAGCCGATCCAAATTTACTCAACGTAATAGAGAATATCGGCAATAACATGTCGGTTATCGGGAAAATAAGAGTATTCAACGAATATTTTGCCGGATATGAATACTTTTACGCAGATTACAAGCGGGTACTAAATTACTATTATACCCCTCAGGATTATATAGAACACAAAATTACATTTGATACACCTTATTACTATTTTGAACCGTTTTATATCCGGGCTCATGCCGAGTTGGGAATTGTTCCTGAAAATACTCTCTTTACGAAGAGATTTTCTTTTGATGCAAAGGGAAATTTGACTCCTGATTTAAGTTTAACAGCTTCGGGTGGTTTAAATTGGGAATACCGATTTCTGAATGAATATACATCAAGGTTTCTGAATATTAGCTTCAGGTATCAAATATTGTAATCCGGAGCAACGGTAGAATTAAATATATTGATTGTTATATTTTCTATTTTTACTATGCGTCATATTGTTTATATTTACTGATTATCAATAACTAAGTACAATTATTTTATATATTTAGAGTTAACTTCGAAGAATCAGTTTTGATTAAAATGCTTTAAGACTTTATTATAATTGCATTTACAACTTAATTATCCGTGTGAATGATGGAAGAAGAAAAACCTAAAAAAAATAATAATATCGTAAAACGTACGATAATGGTTGATAACAGGGAAAATGTACCTGAAGAACGAAATTTTGAGGAAGAAAAAATTCGCATGATGATCGTCTCGGGGGTACTTACCGTTGTTATGTTGGCGATTATCGTATTTACACTTCCGTTCACAGTACTTTCATTTGATGGATTGGTTGTTTATGCTACTGTTCTCGCGCTGATACTATTTTTGTTCTCACTTCTCTTCAGATATGCATCAATTTTGATACTGGCATATCTATTTATCACCAAGTACACTGTTGAGGAGTTTGATGACTATTTCCCGTTTATTTCTATAATGATGCCGGCGTATAATGAGGGTGTTACATTAAGAGATAGTCTGGAATCACTCGTGGAGCTGGATTATCCAAATTATGAAGTTATCATTATAAATGACGGTTCCAAAGATAATACAGCCGAGGTTGGTGAATCTATGGTTGGGTATCAGCAGGGGAAATATAACAAGATTAAAGTTTCCATGATCACAAAACCTAATGGCGGCAAAGCAAAGGCGTTGAATGCCGGAATCAGGCACTCGAAGTCTGATTTTGTGCTCTGTGTGGATGGAGATGCGATGCTTTCGGAACAATCATTGAAATTGGGTGCCAGGCACTTTGTTGATCCGGCAGTTGGAGCTGTAGCCGGCAATGTTAAGGTTCTAAACAGGGGGCAGATACTTACAGACCTGCAAGCACTTGAATATATTGAAGGTTTGAATTTAGCGCGTTCTGCTCAGGGTATAACCAGAATGGTGAATATTATTCCGGGACCAATTGGGTTTTTCAGGAAAAAAGCAATTTCTGATGGTGGTTTCTACACCAGTGATACTTTCGCTGAAGACGCAGATATGACATTGAAGATTCTTGCTTCGGGGTGGAAGATAAATTACGAACCAAATGCCATATCTTATACAGAAGCACCTTTAAAACTGATGCAACTTCTCAAACAGAGATACAGATGGACACGCGGGATTATTCAGGCGATTAGGAAGCACAAAGAGCATTTGATCAATCCTACACTTAATTTTAATAACTCACTTGTATTATGGGCTATGGCGTTTGAATCACTGGCCTGGCCGGCAATGAATATTTTAGGTAACATCTTTTTTATTGCTGTTGGTTTACTTAACGGTATGACGAGTTTGATTGTATTCTGGTGGTTCGGAATTACCATCCTTGACTTGTTGGCTGCAATATACTGTATTGCGGTTGAAAAGGAGGAATTGCGTCTAATTCCCTATGCACTGGTTTATCGACTCTTTTTCGTTTTGGTAATTGATGTTACGAAGGCGATGGCAACAATTGAAGAATTTCTTGGAATTGAAATGAACTGGGGCAAGTTGGAAAGAACCGGTCTCCAGGCTAAAAAATAAAGGACTACAGGGAGAGATATGGAACTCATACCTATACTTTCGCTAATTATTTTGGTATCAACAATATCTACTTTTGTATTAGCTGTTGGTGCGTATATTTTGTATAAAGTCAGGGAACGAAGGGGTCGAGCCGCCAAGGCCAAGCCACCTGAAAGTATTCCTGCGGAACTTGTCGAACCGGCACAAGTACTTACTGAACCGAGAATGGCGAAAACAGGGGAAGGGTTTAAAACAGAGGAGAAAACCGGTACATTCGCCGGTACTCGTACCCAGGGTGATAAATCCACTCTTTTCAAAAGCACATTTGAGGACAGAAGAACAGGTGCAACTTCCGGATATACCCGACCTACGTTCGTTACACAACCTACTTCTACATTTGCCGAGGAAACAACTTCTTTCAGGAAAAAAGGTCCTGAAACTATGGAATCCGAGCGCTATACAGGTAGAAGAGGTAAGTTTATGCGTTATACAAGTGAATCTGAAAATGGTAGTGCACAACGCGAAAACAAGAACAAAGAGGATAACTTGCAGTGGCGGTAGGCAATTTTAAGGGTGTTAGTGTAAACTATGCAATTGTATTTTTTTCCGGATTAGTATTACTGGTTGCCGGGGTTCTTATATTTTTGCTGATTCTTAAAAGTATCTATGGGAATTTTGATCTCAAGGATATTTTGCCGACACCTGAAAATTTAACCTATTTGTTTGTTGAAAAGGAGAGCAATATTGCAATCCTCTATCCAGAGTATTGGGAAGCTATTTTACCTGAAGGTAGCACCTGGGTTAATGATAACGTTGATGCCTGGGAAAGTTTTGCCAAGGGTTCCAAACTTTATTATGATATTATTACCGATCAAACAATTGAACTTGGTGAGCATTTTGAATACGATCTGATAATTCTGCCCGGAGCAAAAGCGTTAAGTGACCGGGAAATTGTTCAGTTAAAGCGATATATGGAGCTTGGCGGTAGTGTTTTGGCGACCGGAGGTACTGCGTCTTACTCTAATGAAGGAAAGTGGAGAGGCTGGCAATTTTTTACCGAAGTTTTCGGATTGAATTTTTCCAAAGAAATAGAACCGCGTGAAGTTTATAAAATACACACTTTGCGTGGGAACCTGCCGATTACTGCCGGAATTCCTACGGGATTTACACTTAAAATCGCTACCTGGGATCGACCTATATATGCCGAGATTCTGGAGCCGCGAACCAAACAGGTTAGTTTCTGGTATGATTTCCGAAGGGAAGCCGGGCTTGTGAGAGAGGCTATACAACAAAGTGCCGGTATTGCCTATGGTAATTATGGCGAAGGTCGGTTTGTGTGGTACGGATTTGAATTAAATTCAGTCGTTGGTGATTCACCTGTGGACTTTATTAATTATGACAGGCTGTTTAGAAATTCTATAAGCTGGCTTACTTATGAACCTATAGCGTTTGTTCGTGACTGGCCGCCACCTTACGAAGCAGCGTCGGTCTTTATCCCAACGCTTGATGAAGATATAGCAAATGTAAGGAATCTAACCGAGTTGTTGAAGTCTTCAAGATATCCTGCTACTTTTTTTATGACTCCCGCGATTGCCCAGCAGAACGCTAACCTTATAAAGGGATTAGCTAAGTACGGTGAGTTTGGTGCTATTATAGACATTGGTTATCTTGAATCAGCAAAAGATACTGTAAATAAATTATTTCCCCAGGAAGAACAATTTAAAATTGTTGAGGGTGGCATTAACCAGATGGAGGAACTTGTTGGAAAGCAGGTTCATGGTATTATGCCCTATTATGGATTTTACGATGACGCGACTTTGCAGGCTATGTCGAATAATGAAATAGACTTTGTGGTAACCGATTCACTTACAGACAGATCCGTTCCTGAAGTAAAGATCAGGAATGATCAGGCGATTTTGCAGATTACCAAAACCGCTCGCGATGATTATGAAATAGTAAGGCGATATAATCTCCGACAACAGGATTTTCAGGTTTATACCTATCAGGAAGATATTGACAGAATTGTTTTTGAGGGTGGACTTTTTGTTTTTAAGGTACATACAGCTTATCAGTTACGTCCGGAATATGTTGGCGTTGTGGATGATGTACTTAAATATACACGAAGTAAAAATATGTGGTTGACATCCATCGAAGACCTTAAAACCTGGTGGATGAAAAGAGGACGAATAGAACTCGAATATAGTACAAGCAGTAAAGTCAGGATGGAAGTGGAAGTGACAAATCTCGCGGAAGAAAGAATTGATAACTTCGTTATTGAAATCGATCTTAACAAGCGGGTTCAAAATGTGGATATCTCTTCTGATCTCGTTAATACAACGATTCCGGAATTTGAATTTAAACCCATAAATAATACCCTGTATATGTATATACAAAATTTGGGTGAGGGTGAGTCACGTTCTTTCTTAATTGATTATGAAAATATTTCGGGTTAGATTCGGTTTAATAATAAGAAAATTAAGCCATAGAAAATGAAAAAAATCAGCATAAAATTGGCGGGATTTGTTCTCGCGTTCGCTATTGTTTACGGGTGTGTTGATTCTATTACCACGCCTACAACTTCCACAAGTGTACCCAATGTTGTTATTGAGTACCCCGTTACAGGTGATACTATAAAAACCGGTCGGACTTTGATTGAATATTCAGCGATTGATAAATCGGGTGGTGATGGTTTAGACTACATGCAGCTTTATACTTCAATGGCAGATTCCAATGAAATATTTTATATCGAGGATAATGAATTTCCCGAATTATATCTTGTAGTTGATTCAACCTATATTGGACAGACTGTCGGATATCAACTCTCCGCATTCAATCTGGATGGAGAGAGTGGTTCTTCCGGGGATATGGTTAATATTTATGTAAAGAAAAATACCGATCCACCTGAAGCGCCCACCAGTCTGCAGCTTATCAAGAAAAGTGATAATGCTGTTAACCTGTTGTGGAGTGATAATTCAGTAAGAGAAACCAACTATCAGGTTTATCGTAAAGATACGCCCAATGGAGAATATCGACCTATTAAAATTCTTCCGGCAAATACAATAAGCTGGGATGATACCGATCTTTCAGAATTTATCGTTTATTACTACAAAGTTTTAGCTCTCAACCAGTATGGTAATTCAAACTTCAGTAATGAGGTTTCTACAGAAGGAAGTGCTGGTGGTACTGCTCCAACAAACATTCAGGCACAATCTTTAGGTGCTTCATATGTACTTCTTAGTTGGTCGAGCAGTGCGGCTAATATACTTGGGTTTAAGATTCAGCGTAAACTTGATGCTGACAATACCTGGTCACAGATAGCGGTTATACCTTCTGACCTCAATGAGTATATGGATTCTGACCTGATTGCAAGTACGAAATATAATTACAGGGTTGCTTCCTATACCGGGGAATCGCAGAGCGCATGGTCGGCAATTGCTTCTGTAACCACACAGGAACGGGATTATTTTTCTCCCGCAAATCTGAAAGCTACATTCAGTACCTCACTCAAAAAAGTGGTAATTACATGGGATAATAATAACCCGAGTGGTGAAGTGAACAATACATTCGTTGAAAGACGTTTGGAAGGAGATAATGATTATACGGGTATAGGCGCGGTTGATGGCTTTACAAATTCCTTTACCGACTCTTCATTATCGAACGACCGAGTATATTATTACAGAGCGCGGTTTTACACTATTGGCGGGTACTACACACCTTACTCGAACAGCGATACAGCTTATGTGCCTGTGCTGCCACCCGATCTCACAATTACCGAATTTGATTTTGGTAAACAATATTTCCTTGAATGGGATTATAATGTAACCGATGAGGCCGGATTTGAACTTCATCGCAGGCAAAACAGCAATGATTTTGCCTTGTATCAGATTTTTGATACTAATGTCAGCGCATTTTTAGATGAGGTACAAGATTCAACTTCAATATATTATTACAAAGTGAGAGCTTATACTCAAACAACGAAACTGCCGTTTTCCAATATTGTTTCTACCGCGGGAGGTACAGGTAATATAATTCGTCCTACAGATCTGGATGCCGCCTACGATACGCTTAACCAAAGTGTAATCCTTAACTGGAGAGACAATTCGAGTAACGAGTTAGCATTTGAATTGCAGCGTAAACTTTTTGATACTTCAAACTGGTCACTCTCGGAAACATTGGCGGCTGGTACAACAACATACACCGATGATACTGTTCAAAGGGGTAACAAATATGTGTATCGAGTTAGAGCCAGAAACTCTACAGATTATTCAAGTTACTCAAATGAGGTAATAATTCAGATTCCATTCTGACGTATCAAATTTGGACTTACAGTTGATTTTTCTTTAATTGCACTGTAAAACAAACTAGACTATAACAGTAAGAAGAAGACATGTACGACATACTATTACAGACCAGTCCTGAACCGATATTCATCTATGATTTGGAAAATCTCAAATTCCTGGATATGAATGACGCTACACTCAAGCTTTACGGCTACGGTAAAGATGAGTTCCTCCATATGGATCTGACTGACTTGTATGCTCCGGAAGATATCCAGACATTGATCGAATCTTCCAATAATCATGTTACAGAAAATGAGTTTATTGGTCCGTTTCGTCACAAAAGAAAAGATGGAAACTCAATTCTTGTGAAGATCAGTAAAACATCGATTGACTATAACGGCAGGAAAGCTCATTTCAACCTTGTTAAAGATGTAACGAATGATCTCGAGAAGGAAAAGAATCTTTCATTGTATAAATATGTCTTTGAAAATTCCAGTGATCTCGTTGTTACAACCGATATACATGGTTTTATAACTTATTCCAATAAATCCTTCTTAAAAAAACTTGGTTATAGCCCATCAGAAGTTAATAAAACACCAATTAACTCCTTCTTGAGTCAATCAGATAAATCTGTTTTTAACTCATCAGTTTTCCGTGCAGGTTTACAGGAGAAGAAATCGCTGGAAGTTACATTGCTCAAAAAGGGTGGTGACACTATAAAAGCTAAAGTTGATGTTTCACCGATAAAGGATTTTAAGGGTGAGACCGATACTTTTGCGTTTATTATTCAGATCGGTGAGGTAGAGGAAAAAATTATTCAGGCTCCGGCCGGTTCCGGGGGTGGTGAACTTGACAGCTCGTTCTTGTCTCATTTATTTCATGAAATTCTTACACCTATAAATGTAATTATCGGATTCGGCCAGGAATTAATTGAATCGATTAATAATCCTACCGAAGAACAGGAAGAATCGAGGGAGATAATTCAAGAAAACCAGAAGATGCTTCTTCAGATTATGGACACTGCCGGTGAATATGCCGCGCTTTCTCAGGGCGCGTCAAAAATAGAAACTTCAAAAATATTGTTTGTTGATCTCATTGATGAGATTGAAGTTAATATCAAAAAGAGTGTTGAGCTTAACAAAGTTGCGTTCAATTATGGAAAAATTTCATCTTCATTGAATTTTACAACTGATAAGCACAAAATGCTTACATTCATTTCAAGTTATTTGAATTTTGGTATGCAGCTAACTCAGATGAGTAAAATTTATTTATCTGCTCAATCATATGATAACGACAATTTTGTTATAAGTATTAAGGATGATAAATCGGCAATTACGCAAGACTTGGTCAACGGATACAGAGATATATTTTCGCTTGACGAAAACATCATAAGGCAACGTTATGGTTTCAGCAGATTCAGTGTACGATTACTGAGGAAATTATTATCAATATTAAAAGCAAGAACAGGGCTCATTAAAAAGGGTGGTGTACCAGCTGAATATGGTATCATCTTTCCTAATGTACTTGCGGTAGAAGAATTCCTTGATAATGAAGATGAAACTGTAGAATTCGAACCCTTTATGGAGGATGTTAAAACTCAGGCTCCTCCTCCAAAGCCGAAGAAAAGTACTCCTGCTCCTTCCATCTCTATTAAAAACAGTTACAAAGCTGCTTTACCTGATCCTGTTGAAGAAGAGGCAGAGGAAGAGGCCTCATTCGATGATCTACCGGATGAAGACTTTATAAAACCACCTCAAAAACCGGCTCAACCCAGGAAACAGTATGAGCCAACACAAAAGAAAACTTCCTCTCAGGTTGACTTAAAGAACCTCACTTGTTTATATCTTGAGGATCAAGTCGATTCACAGATATTGTTTAAGGTCCAGATGAAAGACCTTAAAAAAATAGAAGTTGCCAATAGCCTTGAAAAGGCTTTCCCTATAATTGAAAAAGACAAGTTTGATTTTATCGTTATGGATATTAACCTTCAGGGTGAATATAACGGACTTGACGCATTGCGAATTATTCGCCAGCTTGAAGGTTATGAAAAAATCCCGATTATTGCTGTTACCGCTTATGTGTTACCGGGTGATAAAGAAAAATTCATTGCGGCCGGATTTAGCGATTTTATTTCAAAACCGGTTCTGCGAGACAGTTTATACGCTGCACTCAAGAAGGTATTCTAAGGGGAATAAAGATTAGTAGTCTTACGGTAGTAACTGACCACTTTATATGTAAAAATGTAGAGCAGGGCAGCAAATATTAAACCTAGAAAAAGAGAGCCGGTAAAAAATACTATAAGACTATCTGTTCCCAGATTCATCAAAGCACTAAACGAAAATTCACTAAATACTTTTTCGAAATTACTCCACAATACTTCAATTCCTGTTAGGCGCTGACCAACATTCACCGCAACATAATACATGGGTATTGCTGTAATCGGGTTGGAAACAAGCGTACTGATGTAAGCCACTATAAGATTTACTTCAAGAGCGAGAGCTAACGGAATTATGAAGAAGGACTGAAACCCAATTGGAATAAAAAATCCAATGAAAACGCCAATTGCCACACTCCAGGCCAACTTATGTGGGGAAGCCTTTAATCCAATAAATTTGGAAAAATACCTTTTTAACGTATCTCTCCTTAGTAGCTCGCGTAAGGTTGGTATTTTTATGTTTAGTTTATGTTTAAACATCTTCTTGAAAATGACTGATTTAATCGAACGAAATATATTAAATGTTTTTAAATGATATCACTCAAAAATTGCTATTGATATATATTTCCTGAAATAGCAAAGCTATTAATAATCAAGAACTATAAATAAAAAAAAATCGTTCATACACTTAGAAAGAACCAATAAATTATTATCGAAACAACTTGGTTAATTCTTTATATTTATAATATATAAAAAATTTTTTTGGTGAAGTAAATTCCGAGAGAGTCTTATGAAACTGAACTATTATGACAAATTTGAGAGAAGGCACATAGGTCCGAGAAAACATGATGAAGCGATAATGTTGGAAACTATTGGCGTTGCCTCAACAGAAGAACTAATCAGCAGAACATTACCTAAATCGATTCGACTCGATGGTGAAATGAATCTTGCCGAGGCTATGACCGAATATGAATTTTTAAATCATTTAGGAGAGTTAGGAACAAAAAACAAGATTTATAAATCTTATATAGGGCAAGGATATTATGATACCATTGTTCCCTCCGTAATTTTAAGAAATGTTCTGGAAAATCCTGGCTGGTACACCCAATATACACCATATCAGGCTGAAATATCTCAGGGAAGACTGGAAGCGCTTCTTAATTTCCAGACCATGGTGATGGACCTTACAGGAATGGAAATGGCTAACGCTTCTCTGCTTGATGAAGGAACAGCCGCGAGTGAAGCAATGTTGATGTTGTTTGCATCCAGAAAAAAAGATAAAAAGAACGCGAACGTATTTCTTGTTGCCAATACAGTTTTTGAACATACTATTGATATACTACATACAAGAGCCGAACCATTCGGGATAGAGGTTAAAGTATGCGATTTGACACAATGTGAACCGGGTGACAATGTATTTGGTCTGCTAGTTCAATATCCCGATGCCGATGGTGTTATAAACAATTACAGCAGTGTGATTTCAAAGGCTAAATCAGAAAATATTTTTGTAACAGTTGCAGCAGATTTATTAAGCCTCACACTTCTCACACCTCCGGGTGAGATGGGTGCGGATGTTGTTGTTGGAACCACACAACGGTTTGGTGTGCCTATGGGTTTCGGTGGTCCGCATGCAGCCTATTTTGCAACGAAAGAAGCATTTAAAAGAAATATACCGGGTAGAATAATTGGCGCCTCGATTGACGTAAATGGTAAACCTGCCCTCAGGATGGCACTACAGACTCGTGAACAACATATCAAAAGGGAAAGGGCTACAAGTAATATTTGCACCGCGCAGGTACTGCTCGCTATTATGGCTTCTTTTTATGCTTGTTATCATGGTCCCAAGGGATTGAAATACATAGCAGAAAAAATAAATTATCACACATCGTTGCTTGCGGATAACCTGAAGAAGTTCGGTTATAAACTAAAATCTGAAAAATTCTTTGATACAATTAAGGTTGAAACTGATAAAGAATTGCAGGTTATCATAAATAAACTCGCGATGGATAACGAAATAAATCTCCGCTATTATAAAGATGGCGGCGTTGGAATATCACTTGGCGAAAGTGTCTCGGAAGATGATTTAGTTCAACTTCTGAATTTATTTGCTGAAGCAAAAGATCAGCATTTTGACAAACTGGAGATAAAAGATAAGTATAATTCCATACCTGATGAATTGATCAGAACCTCAACTTTTTTGGAGCATCCTGTTTTTGAGTTGTATCATTCTGAGACGGAAATGGTCAGATATATGAAAAGACTTGAACGGAAAGACCTCTCGCTAACCACATCCATGATTCCGTTGGGATCATGTACTATGAAGCTTAACTCCGCAACCGAGATGCTGGGTGTATCATGGAAAGAATTCGCGAATATCCATCCATTCGTACCTCGCGAACAGGCTGAGGGATACTTTGAATTGATCAGAAAGCTGGAGCACCAATTGAATGAAATTACCGGTTTTAGCGCAACATCCTTGCAGCCTAATTCGGGTGCGCAGGGTGAATATACCGGACTAATGGTGATCAGAGAATGGCATAAATCCAGAGGGGAAGGGCACAGGAATGTTGTGTTGATACCATCTTCCGCTCATGGAACAAATCCGGCTTCTGCTGTAATGGCAGGAGGTAAAGTTGTTGTTGTAAAATGTGATGAAATGGGAAACATAGACGTAGAAGATTTGAAAGAAAAATCTGAAAAACACGCACATGAATTATCTTCACTAATGGTAACATACCCATCAACGCATGGTGTCTTTGAAGAAGAAATCATTGAAATTTGCGATATCATACATAAAAATGGCGGTCAGGTTTATATGGATGGCGCTAACCTGAATGCTCAGGTCGGTTTGACAAATCCAAAAATTATAGGCGCAGATGTCTGCCATCTCAATCTTCACAAGACCTTTACCATCCCTCATGGTGGTGGTGGTCCGGGAATGGGACCAATCGCTGTTGCCGAACATCTGGCGCCATTCTTGCCGGGTCATAAAGTTGTTCACACTGGAGGCGAAAAAGCAATGGGGGCTGTATCGGCAGCACCATATGGAAGTGCCAATATACTTCTGATATCTTATGCATATATCAAGATGATGGGAGCCGACGGACTTACAAACGCTACTGTAAACGCAATTCTGAACGCAAATTACATTAAAGCCAGACTTCAGGATAGTTATCAGGTGTTATACTCCGGAAGAAACGGGTTTATTGGCCATGAACTTATCTTTGATATGCGTGAGTTTAAACATTCAATCAATCTTGAAGTTGAAGATATAGCCAAACGCCTCATGGATTATGGTTATCATGCACCTACAGTTTCTTTTCCTGTTCCGGGAACCCTGATGGTGGAACCAACAGAGAGTGAATCGCTTGAAGAATTGGACAGGTTTTGTGATGCAATGCTTGCAATTCGTAAAGAAGTTGAAGAGATAGAAAACGGTGAAGCTGATCAGGAGAATAATGTTTTGAAAAATTCTCCGCATACAGCCGAGACTGTTATTTCTGATAATTGGGATAGGCCCTATTCACGTGAGAAGGCAGCATATCCAACAGATTTTGTGAGACTTAACAAGTTTTGGCCTTCTGTCGGTCGGGTTAACAATGCCCATGGTGACAGAAATCTTGTTTGCAGTTGTTTACCGATATCTGAGTATGAAAACGATTAATGAGTTTTGTCATGGGAAATAACAAGTACGAAAATATTTGTGATTTACTTAAAAAATCGAAGCGAATTATGGTTGTCGGTTTGAGTAAAAATCCGATAAAAACCAGTCGTAATATAGCTGAATATTTGAAAGATAATGGATATGAGGTAGTTGGTGTAAATCCAACTACCTCGACTATTGAGGGTTTTGAAGTATATAACTCTATAGCTGAAGTACCGGGTGAAGTAGATATTATCAATGTTTTTCGCAGAAGTGAAGATATCCCTGAAATCATGGGTGAAGTGATGAAAAAATCACCCTCCGCACTCTGGTTGCAGCTTGGTATTTCAAATGATGAAGCTGTTCAACCTGCAATTGATGCAGGAATTTTTACCGTGCAAAACCGATGTATAAAAGTTGAACATCAACGCTGTTAATATTATCATTCAGGAATAATTTTGTATATTTGCCCTTAATTTTAGAAAATCAGGATTATTCTTGTCTATAAAACATTCAGTTTTCATATTATTTTTATTGTCGGGGTTTTTATCCGCGGGTGTTGAATCCGATACACTCCGTATTGGTGAGGGAGATAAAGTTGTTGTTGACTCTGTGAGAATTGTCGGCAACGAAATAACAAAGGAGTTCATCATTATCCGGGAGATGACATTTTCTGCCGGAGATACTGTTGATGCCAAAATACTTGATTTTAACCGCGAACGAATTTACAGCGTTGGGATATTCAACTTTGTCGATATAGATCTGATAAGGGATTCAACAATTACCATAGCTCGGGTATCGGTCAAGGAGTCGTGGTATATCTATCCAATACCGTTTTTGCATCTCGAAGAAAACAGTTTATCCAAATCTACCTACGGATTAAATATGCTATATAAAAATTTCCGCGGGAGAGATGAGACAATACGTGCAATTCTTGCATTCGGGTACGATCCGGCCTACACATTGGAATATTATAATCCTGTACTTCTTGAGGAAGAGGATATCAGCTTCCGGGGAACACTTTTCTACAGCAAAATAGCGAATAAAAGCAAGCTTGCCGAAGCATTCATCGGAGAGAATTTTGAATATCTTTTTACAGGTGGCGCGTTTACTTTTGGAAAAAGATTAAATCAATTTAATCAGGTTTACGCTGGAGTGGGGTTCTCATACGTTGAGGCACCCGACCAAGCCACCTCAGTCTTTACCGCGAGTGAACAGGGGATCGACAGGTTACCTTATCTTACATTTACTTACGGCTATGACACCCGCGATCTGACACAATTTCCGAAAGATGGCAGATTATTCATTATTGATTATACCCTGAAGGGAGTTGGTGTAGATGATGTTTTATATAATATATTCAAATTCGATTACCGGGAATATCGGTTAGTTTACGGTGACTTGAAAGCTAAGTGGCGGGGAGTTCACAGAAGAACTATTGGTAAACATGTTCCAACCTATGATAAATCATATCTAGGATATGGTGAATATATCAGGGGACACAAAGGTGAAAAAACTGAAGGGGATAACTACGTTGCCGGATCATTTGAAATGTCCTATCCGATATTTAACGAATGGAATCTTTCTTTCAATTTACCACTTATACCTCAAAAGCTGACTTCCGCGAGATTGGGGATGCATATAGGTCTTTTTGTTGATAGCGGCGCGGTTTTCGAAAATGAACAAAAAATATCTGACTTCAATTTTTCAACCGGGTATGGTGTGGGAATTACCTTTCTTGTTTTGCCCTACAACGCTGTCAGATTTGAGTATTCTTTCAATGAACAGGGTGAAGGGGAGTTTTTAATTGGATCAGGGTTTTCTTTCTGACAGTGAACTATATTATTCAACCTCAATTTCAGATAATAAAATAATTCTGGAAGATAGCGAAGCGTCGCATGCCGGAAGAGTTATGCGTCATTCGATCGGGGATAGACTATTTGTGACTGATGGAAAAGGTTCGATTTATGAGGCTGAAATCAGTACAGTTTCAAAACGTTCTATTGAACTGCAAATACTTTCAACTCGTACCTATAAAAACAGGCTGAACAATGTTAAAATCTGTATTCCGCGAATAAAAGTACAGGACAGACTTGAATTTGCCATTGAAAAGGTTGTTGAATTAGGGTTTACGAATATCCTTATCTATGAAAGTGAAAGGGCAATAGGTAAAAAAGATAAAACTGACAGGTGGGAAAAAATTGGAATTGCCGCAATGAAGCAATCATTACGTTCATACCTTCCCAAAATATCCTATTCCAAAAATATCTTTGATGATACTGAAAAAGCCGCAACTTTATTTTTCGACCAGAATGCCGAGAGAAATATTAAAGATTTCCTGCAAAATAAACGAACAGAAGATGACGTAAATTATAGAATGATTATTGGTCCGGAAGGGGGATTTACAGAAAGAGAATATCGGCTTTCGGAGAAATATATAAAATTAAAACTTTCGAATTACAGATTAAGAAGTGAAACCGCTGTAGTTACAGCGGCCTCAATTATTTCTCAAGAATTACTTTAAGTTCTCAATGATTTTTTTTACGAGTTTTTCAAAACTATCCGCAGCCATATTTGCTGTAATCGTTACTTCTTCGTGTGATAATTTGTCCGGACTCATACCCGCGGCGAAGTTTGTTATACAAGAGATAATTCCGGTTTTCATTCCCAGCATAATTCCGTAGAGAGCTTCATGAGCCGTTGACATTCCAACCGCGTCAAACCCGAGTTTTGCAATCATTTTTACTTCGGAAGGTGTTTCGTAACTCGGACCCTTACCAAACCAGTAATTTCCTTCTTTAAGAATTACCTTCGAGTCAAGAGCAGATTTATAAATTATTTCCTTGAACTCTGGATCAGGGAAGTTAACAATATTGTTTCTGTTATCGAGGGTACCCACGCCAATAGTCTCTGTAAGTTCCTTCTGAATATTTATGGAACTGAAAGAGTTAACAAACATGAGATCCCCTGGTTTGAAAAACAAGTTTATTCCACCGGCTGCATTTGTGAGAAAAAAGTACTTTGCACCAAGTTCTTTTCCGATTTGGGTTTGAATAAGGCAATCGGATAGATTATAACCTTCATAAAAATGAACTCTGCCCTGAAACAAGAGTACTTTTTTGCCCGCTTCCTCTACAAGATGAAGTGCTCCTTTGTGTCCTTCAACTGTGGAGAGGGGATAACCGGGAATATCATTTACAGAAATTGTCTCTTTAACATTTACTTTATGGGCAAAATTACCAAGACCACTTCCGAGAACGATAGCTATATCAAAATCGGATCCGAACCGTTTTTTGACATAATTGATACTTTGCTCGAATTTACTTTTTAAGTCAACCATTAGTATAACATTCCCGCTAATGTTGCTGTCATCAAAGTTGCAAGGGAGCCACCCAATACAGCTTTCAGCCCAAGTTTGGATAAGTCGGATTTTCTGTCGGGTGCAAGTGGAGATAATCCTCCAATCTGTATTGCGATTGAGGAGAAGTTAGCAAAACCGCAAAGCGCGTATGTTGCCATCAGGATAGCTTTTTCATTAAAAAGTTCTTTACTTGCTATCAGTTCACCCATGTTAGAATAGGCAACAAATTCATTCAGTACGATTTTTGTTCCGAAAAGAGAACCAAATTGGATCGCGTTTTCCCACGGTACACCGATACCAAAAGCAAGGAATTGTAATATGAGTCCGAGAATTAACTCAAGATTGAGGGGTTTACCATATTCAGCAATGAAAAACGAATTAACGCCAAGCAAATCACCGACACCTGAAAGAATTGCGTTTAATAAAGCTATTAAAGCAATGAAAGCCAGAAGCATGGCGCCGACGTTTAATGCCAGACTAAGTCCTTCGCTTGCTCCGGTTGCCGCTGCTTCAACGACGTTTGAGGAAGTTTTTTCAATCTCAATTGTTACATTACCTTTAGTTTCGGGTTCAGAAGTTTCGGGGAAAATAATTTTAGATAATACCAGTGCGGCAGGAGCCGCAAGTACACTCGCTCCGAGAAGATGTGTAGCGAACATGATTTTAGCTTCTTCAAGAGGTATATTCATCGAATCTGCGAACGAAGCACCCAGAATCACAATATATGTAGCCATTACTCCACCGGCGATAGTTGCCATTCCACCGGTCATGATGGTAAGCAGCTCTGAATTAGTCATTTTTTTCAAAAATGGTTTGATCATCAGGGGAGCTTCAGTCTGTCCGACGAAGATATTTGCCGTACATGATAAGGATTCGGCACCGCTTGTACCCATAAATCTCGCCATAACCCAGGCCATACCCTGAACAATCTTCTGCATTACACCAAGGTGGTACATAATTGCCATCAAACTGGCAAAAAAGATAATTGTGGGGAGTACTTGGAAAGCAAAAAAGAAGCCCAAAGAATTTTCTACTCCGGGACCCAATGCCAGAGTACCGAAAATAAAACTGGCGCCCGTGGTGGTAAAGTCAAGGATAATTACAAATCCTTTGCTAATCAGCTTGAATAAAGAATTTGGCCAGCCAAAAGGGGAGAAATAAACACTGAGCGCTTCACCCTGCAAAACAAAAATAGCGAATATAAACTGGAGTATAAGTCCGTTTCTTACAAGTTTCCAATTTATTTTAGATCTGTTATTTGAAAAAAGGTATGCAATACCGATCAATAAAAACAGACCGAATATTCCTCTAAAAATTCCGGTAAAATCCATAATTATTCCTCATCGGGTATATAATGACATTTACGACAGCGTGCTTCGTAGCTATCGGCTGCACCAACCAAAACACGTTCTTTAGAACTTATTTTCCGTTGTGTACGATCAGCCGGGTTACCGCATGATACACAAATAGCAAGTGTTTTTGTGATATATTCCGCCACGGCGAGCAATTGCGGCATTGGCTCGAAGGGAATGGCTCTGTAATCCATATCCAGTCCCGCAACAACAACACGTTTGCCTGAATCCGCGAGTCTGTTACAAACATCTACCAGTTCGGGTCCAAAAAATTGCGCTTCATCGATTCCGATAACCTGAGCTTCGATAGACTGAGCCAGTATTTCTTCCGCGGTTTCAACAAGTACAGATGGAAGTGATTGTTCGCTATGAGAAACAATTTCGTTTTTTGAATATCTGGTATCAATCTTCGGTTTGAAAATTTTTACTTTCAGACGGGCAATTTGTGCTCTTCTTAATCTTCTGATAAGCTCCTCGGTTTTACCGCTGAACATACATCCTGCAACTACTTCTATCCAGCCTGTGTCACGAGGCGCGGCTTGTGGAATATACTGTAACATTAATTTTCACTCACTATAAAAAATTTTCGTCAAATGCGTAGGGCAACAAATCGTTCATTTTTACAACTTTTTGCTCACCCGATTTATTAGTCATGATTACATCAAGGTCTTTACCGCAGAGTTCCGCAAGTACCTGACGGCAAGCACCGCAGGGAGGAATAAAATCTTCAGCGTCACTAGAAATGGCAATCGCAGAAAATTCAGTTTCACCATTTAACACCGCGGTAAAAGCGGCGGTTCGTTCTGCGCAGATAGTAAGACCGTAAGATGCGTTTTCGATATTCGCGCCTTTATAAACTTTTCCGTTTTTAGCAAGAAGCGCGGCTCCAACATGAAAATTGGAATATTTTGCGCGTGCCAAATCTTTGGCTTCAATTGATAATTTTATCAGTTCATTATTCGACATATATGTGCCATTATTCAAAATTATTAATATAAAGTTAACAATGTTAAATAAAAAGAATTGAATGCAACATAAGGGTACTGAGCTAAAAAAAATGGGGCAATGATTTAAAACTATTCTTCATCAAGCAACCATTCTTCCGCAATATCTTCGCCAATACCCTGAATAAATCGGGAAGGCTTAGCGATGGTGAATCCGCTGTAACGATCAAATATGTGCATCGGATAGCATACGTACAAGTGTTCTTCCGCTCTGGTAACCGTAACATACATCAGCCGACGTTCTTCCTCAAGGGCTTCTGTGCTCTCACTTGCCTGTGAACTTGGGAAAAAACCTTCCATAGCGTGGATGAGAAAGACTGTGTGCCATTCAAGTCCTTTCGCCGAATGAATTGTTGTGAGCGTCAAAAACTCATCCTCATTGTTACCCGGCTCCAAATCAGAAACACTATCCTGTGGCGGTTCAAGCGCCATATCGGCAAGAAATGAGTCGATACTTTTATAATTCTGGGATATATTGATAAATGTTTCAATATCCTTTTTTCTTTTATTGAAATCATCGTAAGCTGATTTAAAGAGCGGGTCGTAATAGTTGTAAAGATACTCGGCTTTTTCTGCGGGTGATTTACTTTTATTTTTCGCCGTTTTAATAATTTCGAACAAATTGATGATCTTGTCATACATTTTTGCCGGAACGGGTAGCTCGGTATGTTTATCGAAAGAGAAAGCGTTTGATTCTATATAACCGAGTATAGCCTGCGCTTTTTTAGGCCCAATTCCTTCATGAAGCATTAAAATTCTGTACCAGCTGATCAAATCCCTGGGATTGGCTGTTACACGCATAAAAGCCAGTAAATCCTTAACATGCGCGCTTTCCATAAACTTCATTCCGCCTACTTTTATGTAAGGAATGTTAGCTTTGTTAAGCTCAATTTCCAGGTCGAATGAGTGAAAGGATGAACGAAAAAGAACTGCTATATCTTCCAGTTTTACACCTTCTTCACGGAGTTCGAGTATTCTGTTTACAACAAAACGTGACTGCATATTTTCATTGGTCGCGGAAATGATAGCAGGTAAATTATCAGAAGTTTTTCTTGTAAAAAGGTTTTTAGGATATTTTTCTACGGCGGAATTTATTATGAAATTTGCCATATCGAGTATGGTTTGGGTGCTTCTGTAATTTTCTTCCAATTTTATTATTGTAGTATTAGGAAAATAGTTCGGAAACTCAATAATATTTTTGAAATTAGCACCCCTGAAAGAATAAATCGATTGGGAATCATCGCCCACTACCATGCAGTTGGCATTATATTTCGTTAATGATTTGACAATTTCGGCTTGCAGATAATTCGTATCCTGATATTCATCAACCATCACAAATCTTATTTTAGAAAGTAAAGCTTTTGCGCCCTGATTTTCGTTTTGTAAAAATCTCAGGAGATAGATTAGAAGGTCATCATAATCGAGCATACTGTTTTTACGTTTGTATGCTTCGTAAACTTTGGCTATATCAACAATTTTATCAGCGAACTCGAGGAAGTGGGGAAATGACACTTCTACAATATCCTCAATGCGGGTGTCTGTGTTTTTGGAAAGACTTATAATTTTGAAAATAGTGGACTTTTTAGGAAATCGTTTTTTTATCGCATCAATATTTATTTGTCCGCGTATCAGATTGATTGCGTCTTCGCTGTCACTTTGATCGAGTATGGTAAATGATGGGTCAATTCCGGCAAGTTTGCCATATTTTCTTAACGTCAGGTTAGCGAAAGAGTGAAATGTACCACCATTAATTTTCGTACATCTGCTATCAAGAAGCATGGCGGCTCTGTTAAGCATTTCTTTTGATGCCTTGCGTGTGAATGTTAATAAGAGAATTGACTCGGGAGGGTATCCCAACTCAATTAATCTTGCTACACGATATACTAATGTTCTAGTCTTACCTGTACCGGCTCCGGCGATGAGCAGATAGTTGCCTTTTACAGCGGAAACAGCTTCAAACTGAGAGCTATTGAGTATGTTTCTGTAATCAATAGAAAAACGGGTTTCATCTACTTTTGTTTCGATCAAACCCGTTTCATTAAATTTTTTAAGAGTATATTTTTTTGCCATTAATCGCGTAAAGCTTTTGGTTTATTTAATAATTCCTGCGCTATAATAAGGTCTTTTATCGAATCAGGTGATTTCAATAGTTTTACAATTCTTCTCTTTTTATAACTGTCGCGTAAACCTGATTCGATTGATTTCACTTCTATTTTATCTAAAAGGGCAGGCTTTTTCGATCGAGAAGCCGAATTAGATCTGATCCGTGCAACTTTCTCTTCCAACTCTTTTTGTTGTTCAAGAATTCTATTAGTGGTGCTTTTCGTCTCCTCCTCATAGTCTTCATAATCACTTGCGGGATCCCATGTGGACTCCGAGCCATCAGACCTGGAATAAGAATCGGAGGAAGTTTTTGTAACTTCCTCCTCACCAAAAATATCGCGTAAAGTATCTTCCAGTTTAGATGCCGGGCGATTTTCGGCAGAACTGCCAACACTGTTTTGTTCCTGTTCTCGTCTACGAGCTTCCTGTTCCTTCTTTTTCTTATTCGAAAAAAGGGAGCTAAGCAGACTGATAATTATTACAATTATCCAAATATATTCGCCAATGCTATCCATTGTCATCCTTATTGTCTTTCTTTTCCGGTTCGGAAATAGAAGTACGCATATCGGTATCGGCCTCAATATTCTTCATTTTATAATAATCCATAACACCAAGATTTCCTGATTTGAAGGCTTCTGCCATAGCAAGAGGAACTTGTGATTCGGCTTCAACAACTTTTGCCTGCATTTTTTGAACTTCGGCTTTCATTTCCTGCTCAAGAGCAACAGCGGCAGCTCTTCGTTCTTCAGCTTTAGCGCGCGCAACTTTAAGGTCAGCTTCCGCCTGATCGGTCTGAAGTATAGCACCGATGTTTGAACCAACATCCACATCTGCTATATCGATCGATAAAATCTCGAAAGCAGTTCCCGCATCGAGACCTTTGGCAAGTACAACTTTTGAAATACTATCGGGATTTTCGAGTACATCTTTATGTGAGGCGCTTGAACCGATAGTTGAAACAATACCTTCACCGATACGGGCAAGAACTGTTTCTTCTCCGGCGCCACCAACGAGTCTTTCAATGTTAGCGCGAACCGTTGTTTTGGCAATAGCTTTAAGCTGAATGCCATCTTTCGCAACAGCGGCAACGAGCGGGGTTTGAATAACCTTTGGAATTACTGACATCTGAACAGCTTCCAAAACATCCCTGCCTGCCAGATCAATGGCAGCAGCTTTCTCAAATAATAGACCAAGATCAGCCTTGCTTGCGGAAATAAGAGCGTTTACTACTTTAATTACGTTTCCACCTGCCAGATAGTGGGCTTCCAACAATGCCATCGGAATAGTAATTCCGGCTTTGGTAGCAGCTATTTGACTTCTAACAATTACCTGTGGGGGGATTTTTCTAAGTCGCATACCTACAAGGTCGCGGAAGATTTTTAATCTAACACCCGATGAATATGCCGTGATATATAATCCGATAGGAATGAAATAGAAAAATACAAGAAGGAAGAGAAATGCAACAATAATAATAACTAATGATAAACCGGTAAAAGCATCCATTTAATTCTCCTGATTGATTTGGTTACTTAAATTTATGAATAATAGAACTGATTAACAATTGATATAAACGGTACGATAATTTATTTATGCGAGAAAAATTTTTACTTAAATCATACTTTTGAACTGATTATAAAACTTATTGTTTACATTAACTGAATGAATAGTTCATTTAGTTATGTGCTGCCTGCGCATAAGTTGATTGCGGTACCTTGTATCTTTATATTTACGAAACAAATAGAACCGCAGATGTGTTTAAGATTTAAAAGAAGAAGGAAAATATTATGGATGGTAACTTTTCGGAAAGAGTTCAGGAAGTTATAAGACTCAGTAGAGAAGAAGCGTTAAGACTAGGTCACGATTATATCGGTACGGAACATCTATTACTCGGTATTGTCAGGGAAGGGCAAGGTGTCGCGGTACAAATTTTGAAAAATCTTGATGTTGATCTTATTCAGTTGAAAAAATCGATAGAAAATACAGTTCGCTCTTCCGGTGGAACTCTCACAATTGGGAATATACCTTTAACCAAGCAGGCGGAGAAAGTTTTGAAAATTACTCAGATTGAATCTAAAATATATAAATCTGATTTAATTGGTACAGAACATATTTTACTCTCACTACTACGTGATGAAGATAATATTGCTACCCAGATACTTCATCAGTTTAATGTAACTTATGAAAATACCAGAGCCGAACTGAATAATATGCTTAGTAGTAAAAATCCATCAGAAAGATCAACAGGTGGTGGGAGCAGTAGCGGAAGCACACCTCCTCCAAGTTCCAAAAAGGTGGATAAAACCAAAACACCTGTGCTTGATAACTTTGGAAGGGATTTAACCAAACTTGCTATCGATGATAAACTTGATCCGGTTGTGGGAAGAGAGAAAGAGATTGAAAGAGTTGCTCAAGTTCTATCAAGAAGAAAGAAAAATAATCCTGTACTAATTGGTGAGCCCGGTGTTGGTAAAACGGCAATAGCCGAAGGACTGGCCATCAGAATTATTGACAGAAAAGTACCCCGTATTCTTCAAAATAAAAGAGTTGTTACACTTGATCTTGCCGGTCTCGTTGCCGGTACGAAATATCGTGGTCAGTTTGAAGAACGTATGAAAGCTCTAATGAACGAACTGGAAAAAGCTGATGATGTGATTTTATTTATTGATGAATTACATACAATCGTTGGTGCTGGAGGGGCTTCAGGTTCCCTTGATGCTTCCAATATGTTCAAACCTGCATTAGCCAGGGGTGACATACAGTGTATAGGAGCTACCACACTTGATGAATACAGAAAGCATATCGAGACTGATGGTGCTTTGGACAGACGTTTTCAGAAAGTTATGATTGAGCCGCCAAGTGTTGATGAAACTATAGAGATATTAAACTATATCAAGTTTAAATATGAAGAACATCATCATGTTAAATATAGTGATGACGCGATTCAGGCATCGGTTAAATTGAGTGATCGTTATATAACCGATCGTCATTTACCAGACAAGGCGATTGATGTTCTGGATGAAGCCGGATCAAGAGTACATATGGGTAACTTTACAGTTTCTGATGAAATTTTGCAGCTTGAAGAAGAAATTGAAAAAGTTAAACAGGAAAAAATTCAGGTTGTAAAACAGCAGGATTACGAAGAGGCCGCAAAATTACGTGATCGCGAAAGAACGCTGCAAGCTGAATTGGAAGAAGCAAAAATTGAGTGGGAAGAAAAGACCAGACATATAGTTTATGATGTATCGGATGATGATATAGGTAGTGTTGTTTCCATGATGACCGGCATCCCTGTTACACGTGTGGTTCAGGCTGAATCCGACAAGTTGATGAAAATGGAAGAATCGGTCAAAGGACATATAGTTGGTCAGGATGAAGCGGTTACTCAGCTTGCCAAAGCTATTCGCCGTAGTCGGGCCGGTCTTAAAAATCCTACCAAACCTATTGGTAGTTTTATATTCCTTGGGCCAACCGGTGTTGGTAAAACAGAACTTGCCAAGGAACTTGCGAGGTATCTGTTTGATTCTGAAGATGCCCTGATACGTATCGACATGAGTGAATATATGGAAAAATTTGCCGCATCCAGATTAGTAGGAGCGCCTCCCGGATATGTTGGTTATGAAGAAGGTGGTCAGCTGACTGAAAAAGTTAGAAGAAAACCTTATTCTGTAGTACTTTTTGACGAGATTGAAAAAGCCCATCCTGATGTATTCAACATTTTATTGCAGGTACTTGATGACGGTCAATTAACTGATAGTCTTGGCAGAAAAGTAGATTTCAAAAATACTATCATTATCATGACGTCAAATGTTGGTACAAAAGAGCTGAAATCAACTGGCGGTTTTGGTTTTGGTGACGCAAATCTTGCTGATAAATACCAAAATCTAAAAAGCACAGTGGAAGATGCGATGAAGCGTCTTTTCAATCCCGAATTCCTGAATCGTATTGATGAAACAATAGTTTTCCGTAATCTCGAAATTGAGGATATTAAGGAAATTATCAAGATTGAATTAAAAGACCTCATCAGTAATGTTGAAGAAAAAAATATGCAGATCGCTCTTGATGATGAAGCTAAAAATTTCCTTGCTGAAAAAGGCTTTGACCCTAAATATGGCGCCAGGCCACTAAAAAGAGCTATTCAAAAATACGTAGAAGACCCTCTGGCGGAGGAATTATTACTCAACCACTTTAAAGATGGCAATAAAATAATAGTAAGACATAAGCCGGAAAGTGAAGAACTTTATTTCATCACCGAAGATGTTGAGAAAAAGGACGAAAAAGATGAAGATATAAATCTTGAGTCTGATGAAAGCCAGAAGGAAGAAAGGTTAGATTAGTATGTCACTACTTGAAGTAGGTGAAATAAACGAATTTGTTGAAAATCATGGATGGTCACGAAAAGAAGACTCAATCATTAAGGAGTTCACTTTGACTGACTTTTCATCCGCATTAGCTTTTACTGTCAGAATCGGAATTGAAGCAGAAAAAGCTGATCATCATCCTGATATCTATCTGTTTTCATGGAATAAAGTGAAAATAGTGTTATCCACTCATAGTGAAGGAGGGATAACGGAAAAAGATATTTCACTGGCTAAAGTGATAGAAAAGTTATAATTAAACCCCGGTTAATGCCGGGGTTTTTTATTTCTTCCCTAATTTAATTGTTTGGAAATCCAAATATTTATAATTTCAGGTGACAAATTGCTACCATAGGGGAAATTATATGCGAATATTTATTCTGCTTTTATCGCTTACCTTAACTCTCGCCGCTCAAATTAAATTTGAAGATCACTTTCACGATAAAACTTTGCGCCTCGACTATTATGAATCGGGTAATTCGAAATCAGAATCATTTTCGTTTGCCGGATTGAGAGAAGAACCATATTGGGGAGGATCAAAAACGAATTTACTCGATACCGTGATGTATGGTAATTACAGATTTGTGATCAAAGATTACAGAAGCGGTGATGAAATATATTCCAATGCATATTCAACACTTTTTATGGAATGGCAAACTACTGAAGAGGCTAAAAGCATTACCAAAACTTTTAGTGGTTCTATAACTTTTCCGTTTCCGAAAGACCTTGTGGTTATTGAAATTTATAAACGCGATAAAAAAACTGTATTCAGAAAGAGATTTCAGCAGGTTATCGACCCCGCCAATTATTTTATTAATAAAGAACGTAAACATGAATTTTCCAACTTCAAGATACATTACGCCGGTAATCCCGCTGTATGTTATGATATTGTTGTAATTCCGGAAGGTTATACCGAAAGTGAGCTTGAATCGTTCAGAGAAAAATGTAATACTTTTGCCGAGGTATTATTCAAATTTGAGCCTTTCAATGAGTATAAAGACCGTATAAATATTTGGGGTGTAAATGCCGTATCTGAAGAATCGGGTGCGGATATTCCGGCAGATACTGTCTGGAAAAACACTATATTGAACTCAACATATTACACGTTTGATAGTGAAAGATATATTATGACTGAAGATTATTTCAGTGTCAAGGATGTAGCTTCAAACGCGCCCTACGATCAGATATATATTCTCGCCAATTCTGACAAGTATGGTGGTGGTGCTATTTTTAATTTTTATTCACTGACAGCCGCAAATAATCCTCGTGCCGATAAAGTTTTTATTCATGAACTTGGTCATGGTCTCGCCGGATTGGCAGACGAATACTACACATCTGATGTATCATATCAGGATTATTATCCAACTGATGTTGAGCCTTGGGAACCAAATATCACAACTTTGGTTAACTTTGAATCCAAATGGAAAGACTTGATGGATGAGGATACCGAAATTCCAACAGACGCTGAGGATGAAGATAACTATAATGTTATTGGGGTTTACGAAGGTGGTGGCTACGTTGCCAAAGGAGTTTATCGCCCAACCGTCAATAGTGTAATGAAAGCTCTTGAACCGGATGGATTTAATGAAGTTTCAATAAGAGCAATTAAATTAATTTTAGATAGATATACGAAATAATAAAGTGTATGATTGATCAAAAAAAACTATATCGAACTATAGACAGCAAAGCATCAAAAAGTTTTGCTACTGAGGAAGAATTGCTAACAGATATTCTTACGGATATTGTAGAAGGTAATGATATAAATGTTACGGGTGGCAGGCTGTGGAAAATTTATCCCGAGAAAAAGTCTTACCAACTTGTATATCAAACAGGCAATGTTCAAAAAATTGCTGAAGACTTCCTTTTAGCGTTGCAAGACTATCCAATACTTCAGCGAATAACTTCAGACAGAACTATCCTGGCTGATGAAACAAACGAAACTTTGATAAGTAAGGGTATTTTTAAGTATTCGGCATCAGGTATTGGCGCTAAAGTTAAGGTTAATGGTGATAAATATTACAAATATCTGATAGCGTTAAACAGTTCGGATATTAATGAAGATTTACGGGATACTTTAAATATTGTGGCTACTGTGCTCACAGCTCAACTTAAAGAAAGGGCCGTATCCTTAACCCAGAAAACTTTGATCGCGGATATTGATGAGGCAAAACAGCTACAGAAGAGTATTTTACCGGAGCATGAGTATTCATTTTTTGATTATAACCTTTTCGGAATAACAATTCCTGCGGAAAATTTGGGTGGGGATTTCTTCGATTATTTACAGATTGGGGATGAGGAAGACAGACTTGGCATAACTGTGGGGGACGCCGCTTCTCATGGTATAGCCGCGGCAGCCGAGGCAATGTATATATCAGGTGCTGTAAGAATGGCATCAACCTTTCAGATTAAGATCTCACCCTTTATGAACAGGATAAACCAGCTTGTTAATAAAATATTTAGCGATGACAAGTTTACATCACTTTTTTACGGTGAGATTTCGAGAGATAAAAAAGGACTTTTCCTTTACGCAAATGCCGGGCATAATCCTCCTTTGTTTCTAACGAGTAAAACGAAAAAGATTACATATCTTAATGTTACAGGACCGTTACTAGGTCCTGCTCCAAATTCGAGATATGAAACGGATAGCATTAATTTTTCCGCGAATGATATTCTGGTAATTTATTCTGATGGAATAACAGAAGCCGCAAATCAGGATTTTGAGTTCTATGAGGAGGAGAGACTCGAGAAAATTGTACTGGAAAACGCGCATCTTACACCAAAGGAAATTGTTTACAAAATATTGGATGATGTGATGAAGTTTTCTACCCCAAAAAGTAAATATCAAGATGATAAAACTCTTGTTGTAATAAAGAGAAAGGAAAAATATGAGTCTGGCTGATAAAATTAAAAAAGCCGGTGTTGTAGGTGCCGGAGGTGCCGGATTTCCAACTCACGTAAAAGCCGGAAGCAACGTTGACTTTGTTTTGGCAAACGGCGCGGAATGTGAACCGTTGCTCCATAAAGATTTTGAAATAATGCTTAACTTCCCCGAGCAAATCGTCAATGGTATGAATTTGATGATCGAAGCAACCGGAGCTAAAAAAGGTATATTCGGAATTAAGGGGAAAAACGCAAGGGCGATTGAAAAGATTGAAGATAGTGCCGTGGATACTTCGATTGATATGTGTGTACTCGGCGATTTTTATCCATCGGGGGATGAGTACGAACTTGTTTATGAAGGCACCCGCCGTCTGATACCTCCGCACGGTATCCCGTTAGATGTGGGATGTCTGGTCAACAATGTTGAAACTTTTTATAATGTTTCAAATGCCCTGGAGGATATTCCTGTAACAGAAAAATTTGTTTGTGTTACCGGTGTGGTGAAAAATCCTTCTTCATTTTTTGTTCCGGTCGGTACAAGTTTTGCCGAGCTTATCGAAATTGTTGGCGGAACTACCACTCCGGACTATGCGATCTTTGTAAGTGGTATTCTTATGGGTAAATTGACCTATGACGAGAATGAAGTTGTTACGAAAACCTGCGCGGGAATAATTGTTTTGCCACATGATCATTATCTCGTCAAAAGGATGGAAAGACCCAAAGAGGATATGAACCGAATTGGTAAATCGGCTTGTGATCAGTGCAGTTATTGTACGGAGTTTTGTCCCCGTTATCTACTTGGTTATGATGTTCAGCCTCATAAAGTGATGCGTTCGCTGGTTTTTACTACTTCAGGTAAGGAATTATGGAATCAGTATGCCGATTTATGCTGTTCATGCGGGTTATGTTCGTTGTATGCCTGTCCAGAAGACTTGTACCCAAGAGAAGCCTGTGATCAAAGTAAACAGGAGATGCGTGATCAGGGGTTACCAAAATATGACCAGAAAAAACCGGTTAAAGTTCACCCTATTAAGGAAGGAAGGAGAGTACCTCTTAAACAGTTAATGAAAAGGCTGGACCTTACAAGATTTGAAAAACCGACTCCATTTATAAATGATATTAAAACTCCTGACAGAGTTAAGATTTATCTTAAACAGCATGTCGGAGCTCCTGCTGAAGCTTTAGTAAAGATTGGTGCAAACGTGAGCAAGGGTGACCTAATTGGTCAAATCCCGGATGGAAAACTTGGCGCTAATATTCATGCGTCAATTGATGGAATGGTCACACATGTTAATGAAGAATATATCATGATCAGTAAAAACTAATTTGGTTTTACAGTTTCAGAAGATTAGAAAAATCATCCTCAGTCTTCCGACTCTCGATGAAATCCACCTCCTTAGTAGGAGGACAAAATAAAATATTCACTTTCTCAAGACACAGAAAGGTAACATTATGGAAATGAATTCAATAGGATTAATAGAATTAACAAGTATAGCCGCTGGTATGCAGGCGGCAGATATAATGTTGAAAACTTCTCAGGTTGAGTTGATTATCTCTCGTTCAATCTGCTCGGGAAAATATATGGTGTTAATTGGTGGTGATGTAGCAGCTGTAAGATCATCAGTCGAATCAGCAGCTGAACAAGTTGAATTCGCAGTGATTGACACTTTCATTATTCCAAATGTGCATCCCGATGTATTTCCTGCATTATCAGGTCACAGCAACGCTATAGATTTAGAAGCTCTCGGTATTTTGGAGGCGTTCTCGGTAGCTTCGTTGATAGAAGGGGCAGACGCTGCGGCAAAAGCGGCAACGGTTCGGATTATTGAAATCAGACTCGCGATGGCATTAGGTGGAAAAGCTTTTTGTACTATTACGGGTGATGTTGCAGCTGTTACAAGCGCTGTTGATGCAGGTGCTTTGGTTATTGGCGAAAAAGGTATGCTTGTGAATAAGGTAGTAATCCCTCGTCCGAGACCCGAACTAATGAGTGAAATGATCTGACAGATTATTTTTTGAAGTTTGAAAAGATATTTAAAAAGCCGGATAATATTCCGGTTTTTTCATTTTTGGATGCACTGGGTGAATCTTCACGATAAACTTTGGAGAAAATGTATCTAACGGGATTTCCGATTCCACCACCGGTATCACCGATAATTTTATTCTTTATTGAATTTGAGAGTTCCTGATTTATTTTCCGCGCTATATCTATCAAAATTGCATTGTTGATTTTAATTACTCTCCCGATTCCCGGAAATAAATCCTTCTCATTTTTGATGTATAGTTTAGCGCAGTAGTTTTCCGTAATGAGCGAAATTCTCGTTACAAGCGCGGCATTTACATATCCATCAGCAAATGAGCCTGTGATTTTTGTTACAAATGGTACACCCTTTACTGTATCGGTTAAAAGTTTTGTCAGGAGTTCATCAGCCGCGTATTCAACACCTTCGCTCGAAGCTATAAGCACAGCATAATAAATATTTTTAAGTATCCGAATAAAATCTTTGACTGTCATCCTGCCGTTGTAAATCACAAAAATATCTTTTATCAAATTGATGGTTGCAAATAGTACAAATAGCGCATCAAGGAAGCCATTTTGTGATATTGCTGTCGAATAGAAGACTCTGTTTACATACTCTTTTCGTAGCGTTTCTGTTTTAGCGGAATAGTTTGATATTATTAAATCATACTTCTCATGATCAGAAATAACCTTGCCGTTAAATTTTGCGTCTAAGTTTTTATCCTTTTTGTAAAAATGTTTGAGTCTGGTTGTAATTAATTCATCTACATCCTTTTCATCATTCACCGGAGGTGGATAAACAGGAAGTTTAATAATCCGGAATAATGGTACGAGCACAAAATAAATTGTTGTAATTAAGAGAATAACTAAAAAGATATATCCCGCATAAGTATTAACAGAACTGATCAATACATAAAGCTCAATAAATTCTTTAACAACGAAATAGAGCAGGAATATTGATAAAAACGCAAATATCTTTTTAATCGCGGATAACATCAGAAAATATTCTTAATTATTTCGTATGCGCCAACATAACTGCCAATTGCAGATCCCAGACTTGTAAGGAAAAAAACTAATAAAACTTTAAGCAATTTGTTCTTCCACCACTTTGAAGCCTGGTTAAAATCATCAACGACTGTCTGGAACTCCTTTACCTGAGGAGGTTTAAAGTAAGCCTGTATGAAAGCCGCAACATACCCGGCTCCTATCGCGGGGGAGAGACTGGTAACAGGCGCAGCAAAAAAGACAGATATAATCGTAACAATATGAGCACCGGCGATTATTGCGCCAATACTACTTGGTATTCCATTTGCGAGCACCCAGAAAAGAGCATTGTCACCTGCGCTTGCCAATCCTTTATCAAATCCTATATAGAATATTGAGCCGATAATGATAACCGGTAACGCCCATCCAACAATTTTCATGACTGGTGATGCGGGGGGGATGACTTCAATTTCTTCAAGATTTACTTTGATATTTTCCTTGAGAGTTTCGAGTATACCACCAACATGACCCGCACCAACAACAGCGACTATTTTCCGACCATTCGTGTTTCTTATTTTTTCAGCGAGATACCTGTCGCGTTCATCAATTAAAACCTGTTTAAGAACCGGCATAGCTTTACCCATTTCTTTTAGCATTTCGGTGAGCACATCCTGTTCCCTCAATTCCTTCAATTTTTCTTCAGAAACTTCTTCCTTCTCAAATAAACCAGCCAATCCGAATGTAAGGAACTTCATCTTCTGCCAGAAACCCATACTGTTCCAGGCTCGTTTCAGAGTTATTCTAACATCACGATCACCAAGTGAAACAGGGATGCCTTCTTTTTCCGCTGTAAGCGCTGCTTCCAGTAATTCCGTCCCGGGTTTTACACCAACCTGCTCACCAAGCTTTTTTTGATATGATGCAAGAAGTATATTTATTATCAAAGTGGGGAGTTGTTTATTCTTGATAATCTGTTTTATATCAAGGTTTTCCCATTTTTTCTGTTCCTTGAGGGCTTTATATCTTTGTTCGTCAAGTTCAACACAGACTGCGTCGGGTTTTTCATTCGTTATCGTTTCAATTACTGTATCCACTGAGGATTTTGAAATATGCGCAGTACCAATTATCACATATTCTTTGTCTTTTATTGTTATTCTGTGAATATCAGAATTAGTTTTTGTGCTTTCTTCCACAAAATCTCCATAAATTAAATTCAATTGCCAATAATAAGGAGCTTAAAATTATTTTACAAATTTATCTTTTTTCAAGCAGGTACTTGATAAGCAGGAGGGAAAGGTCATCATAACTAATTTTACCGATCATCTGATTATAAACTATAACCAGTTTGCCCTTTTCGCTATCCAACTTTTTCAGTGCCGATGACTGAACCGAAGTTGAGCAAATTAAAAGTTCATCTACATTAGTTAACGGGAATGAATAACCAGCCTGTACATATTTTAACATATATTTTACGATTGTTGTCTTTTTCAGTTTGGAGATAGTCATCAGATCCATTACCGTTTTGCCTTCATTAAGTTGTGAACATAACTTCATGATGGTTTGAGATACTTCCGGTTTCTTTCTATCTTCAACTGCATCGTCACGTTTCTCACCAAGGAACGCGTTTATTGTGTTCTGGAACATCTTCCCGTAGCGTTCATACTTAAATTGACCAACGCCTGATATTTCCAACATTTCTCTTCGCGATGACGGTTTTTTTGATGCCATTTCTATCAGAGTTTTATCAGAAAAGATTACGTAAGGTGGGACTGAAATTTTATCTGCCGCGGCTTTTCTGACTGCTTTTAATTCCTTGAATAAATTCTCATCATAAGATCCGAAATCCGCTGAAACTACCGAGATTTTTTTAGTCTCTTCTTTTGGTATATATCCAAAGAACAACTCTTTTGATTGAAGCAGATTCCAACCTTTTTTAGTTACTATTGATGGTCCGCGGTTATCATCCTTTATTAAATAATCACCTTTGAGAAGCTGTTGTGAAATCGCCGACCATTGACGATGTGTATATTCTTTCCCGATACCATACGTGGAAATATGATCGTGGTTAAACTCATTTATCTTCGGATCCTTTTTCCCGATGAGAATATCAATTACGTAAGAATCTGGAAACGATTCTCCGGTTCTTTTGATACATGAAAGATATTTTTGAGCTGGAACCGTCAGATCGAACATGTTCTTTTCACGCGAGTTACAGTTATCGCACATCCCGCATGATTTCTTTTTGTACTCCTCGCCAAAATATTCCAGCATCGGAATACGACGACAATGATAAAACTCCGCATAATCGACTAATGCTTTCAGATGCTCATAGGCAAGTTTTCTTTCAAATTCGCTGTTGGATTGTGAAATGAAATATTTTATTTTGTCTATATCCTTGTAGCCGAAAAGCAAAAGACAAAATGCCCGCAAACCATCTCTGCCGGCTCGCCCTATTTCCTGATAATATGATTCAATATTTTTTGGTAGATCATAATGAACAACAAAACGTACGTTTGATTTATTTATCCCCATGCCGAACGCAATTGTGGCAACTATAATTTTAACATCATCCCTCAGGAATTTTTGCTGATTTTCCATCCGGATTTCATCTTTCATGCCGGCGTGATAAGGTTTAGCCTGATATCCATATTTTTGTAAATCTTCACATAATGACTCAACCTGTTTGCGTGTGGCGCAATAGATAATCCCTGATTGCCCGGGATATTTCTCAAGAAAATCGAGCACCTGATTTAAAGGCTGATACTTCTGCATTACCTGGATAAATAAATTGGGGCGGTCAAAGCTCCCTATAAATTGTTCGTGTTTTTTGAAACGCAGATTTTCAGCGATATCTTCACGTACTCGTTCAGTTGCAGTTGCGGTAAAAGCCGCAAACGGAGTGTTGGAAAAATACTCACGGAGGTCGGAGAGTTTTCGGTATTCAGGTCGGAAATCATGTCCCCACTGAGATATACAGTGTGCTTCATCCACGGCAAAAAGTGATATTTTTACAGATTTGATAACCGGAAGAAGTCTGTCGCTTATGAGGGTCTCTGGCGCGACATATACAAGTTTTACATCACCCGAAATTATTCTGTCAATATTATTCTGATACTCAACGGGAGTAAGTGACGAATTTATAAAAAGCGCACCGATTCCATATTCTTTTAATTGTTCAACCTGATCTTTCATTAGAGAGATCAAAGGAGAAACAACTATTGTGATTCCTTCAGATAATATTGCCGGAATCTGATAACATATTGATTTACCGGCACCGGTTGGCATGACTGCCAGAGTGTCTTTACCTGATAATATGGCAGTAATAATTTCCTGTTGATGTTCGCGGAATTCGGAATATCCGAAAACATCCTTGAGTACCTTAAAAATTTGTTTGACCATTGACTGATAATTTTGAAGGAAAAGAATAAACAAATATATTAAATGCATTAAATCATAACAAAATTATAAGGAGGAATCGTGGCAGATATAGTAGATTATACCATACACGGCGATGATATGCAGCTGGTTGAAGTAGAGCTGGATCCTGGTGAGGGTGTCAGGGCAGAAGCCGGCGCGATGATGTATATGGATTACGGCATCGAAATGGAAACTTCTACAGGTGGCGGATTATTGAAAGGCTTTAAAAGAGCGTTTACGGGTGAAAGTTTCTTTATAACAAACTTCCACAATACAGCTCCCAAAAAGGGAAGCGTCGCATTTGCCGCCCCTTACCCCGGGAAAATAATTCCTCTTGAACTGGATAAACTTGGTGGAGAATTTTTATGTCAGAAAGATGCGTTTCTATGCGCGGCAAATGGAATAGAGATTGAGGTCGCGTTCACCAAACGTATTGGTGCAGGATTTTTCGGGGGTGAAGGTTTTATTCTTCAAAGACTCGAAGGTGACGGGAATGCTTTTATTCACGCTGGTGGAACAATCATCAAAAAGGAGCTTGCGGCTGGACAAATATTGAACATAGATACAGGATGTCTGGTGGCTCTTTCACCTACTGTTGATTATGATATTAATTTTGTTGGCGGATTTAAAAACGCTCTGTTTGGTGGAGAAGGTTTGTTTACCGCAAAATTGCAGGGTCCGGGAACGGTATATCTCCAGAGTTTGCCATTTTCGCGTCTTGCGGACAGGATTTATTCCGCAATAGCCTGGAGAAAAGGGGAAAGCTGACGTATGAAAGATACAATAACCAGATATGGTAAATGGGTTCTAATTACGGGCGCCTCCTCCGGAATCGGGGAGGAGTATGCCCGTCAGTTTGCCGCGAAAGGACATAACCTTGTTCTGATCGCGAGAAGAGAAGATCGTTTAGTATCACTTTCTGATCAACTAATTTCAAAATACAATATCGAAATCAAGATTATCCCGCTTGATCTTACGAGAACTGATTTTATTGAGGTTATAAAGAATGAACTGGGGGATATAATAATTTCAATTCTTATTAACAATGCGGGATTCGGATTAAACGGGGAAGCGGTAAATCTTTCACAGTCGGAACAACAAAATATGGTTATGCTAAATTGTTATGCTCCGGTTGTGCTGACAAATCAGTTTCTCCCGCATATGAAGCAGGAGGGTAGGGGAGCAATTATTTTTCTCGGCTCTGTAGTGGGATTTCAGCCTGTACCTTATATGTCCCTGTATTCCGCAACAAAAGCTTTCAATTTAATTTATGGAGAAGCCTTATGGTATGAGTTGAGGAAAGAAGGTGTAGATATCCTTGCTGTTAATCCCGGTGCTACTAAAACAGAGTTCCAAAGGATTGCAAATATTGAAAGTGGTCCGAGTGTCAGAACAGCAAAAGATGTGGTGAATTCAACATTTAACGCTTTGGGACGAAAACCATCAGTGGTTGATGGCTATTTAAATAAAATCAGCACTTTTTCCATTCGATTTTTATCACGAAAAGTAGTTGCCAATTTGTGGGGATATATCGCGAATAAAATCAGAACCAGATAATTGATTATATGGTTATATTTTCAACATCCTCAAATTTTATTAAAGTAAGGTCATCATTACTGTGATTTTCCATCAGCGCGATACGTTCTTCCTGATGACTTATGGTTTTGTAGAGAACATTTCTCGCGGTTCTCGCGTTTCCGTAAGTTTTATCACGTTTTGAATATATTTCGTTATAATGCTCGAGTAATAACTGCAACGCACCTTCATCAAAATTGTAACCATTTGAATCAGCCATCTTTACGGTAATTTCCAACATTTGGCGCGGGTTGTAATCATCAAAATGGAACAGATTTGTGAATCGTGATTCCAGGCCCGGATTAGATTTAAGAAATTCATCCATCTCTTTTGGATATCCGGCAACAATTACAATCAGTTTACCCTTATAATCTTCCATGCGTTTTAGTAAAGCATCGATTGCTTCCTGACCATATTCACTACCTTTTCTCGAAAGGGTGTAGGCTTCATCTATAAAAAGAGTCCCTCCAAGAGCTGATTGAATTACTTTATCGGTTTTCATCGCGGTTTGACCTTGAAAACCTGCAACCAGGTCAGCCCTGTCAACTTCAACTAAATGTCCTTTTTCAATCAATCCCAGTTCTTTATATATCAGACTCATTTTTCTTGCGACTGTTGTCTTACCTGTACCCGGATTGCCAGTAAAAACCGCATGGAGACTTTTACCAATTACTTTTAATCCACGCTGTTTTCTTAGTCTTGCGACCTGCAGACCGGAAATGAGTTTTTTTACATCTGTTTTTACAGACTCGAGACCTGTGAGTGAATCGAGATCACCAAGATGTTTTTCCAGTTTTTTCGGATCACCTTTAACCTCATATTTTTTTCCTTCGCGATCATTTGCTTTCAGTTGCTCAAAATCTGAGAGAATGATGGTTTTAATCATTTCCGCAGTTCTTTTCTCGGACGGTGTGTCAGCGAGGCGCAGCATCATCCTGTTAACAGCAGAATCAACAACATTCCTCACAAGACGGGCATTCCCGAAGTTGTGATCTCTATTACGGTATAACTCGTTAAAATAATTCAGGAGAGGAGATTTAACTTTCTCATGACAGACCAGTTTTTTGGAGTTTGTCAGTTTATCGAAAATAACCATTAACTCATCAGGAGTGTAATCTTCAAACATGAATCGTTTTGTGAAGCGTGATTGCATTCCGGGATTACTTTCCAAAAACTGCTGCATTTCACGTGTATAACCTGCGGCAATTACAATAAACTTACCCCTGTCATCCTCCATACGTTTCAGTAAAGTATCTATGGCTTCTTTACCAAAATCTTTAGGGTCACCTGCTTTGACTAGAGTATATGCCTCATCAATAAACAGAGTGCCCCCAATAGCCGAATCTATAACTTTGGAAGTTTTTTCACTTGTTTGTCCAACATATCCGGAAACTAGATTTTGCCTGTCGGTCTCAACCAAATGTCCTTTTGATAAAATTCCCAGCGCAGAATAGATTTGGCTAACAATTCTCGCCACGGTAGTTTTACCGGTACCGGGATTCCCGAGAAATAGTATGTGAGATGAAAACTTATCTCGAATATTTTCCCCTTGCTCAAGGTAATAGCGAGCAAGTTTGATGGTATCCTGAATATCATTAAGGACAGATCTCAATCCGGTGAGTTTGTTAAGCTCTTCAAGTGCTTCGGAAAGCGCTTCTTCATCGATTGGGATATCTACTTCCTGTTCAGCTTCAAAAGAGAGGAAGTTAGATATATCGTTCTCGATAACGGTTGTAATATTCTCTTTTGTCTTTTCTTCATCCGGAAGCTCTAGAAACCTTTTGCCAAGTTCCATTTTTGTGTCTTCCACAAACTTTCTTACCAAGCGTGCGTTTCCGAATGTTTTATCACGCGAACGATATAATTTTATAAACTCTTTTTTGAGCAGAATTTCCGCGTTTTCATTAAGGTGATATTGGTCTTTATCAAGCATCATTTTATAGATGGCCATTAGCTCATCGGGTGAATAATCGTCAAAGTTGAAGAAATGGTTAAAACGGGACTTCATTCCCGGATTTGAAGTGAGGAAGGTTTCCATTTCATCCGGGTAACCTGCTACAATAACAACAAATTCACCCTTTTTATCTTCCATTCGCTTCAGGAGGATATCAATAGCTTCCTGCCCAAAATCCTGTCCGCTGCCCCCTTTTTTTACAAGAGTATATGCTTCATCAATAAATAAAACACCGCCCATAGCTTCAGAAATAATCTTTTCTGTTTTTTGTGCAGTTTCACCTACGTATTGTCCAACAAGCGCGGCTCTGTCAACTTCTATTACATGACCTTTGGCAAGTATTCCCATCGATTTGAAAATATTACCAAGTAAACGGGCAATGGTAGTTTTTCCTGTTCCGGGATTTCCGAGAAAAGCGGCATTTATAGAAAGGTTTTTATCCCGTTTTAGACCGAGTTTTTCCCTTTCACTTAAAAATTTCAGGAAATTTATGAAATCGGCAACTGCTGATTTAACGCTTTTTAATCCGATGAAAGAATTCAGTTCTTCTACAAGTTCTTCGAGAGTTTTTGTTTCGTCGGGTTGATGTATATTAAGATCACTTTGTTTTTCCGAAATATCATCTTTTGTTTCGGTGGAAATATCATCGGGTTCGTCGTCGTCAGGTATTTCAATATCTTCATTGCCGAGGACAAACCAGATTCTGGCTATTCTTACGTTTTCGATAAATACATCAACTCTCCCTTGTCCTTCCGTCCAATAATTTCTGGAACTGGAGCCCCACGTTTGGGCGAAGATTATTGCATCCCATCCCAGATGGGCATTGACAGAAAAATTATTACGGCCAATTTCTTTATCGTTGATATACCATAAGGCGTTACAACTCAATTTCTTCTCTTCGGTCTCAAAAAATGGATTGTTAAAAATAATTTCGATTCCGAGATACTTCGCGTCTTTTGTGTTGATATGCGAAAAGTATTTCCTGTCGTGATCTTTCTTCTTGTCATCAGCTTTATATATTTTTGCTGAAAATACATCAGCATATTGATTTTCAAAAAAGAAAGCTTCTGCTTTAAGCGAAGTTGCCGGAATTGTAGATTTTTCCTCCACAGCCGGTTTATCCGGTTTTTCAAGTTCACCGAGATACTCCTTGACCGCAGCTGAAATATTTTTGAATTTTAAGTTTTTCCCGAGTGAATTTTCCCATTTTTGCGATAATTCCAGTGTTTGCCTGTATTGGAAGAGGTGAAATCTTGCTTCCAACTCAAGTAGTTTTAGTTCATTACTCTCTTTTTCCTCAAATTTAAATTTTTCAGATAACTTACATACGAACAGAGTAAACCAATAGTCCCTGTTTTTAATAGCTCTGTGTGCTTCATCAATCACATGCCTGAAATTCTTTTGAGAAACCAGTTTTTCGTTTTTTAAGTATTGTAATGAAAGCTGTATTAGTTCGCGTGTTTTAAGAATTTCATTTTTCGAATTTATATTCAAGGCGACAGCGTTTTCAATGAATTTAAGAGCCTCTCCGAACTTGAACATACCGGCGAAAGCTCTGGACTTATTATGATATGTTAAAGCGAGGTTACCTTTCATTATATTTAATGAATTATCGAGATCGTTTATCGCTCCATCAAAATTTGACATTTTCCCCAGGATGATTCCCCGATACATACGTGTAGTAAAAGAATCGGGTGCCAATTCAACCGCCAGATTCGCAAATTCGAGCGCTTTTGCCGGGTCTCCATTTTCAAGTAAAGCCCAACCATAGATAACAGATGCCTTACCATCATTTGGTCGTTCTTCAATAAGTTTTTCAGCGTCATTTAATCCAAGTTTATATCGCCCGTTAAGCAGATGGTCTAACGCTTTCTGGTAAAATTCTTTAAATTCATTATCAGTCAATTAAAATCTCCGCGGTGCTCAGTCGTTGACACAAAAAGCATCATGTATTCATTATCGTTAATTGAAAAAAAAGTTAAGAAAAAAACAAAAATATTATTTTAATATTACTGCCGAATTTATTGGATATTGTATCTGTGAAATCTTAGATTTTAATAAAAATAATCACAGGAAAAAAGTGTCAAATAACAATATAGAAAATTTGAGGAAAGATTATTCAATTAATAAACTGGAAGAGAATAATATAACAGATGATCCCATCAAATTGTTCTCGGAATGGTTAAAGGTCGCAATAGATAGCAAGGTAAACGAGCCTACCGCAATGACATTGTCAACATCAAGTGAATTTGGTTACCCGGACTCAAGAATAGTATTGTTGAAGGGATTTGATAAAAACGGTTTCAAATTTTATACAAATTATAATAGTAGCAAGGGGAAACAACTTGAGATTAATCCAAAGTGTGCCCTGAACTTTTTTTGGCCTGAGCTTGAACGACAGGTAAGAATCAAAGGGGATGTTAAAAAAGTAAGCGCTTTGGAATCGGATGCTTATTTCAATTCGCGTCCCAAGGAATCTCAGCTAAGCGCAATTATTTCACCACAGAGTGAAAAAGTAACTAACCGGGCATATCTGGAAAAACTTAAAGATGATTATAAGTCAGATAATATTGAAATAGTGCGTCCTGATTACTGGGGTGGTTATATTGTAATTCCAATCAGCATAGAATTCTGGCAGGGAAGACCGGGAAGACTTCATGATAGATTTTTGTTTACCAGAAAGGATGAAGGCTGGGAAAGAAACCGACTTGCACCTTAAATCCTGATTTGCACACTTATACCATAACTATTGGTTTGTGTTTGTAAATCTGACTCAAAATAGGGGAATAAGTTGACGTTTGCGTTATTCAAATGTAAATAATAAAGAGCGAGATCGAAGATAAGGAGAAAACTCCCCTGAACTATTAAACTGTTACCGTAACCTGTATAAAGTTCTTTGTTATCAGAATTTTTGGCGCGTTCTTTAAGGTAAAATCCTGAAATAATATATGCTACATCCAGTCCGGAATTGAATAGTAAAATATTAGAGATGGAATTATAATTATAAAAGTCGGATTGAAGACTGTACTGAGCTGGAGCATTCGTTGAATTGAAATAGCCAATAGCAGCGATTGTAAGGTTGACACTGTTCCATAAAACATTAAACTGGTTAAAGAACTTTGCTTCACCTCCGGAATTAGTCATTGCAATACTACCGGAAATTATATTTGCAGATGCCCAGGCTCCAAGAACCAGCATTCCGTTTTTATTGATATTGTTATGATTATTGCTAAAGTGATCAGGATATTTTTGTGATTGACTAAAAACTAATGACGCCGACAGTAGAAATAAAATTGTAATTGTTTTCATATTGTTAATACAGTTAAAAATCTGATTAAGTTCAGAACTCGCTACTAAAAGTTTTGATTTTATTTTCGATAAATAGATATGGTTCATTATGATTTTTATTGGTTGTTGACCAATTATTCGGGAGAAAAAAATGGAAAAGAAAATATTCATTGTAGGTATGGGCGAAGGAATCAGCATGGGAGTCGTTATCAGATTCGCCAATGAGGGTTACAAACCCGTGATGTTTGCAAGAAATATTGAAACGCTTGATGGTTTAAGGAAAATACTTGCTAATGAAAACATTGAAGCAGAAGTTTACCAAATGGATAGTTCTGATCAGGAGACTATAATAAATTCTCTTGAACTGGCAGTAGAGGAACAGGGAGTACCGGAAGTTTTCATATATAATGCAGCCAATATAAGAAAAACCTGTATTCTCAAAGAAACGTTTGATAGTTTGATTCATGATTTTAAGGTTAATGTGGCCGGCGCCGTGATCTCAGCATCATTCATGGTGGATAAAATGAAACAATACGGTAAAGGTTCGATTATTTTCACCGGTGGCGGGTTATCAATGTATCCTAACAATGAATACGGATCATTATCAATTGGTAAAGCCGGAATAAAAAATCTTACTCAGTCGATGGCGCAAGCTGTTGAAAACACAGGCGTTAAGATTGGTACTGTTACTATATGCGGTTTTGTTTCAAAGGAAGATAAAATGTATAATCCAACTTCAATCGCGGAGCAATATTGGAAACTACATTCCACGATGAGTAATGGTTCTGATATAGATTATTAGTATATTCAAACTCACACTAAACCGATGTGGGATTTTGATGAAATATAAATTATTTGGAAAAAGCGGATTACGGGTATCTGAGATTGCGCTCGGAACCATGACTTTCGGTGAAGATTGGGGATGGGGTGCATCTCATAGTGAGTCTAAAAAAATATTTGACCTATTTGCCAATGAGGGTGGTAATTTTATTGATACGGCAAATAATTATACCAATGGAACGAGTGAAAAATATGTTGGCGAATTCGTAAAATCGGATCGCGATCATTTTGTCATTGCGACAAAATACACGTTGAGTACTAATCCCAATGATCCTAATGCTCATGGGAACCATAGAAAGAATATGATCAGAGCAGTAGAGGCTAGTCTGCGTCGAATGGAAATCGATCATTTGGATATACTATGGGTACATGTATGGGATTTCACAACACCTGAAGAAGAGATACTAAAAAGTCTGGATGCGCTTGTCACCTCAGGTAAAGTTTTATACATAGGAATATCTGATACACCCGCCTGGATTGTGTCGAGAGCCAATACCATCGCTGAATTAAGAGGGTGGACTCAGTTTACCGGTTTGCAGATCCAGTATAGCCTTATACAGCGTACAGCTGAACGGGATTTACTTCCCATGGCAAATTCGTTGGACGTAGCAGTTACACCGTGGGGTGCGATAGGCGCGGGATTATTAAGCGGAAAATATACGCGGGGGAATCTGAAATCGCACTCAAGAGGTGAGTATTCCAATTCACTTCTGAATGACAGGAATCTTACTATAGCAAGAACTGTTGATAAAATTGCCGATCGTTATAGAGTTTCTTCTTCTGCCGTCGCTTTGGCATGGAGCGTTCAAAGTAATCCCGGAGTGATTATTCCAATTGTTGGAGCAAGAAATGAAAAACAACTTGCGGAAAATTTACAAAGTGTAAAAGTTAGTTTGACGTCCGAAGATATTCTTGAATTGAATGAAGTCTCAAAAATAGAACTCGGGTTTCCACATGATTTCCTGAACGCTGAGAGTGTAAAGAAAGTAATCCATGGAAATTCCTACGATAAAATTATCAACCACAGAGAGAGTTAGTTTGTTATAAACCTGTTATTGATAATATCTTCAGGATTTACATTAACTAAATCGACTTCAAAACGAATTGCTTTGAGTCCTTTTACACCTTGAAGTTCTTCAAGTTCAAGATACTCTATTTCACCTTTAATCATCTTTCGTGATTTTAAGAATTCGAGATATCTTTTATATTCAATCGCCTCTCGATTCTGCGAATAAACAATTGCTATTTTACCCGGTTGGGTAAGACGTTCTTTTGAACCGTTAATGATTGCCTTGTCTATACGCTTTTTCATGATTTCATATCGAATGTTGTACGTACCATCAACATCGAATTTCTTTTCATCATATCGGAATCTTATCGACAACGGATTATGCTGCACTAAAATTAGTTGTGCGGTATCTAATTGGATTTTCATTTTAGGTTTCAACTCAGCGGCTTTTTTTACTACTCCGCACATTAGCATTATCTGCCATAGCCTTAGATTTTTAAGATATATATCACTGAATTTTCTGTCTTCCACCAGTGATTCTCCAATATAGATGCTATGTTCAACTCCATCAGTTTTGTACTTTTCAGAAAAGAAAGGAAAAATGTTCTGTGCTTGGATTTCAGCGGTGTTTATATAGCCTGTTATTGTTTCGTTAAGACTTGAGACACTTTTTTCGAAGTCTTTACGCCTTTTATAGAAGACTTTCAAAGAAGGATCAAGCTTTTGCTTGTAACTTTGTACCTCCCGCAATAAATCCGGAGTTTTCTCCGTTACATGCGTAAACACAGGTTCTATCTCTTTGGTAATAAAATCGATGATCTCTACCTCATCACCTGAAGATAAACCGGCTTCAATATTTTTTTTATGTACATCAATCTGATAAAGTAATTCAGCGATATATGGTAATTTAGTTTTTCTCTGAAATTTGCCCAGCAGATTTTCAATGAGATGCATGTGTTCAATAAGATCTTCTTTTATAGCTTCTACACGGTAATTAGAAGAGTTCCTGATATCACTAAGCGCATATAGTGGATAAAGGTTGTTGAAGATTATCGGTTCCAACTCAGAGTTATCTTCACCATTATTTATTTTATTTATTGCGGCTTTTCTGAATCTCCATTCCACAGTTGGATGAATTGCAGTACAATCTTCCTTGATGATACCTTGAATGGTCGATTCGAAATCGTCGAGCGATCTTTTTACAGCGGTATTGAACAATGTTGTCAGAGCATCAATTTTTTGTTTATGCTGCTGATTCAGTATTCCGGGTAGAGGAGAACCAAGCTCGAAAATACCGATAAATTTATCATTATGGAAAAGAGGTACAACAAGCAGATTGCGGATATCCAGTTTTAATATTTCTTTTTCGACAATTGTGGGGTTTTCTATTGCCGCCAAATCTTCAATGATTTGAATATCTCTTGTGGATACAGCTTTATCATAAATGGAATTCTGAAAAGAATTACAGTCCAGAGCGCAGCTGTCATTCAGAATAAAGCTGTTACCGACTTTTCGCGCAAATTCGAGATCCTGTTGCCAGTCGGACGTAAAAGCGGCAAGTCCTATCCTCAGAGAAGGGAGATTAAAATACGAGCGGAGTTTTCCGCGCAGATCGTAAAAACGATCCATCGATATAATCGTTTTTTTCTCGAGCAGATCATATTTAAGAAGTGAGAGAATATGACTTTCGGTCACGTCAACCGCGTTGAGAATAGCAATTCCGGAAAATTTAAATTTATTTGGGGGGAATATAGAATTCCAATTTTTAAATTCTTCCTTATTGTGCAATAGTTTGTGCAGGATATCCTTGTCAACCGGTTCAAGATTTCCCTCGTAGCTAACATTAATAAATTTTTCGCTTGCTGATAATTGATAATAACGTATCAAATCATTATTACCACGAATTCCAAGTGTCATCGGTGCCGGGGATTCAGAAGAGATATTGTAGCATTGATCAAGAATTAACCTGATCGCACTAATAATTTTGCCCGATACCATATGCTCGGCGTCAAAGATAAGCTGGTTTTCGGGATCACTGATTTCCTCACCGAATATTTTTTTGAACTGGAAGGTCGAAAGCACTGATTTGAGTGAAAATGGTTTATTAAGGGATATAATTAAATGATCCTCATCAGCGAGTGGAATGAACGGTTCAAGAACTGACTCAATGAAATCAACATGTTTATCATGCAGTTCATCGTCAACAGGACCATGAAGTTCCGGTAATTTTTTCCATTCTTCCAAAATTCGGATAGCAGTTTCCCGAAGAAATTTATTATCCGATTTGGCAGCTTTGCGCCAATATTCGATAGCACTGGTTAGAGATATTGTAGTCTCAAAAGGAAAAATTTCCTCTAAAGCTAAAATCTTGTTAGAATCGAAACAAATTCCTTGTTCGGGTGTCATAGTGTCCGCCTTGCAAAATCAGTTACTTTTTATAATAGTAAAAGAGAAGTAAAAGTTCAATCTTTAATAATATTAAAAACTACCAAAGCTCTTAATATTACCTTAATGATTTCCTAACCTTTCTTTAATATTCGCTTAACTGTCTGTTAATCTTTGGATTCTATCTTACGTAATCAAAACCAATCACAAAAACCAATTATGGAGATAGTATGTTCAAACATCTATTCAGTTTCTTTTTAGTATTTTTTATTGCATTGACAATAAATATCAATGCTCAGTATACATTGAATATTCTGCACCACAATGATGGTGAATCGCAGTTGATAAACGCGGGTGCCGGAATTGAAGATTTCGGTGGAGTTGCACGATTTGCTACCTTAATAAACAATATAAGAACCGATGCTGCAAATAACAACGAAAGTGTTGTTTTATTAACATCAGGTGATAACTTCCTTGCCAGTCCTGAATTTAACGCAAGTCTGCTTCTCCCTGATAATGAACCTTATTATGATGTATTAGCATATGATTATATTGATTACGACGCTATTTGCCTTGGTAATCATGATTTTGATTTTGGTCCTGAAGTTTTAGAAAAATTTATATCTGATTTTTCGACTAATCCTGCACCATTCCTTAGCGCAAATCTTGATTTTTCAAACGAACCTGCTCTACAGGCGTTATATAATCTTGGTCGTATAGCGAAATCAACCGTAGTTGAAAAGGATGGAAGACAAATTGGTATCGTTGGTGCTACAACTCCTAATCTTCCTTTCATTTCAAGTCCCGGTAACGTGATTGTTGATCCTGATTACGTTACTGCTATTCAGACAGAAGTTAACACAATGACATCAAACAACATTGATATTGTAATAGTGATCTCACACTTACAGAGTGTGCAGGAAGATAGTGTGCTGGCTTCTCAACTTCAGAATGTTGATATCATGATTGCAGGAGGTGGTGATGAGATACTTGCTGACGATGGTGATTTTCTCGTACCTGGAGATTCGGGAAGTGTTTACGCTTCTTATCCTATTGTTACTCAAGACGCGAATAATAATGATATCTATATTGTAACAACTGCTGGCGACTTTAAGTATCTTGGCTATCTTAAGGTAGATTTTGACGCCTCAGGAAATGTAACTCAGGTATATGACGAGAGTAGAATGGTAAGAGTTGCAGGTGGTTCAAATCCCGACTCAGTTGCTTCTGATCCATATGTACAGACAAATGTAATTGATCCTGTTAATCTTTATTTATCAGATCTCGCAACTAATATTATCGCGAATAGTGAAGTTGGACTCGACGGCTCACGTCCTAACATCAGAATTAAAGAAACAAATCTTGGTAACCTTTGTGCCGATGCTCTTTTCTATACTGCAACCGAGAAAGCAAGTCAGTATGGTGTCAAAGTACCGGATGTAGCTATTCAGAATGGTGGTGGTATCCGTAATAATAACGTATTGCCGGCAGGTAATTTTTCAGAGCTTTATACCTTCGATGTTTTACCTTTCGCTAATTTTGTGACTACTTTGGAAGATGTACCAGCAACTCAGTTTAAAGAGATTCTTGAAAACTGTGTATCAAATGTTGAGGGAGTATCAGGCAGATTTGGTCAGATTTCAGGATTTACTTATGTTTGGAATCCTTCCAATACCGCGCAGCAGCTTGATGATGATGGTAATGTTGTTGTACCCGGAAACAGAGTATATAGTGTAATGCTCGATGATGGCACACCCATCGTACAGAGCGGTATGGTTGTTCCGGGTGCTCCTGATGTAACTATTGCGACAATTAACTTCCTTGCAACAGGTGGTGACCAATATCCGTTCAGAGGACACCCTTACACTTCTTTGGGAGTTGTGTATCAGAGAGCGCTTTATGATTATATCGTCGATGAACTTAATGGTCAGATTACAGCGGCCATGTATCCCGAGGGTGGCGAAGGAAGAATCGTTGAAGCTGCCGGTATTCCGGTTGAATTAGTTTCTTTTACAGCGTCAGTTGTGAAGGATGGAGTTGAACTTACCTGGAAAACAGCTACCGAAACCAATAACCTCGGTTTTGAAATTGAAAGAAGCTCCAATGGTGGTGAATTCACTAAGATAGCTTTCGTAGATGGAAATGGTACTTCATCAGAAGTAAAAGAATATAACTTTGTAGATGAAAAAACAGACGGTGTTGTTACTTACAGACTAAAACAAGTTGATCTTGATGGTACATTCTCTTACAGTTCAGAAGTTGAAGTCGATCTTACAATTACTACATTCGCGCTGGGTCAGAATTATCCAAATCCATTCAACCCTTCAACAATGATAAACTTTGCTACACCAGTAAAAGCCGATGTTAGCGTAGCAGTTTATAATATGCTTGGTGAAAAGGTTGCTGATGTAGTTAATGCTGAATTCGACATCGGTTCACATGAAGTATCATTTAACGCTTCATCACTTACCAGTGGTGTTTATTTTTACACTATTTCAATTAGTGGTAATGATGGTAGTTCTTTCGTTGAAAGTAAAAAAATGATGTTATTGAAATAATTTTTAAACAGTTTCAGAGAAAGGGTTCATTTGAAATTCAGATGAACCCTTTTTTTTGTATTTCGTCCTTATAAATGTGACTTTCGGAAAAACAATTTGATTTTTTGTTAATATTTGGGAATATTCCGCATCACAATAAAGTAAGCAATTATTAATCAGGCAGAGAATATATGAAAAAGGGAAATTCATCCTTGTTTTTTACAGATAGTGAATCGGCTGAAAGCTACTCATTATCGAATCAATTCGCAGAGAATATGGAATTCCGTCTTGTTAAAGACAGGAACACAGCAACCCCATACGATTTCTACTATGCTACAGCAATGGCTGTAAAAGATAATCTTGTTCGGAAGTGGCTTCGCACACAAAATACTTATAACGAGAATGATACAAAACGAGTTTACTACCTGTCTATGGAATTTCTTATTGGTAGGTTATTGAAAAACATGCTGACCAATCTAAGTTATGATGAGAAGTTGGCTGAAATACTTGAAAGAGACGGATTAAAACTCGAAGACATTGTAGAGGCTGAAGAAGATATGGGATTGGGTAATGGGGGATTAGGAAGACTTGCAGCCTGCTTCCTTGATTCGATGGCAACCCTGAAACTCCCGGCATTTGGTTATGGTATCCGATATGAATATGGAATATTCAAACAGCTAATTGATAATGGCTATCAGGTTGAACAACCCGATCACTGGCTAGCCACGGGCAACCCATGGGAAACTTTAAGACGGGAAATAAACTACAGGATTAAATACTTCGGAAAAGTTATTTCTCATAAGGATGATAAAGGTAACTTGTGGTTCGATTGGGTGGATACGGAAGACGTAATCGCGATGGGATATGATATTCCGGTACCCGGTTATAATACAGATAATGTTAATAATTTGAGATTATGGGCTGCCAGGTCAACTGATGAATTCAGTTTTCAGGAATTCAACAGAGGAAATTATTTACAGGCAGTTGAAAATAAATCTACAGATGAAAATATTTCCAAAGTGCTATATCCAAATGATTCATACGCTCAGGGTAAAATACTCAGGTTAAAGCAAGAGTATTTCTTTGTTTCTGCTTCATTGCAGGATATTATTCGCAAGTACAAAATTAATCATTCAAGCATGGCAGATTTTGCCGAAAAAACGGCAATCCAATTGAATGATACACACCCTGTGATAGCCATTCCTGAATTGATGCGAATTTTACTTGATGAAGAAAAACTTGACTGGGATGAAGCCTGGAAGATTACAACAGAAACATTTGCTTATACAAATCATACTGTTGTTCCTGAAGCATTGGAAGAATGGTCGGTTAATATTCTGGAACTGTTATTACCTCGGCACCTTGATATTATTTATGAAATCAATCACAGATTCCTTAAATATGTTAAACAATACTACACCGCGGATGATGAAATTGTAAGTGAAATATCACTCATCAAAGAGGGGAAAGAGAAATTTGTAAGGATGGCATACCTCGCGATTGTAGGTTCACATCATGTCAATGGCGTTGCCGCGCTTCATACAGAGATTCTCAAGAACCGTATTTTTAAACATTTTCACAAAATATTTCCCGGTAAATTTGTTAATGTCACAAATGGTATCACTCCAAGAAGATGGCTACGTACTGCCAATCCAAAACTTGCCGAACTTATTACTAATAAAATCGGGTCATCATGGGCTAAAAATCTATCTGATTTGAGGAAACTTGAAGATTTCACCAATGATAAAAAATTCCTGAAAGACTGGCAGGATATCAAACTGGAAAACAAGAAAAAGCTGAAAGATTATATCGAGTCTGAACATAATATTAAAGTTAATATCAACTCAATTTTTGATATTCAAATAAAAAGATTTCATGAATATAAACGTCAGTTGTTGAATGTTCTTCATGTTATTGACCTCTACATACAAATAAGAGAAAATCCGGACAAAGAATTTACACCAAGAACGGTTATATTCGGTGGTAAAGCTGCACCGGCATATCTTCAGGCGAAAATGGTAATTAAACTTATCAATAATGTTGCTGATGTTATAAATAATGACCCACAGGTAGGAGACAAGCTAAAAATTGTTTTCCTCAAGAACTATTCTGTTTCTTTGGCGGAGTTACTAATACCAGCGGCTGATCTGTCAGAGCAGATATCTACCGCCGGTTTTGAGGCTTCCGGTACAGGAAACATGAAATTTGCGCTTAACGGAGCGTTGACAATCGGTACAATGGATGGTGCCAATGTTGAAATGGCTGAAGAGATTGGTGAAGAAAACATGTTTATCTTCGGCTTGCTCTCGGATGAAGTGGTGAAACTGAAAGAGAGCGGGTATGATCCTAAAGAATATTATGATGCAAATCCACGTCTTCAGAGAGTTGTAAGCATCAAAATCAGCGTATAGACAATAATAATCAATTGTATCAAGTCCTTGTATTAACTCGCTGAAAATGACTTCTTCATTTCTGCTGAAACAGTTTTC
>BQMY01000119.1 GCA_022181065.1 Melioribacteraceae bacterium | reverse complement strand
ACGGCATACGAGATATATCAGTGTGACTGGAGTTCAGACGTGTGCTCTTCCGATCTAAATAGAAAACTTTCCCTTGTTAAAATCATACTGGGGAGAATTATCACTAAAAATAATCTTATCAAACTCATCACTGATTTCTCTTAGTTGCCGGTTCTCCGGATTAAACAACAGACTTAAGTCCTTTTGGATGATAAACTGATCTTCAACTACACTCAGTTTATCCGTAGTTCTTTGAGCGAAAAGCACATCCTCTATGAAAATTTCCTCCGAAATAAAATTGTTGTTGCTTCTGCCGTTAAGGTCGTTTACAATTTTTGCCGGAAGAGTTGATTTTTCGGTTTCCCCCCTCCATAGAATTTTTTTACGGGAAGAAGTTAAAAATTCCATCTTCCATTTAACGCCGGGGAACCCCGAATTGCCGTCAGAAATCTGCTTGAGATTGGAAATCGCGCTGACAATCATCGTCTTACCCGCCCCGGAGGCACCTACAAGTAAGTTTAAATCATTAAATTTTACTTCCTCAACAGTAATATTGAGAAGGTTATCTTTGAAATAGAGCGTGCTTATATACATTATATGTTTTTTTTTGTATTATTGATTGCTAACTGAAAATTACTTAAAAATTTAACAAAACTGCAGAAATAGTTTATGAGGATTTTGCACACTTCCGACTGGCATCTCGGCAAGCAATTGCTTGGTATTTCACGTTTAGACGAACAAAAAGAAGTTTTGGCTGAAATCTGCTCCATTGCCGAGAAAGAGGAGATTGATCTTGTACTGCTTGCCGGTGACTTGTTCGACACGTATAATCCACCCGCGGAGGCGACAGCGGTATTTTATAAATACCTGACTAAGTTGACCGATGGCGGAAAGCGGATTGTGGTAGCTATTGCGGGTAACCATGATTCCCCTGAAAGGATAGAATCGCCCGACCCGCTTGCTCTGGTTAATGGAATAATATTTACCGGTTACCCTAACTCTGTTCCGGGTAATCTCGATATGGAAAGTGGCGCGAAAGTTATCAAAACTGCCCCCGGCTTTCTGGAATTGAAATTACCACGTGTCGATTTTCCGGTGAGAGTTATAGCAACTCCATATGCCAACGAATATCGCCTGAAAAAATTCCTCGGAATTGAGGACAAGGAATCGCGACTTGAAGAAGCTGTCCGCGATTTCTGGAAAGAATTGGCTGATAAACATTGTGATAAAAGCGGTGTGAATTTACTGGTGACCCACTTGTTTATGACAAAACGGGGAGAAAAACCACCCGAAGAACCGGAAGAGGAAAAACCAATTTTGCAGCTTGGCGGCGCTCAGATAATTCATACAGATAATATCCCTGATGCGGTTCAATATACCGCGCTTGGGCATCTTCATGGTAGAATCAAACTTGGTACGGATCAAAAAGCGGTTTACTATTCAGGTGCGCCAATAGCTTATGGATTTGGCGAAAACCCCGACAAGTATGTTATTGTCACCGATTTAGAACCTGATGGTATTTATGAAGTTAAAGAGATCAAGCTAACCAGGGGAAAAAAACTTGAGCGCATAAGATTTGATGATGTTGACAAAGCAGTTGAATGGCTTACCGAAAATCAGGATAAAATTGTTGAACTTACACTTGCCAGTGAAAACTACATCAAAGCCTCCGACAGAAAACGTATCAGTTCAGTACACCCGAATGTATTCATCATTCCGGAAATAACGGGTGAAATTGCCGGATCCGTTGCCGGGGAAAATAAAATAAATCTTGATAAATCATTGACTGATTTGTTTTACGACTTCTTTAAACACAATAGCGGCAAAGAACCAAATGAAGAAATTAAAGGGATTTTTAGTGAAATTTTAGCTGCGGATGATGAATGATACCACTTAAACTTACTCTCCAGGGGATTTACTCTTACAGGGAAAAACAGACAATCGATTTTGATCGCCTGACTTCCGCGGGGCTGTTCGGGATATTCGGGCAGGTTGGCAGCGGAAAATCAACTATTCTCGAGGCGATTTCCTTTGCCGTTTTTGGTCATACCGAACGACTCAACCAGAAGGAAGAACGCTACTACAACATGATGAATCTGAAATCGAATGAAATGCTAATCGATTTCGAGTGCCTCGCCGGTAATAAGAATAGTGAAAAATTCAGATTTGTTGTCCGTTCAAAACGTAACGGGAATAACTTTAATGAAGTAAAGTTCAGCGGACGAGATGTTTACAAGTATGAAAACAACGACTGGCTGCCGATCGAGGAAGACCCGGTAAATATTGTTGGACTCAGTTACGAGAATTTCAGACGTACCACGATAATTCCACAGGGGAAATTCCAGGAATTCCTTCACCTTGGCGATTCTGATCGTACACGTATGTTGAGAGAAATATTCGGGTTGCACAAGTTCGAATTATATTATCAAACTACGGCGGTTGAGAGTAAATATAAAGATCGTTTTCAAGTTGTTGCCGGAAAACTGAGCATGTTGGGTGACCTCGATGAAGAGGAAATTGAAAATCATAAGAAACAGCTAGAAAATGTACGCGCTGAAATTGAAAATGTTAATAATGAAATAAAGGCTGCTCAGGAGCAGGAGAAAGAATTCAATTCTTTGAAAGATGTATTTACAAAACTTAAAAGCCTTATTGCGAAAGAGCAGGAACTAAAGTCACAGGAAGAAGAGTACACCCGCAGAAAGGAACAACTAAAGGATTACAAATACTGCCGAATGAATTTTTCTGCCGAAATTGAAAAGAAAAATGATCTGAGCAGGTCGATAAATCGTGAAATTGGGTCAATAAACTCTAAAAAGGAAAAACTTGAATCGATAAACTCAGCTCTTGAAGCCGGAAAAAAAGATTTTTTGGAAATGGAGGAGAAATATAATAATCGTGAGTCCATCAACAAGAATGTTGAAGAGCTGACAAAAATCTCCGAGATAGCCAATATTCAGGCAGAATTGCCCGAACTGGAAGAAAAAATCGCAAGTTATGAAGACCGAATTACTATTGCCCAAACTAAAAGACGTGAATTTGAACAAAAGGATAAAGATGCCTCTGTCAAAATAGAGGAATTGAAAAAATCACGACCCGATGTTAGTAAACTTTCAGAGATACAATCGTGGTACAATAAGGAAGAAAACCTTAAAAATGAAAAATCCCGGCTTGAGGAAGAGTTTAATACCACACTCGAAAAGCTGAATGAATATGATGAAAAAATTGAATCTATCATTTCAGGTTCAGGATTACCCGGAAGTAGTGACTCGACAGAAGCAGGAGAACTGTTAGAAACTATCGTGAGAAAAAAAGGAGAACTGAGAAAAGAGATTGAAAAACTCAGTGCGGAAAAGGAACATCTTCAGGTTCAAAATCAGCTTGGTGAATACGCTTCCGACCTTCACGAAGGGAAACCATGTCCGCTTTGTGGTTCCACCGATCATCCTCAGGTGACAAGTATTGAGGATGTAACAGGTAAACTTGCCGAAATTGAAAAAAAATCGGGAGAGGCGCAAGATAGCATCACCTCCCTTGAAGAAACCCGCAACAAGATTGATATGGTAAGTTTTTCGAAAGGAGAAAGCCGCAAAAAACTTTCCGATCTGGAATACTCTATTGAAGCAAATGACAAAAATATTCGTTTGCACGATGCCGAATTTATATGGGATGAGTATGAAAAATCCAACTCTGATTCTGTAAAGCAGAAGTTGGATGAACATAACCGGATTGAAGAGGAGATAATCTCACAGGAAGAGAGAAAAGAAGCCGTTCGTACCAATCTGGCAAATATCGATGAAGAACTTGAAAGACTTAATTCCGAAAAACAGAAGATTGTGGATGATAAAACCGCGAAGGTTACTGAGTTAAATACTCTCAAAAAGCAGATAAATCCGGAAGTTATTGAAGAGTACAGCTCAAAAGATGCCGAGGAAATTCAGGAAAAACAGAGTTCACTCAAAAAAGAATACGATAATCTGATAGAAAACTATAATAATCTGAAATCGGAGATAGATCAACAAATAAACGAGGTAAACACACTTTCCGGTGAACTGAAAGCTCTCGAAGAAGGGATCTCGGATAGAAAAAACCGGCTGGAAGAACTTACACTTGAGATTGAGATAAAAATTGAGGACTCTCGATTTGAATCCCTTGAAGAGGTAGATAAAATACTTACCAGAGAAATCAACATCGATCATGAAGAGATGGATATTGATGATTATTTTACAGAATTGCGCAGCGTTGTTAAAAACTGCGAAGAATTACGCTCTGAACTTGGCGACAAGGATTACGATGAAGAGAAACATAACTCACTTGTAAAACGAATGTCTGAACTCGATGAGCTCCGTGGTGAACTGTTTCAAAAACGAGGAAATATTAGCCAGATGCTTGATCAGTTTAGCCGGAGTCTTTCCGCTAAAAAAGAACTTGAGGAGGAGCAGGAGGGGCTTAAAATAAAGCTTGAGAATATTCGTGTAATCAAAAATATGTTCAAGGGAAGCGGATTTGTAAATTATGTCTCAACTGTTTATTTAAGAAATTTGTGCGTTGCCGCGAACGAGCGATTCATGAAGTTAACTATGAACCGGCTATCTCTCGAACTTAATCAGCAGAACAATTTTGTTATACGCGATTTTCTTAATGACGGTCAGCTACGCAGCGTGAAAACGCTTTCGGGCGGACAAACATTTCAGGCAGCTCTGTCACTTGCTCTTGCGCTTTCCGATTCGATACAAAAAACAGCCGGTGCCGAGCAGAATTTCTTTTTCCTCGACGAAGGATTTGGTACGCTTGATAAAGATTCACTCAATATGGTATTCGATACGCTCAAGGCATTGCGCAAGGAAAACCGGGTTGTTGGTGTAATCTCGCATGTGGAGGAGATGCAGGAGGAAATTGAAGCCAGCATCAACATCGTAAATGAGCCGGAGAGAGGTTCGATTTTGACTATGAAGTAACTCCTTGCTTTTAAGGTTGGAGTTTCGTGGTATCAGACTTGAAAACTTGGGAGTTTTGCTATGAATGATATTAAATATGTTGCTTTTGACGCGGATGATACGCTCTGGGTAAACGAGCCTTATTTCAGAGATACTGAAGATCAATATTGTGAATTACTTAAAGAGTACGGCACACCAAAAGAGATTTCCGAGGCGCTTTTCAAAACAGAAATGAATAATCTGGCTCTTTACGGTTATGGAATAAAATCTTTTACCCTTTCGATGATAGAAAACGCGCTGCGGGTAAGTGAAGGGAAAGTGCCTCAAGAGGTGATATCCGGGATTCTCGCGCTTAGTAAAAAGATGCTGAATGAAAAGCTTGTACTGCTGGAGGGTGTTGCTGAGGTTGTTGAATCTCTGTTTGGTTCTTACCATTTAATAGTGGCAACCAAAGGTGATCTTCTTGATCAGGAACGCAAATTAAAAAAATCGGGACTCGAGAAGTATTTTCATCATGTAGAAATAATGAGCGAAAAGAAGCCTGAAGATTACCAAAAATTGTTGAATCATCTCGATATCAAACCTTCCCGGTTTCTAATGATAGGAAATTCGCTTAAATCCGATATTCTTCCTGTACTGGAAATAGGGGGTTACGGATTCCATATTCCCTTTCATACCACCTGGCAGCATGAAAAAAATGTTGATAAGTTACCCGATTCGGAAAAATTCAAAGAATTATCCACAATAAAAGATGTACTGGATGAACTGTAGATGAAAAAAATTAATGTTAATACGTGGTCAAGAAAAGAATATTATGAGTTTTTTTCATCATTTGAAGAACCTTTTTTCGGCATAACATCCGAAGTGGAAGTTACACACGGATATAAAAAAGCAAAAGAAAAAGGGTGTTCTTTTTTTATTTATTATCTGTACCAGTCACTATTTGCCGTTAACAGCATTGAGGAACTGCGAATACGCGTTATAGATGATGAAGTTGTGTTGTTTGATAGTGTTCACGCATCATCAACAATCGGCAGGGCAGACAATACATTTGGATATTCATTTATTGAATTTCGTGAAACCCTTGATGAGTTTATTCCCCTCGCTTTGAAAGAAATCGATTTTGTAAGAAGTATAAAGGGCCTGAACCTGAATCAAAGCACCGGCAGAAAAGATACAATACACTATTCACCAATACCGTGGATAAAATTTAATGGTCTTACCCACGCCCGGAGTTTCACATATAAAGATAGTGTTCCAAAAATAACATTTGGGAAAACGTACAAAACCGGCGAAAAACTTATGATGCCTGTTTCATTTAACGCGCACCATGGCCTGGCAGACGCGTATCACGCGGGCAGATATTTTGATACTTTCCAGGAGTTGATGGGATAAAAGTTTCAGATTTGCAAGGGAGCCCCAAATAAAAAGGGATGACCATTGACCATCCCCTGCAGAATATTGTTAAAAATTTCTGAAGCGGTCGAAGGCGGGTGAGGTTCTCGAACCCTGACCGCTTCATCTTTGTTAACTTACGTCTATCAACTTGTGCCGAACAGATTTTGTTCATTGACAGTCCACCTTTACAGGCGAAGTGACAGACGTATCTCCCTTATTTTTTATTTCTGACCAAATTTCATGAAGGAGAAATGCTGGTTTACATATGCCATCAATTCTTCCTGAGTGTTTACCGCTTTTTCGGTGCTGACCTGTCTGTTTGCGACATATTTACCATTTGGCAGTAGTAATCTCGATTTCTGGTTATCTTTTAACGCAAGATCGAGTGAATCCCGGATTATTTGTTTTAGATCAGGATTCTCAACAGGGAAAGTTGTTTCAACTCTTCTGTCGAGATTTCGCTGCATCAAATCAGCGCTGCTGAGATAAACTTCATCATTCCCGTTGTTGTAGAAATAGTATATCCTGCTATGCTCCAGAAACCTGCCAACAATACTTATCACACGGATATTCTCACTCAGACCCGGTTTTTCGGGTACCAAACAGCATATTCCTCTAATGATCAAATCAATTTTCACTCCATTACGGGAAGCTTCGTACAGAGCTCCAATAGTGACCGGATCCACAAGGGAATTCATTTTGAAAATGATTCTACCTTCACCACCTGCCTTTACATTGTCAATTTCCCGGGCAACTCTCTCAAGCAGTTTAGAGCGATTATTTATCGGTGATACAAAAAGTTTACGATACTCTTTCTGTTCGGAATAACCGGTAAGATAGTTAAACATCTCGGATACATCGGCACATAGTTGAGGGTCGGCGGTCAGGAATCCGAAATCAGTATATAGTTTGGCGGTTGACGCGTTATAATTTCCTGTTCCAAGATGAACATACCTTTTAACGCCATCATGTTCTTTTCTTACAACAAGTGTCATTTTTGAGTGTGTTTTCAAACCTATTAGTCCGTAAACTACATGCACACCCGCTTTTTCAAGTTCCTTCGCCCAATAAATATTGTTTTCCTCGTCAAAACGAGCTTTCAGTTCAACGAGTACTGCTACCTGTTTTTTCTTTTCTGCTGCTCGAATGAGATATTTAATGATAGGCGAATTAGCCCCGATTCGATATAAAGTTTGTTTGATTGCAAGAACATCGGGATCTTCTGATGCCTGTTTGATAAAATCTATAACCGGCATGAAAGATTCGTAAGGATGATGGAGCAGAATATCATGCTTTTTAATAGCATTGAATATATTTTCTTCCTCTTCGAAAATTGAGGGTGTCGCCGGATAAAACGGTTTTTCCTTGAGGTGATGCAGTGGAAGCGAATAGAGTTCCATCACAGAACTTAACCCCAACGGACCGTCTATAATATGAATATCCTCACGGGTGATAAGCAGGTTTTTGGTGAGGGTTTCGATCATATATTCGGGCATATTTTTTTCTACTTCCAGACAAACAACCGAACCGAACCGACGCTGCCTGATATTCTCTTCAATAACCTCAAGAAGGTCATCCGCCTCATCCTCCTGGATTTCAATATCGGTATCGCGTGTAATTCTGAACCTGTGTGCTGATATTACTTTAAGTCCGGGGAAAAGAGTATGAAGATTATGTTTGATCAGGTCACCGAGCCAAACATATTTTATACATCCGTTTGCCCCGGGCTTTTTCGATTTCTTCTGCACTATTTCGTCAATTCGGATCAATCTTGGCAGGATACTCGGTATTTTAACACGCGCAAAATGTTTTTCACCATTCGATTTTTGTACGAGTATCGCAAAGCTGAGACTCAGGTTTGATATATACGGGAATGGACGACCCGGATCGAAGGCGAGCGGTGTAAGTACAGGGTAAATCTCCCTGTTAAAATACTTCTCGAGGTCAGATTGTTCAGATTGCTCAAGATTGTCTATCTCTTCAATAAGAATATTGTTATGACGTAACTCGTTTTGAAGTGTTGTGTTCCAGTAGTAATAGATTTGCGACAGCATCTGCTGAACTTCTGATTCAATCTTCTGCAATTCCTGCATCGGAGTAAGCCCGTCAATTGTCGGCTCTATAATTTTAGCGGCAATCTGTTCTTTGATACCGGAAACCCTGATCATGTAGTATTCATCAAGGTTTGAGAAAAATATAGAAACAAATTTCACACGATCGAGTAGTGGGAGATCGGGGTTTAACGCTTCCTCGAGAACCCGCCGGTTAAATTCAAGCCAGCTAAGATCACGGTTAAACAAATTTTGCGGCTTGATATATTTATTTACTTTTGATTTTACTAAAGAGGTCTTTTGTGTCATAACAGTTCCATATAAACTTCTAATCTTTAACGATTTTTTTTGCGGAAGAAAACTTGCTCAAATCGTAATCTATTCCATTTTCAGGTTGAGCGAGCCTTTTGAGTTTGATACCCGCGCGGGTGAAAAAATCTTCCGCCATGGTATCGTGATAATCCGAAAATATCACAACTTCTCTTATACCTGCTCCGATAAGAGCTTTTGCGCAGTTTGTACAGGGCATATTGGTAACATAGGCAGTAGCGCCAGTTGTGTTAATTCCATTGTTTGAGCATTGCAGAATAGCGTTCATTTCCGCGTGAATTGTACGAACACAATGGTTATCCACAACAAGACAGCCAACATCTTCGCAGTGAACATCCCCCGGAATTGAGCCGTTATAACCTGTTGACAAGATTTTTTTATCCCGAACAAGCACACATCCGCAATGCATTCTCGGACAAGTTGATCTTTCTGATACCAACATTGCCATTTTCAAAAAGTATTGATCCCATGAAGGTCGTTTGCTGATCTGGCTCATTGTTTACTCACATTAATATACAAACTTTGAATAATATGTTTTTCTACACAAAATTCAAGTTAAACTTTAATAATACGAATAAAAAAATGTTCCGAAATCCGGTTTTTTATCGTTTTTCAAAAAACTCGGGGTCAGCCCCTCCTCAGAACTCTGAATGGAAGTTCAAAAAGATATCTAATTATATCAAATACTGTTTCCACAGCAAAACCAAGTAATCTGAACGGTAGCAGAATCAACCATACGAGAGGATACAAAACCAGCACCAAAAGCGCGAGGGGCCAGCAGAGGAGAAGTAGTATAAACCATAAGATAAATGAAGCCATTTTCAATCCTTTTTAATCTTTAGACGCGAAAAGAGTTGATTTTATCTGTAGCGGGTAACATTTTTTTTAGTTATTTTGAACTAAAGGGTCAATAATATCTGAAAATATGAAAATTTCAAGAGGGTTACTGCTGCTGTTATTTCCTGTTTTTTTATTGGGAAATACTAACGGAATTACATTTAACGAAGTGATGTTTCGTCCCGTATCGAACGGTAATGAGTTTTTAGAACTTTACAATCATGGCGATGAAACAATCAATCTTCAAAACTTCACATTTATCTACCAGACATCAAATTCGGACGGATTTATAGAAACCGGTGACGGTTTTCTCCTCCTGCCCGGACAAATGGCAGTTGTATTTGAGGGAGATTACGATCTTCAGGATGGTATTTATGCCGATATTGTTCCGGAATCCGCGCTGGTGCTGCAAATTGATGATAACTCTTTCGGGACAAACGGTATGGCGAACAGTTCCGACCGAACTATCTATCTTGTCGATGGAGTTGGTGATACTGTTTCGGTATATGCCTATACAGCCGATAATGAAGCGGGATATTCCGACGAAAAAATAATACCTGAAGGAGAAAACAATACAGAAAACTGGCAGAATTCACTTGTGGAAAATGGCACACCCGGATTTAAAAATTCTGTCTCGTTGTATCAGTTTGATTTATCTCTTGATACATTTTTACTTCCAGCATCGGTATCAGAAATAAATACACTCATAGACCTATCCGTAAAAATTCGTAATAATGGTTTATCATCTGCCCCCAACTACAGAATTGATGTACTTATTGCGGATCTGACTGATACTCTTTTTACATCCCCAACGACCTTATTTTCTCAACAATTTTTTCAACTGCTGCCAGGCGACAGCATTATGCCGCAAGTAACGATTACAATTCCCGATACAGGTTTTTACTTTGTCAAGGGAGTTGTTGAGTTCGAAGAAGACGAATTACCGGTTAACAATTCATTTGTCACGTCACTCTATGTTTATGATCCTGAAGTTCTGCAGAACACAATAATTATCAATGAAATAAAATATGACCCGCTCGACGGTGAACCTGAGTGGATAGAACTTAAAAATATTTCCCAGGAATCGATTAACCTCAAAGGGTGGCGAATACAGGATAAAGTAGGCTACGCTATAATCTCGCCCACTGATTATCTGCTGAATGCCGATGATTACCTCGTACTTTCGGATGGTGAAGCGATTAACGATTTTTACGTGATGGGAATTGAAAATCTGATAGTTCTCAATTTACCTTCACTTAATAATACCGGTGATAATCTTAAAATTACAAATCCATACGGAGTGATAATTGATTCTGTAAACTATTTATCAGATTGGGGAGGTGTTGATGGCCGTTCTCTTGAAAGAAGAGATCCAGCCAACCCATCACAGGACTCACTAAACTGGCGAACCTGTGAGATATTACTGAGCGCCTCACCCGGATTCCTCAATTCAGTTACCCCTGTAGATTATGATTGCAAGATGGCGGGTTTTGCTCCTGAAAAGCCCTACTATGGATGGAATCAGCAAGTTTTACTTAAAATATCACCACATAACAGGGGACGGTTTGAGATCATTGCAGTCAAATTAAAACTATATCGTGACTTCAATAAGGACGGAGTTGGCAATGATGATGAATTGATGTGGTACACTATTTTACCTAATGGCATTGCTCCGGGTGAAACGTTCACGTATCCATTCACCACAAGCGTAAATGGTGTAGGTGAATATCATTATATTGCTGTCGCAGAGCATTATGAAGATACATATCCCTACAATGATACTCTTAAGACTATTGTGAGAGTACATGATCTTTCCCTGGGCTTTGGTGATATCGTGATTAATGAAATAATGTATGCTCCCCAGGGACAACCGGAGTGGATAGAATTATATAATCCCGGAGACAAGACAGTAAATATCAATAAGTTTTATTTCACAGATTTAAGTGATACGGTACTTATTGATGTGGATGAATTTAAGTTGTATCCCGATTCGTATGCTGTTTTTGCAGAAGAGAGTTTGAATGAATTTTACAAAAATGAGTTTGAAACTAAAATCACCCAACTCCCAAGTCTGAATAATTCCGGAGATTGGATATATTTGCGCGATTCACTATTCCGCGCCATCGATTATATTAAATATGACCCCGATATGGGTGGCACTAACAATAAATCGCTTGAGAGAATAATACCGGGAAACCATCAATTTAGTGAGGATAACTATTCTGAAAGCACTTCTCCGGAAAGGGCGACCCCCGCGTCAATAAATTCGGTATCACCTAAAGAATTTGATCTTGCCATCACAAATTATTACCTGAACCAAACATACTATGCGAGGAATGATAAACCGGAGATAAGTTTTACACTAAAAAATCTTGGCAATCGGGTTATCTCATCCGCCGAAATAGTTTACTCCAAAGATGGTGCGGTCGAAGAATCTTTCAATTTAAGCAACCTCAATCCGGGGGATTCTCTTATACTCAATCATCAATACGGTAGAATTCTCACAGGAGAAAACTTGCTCAAAGCATATCTGATCTCCAACGAAGATGAATATAACTGGAATGATACAGTTTCATTATCAATTATCCCGGTAATAGTTAATGAGATGCCGGGCGATTTAGTGATCAATGAGATAATGCACTCACCGGGTGGAGAAATGCCCGAATGGGTAGAACTCTACAATCGTAGCGATAAGGAAATTAATTTGCGAGGATATCGCCTTGGTGATGAAAAAGATTTTGTGAACCTCGGAATTGAGGATTTTATACTGCCTCCAGAGAACTACTATCTCCTCGCCTCTGATTCACTTATCTTTGACTATTTTTCTATAGTTGGCGGTATCAACATCAAAAAATTACCGACTCTGAACAACAATGGTGACAAGGTTTTCTTGCAGGATTCGCTCGGCAGGATAATCGATTCTGTTGATTATAACGGCTATGCGTATCAATACGGACGTTCAATTGAGAGAGTCACAAGTCAAATTATTTACGCTGATTCAGCCAACTGGCAAATATGCAGAAATATTTACGGCGGAACTCCAAATAAAATCAATTCGGTTTCGGTGAAGGCATATGATCTGGAAGTAACAGATATAGTTGCTATGCCCGAGTTTCCAACGTCAGGCAGAATGTTTGATGTAAAAATTACAGTTACCAATAATGGCACTGTAGCAATGCCGGTTAAACTCGACTTTTACCGAGATGGTCTTGGAACATTGCAGCATAATTATGGTGATCTGCAATCGGGGGAATCTTTTTCAAAAACTATTTACAATGCAGCTAAAATGACTGACGGAACTGTTTTGCTCGAAGCTCGCCTCACAAATGATTTTGACCAATACACATTTAACGATACTCTCAGGAAAACTGTTAGCTCGGGGATAGAAAAAAACGCGCTGGTGATAAATGAGTTTTTCCCCTTTAGCGACGACTACAGACATGAGTGGATTGAGTTATACAATAATTCCGATAAAACAATAAATCTGAAGAAAGTAAGGATAGTTGACGCCGCTGGTAATTCACTAGCTATCGAAGAAGAATATCTGCTTCAAGCTGATTCATTCGTTGTAGTTTGTGATGACACGCTCCTTACAACAAAATATCCAAAGTATAATTTTGAGCAAATTTACCAGAAACCTCCCGCAATAAATAATGACGGAGATGTGTTATATCTGATTGACTCTGTAGGTGTAGTATTAGACTCCGTGCTTTATGACGGTTCACTTGGTGGATATATCGGTATTGAAAGAATTAGCGCTGACAAAACCGGCTTCGATATAACCAATTGGGGACGCAATCAGAATGGTACACTCGGTTCACCGGGATATATAAATTCGGTAACCCCGAAAAATTTTGATTACGCGATTACGGGAATCGGGTTTACCCCTCCAAAATTAAGATTAAACGAAATTTTTGATGTTTATATCCGGGTAGAAAACAGGGGGGACAAGTCGTACTCCACCCCAATAAATTGTAAGATAACTATTGATGGTGAGATCAGGAATGTTAATATCAACAATCTCCCCTCACCGGGAGAGAACAAAACATTTGTAGTTGCCGAAGATCAGGTACTATTAAACGAAATCTATGTTTACGCTGAAATTTCTGACGACGATGATATATACAACAACCAACGGTCGGGCTATATTTCTCCGGGCGCGGATGAACGTTCTGTTCTTATTACCGAATTTTATCCCAACCCCGAAGATGGAGAGAGTGAATGGATTGAATTATATAATCCCGGAAAAGAAAGTATTAGTTTAGATTATTGGCGTCTCAAGGATAGCAAATCTACCAGCTATGTAACACCGCTCAATAATGGAAATAACCTAACTATTAAACCTGAAGAATATATTGTTCTGGCGGTGGATACAACAGCGTTCAGAGCGACATACGGGTTTGAAGCTCTCCAATTGAATTCCATTACACTTAATAACAACGAGGATGCAATAAAACTGTACGATAATATCGGGCTTATCATCGATTCTGTGGAATATATCGGTTCCCGTAAGGGTTATTCATATGAAAGGCTCTATTTTGATGATGACAGACTTATTATCAGCGCCGACAAAAACGGTGCTACTCCGGGCAGACTGAATAGTGCCAATACCTATATCCCTGTGGACTGGAACGACATTGTAATAAATGAAATTATGTACGAACCGGGGATAGAGAGACCGGAATTTATTGAGCTTTACAGTGAAAAGAACATCAACCTGACCGGATTTACAATAGAGGTTAACAGCTCTGTTACTCTGCTGCTAAATAACAACTACAGCTTTAACCCGGATGGATATTTTCTGATCAGCACCGATTCTTCTTTCATCAACTCCGGTGTTGTTGCACCTGAAAATTGCAGTGTTACAGGATTATATCTTCTCAATTCCGGTGGATCGGTAAAACTGCAAGGACTATTTGGTGAAGTGATCGACTCTCTGACCTATTCTCCCGAATGGCACAACAATTTTATACCGAACACAAAAAATATTTCTTTGGAAAAGATTAATCCGGAGTTAACAAACAGCGCGAGTACCTGGTCATCTTCAGTCGATTTAACAGGTGCTACTCCGGGTGAAAAAAATTCCCTCTTTGCTCTCAAAAAGGAAGGATTTATCGGTATCAAACTTGAACCAAATCCTTTTTCACCCGATAATGACGGATTTGAGGATATTACATATATCAAATATTCGCTTCATTCAACCGCGCCAATTATCAAAGTAAGAATATTTGATGATCATGGCAGACTTGTTAGAACTTTACTTGACCAACAAGCCTTACCGCAAACAGGAAATATATTTTTTGACGGCAGGGATGACGCCGGGACACCTTTACGAACAGGAATGTATATTGTGCTGCTTGAGGCTCATGATTCAAATAGCAGCAGGAAAGAAACCTACAAGAAGGTTGTAGTTTCAGCAAGAAAATTTTAGCAATCGCAATTATTGTTGAACTTCACAAAGCAATAGCGCATTTTTGCAGATAAGAATAATGTGAAAGGTACCTGATGGAAATTAAACTGCTCAACGATATAGTTATTATATTCGGTTTGTCAATTGCTGTAATTTTCATTTTCCACAAAATTAAAATCCCGCCCATTATAGGATTTCTTATAACAGGTATCTTTGCAGGTCCGTATGGATTAGGATTAGTAAAATCAGTGCATGAGGTTGAAATCCTTGCCGAAGTAGGAATTCTCCTTCTCTTGTTCACAATTGGCATTGAGTTTTCCATCAAAGATCTGCTTTCTCTCAAAAAACCCGTATTGATTGGTGGTTCGCTTCAGGTTCTCCTTACTATAGGGGTTGTGTATCTGATTGCGGGTAATTTCGCGTCTTCAACCGGTGAGCTGATATTTTTCGGATTTCTTACCGCTCTTTCCAGTACCGCCATTATTCTGAAATTATATGTTGAGAAGGCTGAGATAGATACTCCGCATGGCAGAACGGCACTGGCAATACTGATTTTTCAGGATATAATTGTTGTTCCGATGATGCTTGTTACCCCACTTCTTGCGGGTGCTGGCGGAAATTTAATGACAGAAATCCTGCTTCTTCTCGGTAAAGCGATTCTCGTAGTAGTTGCAGTTTTTGTCGGCGCTAAATATATTGTTCCCAATGCTTTGCTGCAGATCGCGCGAACACGAAGCCGTGAACTTTTTCTGATCTCCATTATAGTTATTTGCTTCGGAATTGTTTGGTTGACATCATCAATCGGACTTTCATTAGCCTTGGGCGCGTTTCTTGCCGGATTAATAATCTCCGAATCAGAGTATAGTCATCAGGCGCTTGCGAATATTCTTCCATTCCGTGATGTATTTACTTCTTTCTTTTTTGTCTCAATCGGTATGCTGCTTAATCTTGAGTATGTCGCTGATAACCTTGTGCTCGTTGCAGTACTTTCATTGAGTGTGATAATAATTAAATCTGTACTGGCAACCGGTGCCGTGAGCATTCTCGGGTTTCCGTTAAGGACAGCTCTAATAACCGGTATCGGACTTGGACAAGTGGGTGAATTTTCATTTATTCTTGCCAAAACCGGACAGACATACGGATTTATCAGTGGTGAACTTTACCAGGCATTCCTGTCAGTTTCAATTATCACAATGGCTGCGACACCATTCCTCATCTCCGGCGCGCCTCATATAGCCAATTTGTTAAATAAACTTCCCCTTCCGCAGAAATTGAAGAAGGAGGGTGTTACACCGGTTCAGGCGTTCTGCGAAAAGTTGGAAGACCACCTTGTTATTGTAGGATTTGGCATGAATGGTACAAATTTGGCTCACGCTTCCCGCGCAGCGAAAATACCGTATGTGATCATAGATATGAATCCCGATCGGGTACGTAGTGAAAAAGCAAAAGGGGAACCGATTTATTATGGTGACGCCACTTCTCCTGAAGTTGTGGAGCAGACTAATATACATCACGCAAGAATAGTTGTTATTGCGATAAACGATCCCGCGGCAACCCGCAGAATTGTAACAAATATAAAACTCTTGAATCCCGATGTATATACTATCGTTCGTACAAGATTTGTAAAAGAAATTCCTCAACTAAAACAGCTCGGTGCTCATGAGGTTATACCTGAAGAATTTGAAACAGCTGTTGAGATTTTCGCGAGGGTGATGACCAAATACATGGTACCACAAAATGAGATTTTCCAGTTTATTGATAACATTCGGGCGGAAAACTACAAAATGCTCAGAAGTGTTCCGAAAGATATTTCCCCGTTCCGCGGATTTAAAATACATTTCCCGGATATTGAAATATTAACTTACAATGTTAACGACGCGTGCGGATTGACTGATAAATCTCTCAAAGAAATTGATTTCCGTAATAAATGTGGCGCTACCGTACTCGCAATTAAACGTGAAAAAGAAGTGATGTCCAATCCGGGAGCTGATTTCAAGCTTCAACAAGACGACATAATATTTATTATGGCAAAACATGAAAAAATTGCCAAATTAAATGAAATATTCGCTGTTAATACTTAAATTGGTTCGACCAATAAATGATAGGTAATCATGAAATCCTCAAAGATATATGTTGTTATTTTGCTGCTTATTTCATTTTCTTATGTTTTCCCTTGTACTACCGCGATAGTTTCGGGGAAATACACTAAAGATGGCAGACCCTTGCTTTTTAAACACAGGGATTCCGGATTTTTCCAGAACAAAATGATGTATTTTGAGGATGGCAAATATAGCTACATTGGTTTGATAAACTCGGCGGATAAAGTTGGTGATGAAGTCTGGGCAGGATCTAACAGCGCCGGTTTCGCGATCATGAACTCCGCGAGCTACAACCTCAATATGAACGACGGTGTTAAACTCAAAGATCGTGAAGGGGTTGTTATGAAAAAAGCACTCCAGGAGTGCGCTACTCTTGCCGATTTTGAAAAACTCCTTGACGAATGGGAGAAACCGATGGGAGTTGAAGCAAACTTTGGAGTGATTGACGCGTTTGGTGGCGCCGCTTATTATGAAACATCCAACTACGCGTGGAAAAAATACGACGCGACAAATAACGAAACTGCCCCTTACGGCTATATAATCAGGACTAATTACTCCGTCTCGGGATCAGATGGTGACGGTTACGGATATATTCGATACAAAAACGCTGAAGAACTGTTTGACTATGCTGAGCAGGGAGCTGCTTTAACATCGGAATTTATCATTCAATCTGTTAGCCGCTCGCTTAAACACTCACTCACAGGTGCCGATCTCGCTAAAGCAGAAAAAGAATTCGTTCATTTCGAAGATTTTATTCCACGTTATTCTTCAGTATCAACTGTTGTTGTCGAAGGAGTAAAAGAAGGTGAGCCTGTTGAACTAACCACAATTTGGTCAGTATTAGGATTCCAACTTACCTCGGTTGCTATTCCCATGTGGGTTTCTGCGGGAAAAGATTTACCAAATATTGTACTGGCTGATGAATCAGGTAACGCTCCTTTGTGCGATATGGCGCTTGCGCTCAAACAATCCTGTTTCCCGATCAAGCAAGGTTCGGGCAAACGATACATTAACGCGAAGGCTTTGGTCAATGAAGAGAACACCGGAATTATTCAGAAACTTGCTCCGGTTGAAAACACAATTATAACAAAGGCTCGCGGACTTATAAACCGGTGGCGTGAAACCGGGTTTGATAAAAACGGCGCCACCGATTTCTACAAATTTGTATCCGATTACATACCGGGTAAATACAAGGAATTGTTTGGAATAGGTGGGTAAATAAAATAAAACTATGTTACGTGTTTATTTTTGCGTATGTTTGTAAAGTTAAACTTTAAGAAGTATTTAAAACTTTACGACTTTTCTATTTTTCCAATCACAACTTTTAAATAGCTTCTGAATCAGGAAAGAAATATCAGCATCGGGGAACGGCAGGGTGACGCCAGATTCCTGATTCGGGGATATAACTTGCCTCTTAATTACTAATCTGCGATTTTGCAGTAAATCTTATATTTTATATAATTATGAATAACTTTGAAAATTTGGGATTATCGTCCCAGGTACTGAAAGGTATCGAAGAATTAGGGTTTGTTACGCCCACACCTGTACAGGAAAAAGTAATACCCGTCCTACTCGAATCTAACAAAGATATTATAGGTCTGGCTCAGACAGGAACCGGAAAAACCGCTGCTTTCGGTTTACCGATAATTGAGAGAATTGACACATCTGAAAAAGTAGTTTCAGCTCTTGTACTTTCACCAACCCGCGAACTTTGTATCCAGATCACCCGTGATATGCAGAACTTCGCAAAATATGCTAAAAATATTGACATAGTAGCTGTTTATGGTGGTGCAAGGATAGATACACAGATGAAAGCGCTTCGAAAAGGTGTTAATATTATTGTTGCTACTCCGGGAAGGATAAATGATCTCCTTAACCGTGGAGTAGCGGATGTATCAAACGTGAATACCGTGGTACTCGATGAAGCCGATGAAATGCTCAACATGGGTTTCCGTGATGAACTTGACGCGATTTTGGAGCGTACTCCGAAAGAAAAAAGAACTCTCCTGTTTTCCGCGACAATGTCAAAAGAAGTTGCCCGCATTGCCGGTAGCTATATGAATAAACCGGTTGAACTGACCGTTGGTAAACAGAACTCGGGTGCGGATAATGTAAAACATATTTATTATCAGGTGCACGCGAAAGACAGATACCTCGCTCTTAAACGTATTGCAGATTTTAATCCTGATATATATGGTATCGTTTTCTGTCGTACTCGCGAAGAAACCAAAGATGTCGCGGAAAAACTGATCAAGGATGGATATAATGCCGATGCCATTCATGGTGATTTGTCTCAGCCGGCTCGTGATCAGGTTATGAAACGATTCAGAGAGCGTTCGCTACAGATGCTAGTTGCCACAGATGTTGCCGCGCGTGGTCTCGATGTAAACAATATTTCGCACGTAGTTAACTACAATCTTCCGGAGGATATTGAAGTTTACACCCACCGTAGTGGTCGAACAGGCAGAGCGGATAAATCCGGTGTATCAATTGCTATTGTTAACTACCGCGAAAAGAGCCGAATACCGCTGATTGAGCGGAGTATGGGTAAAAAATTCGACAAAAAACCTGTACCTTCCGGTGGTGAAATTTGTACTCGTCAGCTGTTTAGTCTCATAGACAGAATGGAAAAAGTTACTGTTGATGAAGATCAAATTGAACCTTTCATGGAAAGAGTTAATAAAAAACTCGACTTGCTCAGCAAGGAAGAGATAATAAAACGTTTCGTATCACTTGAATTTAACCGTTTTGTTGAATATTATAAGAACGCTGAAGATATTAATGATACAGCGCCTTCAAGAGAAAAAAGGAAGCGTAAATCAGAATCTCAACCACGGGACAGAAAACCACGCAGAAGTTCAGGTAAATTTTCCAGGGTTTTCATTAACATCGGTAAAAAAGACAAGCTGCAGCCAAAAAATATCATTGGCTTGATAAATGACAGCACAGGTGACCGTGATATAAATGTTGGTGAAATTGAAATTAAAGATAGTTTTTCCTTCTTTGAGATTGGAGAACAGCACGGCGATAAAGTAATCAAATCGCTCGAAGGAAAAAGCTACAAGGGAAGAGCACTCCGTGTTGAATTTTCGGGTGATGTTCCCGGCAGCAACAAGAAAAAAAGAAAAAGTAAACGTAAATTTTAGAGTAGAAAAGTCATAAAATGAATGTAAAAAAAGAACTGAAACTTGCGGTTTTAATTGATGCGGATAATATCCCCTATTCCAACATTAAGGGGATGCTCGACGAAATTGCCAAGTATGGAGTTCCGACCATTAAAAGGATTTACGGCGATTGGACCAAGCCAACAGTTTCGGGATGGAAACCGGCATTACTTCAACATGCTATAACACCTGTGCAGCAGTACAGCTACACAACCGGAAAAAATTCTACCGATTCGGCTATGATCATCGACGCGATGGATATTTTACATTCAGAAAAAGTTGATGGATTCTGTCTCGTTACGAGCGACAGTGATTTTACCCGACTGGCTACCCGATTGAGAGAATCGGGTATGCTGGTTATCGGGCTTGGTGAAAAGAAAACACCAAATCCGTTTATCGTTGCGTGTGACAAGTTTATTTATATAGAAATTATTGAATCTGAGGAAATTTCAGATCCCGCGCCTAGTGAGAAACAGACCAAATCCAAAAAGCAGTATGATAAAGTAGATAAACGTTTTATTAAGCTGATTAAAACTACTATCGATGATCTTGCGGATGATGATGGTTGGGCATTTCTTGCTGAAGTAGGTTCACTCATAATTAAAAAGAAGCCCGATTTTGATCCTCGAAATTATGGTTTTGCAAAGCTGACACCTTTTATTAAATCGCTTACAGATCATTTTGAAGTAGATGTTAGAGATGTAGAAAAAACTCCCATTAAACATATTTATGTGAGAATTAAAAAATGAAACTATTGTTTGTTCTTCTATATAGTGCCGGAATTTTACTGGCTCAATCGGAAGATCTGGAGAGGTTGAATTTTCTGATTGGTAACTGGAAAGGTAATGGCGAGGGATTTGGAAACAGTAAATCTGTAATCAGCTCCACATATTCATCAACAATGAACGATAAATTTATTGAAGTGATTAATGAATCACATTTTGAACCTACCGAAAAAAATCCTGATGGCGAACATCATATCGACCGGGGATTTATAAGCTTTGATAACGCGAGAGGCAAAATTGTTTATCGTCAGTTTAATATTGAAGGTTATGTAAATCAATATTTATTGAACGAATCTCTTTCAAATCAGAATACTTTTGTCTTTGAAACGGAAAATATTGAAAATTTTGTTCCCGGAGGAAAGGCACGTTACACTATCAAGAAGCTATCCGACACTTCTCTTGAAACAATATTTGATGTTTCATTTCCGGGAAAAGAATATGCATGCTTCGGTACGAACAGACTTACAAAGCTAAAGTAATCACAAATATTTATTGATTTTGTAAACAAATAATTTCTCTTCAGGGTCAGAAACTATATATAGCCTGGAATTAGTGAAATCCACCGCGATACCTTCCATCTGCGGTGTGTTAAATTTGAATTCGCGTAATTTTTCATAATCCCTGTTAAGAAGCAGCAACGTTTTACTTTCGTGGCTGAGTATCCAGAATTCTTTTTTTAGATCGCTATAATAAATGCCCGAATAGTCTTTAAGAAAACCCAGCTCAACCTCTTCAGTTAATACAAAATTTTCGTTTATGCCAAGTAATGCTCCCGGCTTTTTTTCGTTAAGAATAAATATTAATCCTTCTTTAATACTGTAAGTAATTCCCTCAAAGCCGGAGTTGCTTTTATTTTTATACTTTATTTTTTCCTCGGCAAGGATATCGCCATTCCTGTTAATAAACGCCAGCAGATTTTTGCTTTCAGAAACTACCGCGAGTCGGAACGAATCGATGACCGTAATACCTTCAAGGTCTTTCAGGTTGAGATCAAATTTGTCCAAAACTGCGCCGGTTGTATCAAGATGATATACATGTCCATTCTTGTCACTTACGCACCATAAAGTGCCATCATAATCGAGTGTAAGACCGGAAGGTTCAGGTACATCGATGTTAAATCTTGCAATCAGTTCAAGTGGCGCGTTTGATTTTTTTTCATTACCCGAGTAACAGCTTACGGTAAGAAGAGCCAGAAGGATAATTGTATAAATACGAAGCATTATATTGTCCCAATCGGTATAGAATGTACGAAACAGTTCATGATAAGAAAATAATTTTAAATTGACATCAAAAAAGATTAATGTTATATTTGTTTTTTGTAATGAATTAACAAAGCAAAGTTAAGGAAAAGAGATGGCTCATCACAAGTCGGCTAAGAAAAGAATAAGAACAAGCGCAAAGCGTCAGGAAAGAAATAAAGCATCGATGTCCAAGGTTAAAACTTTGATTAAAAAAGTTCAGACTGCAAAAGAAAAACAGGAAGCTGAAGTTTATTTGAAAGAAGCAGTTTCATATCTTGATAGAGTTGCGGCAAAAGGCAAAATTCACAAAAATAATGTTGCCCGCAAAAAATCAAAACTTACTCGTTATGTAAACAGTCTTGGTACATCTGCCGAGTAATCCTGCATAAAGTTTTTATTAAGGGAATGCGATAGTTCGCATTCCCTTTTTTTTGCTACTGTAAATCTGAAATTGTGTCAATTCCTTCCGGCATTGGCAAGAAGTATTTTATATTCTGAACCATACCGTTTTTCTTCACAAGTTTATCAACACGCTTTTTAATTATAACACTATGTTCTATAATTATATCATCATCGATGATTGAACCGAAAATATAGCTCGTGCCTTTGATCTGAACATTTTTACCAATGCGTAAAGGGAACTCATCGCTACCTGTCATATTAACGCTCGATTCAATTTTTGAACCTTCACCAATTTCAATATTTCCCTTTATTATATCACCCCAAAGGATCTGTACGTTATCTTCTATTTTGAGTGTCTGCTCAGGGAAAGTTGAAAGGTAAGCGTTCTGTGAAATGGATACATTTTTACCAAAATGAACATTACCATTTATATAAACATTTTTGTTTATGGTGAGGTTATAGTTAAGTTTAACTCCCTTACCGATATAAACACCTTTACCAAGCTTGATATCGAGCGGAATTCCTTTTTTATCCAGCGCGATAATAGAGTCGATTACTGTTTCATCAATATAAAAATCATCGGGGTCTTCAATTTCAATTAAATCTTTTATTTTCTCATAAACCAGATGACGTGCGATACTCCCCATTTCTTTTAATACCGACTTATTGTTGAAGCCCATAATAACATGCTGCTGCTCCGGATAAACCGCGCCAACATTAAGCCCCGCCTCGTTAAAAAGAAGGATCAGATCGGTGATGTAGATTTCTTTCTGAGCGTTGTCGCTGCTCAGTTTGTGTACAAGATCTACAAGATAGTTTGATTTAAAGGCATATACACCGGAATTGAACTCATTGTTATTAAGTAGTTCTTCGCGTGAGTATTCATAATCTCTGCCATTAAATTTTAATGTATATTTTTCGTTCTCACCTATTGCGAGGATATCTTTGTATTCTATAATTTCAATTACTTTGTTTAAGTCGTCACCCGCGGGATTCCCATTTTTATCAGTATCCTTTACGCGTACAATGCGACCATAGCTGTTTTCCAGCGGGTCTCCTTCGTACAGACCGGTAAGAACCATCATATCGTTGTTTGAATTTTTAAAAGCGTCCTTGAACATCGCGATTGTGGCTTCGTCAATAAGTCCCATATCGCCGGGAAGTACGTAAATAACGCCTTCATAATCAGAGTTATCAAAAGTTTCAAGACCAACCTGCACCGCGTGACCGGTTCCGTGTTGTTCCGCCTGATGAGCGAAAATAGTATTTTTTCTATTACCAATAACCTGTATAACATCTTCGGCTTTTATTCCTACAACAACAATGGTATTGACATTCTGCATACCTTTTCTGCAAGCGTCATATACTCTCTCGACGGTAGGTACACCCCAGATTTTATGAAGCATTTTTGAAGTATGGGATTTTATTCTTTTGCCATGTCCGGCAGCGAGAATAATTGCGGTTTCACCGCAGGATTTGTCAAAGTTGGAAGAGTACATCTTAATAAGATTGGAAATTTCGTGAACGTTGTTCTTTTCGCTCATCATTACACCTGAGTTTATTAGAAATTTTACTTTTTACATATGAAGGAACCATGGATAAGTTATCCAAATATAACCAATAGCCAAGTTACAAACATAACTAATTTCAGGAATGTGGTTTGTTACCGAGATCAAATGTAAAACTGCTTCCCTCACCCGGTGAACTTTCAACTTTTAACGCCCCGCCATGCTGTTCAACAAATTCTTTGCAGAGTAATAAACCAAGGCCCGTACCCTTTTCGTTGTTGGTACCAACTTTAGGTTTATGATTTTCGACCCTGAACAGGTTCTTCAGTTCGTGAGATGTGATTCCAATACCATTATCTCTTACAGTGATTAAAGTTTTATGGCCCTTAATGGTTGCGCTGATTGAAACTGTTCCATCGGTATCGGTAAACTTGATCGCGTTTGAAACAAGGTTTCGCAGGATAGTATTGAGCATATTGCTGTCAGCATATACCTGTGACGCGCCATTGATACTTGAGTTTAATGATATCTGTTTTAATTCGGCTGATTGTTTGAAGAGTCCTATTACCTTATTAACCACTTTATCAAGCGCGATTTCTTCAGGTGCGAAATCAATTCTGTCGAGCTGTATTCTGGACCAGTCGAGAAGATTCGACATCAGGCCATTTATCTCTTTCGCAACATTATTGATATAATAACTGTATTCCCTGATTTCATCTTTAGAGAGTTCATCCAAATCTTCAAGGATAATTTCCGAATAACCGAGAATTGTTGATAGCGGGCTGCGTATATCATGAGATATAATAGAGAAGAGTCTGTCCTTACGAGCATTAACTATTGCAAGGTCTTGATTAAATTGTTCAAGCTTGGCTTTCTGATGTTTTATTGTGAGCTGGGCAGAAACTCTGGCGGCAAGTTCTTCGTAATTGAATGGTTTGGTAATGTAATCAACACCACCGGATTTGAATGCCTTTATTTTATCTTCGGATGATGAAACAGCGCTAAGGAAGATTACAGGTACATCTTTAATTTTATCGTTGTTTTTTATTTCACTACAAACAGTATAACCATCCATTTCAGGCATAATAACGTCGAGGAGGATTAGATCCGGTTCAACTTCATTTGCCATAGTAAGCGCGGTTTTACCACTATCGGCAACCAGCACTTTGTAACCCCTGCGAGTAAGATAGTTGAACAGCATGGCCAGGTTAGACGGATTGTCATCAACTATCAGAATATTGGAGTCTTTAATATTAACCTGATTATCCACAGTACTAATTCCATTTAATTCTGCATAAATATAATAAAAAAAATAGAATATGTGTGTCGCAAAATAAACCACAAATCAGTTTTTGCATGATATAATATCGTATTGAATCTTTTTTAAGCTTAATCTGTTTAATAACCATGAATAGAAAAAACTTTATTAAATCCGCCGCGCTGCTTGGAGGTGCTCTAGCTCTTTTTCCGGGTAAAGTATTTGCCAATTTCAGGCGTTATGAAGATAAAATCCACCAGAATTTCAGTTTTGAAAGCTGGACAAATAAAAATGTAAATGTCTTGTGGATAGGTCACGCTACCGTACTTATTAATTTTTATGGCACGATCATTTTAACAGACCCGGTCTTCTTCGAACGAGTCGGGGTTTACATGTTTGGCTCAAGTTTTGGACCGGCACGTATGCTTCCTCCGGCCGTAAATATCAATGAAATTCCCAAACCTGATATTGTACTTCTTTCGCACGCGCACATGGATCATATGGATTATCCCACTCTCAAGCATCTCACGAATAAATATCCGGGCGAGATTTCGGCAGTTACGGCATATTTAACTTCAGATGTTATTGATGACCTTGAATGGAAAGATTTGACTGTCCTCGATTGGAGAGAGGACGCTTCCGTGAGAGATATTCACATTAACGCGCTTGAAGTAAAACATTTTGGATGGCGTTTCCCCTGGGAAAAAGATCGTTCAAAAGGATTTATGGAGGACGGAAGAAGTTATAACGCGTATGTTTTGGAGAAAAACGGCTACCGGATTCTATTCGGGGGCGATACCGCAATTACAGATAAATTCAGGGAACAGGTGAAGGAAAAAATTAATGTTGCCCTTATGCCCATTGGCGCATACGATCCATGGATACGGGTTCACTGCAATCCCGAGCAGGCGTTAAAAATGGCGGAAGATGTGAACGCCGATGTAATTATTCCAATACACACCATGACATTCAAACAAAGTGATGAACCGTTTAATGAGCCGATCAGCCGACTCAAAACCGCTATACAAAGTTCAGATGTAACATTAGGACTCGAAAAAGTGGGAGATTCGTGGTCTTTGTTTGTATAATTCTTTGTTCATGTATATTTTACGGAAAAAGGATAAAATGTCATGGCAAAAATTGTATCAACACACCTGTTGCCGGATAAAATACTTTATGTAGAATACAATGACGGTATTACCGGTGAACTTGATTTGAAAAAACTCGCGAACAAACCACAATATTCAAAATTGAACGATCAGGAATATCTGGAATCTTTTACTGTCGATTCAAAATCGGGAGATATTGTTTGGGAAGGAATGGAACCTCTTTGTAAAAACGCCCTTTATCGACAGTTCGAATTAAAAAATATGATGAAGCGATTAAAAATATCTGATGAATTATTATGAGGGTAATTATCTTACTTATTTTTCTTTCAGGTCTTTTATTCGCCCAGCGGGAAACGGAAAGGTGGGAGAAGAAAAAAGTGAATTATCTGCCTTTATCTGAAGAAACCGAAGCCAAATCAGGCGGGTTTCTCACCGGAATACAAAAAGTTTACAAATTTACTATTTCTGATCTGGATGGAGATAATTGTCCGTTTTATCCTTCCTGTTCAGCATTCCTCGTCCAGGCAAATCAAAAGGCAGGGTTTTTCAGATCGATGCTGATGTTTGCGGATAGATTCACTCGCGACACTAATTTATTTAAGGGGAAAAACCATTATCCTCATCATCATACAGGGAAGTTTTATGATCCTGTAGATAACCACCTCCATTATGAAAAATATATTCATTTTTAGTCTGATATTGTTCAATACATTTCTCTATTCCCAATCTGATCCCTATTCACTACAGGAGCGTTTCAGGTTCGGCAAATATCTATTTGATTCGGGTGATTTCCTCAGAGCTTATGAAGAGCTGAATTATTATTCTACAAATGATACCGCACGTTTACTCGCGGCTGTTTCACTTTCTGAACTTGGCAGATTTAGTGAATCAAACGACAGGTTGAGATCGCTCTCATTCAATTCTGATTTGAGCCAAATATCACGATTTATGCTTTATAAAAACGCCTGGTTTTCGGATGATAATTATTTTCTGCAAAACAACAGGAGCACTTTATATTTCCCCAAAACTTACTCCGATAGTGTTCAATCGCTCGCGAATATGTATAACCTGCTTCGAAGAAAAAACCTGTCTGATAGCGAAAAATTTTTAACTCCCTTTGCCAAAAACTACAAGGATACAATACGCGGTTTTTACAATTCCGTGGTATATCCAAAAGCGAAAAACCCTGTAAAGGCGGCCTGGCTTTCAACAATTATACCCGGTGCCGGGAAGATTTACACTGAGGATTACGGCGATGGCATTACCGCCTTTCTATTCGTGGGAGTGCTAACCTACCTTGCGGTTGATAATTTTAATGCTGATCACGATTTCAGGGGTTACCTCTTTTCGGCGCTATCTGCGTATTTTTACGCCGGAAATATTTATGGCTCATATTCATCTGCCCAAATTTTCAACATGAAATATCGTACAAGTATCGATAACGATATAAAAAAATTTTTAGAATCTGTTAACTATTTTCAGCCCGACCTATGGTAAGAATATTATTAATATCAGTTGCGTTTTCTCTGATACTTTCGGCACAATCGGATAAATTATTCAGAGTTGCCGACTCACTCTTTATAAGTGAAAACTATTTTGACGCAATCACGGAATACAAAAGAGTAAACTTTTATGATAGTGGTAAGATGTTTGCTTATGAATCGAATTACAGAATCGGACTAGCGTATAAAGCGGGTGGTTTTTTTGAAAACGCGATCGAGTATTTTGGCGCGTCCCTTAAAAACAGTGATACCGATGAACGGAAATTTTCTTCGTTTGTTGAGATGATCAGATGTAACATCCTCAGGGGTACGCCCGAAAATGGTATCAGCATGATAAACAGGGCGATTGAAAATGGTGATTTCACCAATTTGACAGAAGACTTATATTACTGGCGGGGTTGGGCTCTGATGTTTTCCGACAGGTGGAAGGAAGCATCAGCCAGCTTTTCGAGGATAGATGTTGATCATCCGTTAAAAAAATACGCTTCCGATATCCACAATAAGAAATATGATGTTACTTTTGCTAAACTAATTTCTTATATTTTACCGGGTTCAGGACAGGTCTATGCCGGCGAATATGTATCAGGTATTATGTCTTTGGGCTGGACAGTATTGTGGGGTTATGTAACTGTTGATGCGTTTGCCTCGGAACGGGTTTTTGACGGATTCGCTGTTGGTAACCTGTTATGGTTCCGGTTCTACAGAGGTAACGTCCAGAATGCTGAAAAGTTCGCTCTTGAACGGAATAATGAAATTTACAGAGAAGCACTATTATATCTGCAAAACAATTTTGAAGGAATAAAACCTTGAGATTTTCAGAAGAAGAATTAAGAAAGATTACGCTGAATGCTATCGAAGAACTGGGTGACAAGGCATCCCCTGATCTTGTAAAAAAAGTTATCAGCAGGGCTGTGGCGACACAAACCACACCTTCCCAAACTACCGCATCCGCTACAGAGGGAAGAGCGATTTTGACCTCGTTCGGGATGAATAAACCCGGAATTGTTGCCGCCATTACATCAGAAATCGGAAAATGCAACTGCGACATTCAGGATTTAACGCAGAAACTGATGGATGACTTTTTTACTATGATAATGATTCTGGATATAAATTCTTCCAACCTCGATTTTATGCAGATCCAGGAGAATATGTCCAGACTTGCAGAAGAAATGAATATTAAAATTTACTTGCAGCATGAAGATATCTTCCGTGCAATGCACAGAGTTTGATATATCCGGAGACAATAAGAATGCATTACGAATTTGATGAAATCCTCGAAACGATAAAAATGACGGAAATCGAACATTTCGATATCCGTACCGTTACTCTCGGAATATCTCTCAGAGATTGTTACCATCCAGACCTCAAGCAGGCAAAGAAAAACGTTTACGATAAAATATTGAAATATGGTCAGAATCATGTTAAATATGCCCGCGAAGTTGAACGCCAGTATGGTATCTCAATTGCCAACAAACGTGTTTCAATTACACCGTTGTCAATTCCCTTCGACGCTTTTAACTGGGAACAGTTTGTGGAGCTCGCTGAAACTCTCGATAAAGCAGCCGAAGAGATTGGTATTGACTACCTTGCCGGTTATTCCGCACTCGTACAAAAAGGTTTTACCAATGGTGAACGTGAACTGATAAAGTCAATCCCATACACATTAAGCAGCACAAAGCGGGTATGCTCCAGTGTGAATGTCGGCAGTACCAAAGCAGGTATCAACATGGATGCCGTTATGATGATGGCTAATGTTATCAAAGATACCGCTGAGAAAACAAAAGATAATGATTCTATTGGCTGCGCCAAACTGGTTGTCTTCTGCAACGTACCGGAAGATAATCCATTTGTTGCCGGAGCGTTTCATGGTGTTACCGAACCGGAAGTTGTCCTGAATGTTGGGATATCCGGACCGGGTGTAGTACTTGACGCGATCAAGGAAGCCGGCAGAGTGGATATGAATACGCTTAGTGAAGTTATCAAAAAAACGATCTTTCGTATTACACGCGCCGGTGAACTTATGGGAAGAAATGTTGCGCAAAAACATGGTGTCCCATTTGGTATTGTTGATATTTCGCTTGCGCCTACACCTGCCGAAGGGGATAGTATCGGTGATATTCTAAAAGCTATGGGGGTTGAGGATGTAGGAGCTCCCGGTACTACCGCTGCATTGGCTATGCTGAATGATTCCGTTAAAAAAGCCGGACTCATGGCTTCATCTTCTGTCGGTGGTATGAGTGGCGCTTTTATACCCGTTAGTGAAGACCAGGCCATGATAGAAGCAGTTGAGAAAGGAAATCTTTCACTTGAAAAACTTGAAGCGATGACTTCTGTTTGCTCTGTAGGGCTTGATATGATAGCAATCCCAGGCGATACACCGGCGACCACAATTGCCGGAGTGATTGCGGATGAAAGCGCAATTGGAATGATCAACGATAAAACAACCGCTGTGAGAATCATCCCCGCTTACGGTAAAAATGTGGGTGACTCTGTTGATTACGGTGGACTCTTGGGTAAGGCTCCTGTGATGAGTGTAAGAAATCTGTGCAGCGCGAATTTCGTAACTCGCGGAGGGAAAATTCCTGCCCCGATGCGTAGTTTGACTAATTAAATAATATTACGAGATGTTATTAAAGGCGGGTTTTGTACCCGCCTTTTTTGTACAATATTATTTGGGGTTAACCTTATGATGTTTTGCCTTTCCCCAATGTATTTTTGATTACAAATAGTACAAACATAACAGCACCTATCGCGAAGATTGTATCACCCGGTGCTCTCAACCAGCGAAGTACTTCCATCACATCTGTTTGCAGAAATTCCGCGCTCCTCGCGTACCAGTATCCATACTTGACCGAAGCCCAGGTTTGCATTAACCCGACCGGAAGTAAACTGATTACTACCATTGCGAAAAGTCCGATGTTGATCCACCAAAAAGAATGTTTTAATAATTTGGTATCCCAGGTGTTTTTGGTCATACCTCTCAGCGCAAAAAGTGTCAAACCAAGACCAAGCATTCCATAAACACCGAATAATGCCGAATGTCCGTGAACCGGGGTAGTATTTAAGCCTTGCATATAGTACAATGCTATTGGTGGATTTATCATAAATCCGAACAGTCCGGCACCTACTAGATTCCAGAAAGCCACAGATATAAAGAAATAAATTGGCCATTTGTAGTTTGCGACCCATTCTTTCTTCTTCGACAGGCGATAATTTTCCACAGCTTCGTATCCCACAAAGAGTAGCGGTACAACTTCAAGTGCCGAGAAGACAGAACCGAGCGCGAGAACATAAGTTGATGTTCCTGAAAAATAGAGATGATGAAGCGTTCCGATGATTCCACCCGAAAGAAAGATTGTTGATGCGAGAACCGCTGCCTGTCCGGCTGTTTTGAGGTGAACAAGTTTTAACCTCGCAAATAGAAAAGCAATTACAACGGTTGCGAAAACCTCGAAAAAGCCTTCTACCCAAAGGTGAACAACCCACCATCTCCAGAATTCGGCAACGGCGAGATTAGTATGTTTGCCGTACATAAGTGCAGCAGCGTAAAACAGGGCAATTGCGATTGAGGAAATCACAAAAAGTGTAAGAATTGTTTTTTGATCATCCTTTTTGGCGAGAGCCGGTTTAAGAGCGCGTACCATCAGGTACAACCATAATAATAGTCCGATCAATAAAGCAATCTGAAACATCCTGCCCAAATCGATATATTCATAGCCGCTATGACCAAACAAAAACCAGAGGTGATCAGGCATCATGTTCATAACACTGAGATATTCACCTGTCATCGAACCAAGAACTACCACGAGTAACGCGCCAAAAAGAACATTCACTCCCAGCACCTGACCTTTGGGTTCATATCCGCTGACCGCCGGAGCTATGTACAAACCTGCGGCAAGCCAGGCGGTAGCGATCCAGAAAATGCCCAGTTGAGTGTGCCATGTACGGGTAACTGTATATGGCAGATAATCGGCAAGAGGAAATCCGTAAAAGCCATTTCCTTCAACGCCGTAATGAGCAGTAATTACACCCATAATAATCTGGAACAGAAACAATCCGGCGACTGTCCAGAAATATTTCAAAACAGCTCGTTGCGAAGGGGTAGATGCTGATGAAAGGAGTGGATCGTTATCGGGAGCAGTAAATTCTTCGTGCTCTTCTCTTCTTGAAGCATACCACCACGCCATCCCGCCAATACCTGCCAGCAGCAAAATAATACTGACACCTGTCCAGACGATCGTATCTCCTGTCGGACGATTATTTACCAACTCTTCATGAGGCCAGTTGCTTGTGTAAGTTAAATCTTCACCCGGTCGGTTCGTAGATGCCGCCCATGAACTCCACCAGAAAAAAGCAGTAAGTTTGTCCAGTTTGGACTGATCTGTAAGAGCATTTTTTCTGATGGCGTAGTCTTCATTTCCGTTAATGAATATATCGTGGTAATGTTTTGCCACTTCAACCATTGCCTCAGCCCTGATATCACTAACCACAATTTCGCCGGTAGATTGATTGTAAGTATTTTTTCTCATCATTTCGGCAAGTCGGCTTTGCAATTTTGCCTGGTTTTCATTTTTCAGGGAATGATACTTCGCTCCGAATTCTCTCATTCCCCATCTGTCCAAAATGTAAATTGATTCCCGGTGCAGCCAGTCCGCTGTCCAGTCGGGAGCAACATAACTGCCATGACCCCAGATAGAGCCGGTTTCCATACCACCCATAGCCTGCCAGACATTCTGACCATTTTTAATATCATCACCCTCATAGACGATAAGTCCGTCTTCAGTGACTACCCTCGATGGAAGCGGAGGTTTTTCCTGGTAGATACCATAACCAACCAGTCCTAATACTGTAAATGAAACAAGAATAACAGCACCAAAATATATCCAGTATTTTCTCATTTATTCCTCTCTTTCTCTTTTTGATCATTGATCAACCCGAGTTTTAATTCCAGTTCGGAAGCTTTCGGGAACAGGATATTGTTTTCGAGATGTACATGTTTGTGTGTATTAGCTTCAAAATCCTCAAGTTCCTTGTAGCAGACCCTGAATGTAGTGCATGCATCGGCTGGAGGATTATAACCTGAAGTCAATTCTCTTATTTTTGCGAGCAGGTTGCCGGCAGTTTCATGTTCTTTTATATAATTTCCCAGCAGGTGGTCCAAAGATTTATATCCGTTGGTTCTTGGTTTTTCATCAAATCTGTCACAGCTCTCGATGTATTTTATCACTCTGAACAGAATTGTTTCTTCCTTATTGAGATGACCTATCAAATCATTGGATAAATCGTCAAATATATCTTTTAATTTCGGTAGAAACGAATGGTTTTTGCCATGAACGGTTGCTACCTTTTCTAGATGCGCCTTGATTACGGGTATATTTTCCCGAAGATAGTCATGGTGCTCATGTATTATATAATCTATCAGTATGCTGAGCGACATCTTCGTAAAATCGGTTTCCAGGTGTTCAGTAAGAGACAAGAGTGAATCTTTCACCTCTGCTGAAACGAGACTTTTCTTCTCTATTATTTTGTTTAGAGCAATATTTCCACCGCAACAGAAATCTATCCCGTATTTGGTAAAAACCCCGGCATATTTATAATTCATAGACACCAGTTTTGCGACGGTTATATCACCGTTACTGATCGCATCCGCCAAATTTGAATTGGAATTCATGTGTTCCTCATATTTTTAGTCTGTATGTCATTTTATTCGGTAAATTATTTTATTTACGGATGAAGGTTTTTACTTCACCTGATTGGTTTCGTTCTGAAAAAACCGTGTAATTTTTGTTTTTCATCATATCGATAAGGGGAGCCGGAATGAAACTGGTTCTGAGCAGGTAAATATCCCCGTTTTGGAGTTGTTCCATTTCCGCTGTGACCTTGGCGACAGGATGAATTCCTGCCTGAAGATCAGGTTCAGCATCATAATCGACAACAACTTTATCCATATCCAGCCAATCAGGTTTTTTCGAATTTACTTCGTTTTCAATCTCTTGCATTATTATTTCCTCCTGTCCGGTTACTTTTCGTAGTTTATTTAGTAAATCGGAAAGGTTAACCTCTCCGATAATGGCGGCCTGACGTATTGTGGTAACTTTCGCGACTGTTTCACCAGGGAATGGTTCTGTAAACTTTCTAAGGCGAGGTAATATTTCGACAAACGCATCCTTTATTTGGGGGAAGCTATCCAGCAACACCGATACTATGGTATCAGGAGTGATAAGTATTCCTTTTTCAATTTCAGTCTTCATAGTTCAAAATTCTCCTTTCGCCTTCAAGTTTAGCATATTGACCAACTTCCTGTGTTACTTCGAGGGTACCGAGGTATTTTCCATTTTCGCTTACGGCATAGTAAGCTATATGTACAAACATTCCATGCATCCTGATCCAGAAAGCTGCTTTATCCTGCTTGCCGGCTTTAAAATCCTCCAGAATTTTTTCAACAATATGCACGCTTGAAGGTGGATGACAATGCTGTACAAGTCTGCCGATAATTGATTTGTTCCGCTGGAAAATTCTTTTTGGTCCCTCGGAGAAAAATTTTACACGGTCATCAGCATCAACAAATGTAAGGTCTATCGGTAAAAGTTTGAAAATCGCTTCGATTTCGCTCATTGAAAATGATCCGGTTGAAAATTTCACGAGGTCATTTTCGAAACGTGATTCTATTTCATCCTCTGTTATGTTTTCCGGTTTCCATTTATTTGCTGGCGCGTAAAGTGTGTATCCTGTATCGTCACTTTCCAGATAAATTTGGTACCAGTCGGTTTCCGCCAGAGTATCCATACACATCGGGAAGAGTATTTTTTCCTCTTTGTATATCATCTCCGAAATGCCATTCACAGCTATTGAAAGCAACATCTCGTCAAGTTGTATTAATTGGGCCGGGGTAGCGGTTTTCAAATCCTTCAAAACCTCGAATGAAGATTTGAGAAACGATCTTATTTCATCATCTTTTGCCCACATAACCATTGGTGGCCCTGTAATGTCGTTTTTTTCCAGATAGGGAAATAGCAGATTCTCTTTTCGGGCATAATGTTTTTCAACTTCACCAAGATCATTGAAAATTGATTTTATTTTATTTAGCTCATCTTCGAGAACCAGATCTTTTGGTAATTCTGTTAGTGATTTAATAATTACAGCATACTCTTCAATGCGTCGGGTGAGGAAAGCATTCTCCTTCCTGAAGGTATCAACAGGGTGTGCCTCGGGAAGGTCTATCGACTCTTCATCCTGCAGTACACCTTTAAGCGCAGCCGAATGAAGATCACAATACTTGATTATCTCTTCTTCGGGCAAACCTTCAGCGATCAGTTCCTGTTCGGCTGTAACAACGGCACCGTGCGGTAACTCGGAAAAAAGGTTTTTAAGTTTCTCGTTTGATTTTTCTACAGATATTCCGTTGTGAATATCTTTTATTGTGTCTTTCAACTTCTCGATCTTCAACCTGTTGTTGTTGATAATTTCGCTCATTTTCGAATTCTCCTTAATCAGATAATTTATTCTGATTAAATATAAGACAGATTATCCATGAATGCAAATTAATTATACGACAAAGTGTCGTTAATAGAGATTTTTATCTCTGGCATTAGCTAAAATTTGTAGTTTCGAAGAATAAAAGGAGATACTTCTTTATATGAGGCAAGTCTGTAAATACTTTATAAATTTGGGGAGGATAATTATTGAAGCGACTATTACGGAGCTTATCGCGAGTAAAAGAACCGAACCCGCCGCCACATCTTTAGCGTTTTTTATTAATTCATGATATTCATTTGATACACGATCAGCGAGAAATTCTATCGCGGAGTTGATACCTTCGGCAGCAATTACAACACCAATCATCACAACCAATATCGCCCACTCAATTGACGAATAGTCAAGAATTATCCCGCTTAAAAGAACTACAATTGATGCGACCAAATGAATTTTTGCGTGAGGCTGGGTGCTAACTAATATGTAAATACCCCGGAACGCGTGCCCGAAACTTTTTATTTCTTTACGTAAATATTTATTCAATTGTACGATACTCCGTCAGGTCTTCTATAGTAGCTTCATAAGCTTTTATTAATTCCCGCTCCTTATATGTGAAAGTCAAAATCACACTTAAAAGATTCCTGTAGTTAGCAAGCATTTTTATTCTGCCTTCGGTGTATAAAGCCTTATATATAATATCACCAACCCTCGCTTTCTGATGGTCATAACTCTGTTGTTTGGCGTAAAGATTACCTATTTCGAGCACGAGTTCATATTTGTAGTTATTTAGAACATCTGTGGCGAGCGCGGTCTGATACGCGGTTGAAAGGAGTTCAGCCGGTGATATAAAACCTTTTTCAAAAACCTGTATTTCCGGTGCGGAATTGGCTGATGGATTATTTCGCATGAAGCTGAAAAGTGTATCTCTCAGATATTCGTGATACTTCAGAGATACCTCGATAGCGCTTTTATTGTTTTCAATTTCAAACAGAATACTTTTTATTGCTTTCCTGGCCTTTTGTTCCTCCTGAAGAGACGATCTGTATTCATTACCAATAAACGCGAGTACCACACCCATCACCACGAAAAGAGATTCGAATATTACACTTTTCCAGGAAAATGTTGGCTCGCTCATAAAACTCCATCAAAAAAATTAAAGTTGACAAACAACTTAAATCAAATTTCGTTTAAGAATATTATATTGTATTTACAGATTATTTTCAAAGTTATTCCGGTTATAATATACTATGAATGTTGAACAAAGAGAAATTTTACTTAAAAGAGCTAAAGAATTTTTTAGAACTGAAATAGTTCAAACGCATATTGAAAAATCTTGCAAGAAAGCTGGTAAGTTAAAAGAGTATAACGTAAATCCATTTCTCTTTAAGTATTTGGCAAACTTTTTAAAAGGAAACGATGAACCGGAAAGTATTGCAGAGGCACTCATATTACCAAGAATTCTTGGATCTTCGATTGCAACAACTTTTGGTATGAGAATTCAGGACCTCATAAGTGTACTGTTTGAGGGTTTGGGGTCAACTACGCCGGGTATCGATATTGAGTTTATTGACTCAACTGATAATAGAAAAAAGTATTGTCAACTTAAAGCTGGACCAAATACAATAAACTATGATGATGTTACCACCATAGTGAATCATTTTTCTGACATCAGAAACAGGGCTCGCACAAATAATTTGCGAATCGAATTAGACGATTTAATTGTCGGAGTAATATATGGTGAGTCTTCCGGTTTAAGTTCACATTACAAGAAATTGAATCAAACATTTCCTGTTTACGTTGGACAAGAGTTTTGGTATCGATTAACCGGAATAACAGAATTTTATTATGAACTCATCGATGCATTCGGGGAAGTCGCTCTCGAAATGGATGGACAAAATGTAATCAAAAATACAATTAAGTCTTTAGCGGAGGATATTAAAAGAAATTATTTTAAGTAGATTTATAGTACGCATTTAAAAATTTTATTATTGAATACCCTAGTTCCAGAGCAAGATTTACAGGTACTGCGTTTCCAATTTGTTTATATTTTTGAGCAGTTGAACCCGCAAATTGCCATTCATCGGGAAATGTTTGTATTCTTGCATATTCCCTGACAGTAAAAGGTCGGGTTTCATCCGGGTGACATCTTTCAGTTTGCTTCTGTGCGGGACTGCATGTTAGCGTTAATGAAGGTTCATCCCAACCAATTCTCCTGGCCATACCGGTTTTTCCACCACCAAGATAGAAACTACCTCCCATATATTTTTTTTGAATATCAACGGGTAAATCTCTCCAATATCCTTTAGGAGGAACTAAATCCAGAATTTGCCTTTTTCCAGGTGGGTACTTAACTCCTTCTGAAACAGGTACATCGGTATTAAAAAGTTCACCTTTTTTTAAGGCGTCTTTTAAAGTATAAATTTTTCTATGCGGTTTGGGATAATCATATTTAATATTTATATCTTTCCTGATTCCAACTAAAATAAGTCGTTCTCTTTTTTGAGGAACTTTAAAATTAACTGCTTTCAAAACATTTACCGGAACAACCTTGTAGCCAATTTCATCCAATACCGAAATCATGCCTTGAATAGTTTTACCACCATCGTGACTGAGAAGCCCTCGAACGTTTTCTCCAATACACATTAAAGGATTAACTTCCTTAACCACTCTTGCAAATTCGTAAAACAAGGTACCTCGGGTGTCTTCTAATCCCAATTTTTTACCCGCATAACTAAACGCTTGACAAGGAAAACCACCGGTAACAACATCAACACTGTTTTTAAATTCTGAAAAGTCTAACTCTTTAATATCGCCTTCCAAAATATTCCAACTTGGTCTGTTTTTACGTAATGTAGCACAGGCAAATTTATCAATTTCATTCAGTCCAACACATTTTAAACCAGCTTTTTCTAGCCCGAGAGCTAAACCACCCGCTCCCGCAAAAAGCTCCAAAACAGTGTACTCATTATCAGGTATAACAAAGTTGGAAATATCATCTTTGCTAGACTCAGTGTAAAAGTCACCTAATAATAATTGTACATCTTCCTTTCTAAAAACTCTATAATTTGAAATAGGTTCTCTTACTGCTGTTAAAATTCCCTTCTTATCCCATCTCCTCAAAGTTTCCTTGCTTTTTCCAAATAATTCAGCTGCTTCGGATAAAGAATAAAATTTATTCATAAATAACCACTTTACACAACATTATACAATGGTTATAAATTAGTTAATTATTTAAAATAATCCTATTAAAATATGGGCAAGTTTTAATAAAAAATGATTTGTAATGTTGGTTCGCTCATAAGGTTCCTTCGAGACTGTCGAAAGGCTGATTTTTTATCTGTTTTTGAAGCTCATCCTTTTCTGCTTCCGATATTTCAATGTAATGTTTGTTTTTCAACGCACCGTAGAGCGCGTACACCATCATGATATTGACGTTGTAGCCTTGAGCTTTGAGGATATGATATATTGTAGCCGGACCAAGTTTTTCTATATCCCCGCGGTTGTGGACATCTATTTCCACAAGCATTTTGGCTGATACTTCACCAATATTTTTTAATTTCAAAAGCTCTTTCACGCGGTTTTCCGGCAGTATTATATTGTAATATAGAAAATAGAATCTAAAAATAAAAAAGATTCAATTCTGCGATATCAATCCAGTTTACGTTTAAAGCGAAGTGAGCTGAGGAATAGTATTGCGATCCCCATTACGAGAAGAATGGATGTCTCCAGCCAGAGTTGCGAAAATCCGATTCCTTTAAGTATAACACCCCGTATGATTGTAATAAAATAACGCAGGGGCACAATGTAGGTAACGTACTGAATAGATTTCGGCATGTTCTCAATCGGAAAAGCAAATCCTGATAAATAGACCATGGGAAGCATAATAATGAAAATCGCGAGCATCATAGCCTGCTGCTGGGTTTTGGAAATTGTAGAGACAAATAATCCGAATCCAAGGAGAGACAACACATAAATAGTTGTTGCGACAAACAGGAAGGTTACACTTCCCCTTACAGGAATATCGAATATCACTCGCATTGCGGTTAAAACCACAACAGTGGCTATGAGTCCGACTATCGTGAATGGTACCAGCTTTCCGATAATGAGCTGATAAGGTTTGATTGGCGTTACGATGAGCTGCTCAAAAGTACCAATTTCCTTTTCTTTAACGATTGCGAGTGATGTAAGAATTAATGTGATCAACATTAACAGTAATCCGACAATACCGGGAACCATAAATTTTCTGGTTTTCAGTTCGGGATTGTACCAAACCCTTGTCTCTGAGTCGAGTGTTCCCGCGGGAATAACAAAATTTCCTTTGTTCGAATAGAGTTCATATAAAATTTCGGTTGAGTATGTGGAGATAATGGACTGTATATACCCCGCCGCGATAGAAGCTGTATTACCATCCGAACCATCAAATATCGCCTGTAGTTTCGGGTGTTTTCCGCCATATAGATCACTTTCGAAATTAGCCGGAATAACTACTCCCGCAATCACTTCTCCGTTGTTTATATGCTCCTCAAGTTCATCATAACTGTTGATATAATGATCTATCCGGAAATATCCACTCTTTTCAAGGCGTTCAACAAATGTTCTGCTTTCATTGGTTTTATCAATATCATAAACAGCGGTATGTACAGTGTTGACATCAAATGTGGCAGCGTACCCCAAAAAGACCAGTTGTATAACCGGCGCGAATAACACTATCACAAACATTTTGGGATCACGTTTGAACTGTAAAAACTCTTTTCTGATTATGTGTAATATTATTTTCATATATCCAACTTAAATTGCGCTTTTCCTTTTGCTAATAAGTGTTGCTGCGGTAAGAAAAACGAAAATGAATACTCCAAGATAAATGAGATCCTGCCAGAACGCGGGTAATCCTGCCCCACGCAATATTATCGCCCTTAGTGCCTGAAGGAAAAACTTTGCCGGTGTTACATTGGTTATTATCTGTACCACCCAGGGCATGCTGTCGATCGGGAAAATAAATCCGGATAGTATTACCGAAGGGAGTAACGAAAGAAATGTCGCTATTGTGAATGCAACCTGCTGTGAGTCAGCGACAACAGAAACAAAAATACCCATACTAACAGAGGCGATGATAAAAATTAAGGTGCTGATAAAAAGCAGAACATAACTCCCCTGTATTTCAAGTCCGAACAGTAAATATCCGGCGGTCAGGATAAAGATTGCGTTAATCAGAGCAATAAAAATGTATGGCAGCGATTTGCCGATCAATAATTCAATGGTATTGATTGATGATACATTTATCTGTTCAATCGTGCCCCGTTCTTTTTCTCTGACGAGTGTAAGGGAAACGCTCACCACAGCGGTAACAATGAGAATCATTGCTATAAGTCCGGGAATGAGAAACCAGGTTGATTTCAGATCAGGGTTGAACCAGAAAATCGGTTCAAATCCGAGGGGAAGTTCGATTGTTCTTCCAAGTCGGGCGAGTATATTCTCTTTGAACTGCATATCGAAGGCTAAAGTAGCGCCTTTAACATAGTTCATAATTATGGTTGCCGTATTTCCATCCACACCATCAATGAGAACCTGCAATTTTACTTCCGCACCGGGTGTATATAATTTTTCAGTAAGGTCGCGCGGAAAAACAATTACACATTGAACATCTTTTTTATCAAGTGCATCCCTGATTTCTCTATCATTGCGGAATGTTATTTTGTAATCGAAATATTCCGAAGAAGTGAGTGAGTTAATTATCTCCCTGCTTTCTTGCGAGCGTGATAAATCCAGCACACCCATTTGGATATGTTTAACATCAAAGTTTACAGCATATCCAAAAACACCGAGCAGGAATACAGGAAAGAAAAAGATCACAAACAACATACGTTTATCGCGCAGGAGCTGTTTTACTTCCTTTTTAGCGACAGCTTTAATTCTTGATCCCATATTAATTTTTCCCCTCAACCAGATTGATAAACACATCTTCGAGAGTTGGGGATATCGGATCAATGGCAATAAGTTTAATCTGTTCTTTTTCGAGGAGAGATTTAATTTTGCTTTCGGGATGGCAATTTTTTTCTACCGAGATATGGAGTTTATTGCCAAAAATTGAGCTATCGGAGATAAAATCAGCAGATTCAAGAAGTTCCATTGCGGCAACAGGTTTATCACATTCGAGTTCGTAGATGTCTCCATCGATATACTTTGATTTTAAGGTTTTTGAGTCACCTTCAGCGATAAGTTTACCCGCGTTTATAAGGATGATATTGTTACAGAACTCGGCCTCCTCAAGATAATGGGTTGTAACAAATATAGTTGTGCCGTCAGATGAAAGATCATGGATCAACTCCCAGAAATTTCTTCGGGAGAGGGGATCAACTCCGCTTGTGGGTTCATCGAGGAATACAATCGATGGTCGGTGGATCACTGCGGTTCCCAGCGCGAGTCTTTGTTTGACACCGCCCGGAAGATCTCCGGTAAGAAGTTTTTCTTTTCCACCAAGATTGGAAATATTGAGTACCCATGATTTTCTTTCCCTGAAGAGTTTTCCCTCAAGTCCGTAAACTCCTCCGAAAAAATCGATATTTTCACCGACAGTCAGATCATCATAGAGTGAGAACCGCTGCGACATATACCCGATATTCGATTTTACCTTGTCAGGTGCTTTAACCACACTGTGCCCGCCAACCAAAGCATCACCCGAAGTTGGCTCGAGGATACCGCAAAGCATCTTGATAGTTGTCGATTTACCCGCGCCGTTTGAACCGAGAAAACCGAATATCTCACCCTGTTCTACGGCAAACGATATATTGTCAACCGATGTGAAATCACCAAACTTTTTTGTAAGATTTTGGACTTCTATCGAATTCAAATTATTCACCTTTATATAATTTGTAACCGGCAGCCAATTTCAGTTTTCTTTCGGCAACAATTACTTCTTTCCGCGCGATACTGAGGTTTATTTCGGCATCAAGCAACATAGTTTCGGCATCTATCAATTCCGCGCTTGTGGCTAATTGTTGGCTATAGCGTACTTTCATCAGTCTATAGTTTTCTGTCGCGGATTTGACGGCCTCTTTATTCAACTTTACAATATCAGCTTTACTTTGATGGCTTATAAAAGCGGCGTAAATTTCATTTTCAATAACTTCGGTGAGATATTTTTTATTCTGATTCAATATCTCTTTGTCGAAAGCCGCCTGTTTTACACGAGATGAGGTTCCACCCCAATTCCAAATCTCCCATTGAAATGATACACCTGCATCCCAGCTTTCATTAAATTTATCTTCGACAGGCATGTATCTCTGATTGGGATTATTGTAGTGCAAATTTCCAAAGAGGTACACTGAAGGATAATACTCCGATTTTCCCGCCTCGATCATCTCATCAGCAGCAAATCCGGCTTGCTGGAGCCCAAGCAATTCGTATCTGTTCTCTTTCGCATGACGAATAAGTTGCGCGGGTATCAGTTTAATTTCCAATGTATCCTGGTATTCTTCTTCAACGAGACGAATATGCGGCATAACACCCATTCCTGTCAGCAATCCAAGCCTGTTGCGCGCAAGGTTGTAATTATATCCGGCATCTATCTTCTTCTGCTCAAGTCTGGCAAGCTCCAACTCAATTTTAAGATAATCGTTATAGGTTACAAGTCCGTTATCGAGGAAAGCTTTCGTATCGGCAAGATGTGCCTCAAGTGCTTCACTATATTTACGAAGGAGTGAGTAGATATCCCCTGCCTTGAGCGCAGAGTAAAACGCGTCAATAACCTGAAATACTATTTTATTCGTTTCTGCCTTCGAGTTATAATCTTCTGATTCTACCTTATATTTCGAGGCATTCTTCATCGAAGATAGCTTAAATCCGGTAAAGAGGGGTTGAGTAAATCCCAATTTTAAGTTGAAATTGTTAAGTACAGATTCCTGAACTGTAATGGGAGTAGGGAAAATCGGTACACTTATCTGAAAATCGGGTACATCCGAGAGTCTTGTATATGATGCGTTAAAACCAATTTTGGGATAAAACATCGAAGAAATTTCATTTACATATGTTTCGGCTTTGTCAACTTTTAATTTTAAAGCCTTCACATTGGGGTTTAGTTTTAACGCGTATCCGATACAATCTTCCAGCGTCACCCGCGATTGAGCCGAAAGTGTTAAAGTGATCAAAGATATTAGGATTAAAATTTTCCTGAACATTTTGTACCTTAAAATTTTATGATGCTTCTTTAATAAGTTGCATAAATACATTTTCGAGAGATTGTGATATTATACGAACTGAATCAATTTTGATATCCTTCTGCCGTAAGAACATTACAATGTTGTTTCTTTCATTGCTGTCGGGAGTTACAGGTATATGCAGCCTGTCGCCGAACATTTGTATATCGGAGATATTGTTATTGCGTAAAATTTCCGCTGCAGGTCTAAGGGGTTCGCAAACAATTTCCAGAATTTTTTTTCCGGTTCCGGCTTTTATCTTCCCGGGAGTATCGCAAGCAATAATTTTACCGTTATCCATCATCGCGACTCTTGAACATCGCTCAGCCTCATCGAGGTAGGGAGTTGTCATGAATATGGTCATCCCTTCTTTTGTGAGTCCGGAGAGAATTTTCCAGAAATCTCTTCGTGAAACAGGGTCAACACCGGTAGTTGGCTCATCAAGAAAAAGTATCTCCGGTTTATGGATCAGGCTGCAAGCCAGCGCGAGTTTTTGTTTCATTCCCCCGGAAAGTTTTCCCGCGAGTCTGTCACGAAATGGTTTTAGCCGGGTAAATTCGAGAAGTTCATTTCTGCGGGCTTCATAATCCTTCACGTTATGTATTTCAGCGAAAAATTCGATGTTTTCGTCAATGGAAAGGTCGCCGTACAAGCTGAATTTCTGGGAAAGATATCCAACCGATTTCTGCACTTTTTTCCTGTTTTCCCTGATATTGAACCCAAGTAAAGAAGCATCGCCCAAATCACAACCAATAAGTCCGCACAATATTCTGATAGTTGTAGTTTTACCTGCACCATCAGGACCAACCAGCCCGAACATCTCACCGCGAAATACTGAAAGGTCAATACCTTTGACTGCTTCTGTAGTGCCGTAACTTTTCACCAATGATGATATTTTAATTACTTCATTCATTTTGGTCGTCATTCAATATTATTCTGGCGTCCGCCGGAAGACCCGGTTTCAACTCGTTTTCCGGATTTGGGACAGAAATTTTAACTTCAAAAACCAATTTGGTGCGTTCATCTTTGGTTTGGATATTTTTGGGAGTAAACTCTGCTTCGGGTGAAATGTAAGTTACTTTACCTTCGTATTTTTTATCCGGAAAAGCATCAATTGATACTTCAGCTTTTTGACCTTGTTTAACTCTGGGTAAAGCAGTTTCCGGTATATAAATGGAAAGTTCGGCAACCGACAAATCATTTATTTTGAATAAAGAACTTAGAGGAGCGACCGTTTCGTTTTTTTCAACGAAATTGTTTGCCACAATACCGTTGATCGGTGCAGTTATAAAACAATCCTGAAGATTTTTTTTAGCTAATTTATATGCGGCGGTAGCTCTTTCGTAATTTGCGGTCGCTTGTTTTATTTCAGCCGGACGCGAAATATTACTAACCTTTTTCAGATTAGCTCTTGCAGAGTTTAATCGGCTTTGGGAAATATTAAAGCGGGTTTTGATTTCGTCAAGTTGCTTTTTTGTTACCGCTTTCTGCTCGTAAAGCTTCTCGAATCTGTTTTTATCTGCCTCGGCGAGATTAAAATCAGCTTCAGCTTGAGTAAGCATTTCCTCGGCCTGGATTTTATCTTCTTTTCTGGCGCCTTCCCTGACTAGTTTCACTGTTGCGTGTGCCACATCCATTAACGCTTTTGACTGGGCAGCCTGCAGTGAGTATATTGATGTGTCTATTACGGCAAGAAGATCACCAGCATTTACGATAGTACCTTCATCAGCGTTAAGTCTGATAACTTCACCACCGGTACGGGAACTGATTATTATATTTCGGGTTTCTAAAGTTCCCGACTCATCAATAAAAAAAGCGTTTTCGCCGCTTTCACAAGCCGCCAATAAAATCATCAACGGCAATAAAACATAAACTAACCTGATCATTCTTTATCCCGATTTATATTTTTTAACAATTTTTTCCCTTTTTTTGTAAGGAGACCGCTCATAATTATTTCAAATACTACAGCTCCCGCTTCCCTTGCTGAATAGTTGTTCTCTGTAAGAAATTTTGGATTTATCACACCCTGTATCGAAGAAAGCATTATGGTAAGTATTATAATATTCGGGTAGTCAACCATAATTTTTTCTTTTTTGCACTGGTCGAACAGCTTACCAAAATTTTCCATAAACTTTTCACTCCTGAACTCATCAATCTTTCTCCATAAATCAGGCTTGTAAACCTTCACATCAGAGATAAATCTCTGACTCAGCTTCAGTGATAATCTCAACATTGTTAGAGTAATTTTTTGGATTTTAACTAACGAATCAGCTTTCGAATCAACCAATTCCCCTATGGTTTTACTTGTTGAGTTGAGAAAGTTATTAACTGTGGCAAAAATAAGCTCATCCTTTGAACTGAAATGCTTGTATATGGTTTTTTTGCTCATTTTCAGTTCACGTGCAATTTCGTCCATCGAGGTTTTTTGAAAACCTTCGCTCAAAAATTTTGTGATTACATGTTCGAGAATACGTTCTTTATCATCCATCGCAGAAACTATTGTTATTGATTGTAGTTTCCAATTTAATTTATGGAAACTTAAAAGTCAAGTTAAAGTTTCCATAATTTTAACATAAACTCCTGATTATTTTGCTTTAATCTGTTATTACATTTTTCATTATCTTACCATTGAAATAACGGGAAAAGAGATGACGTACAAAGAGATATTGAATTATGCTGATGAAATGTTAAATTTTACACTTTTTAACATTAACACCAACGCTATTTCCATTGCTGAATTATTCAAATTTATGGTTATACTTAGCGTTTTCCTTCTTTTCAGCAGAATGTTAAAAAAGCGGTTCTTAAAAAATTTATTGAACCGATTTCATATTGAGGAAGGACTTCAATTTACTTTGATAAGGATTTCTCAGTATATAATTATTTCAATCGGTTTTATTGTCGCTTTCCAGTTTATTGGTGTTGATTTAAGCGCACTCGCTGTGATTTTCGGTTTTTTGTCTGTGGGTATTGGTTTTGGTCTGCAGAATATCGCGTCAAATTTTATATCGGGTTTGATACTTCTTTTTGAACGTCCCATCAGAGTTGGTGATCGTGTTACTGTCAGTGACAAAGAAGGAGATGTAATGAATATAAATATCCGCTCTACCACCATTCGTTCACTTAATAACATCTCCATAATCGTACCCAATTCAGAGTTTATATCTTCTCCTGTTATCAACTGGTCGCATGGCGATACCCGCATACGCGTTGACCTTGATGTTGGTGTTTCTTACAACTCAAATCTCGAGGTTGTTCTTCGCTCCCTAAAGGAAGTGGCTCTTGAAAATAAGGAAGTTCTTAAAACCCCTGAACCCGAAGTTCACTTTGTAAGTTTTGGCGATTCATCCTGGGATATGCGGTTGCGCGTCTGGACTGACAACCCCAAAAGATATTACTATCTACGCTCGGATATCAACTGCGCGATTGTAAAGAAATTCAGGGAAAATAATATAGAAATCCCCTTCCCTCAAAGGGATCTGCATGTGCGTTCTACTGTACCGCTCCCGACCAGGGTGGATAAGGAATAATATATTTTTAATTGAACCTTTTATAATATAACGCGTCTAACTTTTCGGAGTATTAGACTTACAGGTTAGTTTATGCGTTATCTCAGATATATATTACCGGTGTTATTGCTGATAGTTTCAGCATGTGATTCAATAAGAACATCTGCGCCCCTGCTGCCGGTAGAGGACTTTTTTAAGAATCCCGAAAAAACAGCATTTCATCTCTCCCCGGGCGGAAAGTATATTTCATATCTTGCGCCCTATGAATCGAGGATGAATCTTTTTATCATAAAGGAAGATGATTCAGCCGCGGTTAGAATCACATCAATAACCGATAGTGATATTGATAAATATTTCTGGGTTAATGACGATCGGCTGATATACATAATGGATGAAGGAGGCAACGAAGAATATCGGCTTTACGCGATTAATTGTGACGGTTCATCTGCCATTGATATAACTCCTGCAGATGGAGTTGCCATAAAGCTGATCAGTTTACTTCGTGATGATGATGAGCATATCCTGGCTTCATTCAATATCAACACAGAAACTCTGTTCGACGTATATAAACTGAATGTTTATACGGGTGAGATTGATCTTTTGGTTAAAAATCCAGGTTCAGTAATTAGCTGGATCGCGGATAACTCAGGTGAGGTAAGGGTCGCGATTTCATCTGATGTTGCCAATATGGGTATGCTCTATCGTAAAAACAGTACAGAGGAATTCAGTCTTATTAAATATACTTCCTTCACAGATAGTTTTTATCCGCTTCGTTTTACTCCCGACAACAAATACATGTATGTCGCTTCAAGTATTGGCAGAGACAAAACCGCAATTATAAAATATGACCCTGATAATAAAAAAGAGATAGAAACGGTTTATTCCAGCAAGGAAGCTGATGTAAACCATGTTCTCATTTCTCGTAAAACAAACGAAGTGGTTGGAGTAAAATATAACACTTCTCATCTCAATTACGAACTATTTACAGATTATCATAAAAATATTTATGATGATATAGCCGCCAAACTTCCGGGAATGGAGTTTTATGTCACCGACCTTGACCGGAATGAACAAAAGGCGCTATTAAAAGCCTACAGTGATAAATCACCGGGTGAATACTATTTGTACGAAGTTTCAACCAATAAAATGGAAAAACTCGCGAATCCCGAACCATGGATAAATCCTGATGAAATGGCGGATATGAAACCGGTCAGTTATATATCACGAGATGGACTAAAAATTAATGGATATCTAACCGTTCCCAAAGGAAGAAAACCTCATAATCTTCCTGTTGTGGTTTTACCTCATGGCGGACCATGGCTACGTGATTACTGGGGCTTTGATCCGGACGTTCAGTTTCTCGCTAACAGAGGTTATGCTGTTTTACAAATAAATTTTAGAGGTTCTACCGGATTTGGCAAAGCGTTCCATCAAGCAGGTTACAAAGAATGGGGTGGGAAAATTATAGATGATATATCCGATGGTGTTCATTGGTTAATAAATCAGGAAATTGCCGACTCCAACAGGATTGGCATCTATGGTTTCTCTTTCGGAGGATATGCCGCAATTGCCGGACTTGCATTCACTCCCGAGCTTTACAGATGTGGTGTAAGTTATGCCGGATTGGTAGATATTTTCAGCTATCTTGATGGGATACCACCTAAATGGCAATCTTATAAAGATATGATGTATAAAATGGTCGGAGACCCTGCATCCGACAGCCTTTTGATTCATCAACATTCACCAATTTTTTATCAGTCACAGATTGATGACCCACTCTTCGTCGCAATGGGTGCAAATGACCCGCGTGTTTCCCAAAAGGATATGGATATTCTTACGGCAAAACTTAAAAAAAGAGGACTGGAAGTTATATACATGGTAAAGGGAGATGAAGGGCATGGATATAGAAAAGAAGAAAACCGGCTTGAGTTTTATTCAACAATGGAAAAGTTTTTGGCTAAAAATCTTGGAGGGAAAGTTTATAATTAATAATGTTAACTTCGTTCTGTTATCAAATTCCTGATGCCGGGTAAAATTGATAATAAATATTCAATATCTTCACCCCAGTCGGTTTCATAACCATATTTTATGGTCCAGAATTTTTTTTCCAAATCTGTGAACTCGGTTTTTATTATAGAAAATTTTGTGTAAATAGTGGCGAGTATATCGCAGATATTTAATAACTTTTCTTCATCTTCACTATTTTCTTTTACCGAGAGCATAGAATTAAATATATCTATAAATTCATCATAAACTACCTTCCATCTTTCAACATCTGCTGAATTGCTCTGGTCATCAAGTTTGGCAACAATTAATTCAATACTTCGTGAGTGATAATTTATCGACTCAAGATCCGCATCCGGTATCTCCTCTTCGGGTAATTCTTCAACGTAAGCATAGAGGTCTATAAGTATTATTTCAAGGTTTTTAAGAAGTGTATAGATATCAATGTCATTACGCTCCTCAATGTTGAACATGAAACATTCAATTTTTTTTATTACTTTTTCACGTAAGCTCATGCTTTCCACCGGTCAATAGTTCCCGGAATATTTATCCTGTATTCAATTTTCTAATAATAAGATAATATCTTGTAAGAAACAATCCAGTTATCTTTAACGTTAAGTAAAGAAAATAAGGAGAACCGATGAAATATGTTCCAATATTTTTACTTCTTACCGTAACACTATCCGCTCAGCTTAAGATTGAAGAAGCTTTTCCCAATCTTTCCTTTGACCACATTACTGAAATTAAACATCCGGGTGATGGTACCAACAGACTTTTTGTGATCTCACAACCCGGGAAAATATTTGTTTTCGAAAATGACAAAAATGTAGAAGAGGCTGATGTTTTTTTAGATATATCCTCAAAAGTGCTTTTCGGGGGTGAGCAAGGTTTACTCGGACTCGCGTTTCATCCCGACTACGAGGAAAACGGATTGTTCTTCATAAACTATACACGTAACAACCCGAGAAGGACTGTAATTTCCAAGCTAAAAGTTAGCGCAAACGATCCAAATGTTGCTGTACCCGAAAGTGAGGTTATATTGATGGAGGTTGAGCAGCCGTATTCCAATCATAATGGGGGCGTTATCGATTTTGGACCCGACGGCTATCTCTACATATCGTTTGGAGATGGTGGTTCAGGAGGTGATCCGTTAAATCATGGACAAAACAGATCTACGCTACTTGGCTCGATGGTAAGAATCGATGTTGATAATGTACCACCTGGCAGCAATTACGGTATTCCTGATGATAATCCTTTCGTGGGAAATAGTTCAGGTTATAAAGAAGAGATATATGCCTACGGTCTGAGAAATGTCTGGAAATTTTCTTTTGATGCCCAGACCGGACTATTATACGCGGCTGATGTTGGACAAAACGCATGGGAAGAGATAAGCATAATAAATAACGGCAAAAATTACGGCTGGAGGATTATGGAAGGAACTCACTGCTTTAATCCTCAAATAGGTTGCGATCAAACCGGACTTGAATTGCCCATACATGAGTATGACCATAGCGACGAAGGCGGGTATTCAATTACCGGCGGATATGTTTATTATGGTTCAGATGCTGACGAGTTAACGGGTAAGTATGTTTATGGAGACTTTGTAACTGGAAATATTTGGGCTTTATTTTACAATGATGGTGAAGTTGTAAATGAAAGAATTTTCAACACCAATTATTCTATATCAACATTTGGTGTCGATCTTGCAGGTAGTTTATATTTCGCTTCATACAGTAATGGTCGTATTTATAAAATCACAGGAACACCGGTTACCAGAACGGGCTCCATAACTCCACCATTAGAATTCCAGCTTAATCAGAATTATCCAAATCCGTTCAATCCGACAACAACAATCAGTTTTTCTTTAGCGAAAAAAAGTCACGCCAAACTGGAAGTTTTCGATAGCACAGGGAGTAAAATATCAACTCTGGTAAATTCCGAGTTGCCCGGTGGTTCATTCGATTTTACCTGGAACGGTGAAAATTACAGTTCAGGTGTATATATGTACCGTCTTTTAACCGATTACCATAACTTTTCAAAGAAGATGGTTCTTATCAAATAGTGCCGAGTAAAAAGCACAAAATATTCCAACTTTTACATAGGAGGGTCTTTGATCCTCCTTTTCTTTAAATAATTTGGAAGTTACTGCTGAGGTGCACCCTCGTATATGCGGAGCATTCGATAAAGCTCCGGCACCCCGGTTTTTGTCGTGCCGGAGAATCCGCCAAATGCAAAGGGCGCCTTGTTTTATATGATAGATTTTCTCCGCCCCATGCGGATTCACGGAAATGACACTTCCCCAAGTTTGTCATACCCTTAAGGGTGGATATCCAAATTCTCTGACCTCAACCCCCAACCCCTTCTCCTATGAACAGGAGCAAATAAGAATCCGCTCATTTTTGTTCCTCTCCTTTGTTAAGCCCGCCTGCCTCTGGCATGGGAGAGGTTAGGTGAGGTAGAAAAATTACCGTATTGAAAAAACCTGCTGGATACCTGCCCCACTCGAGGAGTGTAAACTTCGCAGGGATAACAGGTTTCTGGTTCGTCATTCCCCTTTGTGTTATCCATCGAATATTTGTATAACTGCTCTCTCTAACTAACTTTAGCCGACAATAGATCATTACATTTTATTACAACTTATTACAATACTTCATAATTATATCATGTATATTTTGTTCAAAGGTTAACATGTACTGGTTTATTCATAAGAATCAAATGATTAAATATTTTAAGAGAAATGAGGAAACATGAAAGTAAAATTTTTCAAACACGCAGGTAAAAGCTTTAAAAAAACTTACCTCACCATAGAACTCGAAAGTGAAATAAATTATTGGCTGGAGAAAAACAAGGAAATTGAAATCAAAGAAATAAAACAGTCTTGCTGTGGTGGTAGTTTAGAGCCTAGTATTACGGTTGTCTCTATCTGGTATATTGATAATAAATAGTCGAATAGTTTACCACCAGGAATTATTCAAGACGCTACAAAATCAGACCCCAGCACTTCCTTCACCATAAACAAGGGGTGGTTGCATTTTGCAGATTTGGAATATAGGTTCCTGCGTAAGTCGAAGAACATTTAGTTTTCTCAACGCCCTGCGACGCTTCGCACCCTTCACGCCATGGCGCACTGGAGAAGGGGAGTAAAACTGCTTTGTCGTACTTCCCGATAAAATCGAGAGATAGCCACTTTTTATTTTTTCGTTTTTGACTAAAGACTAACGACATATGACTATAAAAGGTGTCTGAGCTCTTCGATAAGCTCAGGACAGGCGAACCTCAGGAACCTTGTTTTGTCATGCCCTTGAATCCACCACATGCAGAGGGCATCTGGGTTATGTGATAGATTTCGCCCCACCTAAGGTGGGTAAATTTCACGGAAATGACATGTTCAAGTGCATATTATGATGTTTTTAGCCCCTCCATTTACCAAAGGGAGGGGTTGGGGTGGGTTCTGATTGTTATATCACGACATAACTATTTATTGGGATTCCTGCCTGCGCCCTCATAAGGCGGCTAAACAGGAATGACAAATTGCTGATTCAGATTCTTCCGGAGACTAATTTTTCTCATGAATCCTTTTCTCTTCAGAGTTATATTAACACTTCACATCTCATTAAAAGGTAATATATGTCTCAATTATTATATCGAACACTTTTAATTGTTCTTTTGCTTACAACATTATTTTCAGCGCAAGGCATTATTGGTCTGTGGGAGATCAAAAATGTTACTGTTGGCGAAGAAAGTATGACTCCCATCGCTAAATGGACTAACATCAAACCCGATGGTACATATACATCAGGAAACGGGTGGCTGCAAAACTCCCAAGGCACATGGAACTATGATGAAGACAAAAAGGAGTTAACAAATACAGAGACTATCGGTCTGATTGACGAGTTTGGCGCGTTTAATGTATCTTTTGCGGATGACAATATGATCTGGGAACGCGTTGAGGAGGGTATGAATGTTACGGTTATCCTCCAGAAAATAGAAACTATTCCTCAAGCGCCCGCCGATATGTCGCAAGGTTTGTGGGATCTTGTTTCAGCAACTGATGGTGAAAAAGATATAACAAATTCATTCGATCCTGAGAATAAATATTACATCTTTATAAGGTGGGACAGAATTTATGTGGAGCGCACTCCTGAAGGTAATCGGGAAACAGGATATTGGCATATGCATGGTCACCGCCCCGAAATCACATTGCTACCCCATAACCCGGATAAACAACCTGAAAGCTGGAGAGTTGAGAATTCAATGTCAAAGCTGGTGCTAACGGGCATTTCCGATTCAAACAAAGGGAAAGTCTATAAATTCAAGAGATTAAATCAATTTCCAGAATAAAACTTAATTTAGTCGGTAAACCAGATTCACCCCGTTGAAGGAAGGAAAAATTGAAAGTTTCGACGGGGTTGCTTTCCCGCTTTGCCTTTCCCTTTCATTGTGAACAACATGCAAACCACCGGCGACACCAATCATAGCACCGATCACAACATCACCAAACCAGTGCATATTGTTCCTGATTCTTGCGTAACCTGTCATACCCGCGAGTGTGTAAAGGGGAATTCTCACCCAGTTATTATCGAAATACTCAGCCATTGCTGTAGAAATTGCAAACGCGACTGTGGTGTGACCTGATGGAAACGATTGCATATCATCATCAAGAGTATATCCTACAAACTCGTGGGGCCCGTTATTAAGATAAGGACGGTGCCTTCCAGCAAGAATTCTCACAGCCATAACTGTCAAACCTGAATATGATAAACTTTCAAACAAAACTCTGCTCGCGGCTCTCAACTCATCATTGCCGGTTGCCAATCCGATACCGTAACCGCCTAATGCAGCGATATTACCATATTGTACAAGTCCGTAAACCGTGGGGATATCCCAGAAATCGTTATTTAATGTTCTCCTTCCCTGAAAGGCGAGATTATCCTGTATGGTCTGATCCGCCTGAAACATCAGAAGTGTACCGGCTGCCAGCCCGGCGGTATATAGCCAGTCGGTTCCATCAAATCGAGCGGGCGCGGTAAAGAATGTATAAAAATCCTCCCCGAAAATAATTGCGTCATCGGTGAGTTTTTCCATCACAGATTGGCTAAAAATGGAATTTGTTACCGCTAAAAAAAGAACCAGAACACCAAGTTTATCTGAAATTTTTCTCATCTTTTCCTTAATTTATTGAAGGAATATAATATATAAATAACGGATGATAAATTGAGCAGCTTAAAAGTAGAAGTTTACGACAAAATCCGCAAACCGGTTACGGAAGTTTTTTCTGCTATTGTTGAACCTCACAAACTTTCCGGTTTTTTTACCTCCAAAGCGAGCGATATTATAACCACAGGCGAAAATCTTACCTGGTGTTTCGAAGACGTGCAGGCAATAATTGATGTAAAAGTGCTAATAGTTAAAAAAAATGAACTAATATCTCTCGAATGGGCTGCATCCGGTAAAAAAACTGTTGTTGATATAATGCTTACTGCTAAAAAGGATAATCTCACAGAAATTAAAATTATAGAATCCGATTTTGAGTACACCGAAAAAGAAGTAAAAATGGCAATGAGACAAACTCAGGGCTGGACAGATTTTATTTGCTCAATGAAAGCGTATCTTTACTCAGGGCTGAACATCAGGTCAGGACAAATAATAACATAAATGAAAATACTAATTTTATCCGAAGCCGAAAATCCGCATACCCTCAAATGGGTTTCGGGAATAAAATCGAGGGATATAGAAGTTGCCGTCTGGAGTCTGTCTACGGTTAAAAATGAGTTTTATAAAAAGAATAATATACCTGTTTACGGAATCGGGATTGCAGATAACCTGACCGGGAAAGAATCGGGGAGCTTTGGCAAACTTGTTTATCTCACTGCCGTTTCCAAACTCAAAAAGCTGATAAATGAATTCCAACCCGATATACTTCATGCCCATTTTGCTTCGAGTTACGGACTTATAGGCGCGCTCACAGGTTTTCATCCTTTTATCATTTCTGTTTGGGGAAAAGATATTTACGATTTCCCGCTGAAATCTCCGCTTCACAAGTTTATCATAAAATATAATCTCGCGAAGGCTGACAAGGTGCTTTCCACGAGCGAGGTGATGAAAGAGGTTACCTCACTTTATACCGGTAAATCGATAACAGTTACCCCCTTTGGAACAGATGTAGAAAAATTCGCGCCGATAGAAAAAACAGATTCCGGAACCATTACAATCGGCTCAATAAAAGCCCTTAACCTGAAATATGGTCAGGATATTTTGCTGATGGCGTTTGCGAGTCTGGTGCAAAAACACAAATACGAAAATATCAGACTGCTCATTGTAGGTGGCGGACCTGAAGAAAAACGCTATAAAGAACTGGCAGAATCACTTGAAATAAGTGACAAAACTGAATTCGCCGGAAAGATTGATTATTTCCAAATTCCCGAATATCATGGAAAAATGGATATCGAAGTTTACCCGTCACGGTTTGATAGTGAAAGTTTTGGTGTTTCAATTGTTGAGGCGCAATCTTGCGGAATACCTGTTGTTGTATCAAACGTTGGCGGATTACCGGAAGTTGTGGATAATAACAAAACCGGAATTGTAGTGCCAAAAGAGGATATGGAAGCGGTGACACTCGAGCTTAAAAAATTGATTGACGATCCCGCGCTGAGAAAATCGATGGGGGAAGCAGGACGAAAAAGGGTATTCGAAAAATATAATTTCGAGAAAAACCTTTCCGATATGATTAATATCTATCGGGAAGTGACGGATTAGAGGAGGCTTTGTGGTAAAAATTGATTTTATTCTTCAAGGTGAAAGTGATGTGAAAGATCATCTTTCTCAAATTGAACAACTATTTGAGTTAAGAGAAATCGAAGGCGTTTTAATAAGTGTAGGGTATTGTCGTTTATATGGAGTAAAACTAATAAAGAAATTCCTTCAAAAATACAAGAAAAAAGCTAAAGTCATTTTGGGTATTAGGAATGGCATTACTTCTATTCAGGCCCTTAAGGAACTAAAAATGCTTGATGTTGAAATTATAATTGTTGATACCGCTTCAACAGACATAATATTTCATCCAAAAGTATATTTGTCTTACTCAAAAACTGAGGCGAAAATTATAATTGGAAGTGCAAATTTAACCTTTGGTGGACTAGTTCGCAATATAGAGGCAAGTTCAATTCTTCTTCTTGACCTGAATACTATAATGGATAAAAATTATTTAGAAGAAATCTTATTAGCATTTGAAAAATTAGAGACTAATCATCCAAGAAATGTTTATAGAATAAAAACACTAGATCAATTAGAGAATCTCCATAAAGAAGGACGCTTAGTAGATGAGAATGTGCATTTATTGCCTAAAGTAATTGGAAATAGCTTAAAAAACAATGCCAAAGAAATTCGAAAAATCAAATTAAAAACTCGTTATCATATAATTGGTGAGCAGCAAAAAGAAAAAGAAACCGGAAAAAAAACAAGTACAAAGATAGTTTCTAAGGAAACCGAAAGCTCATTGATATGGATAAGTAAACCGCTAACAGAGCGTGATCTTAACATACCTTCTGGTTCTAACACTCATGCAACGGGTTCAATATTACTTAAAAAGGGTAAAACTCTTAATATTGACCATAGAAGCTATTTTCGTGAGTCTGTATTTAAGGATTTAAATTGGCAATTGGATAGGAGATCAAAGAAAGCTCATATCGAAAGAGCGAGTACAACATTTAGGATTATTATCAAAGGAATTCTAAGAGGTACATATGAACTACAAATAAGTCATAATACTAAAAAGAATACAATTTCTTATCAACAGAAAAATGCCATGACACAATTACATTGGGGTGATGCCAAAAGTGTGATTGCACAAAGTCATTTACTCGGTTGCACTCTGCGCTTATATGCTCCAGTATTTAATTTAGATTATTTTACGATTAGTATAGAGTAATTTATTTAGATTCTTCGTCTTCTTGCAGATAATCTCTTTCTAGCGGATTGTATAACCCGGATTTCTTCTTTGGATAAACCAATTGCAGATAGTATTATTTGATCTTGCTTACCTAGTATTTCTTGAGCATTAATTTTGTGAGTGAATTCTTCATTCAATTTTTTGAGACCACTCACAAAATTAAGATTTTGTGGAATAGGTATTAGCAATTTCTCAATTTCAGATGGAACCAATTCGAGCACTCCACCACCGTAATGTCGACCTTCTAATTCAGCAGTCAATGCCGTCAATGAATTTATGAAGGAATATACAATAGAGGATTCATCCAAATACTTTGACTTAATTCGATATGATGTGTCAGTGGTATAAGCCTGAATGTCATTCAAAATGAGTTTTGGGAATTCGTGTGCTCGTTTGAGCATTCCAATTTTGGTAGTATAAACTGAGGGGACTCTGAACCAGGGATTTCTGATTCTACATTTATACCTTAAATGGATAGATTCAGCTTTTCCCACTTTTAAATAGTCTTTTTGTAATAAATTCAACTCTTCTTCTGAATCTATATCGAACCAGATAAAATTGGTTGGCGCCCCATTAGAAATATTTTTCTGGTGTTGAATTTCATCATAAATAACGCCTTGGCAATGTTCACTCCGGCCAAACATTGGATGAGAATACTTTTCTAGATCGAATTTTTTAATAACTTCATCATTGACCAAGAAATATTTATTTGCTCCAGTTACAATCCCAACATCTACATCTGCTATATTCTTAAATTGATGAATGTATTTATTTCTTCTCAAAGAAAGAAGTAGATCGTACTCCACGTCTGTTAATAATGCATATGTCCACTTACCTTCGATAGTTTTACCATTAATATATTTTGCACTACTAATATATTTAGATGGTGATTCTTCTGTAAATTTATACCCTTTGGTTTTAATAATACTTAGTCCTTTGGTCTCACTTTCTATTTCTTTCTTTTTTTCAGCAAATAACACTACTGCTCCTTGCAATGTATCAGTAAACCAAAGGTCTTCAGGATCGAATATCAGCAGACGCTCACAATTCTGACCTAAATAAGTTCTCAAAGATTGAGCATGCATCACGTGAAGTATTTCTGCAGGAAGAACCATTCCCAATCTGCCTTGAGGTTTTAAAAAATGTATTGATGCTAATACAAAAGGAACCCAGAGGTTAGTATGCTTTGTGAATTTTAACCTCAATAACTTGAAAATCATTTCAATTAAACTTTGAGTATCATCTTCGAGATATTGATATCGAATGAAAGGTGGGTTTCCTACAACGGCATCGAATTTTGCGTCTGTGTTAAAATTTTGAACGGTCCATTTAAGAAAATCTTTATTGAAGATTTTAAAGTTATTATAATTGTTCTGATAAAAACGTTGCTCGGCTTTACGGGACTCCGATTCATTAATTTCGAACGCTGTCAACATGATTGAATCCCTAAAGGTATTGAAAAAGGATTCAAAAAAAACCCCATCACCACAACTTGGTTCTAAAATCTGTTTGGGATTACTTTCAAGCACCCATCGATTAATGAAATCCGCTAATATTTCAGGTGTGTAATAACCACCCCGAAGCTTTTGCTCAGTTTCTAGGATCTTAAAGTTCATGCTTTTTTGCCTCATATTTAGCTTTTGGTTCAGCGGCCAAAAAAAGCGAAATGTTATCTTCGGAAATATAGTTAACTGCATTCTCAATAAACCATTCACGTAGCGTTTTTTGGTCTTTTTCGAGCGTCAAGTACAGTTTCCTTTTTAATTCAGTATCTATTTCTAAGACAATTCTACCCGATTTACCTCTAGGCATACTAGTTTAGATCCTTTTAAATAAAACATATATTACATATATAATATATGTTACATATGTAATATATTCCACTAAATTCTAATGAATGTGTTTTCATAAATACTCAATTCTAAACATCTAATCTATACTTTTTCTAATATAAGCATCATAATTCAATGAAATGGCTAATTAACTGAATTGAAAAATTGAATTATATTAGCTATAATAAGGCTATCAATTAAGTCAACGTAAGGCGAAATATGGGTAGAACAGTTACAGTCAGAGCTATGATAGACCCTGAGAAAAAAGAGAGGGTTGCGAAAATATTATCGCGCCTTGGAATTAATCATTCTGAAGCAATTAATATATATTATAGTTTGATTGAAGAATATAAAGGACTTCCGTTTAATTTGAAATTACCCGAAAGTGCAATTTCAGAAAAGAAAATAAATCCGGAATTACTTAGCCATCTAAAAAAAAGTATCAGGGAAAATCGTAAGCTCGGTGAACTTTTGGCGAAATGAGAACTTATCTGAATGTTGAAGATGTGTTGACTATTTACGAAAATTTGATTAGAGAATTTGGCGGGATTAATGGCTTGCGGGATAAAGCTGCTCTGGAAGCGGCAGTAAACAGACCCATAACAGGATATTATGATGATATTATAGAAGAAGCTTCAGCTCTGATGGAAAGCCTTACAAAAAACCATTGTTTTATTGATGGAAATAAAAGAATCGCATTTTTCGCAACTGATATTTTTTTAAGAATCAACGGGTATAAAATTAACTGTAAACCGGATGATGGTCATAAGTTTTTCATAAAAAATCTTGAGGATCATACTTTTACTTATGAAACAATAATTAACTGGTTATCTGATAAAATCATAAAAGATATTTAGTTATCCACAAACTCCACAGGGAACATTATGAGATTATTTATGCGCTTGTTCGCTTTTTTGATTATTCTTCTACTATTATTAGGCTATATGATTAAGGAACATCCCGAAACACTCGGCAAAATTTTTGAACTGGTAGGTTATTGATATTTGCTGCTGTTAGAAGTTCAATAATTCTTAGTCGCCAATTTTAGGTAAACGACTCTCCAAAAAATTAAGGCCGTAATGGATTTCAGTAGTAAAATTAAATCTGATTCAACAATACTCTCAAATAGCTCCAATCTGCAGCGCAGATATGATATTGATTGGTTGAGAACCATTGCGATAGCTCTTCTAATTATCTACCATATTGTTTTAACATTTCAACCGTGGGCGAAATTTATTGGTTTCCCTGCAAATGACCAGACCTTGACCGATATTTGGTTTCTCATGGCTATAGTTAATATCTGGCGAATACCAATATTGTTTTTAATTTCCGGAATGGGGGTCTGTTTTGCTATGGAACGGAGAAACTGGAAGGAATTAATAATTGACCGTTCTTTAAGAATTTTGCTTCCCTATCTCGCGGGTATTATCCTTTTTGAGTATCTGATTACAATTCTTCTTGAATATTTCGAGCTGGCATTTATAAAAATTACCTTCGGGCATTTATGGTTTTTACTTAACATTTATCTTTATACTTTGTGGTTGATCGGAGTTCTGATTTACTTGAAAGATAATCCGAATAACGCTTTGTTCCGTTTATTAGAAAAAATGCTCCACTATCGTTATGGCGTATTGTTATTTACTTTGCCGTTTATTTTAGAAGCGGTTTTTGTGAATCCCGAGTTCTTTACAATGTTTGTAGATTCGGTTCATGGCTGGTTGCTCGGACTTATATCGTTTTTTACAGGTTTCCTGTTTGTCTCCCTTGGAGAAACATTCTGGAAGTCTGTCAGAAAAATCAGATGGGAAACATTGAGTATTGCTTTTATCTCATATCTTATAAGATTTGTAATCTTTAATTTCGAAGGTACACCCAATATTCTGATAGCGTTTGAATCAATTTGCTGGATATTGACCATCCTCGGGTTTGGCTCAATCTACCTTAATAAACGATCGAAAACTTTAGAATATTTTAGTAAAGCGGTTTATCCAGTATATATTGTGCACCTGCCAATCCAGTTTGCACTATCATACTACATTCTACCCCTTCAGTTATCTGCAGAGATGAAGTTGCTACTCTTGATTGGCTGCACATTTTGTCTATCACTTTTACTTTATGAATTTGTTTTACGGCGGATTAAATATTTACGTCCGCTTTTCGGTATGAAGTTTAACCAGGCACGTTAACAGTTAAACTTCCCGCTGAAGGAAGTCTCTTCCGCATAGTTCAGAAAATATATTAGAGTTATTGCCACATTCCGGTTTTGGTCAAATTTTAGTCCCTTTTTTCTAATCAATCCAATTGTTAAATAGCATACTGAAAAGAGGTAACAATAGCGGGCGATAATGAAACTTTATATTTTTTTTCTTTTGGGATGCTTATCATCACTCAACGCACAGTGGAATTATGAAAACTTCGATATCGATTACACAATGTATTCGGTAAACGATATCTATTTTAATGTAAGTAATCTTGGTGAGGGAAGTCCCGGGAATTTATTTGGCATGAACAAAGAGCCGGGAGCTACACTTTTATACTCTTATGATCTGAACTGGATAACCAATTATCGTGAAGAGGTAAAACACAACGGCAACAGAAGCGAAAGTGAGTTCTATGTGCGAAATTACATTCCGGGATTTATAGATGAATACGGTCAGATAGTTGAACCTGATGATCCGAAATCTAAAATCTTTGCAATCAGTAATGACGGTCATAATTTATCATACAACGAATACCTCGAACAGATCAGAAACTACCCGACTGAAGCAGGCGCGCCCTGGAGTGACCGGAATAAGAACGGGGTTTTCGATCCTGAACTGGATTCACCCGTTTTTTATGGTGACAAGATGCTTTGGTTTGCCAGACATAATTTTTTCAACTTAAGTACTTTTACCGGAATACCCATTGAGTTAAAAACCAAAATTTTTGGATTCGGAAATAATCCTTTTTTGAAAAATGTGATTTTTATAGAATATACCCTCGAGAATAAATCTGATGACCCGATGCTCGATTTTTATCCGGCATTTAAATTTGACCCTGATCTCGGAAGACCATACGATGATGCATTCGGGTGTGATTCAACATTAAACCTCGGTTTTATTTATAATAAAAAATCCGAAGATTTTGAATGGGGAGATTATACACCTGTTATGGGAATTCAGCTACTTGACGCTCCCCAAAACAAAAATGGAGAAAGCTCAAAATTGTCTTCAATGGTTTATTCCGAATATTCCTACAGAAACTCTTCCTTGCTCGAAAAAATAATCACTATTAAGCAAAACCTTTTCAGGGGATTAAAAGATGATGGTTCTCCTTTCATCAATCCGCAAACCGGTGAGCCGACAAAATTCCTGTTTCACGGCAATCCCTACAAAGGTACCGGCTGGAATTACACTTATGTAGATTCAACATTTGATGAAGATATCAAGCTGCAAATGAACTGTGGTCCGTTCGATATTTACCCGCGGCAATCAATTAAACTGTTATACGCATTAATGCTGATTGATACAGATGATATCAACCTCTCTATTCAGAATATTATCAATATCGCCGGAATGCTCAAGGATAGCTACCGAAGTCTGCTGGAGCCCCAAACCATTGACACATACGAAGAAGAAAAGACAGAGTATTTTTATATTTCTGATAATTACCCCAATCCGTTCAACGGTACAACCAATATCAAGTATATTGTGAAGCATGAATCGACCATAAAAGTTGAGGTTTTCAACTCGCTTGGTCAGAAAATTGACACACTTCTCGATGAGGAAAAACAGCCGGGAATCTATTTCCTCTCTTTTAACGCGGCTGGTTTATCATCCGGAACATATTTTTTGAGGTTTGATATGGGTTGGTTCAGTGAGATGATCAAAATGGCGTATGTGAAATAGTCGATGGTCATATGTCTTTAGTCTAAAGTCGATGGATGGAGATGTAGAGTCTCTTAGGCTGCTCGGGGCCTCGTTAGTCTGTCATGCTCTTCGCCCCGGCGAATTGATTGGGCATCCTTTATCTTTTGACTAAAGACTAACAACTTGTTACTTATGACTCTCAAAGGTGGGTAAGCTCAATTGAACCCCCGCTAGCGCGAAGTTCAAAGAATGCCCGACCCTTCCCGTTTTTGCGTTACAGGAGATGCTGTTCAGGAAACTATGACTCAGGAGCCAGGTATTTGTCGCGCCCTTTCCTGTGATTCAGGAGAGGTCAGCTGAGGTAGAGTTCTTCAGACCATTAACCCATGACTTCAGTCGTGGGGCAAGAAGAAAGTGTTTTATTCAGAACGGTTTTAACCGTTTTATGATATGCGAAACCGTTAAAACGGTTTGGTAGTGTTTTATCACTATTCTGTTCGGGGCTGACTACTTTTTAGTCAGCGTCCAGGCATGGTGCGCATCTACAGAAAAACATAAATATTTTGCAGGGGATGGTCACCGATCATCCCTTTTAATTACAAAAAACCGGATGCCCTGCATACATGAACAGGCAATTCAGATAGCCTTTTTTCATGCCGGATATTTACATCCATAAATTATTGACCTGTATTGATGAATGAAGTGAATTTACTTAAAAAATTTGATGCCCTGATAATTAGGGCATCATCAAAATTCTTTGCGGCAACAATCAGAATAATACAATTGCTGCTGGTTCAAAAGGGGTGAGAATTAAGCGTGCTTCTACTTTATTTCCGGATCGCGGTAAGCCGCTTTGTAAATATCATCAACAGATTTAATCGGGTTTACCGGAAATAAATATTTTGCCAGAAACTTCCAGATTTTCAATCGTATTTCTCGCGCTATTTTTGTATCCATTCTGTCGAATGAATGTCCGCCCGGGATATCCTCAAATATTTCATACTCAAACTTCTTCCCTTCTGCTTTGAGGGATTTGATGAGGTGCTCAACTTCGAGAACATTTACATCAGCGTCATTAGTGTTGGTGTGGATTCGCAAAGGAGTTTGTAATTTATGTGCCTGCCAGGCCGGGGAGCGTCTTTTGTATTCTTCAACATTATCATAAGCCGATTCACCAATATGATAATCAGCCTCGTATAAATCCCGGTAACCTTGTGTTTTATATCCCATTCTGGCAATAAGGTCGGAAACGGGCACTCCCGCGAAAGCGACCTTGTAATCATCCGGATGTTCAAAGATGTTCATCAGTGAAATCAATCCTCCATGACTCCATCCCATAATACCAATCCTTGATTCATCAATGAAGGGATAATTATCAATCATATATTTTCTGCTGGCATGGACATCCTCGATTTCAAGTCCGCCGTAATCAATCTTCTGATAGTGTGATTGACCGTATCCGGTGCTTCCACGATATTCCGCGGCTACTACAATGTATCCCTGATACATCAGTTCTTTTATGATGTGAGTGTAATAAGTGGAAAGATTGCTGTGAACACCTCCGTGAGGAAATACAATAAGCGGATATTCCTTTGAGGTATCGATTCCCTTTGGAATAAATACATACGACCAGAATTTTACCGGATTACCCGCTCCCTGCGCGTTGGGGTTTTTCTCTTTCCATTTCGGGGGACCGTAAATATAGACCTTATCGATAAAAGCGACATCATCCAGCCGCTCAAACCAGATCAGGTCATCCACCGCCTTTTCGAGTTCATCAAGGCGGTGGCGCAAATTTTCATTAATACTCTCGAGTTTTTTTAGCTCATCAGATTTTTGTTCACCGTTTTGAGCCAGGATTGTAAAAGCCGAGATCAAAATAATCAATAAAGTTTTCATTTTAGCTTGCCTGTTCTGCTTCCAATTTTTTATCAGCACGGTCAGTAACAACCTTGAATATTAACAATGCGATAGCTGAAACCATTCCTATCGCGAGGAAATAATACCATATATAGTGGGCATCCGCGTAATATGCCGCTTTTTGCGCTTCAGTGATACCGGCAGGTAATGTAGAGGGATCGGGTACATAAGCATCTATCAGATATCCTGAGAAAATAAACCCGACTATAGCTGAGATAAATGAGTGAAGATGAGAAAATCCGAGATAGAGTCCTTCCTCACCTTTTGGCGCCTGTTTTGAGAAATACTCCAGAAAACGTGGTGAAATAAAGCACTCGGCCAATCCCTGAATAGCTATTCCTATGATCATCATAACAGTAAGCGGATGAAGTACGAACATGCCGAGTATAGAAACCGCTGTACCAGTTATACTTTCAAGCGACTGACTCATAGCCATCGCCAACGCTGAAAAAGGCATAAGAAACATACCTACTGCCATAGAGCTTACCGCTTTTGTTTTTTTCATCATTTGTGTTACAAACACAACAAAAAGAACAACAACAAGTGGGTTTACATTAGCGAGCCATTCCGGTTTGGCTTCTTCACCAAGAAGACGGATAACATATTTCGGCATGGATGCATATAGCTGATGCTGAATCATCCAGAATCCTGTAACGATTAGAGTAAGGATTATCAAACGTGGCGCGGTGAATATTTTTTTCAATGCCGTAAACACATCATCGAGTGATTTAGTGCTTCTGGTTTCGTTCAGAGGTTTAAAGAAAAATATGGCGAAGAGCATCGCCAGTAATGTCATTCCGGCAGAAAAAAGACTAACATATTCAAGTCCCAATCCTTGTCTGATATAAGGTACAAAAGTTTTTCCGGTGAACGCGCCGATATTTACAACCCAGTAAAAGAGTGAAAAACCGCGGGCTCTGTTAACTTCATCTGTCGTTTTTGAGACTGTTCCGGTAATTAAAGGCTTAATAAACGATCCGCCGATCATCGCAATGATCAGAAAAAATATCACGGCAAATTTTCCGGTATATATACCAAGGAAAAAGTACCCTATTGAAAGTAATCCGAATGCTATTATAAGTCCTTTTTTAAACCCTATTTTATCACCAATAACGCCTACAAAAGGAGGAAGGAAGTATAAACCGGCAAAAAAGATACCGGCTATGTATCCAGTTTCGATATCAGTAAACCCTACCACATCGGTAAGATAGAGGGTTAAAACTATAAAAAAACCGTAATAGGCGGCTCTTTCGCAAAGCTCCATGACGTTTGCGAGCCAGAATTCTTTGGGGAAACTCCAGGTTTCGGCGGATTGCGGTTTGTTCTCTTCGATCATGATTTCCTGTCCGTTAATTTAAAATATAAGAATACTGCAATGTCGTAATTAAGTGAATAAGAGGTACAAAATTTATGACCTCCAAAGAGTGTTTATTTGTTTAACAAATTGTTAATATTCAAGATAAGAATAAAATGAGAACCCTGCTTTTAAATTTTATATTTTAGGTGTTTTGATTATATTTATTATTTACGAAATAAAGCAACTTATGAAAAAATATCACCTTTTTGTTTTAATTTTTCTTGTAATTTCCTCAATTTCATTCGCACAGGCACCACAGGTGGGCTGGATTTCAAAATTTGGCGCGGCTGCCGGGGTAAATCCTATGTGGGTAATGCCGAACACAGATGAAGTTAATAAAATGCTTCCCGCACTCGGATTGGAAGAAATTTCCGATAATGGTTTTTTTGCTCTTGGTGGCTCCGGTTATCTCTATATAATGTTTGTTAAAAACCTCCGACTTGGCGGTTATGGTTTTAGCGGTACAACCGAAAGTTCGGGTGTTGTGGGTACAGTACACAGATCAGCGCAATATTCTGTTTCGGGTGGTGGTATAACCGTTGAGTACACAATGCCGTTTATCCGTGGTGTAGCCGTATCCGCAGGCGCGATGCTGGGAATGGGAAGTATTGAGCTTAATCTTTACAACAATGCCGTTCAGTATAATTATGGCGATCAGTGGGTTCAACTTGGACCATCACAGCAAAATAGCGCTCGTGAAATGACAAATACATTTTATACAGTTTCTCCTATGGTAAATGTGGATATTCCTCTCACACGTTTTATCGCTTTTCGTGCAGGTGCCGGATATCAAATCACTTTCGTGGATGAATGGACTGTGGCTAATGGGCGTGATCTCAATGGTGTTCCGGACGACTTATCTTCGGGTATGTTCTTTTTCCAGACCGGTTTGTACATCGGACTTTTTGCCTTTTAATCGGGAATTTATATGAATATTCTTTTAACAGGCGGAGCAGGATTTATTGGCAGTAATTTTATAAACTATTTCACTGCCAAACATGAAAAAATTAACGTTGTTAATCTTGATTTGCTCACATACGCAGGAAATCTGGAAAACCTGAAAGATTCGGAAAGCAGGAAAAATTATACATTTGTGAAAGGTTCAATTCTCGATAGAAAACTTATCGAAGAGTTATTCGAAAAATTCAAGTTTGATCACGTAATCAATTTTGCCGCAGAATCGCATGTTGACAGGAGTATCCTGAGCTCGGAACCGTTTTACATGACAAATGTAATCGGTACTACTACCTTACTTGATGTTGCCAAAAAGTTTGGCGTTGAAAGATTTCTCCAGGTGTCAACTGACGAAGTTTACGGAAGCCTTGGAGCAACAGGAAAATTTAGTGAAACAACCCCAATAAGCCCTAATAGTCCGTACAGTGCAAGCAAAGCTGCCGCTGATATGGCTGTAATGGCTTTTTATCACACTCACGGATTCCCTGCGGTAATTACAAGATGCTCTAATAATTACGGTCCGTATCAATTCCCGGAAAAACTGATTCCTTTGATGATCATAAATGCATTAAACGGTAAAAAACTTCCAGTTTACGGTGATGGTATGAACGTGCGTGACTGGATTTACGTACTTGATCACGCGAAAGCAATTGAACTGGTACTTTTTAAAGGGAAGCTCGGCGAGATTTACAACGTTGGTGCCGATAGTGAAAAACCTAATATCGAAATTGTAAAACTAATTCTTTCCAATCTTGATAAAACAGAAGATTTGATTGAGTACGTAAAAGATCGCCCGGGACACGACAGGCGTTACGCAATTGATTCTTCCAAAATAGAGAAAGAACTGGGCTGGAAGCCGGAAATATCGTTTGATGAAGGAATGAAGGCTACCATAAACTGGTACCTTGAAAATAAAACATGGTGGGAAAGAATTCTCAACAAGGAATATCTCACCTATTACGAAGAACAATACGGAAAATCTTTAGAAGGTTAACGGATTTATGAAAATTTGCAAAAGTGTTTTATTGCTGATTTTTTTCCTGGCATCAGCACTACATTCACAAACAGGGCAATTAGAGTCTCAATCAAATCTGTTTGGCTCTGAAAAAAAGTACGACACAAAAAGTACATTATCGTATTATCAGAAAGTTTACAATTTTGAGCAGATGGATTTTGCCGAATCCTTCATGCCGGAATATGACGTTGATAAACAAAAAATAGCCGAACAGTTGAGAAATATTCTTGTTCTTGACGGTCCGGTTGATCCGGAAAAATATATAGTGGGACCGGGGGATGTTATACAGATTGATGTTTGGGGTGAGATACCGCTTAATCTGCCGCTACCGGTGACACCTGAGGGAATGCTTCTGATTCCATCATATGGTCCTGTGAATATTGCCGGAAAAACCTTAACTGAGGCAAAAAAGGAAATTTCTGAAAAATTATCTTCAAAGTTTTTAAGAGCTGAAATCTCAACCACGCTTTTACAGCCAAGGTTATTTACCGTTTATGTGAGTGGCGCTGTCAAGAATCCCGGCAATCAGTATGCGATGGCTGTTCAGAGAGTTGATCAGGCTGTTTATCTTGCAAATTTGTCCGCAGGAGCCGAACTTGCCGATATCGCGCGTGCTGAAGCGGAGGAGAAAGAATTAGCCAGAACCCCTGACGCGTTGCAATATTTCAACGATAATGCGCAATTTGATCCGCAAATTGAAATGTCACTTAGAAATATTAAGATTATCAGAAAAACAGGTGATACACTCTATGCCGATCTTGTAAGCTTTTACGCAACCGGTTCACTTGAGCATAATCCTTACCTCAGCGACGGAGATAGAGTCATTGTACCTAACCTGAATCTTGAAGGTAATTCGATAACTGTTTCGGGTGCCGTGAGGTTGAGTGGAACATATGAGTATTCACCACACGATAAAATTTCCCAAATTTTGGATATAGCTCAGGGTACAACCGCTTTTGCAGATTTGCAGGCAGTTGATCTTTATTCGCTTACAGTTGATGGCTACAATTATCGTAAAGTAAATCTTCAGGCGATTCTGCAAGGAACAGCTGATGATATTAATCTGCAACCCGGTGACAGAGTAGTAATAAGGGAAAAATATCCGCGTAACAAAGCTTTAAGTGTCACTGTTAAAGGGGAAGTAATAAAGCCCGGGCTCTTTCCGATCGTAAAAAATGGTACTAAAATTAAAGATATAATTAAACAGGCGGGTGGTTTTACAAATTTAGCCGCGCTTAATCAGGCGAAAGTTATCAGGTACCGTGACGTACTCGACAAATCAAAAAATAACCCTGATTACCAGCGTTTACTTGAAATGCGCCTGAGCGACCTTGATGAAGAACAGCGTGCTTATTTCAATATGGAAGCAACTATCAAACGCAATATTCTTTCAGTTGATTTTTCTGACTTATTTGTAAACGAAAACGAAAACGCTGATATTTTTCTTGAGCATGGCGATCTTATATTGATACCTCAGGAAGACAAAGCGGTTTATATATATGGTCAGATTGCCCAGCCCGGATATCTAGAATTCATTGAAGGCGAAGATTACGAATCATACATTGATCGCGCGGGTGGTACAACGATTATGGCAGAATGTGGCGATATTATGGTAATTAAAGCCGGAACGCAGCAATGGTTCGATCCGGATGATACCACAATTGAGCCCGGTGATACAATCTTTATCCCGCGCGAAAAAGACAGGGATTTCATTTACTACTTTAACTGGTTCAGCAGAGTTGTAAGCGTTCTCGGTGGTGTAGCTACTGTTATCTTGCTTCTGCAAAAATAGAATTTATAATTGCCCTCTGGCATAAAATATTGAGTACAAATGGAAGAAGAAAAAAAAATTGATTTGCTTGATTATCTGCTGATACTGATAAAGTGGAAACGATTTATTATTCTATTCATGATTGGTTCGATGGCAGTCACCTATTTGGGGATTAGATTCGGGATGGACGAACAATTCGATTCCGGAACATTGATAATTCCATCGGAAGATGACGCGATGGGAGGTCTTGCCGGCTTACTCGGAGGTCTTGATCCATTTTCGCTTGGTCTTGGTGCTGCGAGTCCGGAAATGGGTAGATATAACACAATAATATACAGCAGAACATCCCTCGAAGAACTTATTCAAAAGTTTGATATTTACAAGGTATATGATGTTGATACAACCGGGGAAGAGTTCAAGCAGAAAACGATGGAGATGTTGAGCGATAATATCACAACAGAAATAACTGATGAAGGCGCGTTTTCGGTGACTGTAAGAACAATTGACGCACAGTTATCGGCTGATATGGCAAATTATATTATTGGCATGCTCAATGACAGAACCATTGAATTACGCGTTAAAAAATCGAAATTGAATCGTGAATTTCTTGGTGAGAGAGTCGCGGAAGTAAGGGAAAGTTTAAGTAACGCTGAAGATTCGCTAAGACAATTTCAGGAAATTTCAGGAATTCTTAGTGCCGAAGATCAAATGAGGAGCATACTTACCGTATATTCCAATCTTGAAGTTGAACTCATCACAAAACAAACTGAACTCAAGATAATGGAGCAGGTTCTTTCAAAAGACGCGCCGGAAGTTGGAAGACTGCGGATACAGGTTGAAGCGCTTGCGAAAGAGTATAATAAGTTAAAAAATGAAGGAAATGAAGACGGTTTACTGGTTTCTGCCGATAAGTTACCAGAACAGGCATTGACATATTTCAGATTGATGCGCGAAGTGGAAATAGGTCAGTCGATTTTACAATTCGTCCTTCCGCTGTATGAGCAGGCAAAATTTGAAGAACAGAAAGATACACCAATTCTGCAGATCATTGATTATGCCGAGGCGCCACCAAAGAAAAGCTTTCCGCCACGTGCTTTAATGACACTTATTATAAATTTCGGCATTTTCATTATTCTAACGCTCTATATATTCTTCAAAGAGAATGAAGTTCTTGATGGTTCGGATAAAGTACGCTTTATCAAAAAGAATCTTTTCAATTTCAAATCTGTAGAATATAAACCGGAAAATAACAGCTCCGGAAAATAGATGAGTTTGGTTAAAGCCGGAATTTCCGGAATAGGCTGGAATACCTCCTCCCGGGTATTAAGACAACTTGTGCAGATTATCAATTATCTGATTCTGACAAGCTTATTAGATCCGGGGGCTTTTGGGCTTATAGGTATGGCAGTGGTAGTGACCGGATTTCTCACAGTTTTCCGGGATATGGGAATCAGTTTTGCATTAATTCAGCGCAAAGAGATTTCACATAAACTATTTTCAAGCGCCTTCTGGTTTAATATTTCATTTGCTCTTTTACTTATTGCTTTATTGAATTTATCCGCCCCTCTAATTGCCGATTTCAACAATGAGCCTGAACTTACGCTAGTACTTAGAGTGCTTTCTCTCAGTATTTTTTTAACGAGTTTAACTATTCTTCAGCAGGCTCTTTTTGAGAAAGAGCTAAATTTTAAATATGTTGCTACCTATGAAATCTTAGCGGCTATTAGTGGTGCTGTCGTTGGTATCTCAATGGCTTTTATGGGATATGGGGTATGGAGTATTGTGGCACAATATCTAACCGCAAATTTTCTTACATCACTCTTTTTATGGTTTGGCAGCAAATGGAAACCCGCAATAGAATTCAGCTGGGAGGAAGTAAAAGATGTAATGGCATTCAGCTTGAACAGTGTTGGTTTCAATATGCTGAATTATCTTGTACGAAATCTTGACAAGCTGCTAATCGGTAAATACCTCGGTAAAGAAGCTTTTGGTTTGTATTCGGTTGCCTACAGGATATTGCTCTTGCCCCTTAACAATATTACCTCGGTTTTTATGAGAGTAATGTACCCGATTTTTTCAAAGTTACAGGATGACAACGAGAAATTAAAAGAGGCATATCTCATAACTACCCTTGCGCTATCTATTATAACCTTTCCTTTGATGTTGGGTATTCTGGGTGTAAGTGATGTGTTTGTTGATTTATTTCTAAACGAAAAATGGCAGCCTTTAAAAGGTTTGCTCGTGGTATTTTCAGTTATCGGACTTATACAATCGGTATTTACCCAAACGGGCGTATTATTCCAGGTGAAAGATAAAACCAATATCTGGTTTCGTTGGGGTTTGTTCACCGCTGGTACTTATGGTCTCTCATATGTCATTGGATTAAATTGGGGTATTATGGGTGTTGCGCTGGCATATTTGATTGCAAATATTGTTATTATTTATCCCGGATTGGCAATTCCATTCAAATATTTCGATTGTAAAGTATCTGAACTGTTTTTAAATCTGAAAGAGTCTATATTACTGTCCGTCGGGATGATGATATTCTTATTTTTGATTAAATATCTTTTGGTAGGTGCAGTAAGTAATTTGGTTTTATTTATTATTCTGGTAATATCGGGAGCCGGTTTTTATATACTAATGTCGTATATCTTTAATAAACATAATTTGAAAAAGATTTATAGCTTACTACAGCGTGCTCGTTCATGAAATTATCTAAACCTAAAATATGGCTGAGTAAAGATTTTTTCATGCTTGTTTTAATGTTGATGGTAAGCGTGATCGCGCAGATTTATATAAGTGAAAAGTTCTCCAGCAAATCTTTGATTCTGCTGACAGTAATCAATGGCGGTCTTGCCGGATTTCTCTGGTTTCTCTTTTACATTAAACGTATAGATATATTTCTTGTATGGATTTATCTTTTCCCATACGTAATTATTACCAATTCTTTCAATTATGTTTTGAGAAATGAGGTAATAACCAGTTTACCGATTTACCTCCTTCTACTTATAACTTTATTGGATTTTCTTCGAAAAACTAATCTCGATATTCTACCCAAAACCAGATTTACAAAAATTCTTTTTTTCTTCCTGCTCTACTCATTTGCCGGTTCTGCCTGGGGCTATCTGAACGGTTTTGGACCTGGAGATATTCTTATCGAAACCATGCGAATATTTTATTATGCGTTTGTTTTTGTTTTTCTCTATTTGTTCAATTCAAGGGAAGAATATTATAGAGTATTTAAGGCTCTATTAGTAGTATCTCTACTTATAGCACTTGGTCACATAGCGCTTTTTTTGAAGAGCGGCGGTTTACGATTTGTTGCCTTCCAGATGAATTTCCTTCCATTTGCCGCCGGTATCTTACTTGCATTTTCCTTAACACAAAAAAAATTACTCCTGAAACTATTTAGTTTTTCCCTGTTTGGAATTGTTTCACTTGGAAGTATAGTAACACTTACCCGTTCATTATGGGTTACATTATTTGCTGTTCTTGGTGTTGTCTTCTTCTTCTATTTGAAAGATACACTTAAACTTAAGAAATGGAAGTTAGGTTTGCTCATATTTGTATCAGTGATAGTTTTAGGGGTTGCGGTAACAAAGATAAAACCTCAGAAACTTTCTGCTGAAACAAATGATAAGGTAGATTACAGGGTATCTTCAATCTTTAACCCCTCTTCCGATCTCTCATTTCTAATGAGAATTGAGTTGAACTATTACGCAATTCTGGAATTTATTGACAGCCCGCTTATTGGTCAGGGAAATGGCGCGTGGGTGAAATATAAAATACTTCCAGGCAATCCGTTCAATCAGTACTATCTTGATAATTCATGGCTGCAATTTTTCTGGAAGGGTGGTCTTATTGGAGGAATTTTATTTCTATACCTCTTCTACATTTCTGCAAAAAACGCATACAGGATATACAGGCTGAGCAATAACTATAAAGCGCGGATGATATGCCTCGGACTTTTAGGGGCAATTATTGGTATTTCTCTTTTGTCTCTTCTTCAACCGATGCTCATAAAATATAAAGCTAACGTAATAATCGCATTTTTAATGGCTTATATTGAATATGAGAATCGCATGCTCGACAAGCAGCTTGAAGGTGAGCTAAATGCCTGATAAAAAAGTGCTGTTCATAGCGCCATTTTGGGATCAGCCTCCTCATGTGGGTATATACAGAACTTCAAGATATATTAACTGGTTTTTGGATGCGGGATTTGATGTAACAGTTATTCGTGCCGGTTTGAAAAGCGACACGTATAATTCAGGACAAATAGAAGTTATTCAGATTAAACACACAATATCTATTCTTAACAAGATAGTCTTCAATATTGCGGATAAATTAAGTTTACGGATTCTGAAATTACTCTGGAACAAATTTGTTTATTATACCACGATTCCAGATGATCTGGGTGGTTGGTCGAAAAAAGTTAGCAAATCAGATGCAGTTATAGAGGCCGCGAAAAAAGCAAATTTAATCATTAGTACCAGTCCACCTAATTCTGCTCATCTTGCAGGGATGTATCTTGCCGAGAAACTAACGATTGATCATTTGGTTGATTTGCGAGATGGGTGGATTGATGAGCCATTGAGAAAATATCTTGTAAAAGAAAATATTCGCAAGCGATATGAAGAAAAGCTGGAAAGAAATATGCTTGCTAACGCCGCTCATATAATAGTCACTTCCCAAAATTGGAAAACTTTGCTTCAAAACAGAATTCCGGAAATGAAGAATAAGATCACTGTCATCACAAATGCCTATCCCGAATTAAAACTACCCGAAGTAATAAAAGGGACAAAAAAAAATAGCATTGATTTACTTTATGCTGGTAATTTCAGAGGTAATGAGCAGATTAGCAGACTTGAGGCAATGTTAATTGCGTTGGATCCGGATAAAATTTATCTGGATAAAGTTATAAAAATAAAGTTTTACGGTATTAAAGGAATACGTGAAAATACTATCCTGAAAAAGTATGAAAGTAAGTTCGATAATTCCCGAATCCAACTTCTTTTTAAAGAGCCGGTTACTCGTGAATCTTTATTGAAAGAGATGATGCTGGCTGATGGATTATTATTGCCTTCAATATCAAAATCTGCAATTCCAAGCAAAACTTTTGAATACATTGTCACACAAAAGCCTGTGCTCGTTATTACGATGAGAGAGAGTTCAACATGGCAAATGTGTGATGAGTTAGAAGCATTTTATAAATTTGAAATATTAGGCGAAATCACTGATTATACTGATGTTAATCGATTTTTAGAAGATATCTCATACAGATATATTTCAGCTAACATTCCTGAAAAATATTCATCTGCTTATCTCAGGAAGAAATTTTTTGAATCGTTAAATTTACGTAAGATAGATGAGTAACAATCCCGAACTCTCAATCATCATTGTTAACTATAATGGCGGTAAGCTTTTAAGGGATACTCTTGTAACTCTGCAGCAATACACCAAAGATCTAGATTATGAAATAATTCTGATTGATAATGCGTCCACAAAGGGAGATGTTGAAAAAGAAATAAAGGGTATTGAAAATCTCAAGTTAATCAAGAATAAATCAAATGACGGTTTTGCCAAAGCTAACAATACCGGAGCCAAGCACGCTACTGGAGAATATCTCCTGCTGCTGAACAACGATATGATATTCACCGAGGATGTAATTAAAACATCACTTAATTATCTCAAATCTTTG
>BQMY01000118.1 GCA_022181065.1 Melioribacteraceae bacterium | reverse complement strand
ATATATCAGTGTGACTGGAGTTCAGACGTGTGCTCTTCCGATCTTATGGGTCTCGTGAAAGAAGGTGAAAATTTTGCGATTCTTTCCGATATTCTTGGAAATGAAGATCACCTTGGTGATATGGATTTCAAAGTTGCCGGTTCTGAAAAAGGTATCACCGCAATTCAGATGGATATCAAAATTCAGGGAATCTCTTTCGAGATCATGGAGAAAGCACTAAGCCAGGCAAAAGATGGCAGAATGCACATTCTTGGCAAAATGGCTGAAGCAATTACACAGCCTCGTGAAGCGATATCCAAATTCGCTCCTACAATGCTGACAACCAAAATCAATCCTGAAAAAATTGGCGCGGTGATTGGACCTGGCGGAAAAGTTATTCAGGGTATCCAGAAAGACTTTTCAGTTGAAGTATATATTGATGAGGATGGTACAGTTAATATTTCAGGACAGAATTCCGAGACAGCCAAAGAAGCTCGTGAGTATATTAAAAGTATAACATCTGAACCGGAAGTTAACGCGATATATGATGGTAAAGTAATCAAAATTGCTGATTACGGTGCATTTGTTGAGATTTTACCTGGTCTTCAGGGACTTCTTCACATCTCACAAATTGACCATGTTCGTGTTAATAAGGTAGCAGACTATCTTAAAGAAGGTGAAAGAGTTAAGGTTAAACTGCTTGCTATCGAGAATGGTAAATTTTCACTTTCTCGTAAAGCTTTAATTGAAAAAGAAGATAAAGATTCCAAAGAGAAAAAAGATAAAGAATAAAAAATTAGCCGTACTTATGTACGGCTTTTGATTTTGGGAATAACTTTTATAGAGTTATTCCCACTTTTGTTTAATTTTTGTGTGTTTTAACTGTTCGCTTGATATTCGCGATACTTACGAAAGAAACATGTTTTATGATGTTTGGTAATGAACCACTTGGTTCTTCTATAATGTTGGCTCCAATGGCTGAAGTATCCGATGCCCCCTTCAGGAAAATAGCCAAAGAGTGTGGAGCGACTCTAACATTTACTCAGATGGTAAGTGCTAAAGGAGTTGTTGAGAACAGTTTTGAAAGTTTGAAGCTGCTGGCTTTCAGCAGAGATGAAAAACCTGTCGGTGTACAAATATTGGGTAATGACCCGAAGTACATTTATCCCGCGGTTAAAGAGATTGCAAGGTTTAAGCCTGATATTATAGATCTCAATTGTGGATGTCCTAAACAGCAGGTGACCAGGTATAAACTTGGGGCTGGTTTGCTCAACGATCCCGTATTGTTAGGTAAACTTGTAAAAACGATGGTCTCTGCCTCGGGAGGAATCCCGGTATCTGTAAAGATAAGATTAGGATGGGACGACAGGAATATTAACGTAATAGACAATGTAAAGGCGGCAGAAGATAACGGCGCGTCACTGGTATTTATTCATGCCCGAACCAGAGCCGATAAATATGATGTAGCCGCCAGATGGGACATTCTCGCTGATATTAAAGCGAAAACCAACTTGCCAATTGTGGGTAACGGTTCAGTTTTTACCCCTGCGGATGTAGTTGAAATGAAAAAAAATACGGGCATAGATTCTGTACTGGTTGCTCGCGGCGCATTAGGCAATCCGTTTATTTTTAGCAGGTCGCGTTCTTTGTTCGAAACCGGGAATGACCCCGGAGAACCCGATAAGGAAACGCTTCGCTCCACAATTTTTAAGCATATCAAATTACTGGAAATTGAATACACGGGAGCGGTCTTGTTAAATCATGTTAAAAAAAATATTATCTGGTATTTGCGGTATTACTCCGGTATTAATGTATTACTTGAGAAAGTATTATCCGCTAATAACTTAGAAGATTTGAAACTTATTACTGATAAACACCTTGATAATATCGATTTAACGCAAACGGATACACCGGACGTTGCCGAAGTAGAGCAAAGGTTCAGAAATAAAGTGCTCTTTTGGTTAGCTCCGAAAGAGGTAAATAAAAGTTGTTATCAGTAAAAAGTTTTAGAGATACGAGATGGTTAAGGAAATTATTATTAATTCCTCCTCCTCGCAGACAAGGGTTGCCATAACAGAAGATGGCAAATTGGTCGATTTTTTTATCGAACACCCCGAAAAGCGCAGGATGGTTGGTGATATCTATCTCGGCAGAGTTGCACGAGTGTTGCCCGGTATAAGGGCTGCTTTTGTTGATATAAATTTCAAGCACGACGCGTTTTTACATTTTTCCGATATTGGTGATTCCCTCGAAGATATTCAGGGAATTTTCGATGACGATGATGATGAAAACGGCGATGGTAACAATCAGCGTGCTAACGAAAAGAAAGAACCTGCCGATGAACAGTACAAAAAATTACACAAGGGTCAGGAACTTTTAATCCAGATTCTCAAAGAGCCTGTTAAGGGTAAGGGTGTGAGGGTTTCAGCTTCACTTTCATTACCGGGCAGGTTTACCGTGCTTCTTCCTTTTGATAATAAAATTGGTGTTTCTAAAAAAATATCTGATTTTAAAGAGAGAAGAAGACTCCGCAAAATCGCGAGAGGTATTATTCCTGAAAACTGCGGACTTATTATCAGAACCGCCGCAAAAGATCAGGATGAAAAATTACTCTCTGCCGACTTAAAGTACCTTGTAAAAACCTGGAATGATATCCAGGCGCTCGCAAAGAAAAACGATCCTCCCGCGCTTGTTTATGAAGATGTAAACACAACCCGTAGTGTAATACGCGACTTTTTTACACCTGATGTTTCCCATATTTTTTGCGATTCACGTAAAATTTACAAGGAAATTAAAGAGTATATTCAGGAGATTCAGCCTGAACTCGTTGATAAAGTTGAGCATTACCGCGGAGCCCAGTCAGTTTTTGAAGCCTTCAAAATAGAAGAGCAGATCAAAACTCTGATGGGCAGAAAAGTTCCGATGCCTTCCGGTGGTCACATCGTGATTGAACATACCGAAGCCATGACTGTAATTGACGTGAATAGTGGCAAATATGCCGCAAAGAAAGAACAGGAGCTCAATTCGCTTAAGACAGACCTTGAAGCTTCCCGTGAGATTGTAAGACAATTACGCCTGAGGGATATTGGTGGTTTGATCGTGGTTGATTTTATCGACCTTGAAGATGATAAAAACAGAAAAAAAATATATGACGAACTCAAAAAAGAGTTTAAAAAAGATCGCGCGAAAGTAGCACTTTTACCCATGACTGATTTTGGGTTGATGCAGATAACTCGTCAGAGAGTAAGAGAAAACATTATCCAGACAATGCATGAGGTTTGTCCTTCGTGTATGGGTACCGGTTTACTCACCAAAAAATCGAGTATGATCCATGAAATTGAAGAATGGATCAAACGCTATAAACATCATGGTAAGGCCAATTCACTTAAACTGGTAGTGCATCCTTCACTGGGATATAAACTTGCTGAAGGTACTATTTCTAATTTAATGAAGCTTCAGTTTAAAAACTTTATCAGAATTAAACTCGTAAGTGATGAAAAGTGCGACCAGCAGAAGTTTTTCTTTTACAACGCGAAAACCGGTAAAGAAGTTACAGACGAACTGGATTAGTTTTTTTATCCCGGGTAAATTTCTTTTATTGATATTTTAGCTTTGTTTTATTTATTATCTTTTGAGCCGATGAATTGGAAAATATAAGGAAGTAGAGTATGAAGTTTTTTATCGATACCGCAAATATTGATGAAATTAAAGAAGCTGCCTCACTTGGCGTACTCGATGGCGTAACTACTAATCCTTCCCTTGTATCGAAGGAAGGAAAAAATTTCCGCGAACTACTTGATGAAATTATCGCTATTGTTGATGGTCCTATTAGCGCGGAAGTTATCTCAACTGATTATGACGGAATATTAAAAGAAGCACACGATTTAGCAAAAATCCACAGTAATATTGTTGTTAAGGTTCCTCTTATTAAAGAGGGGTTAAAAGCTGTAAAAACATTAACCGGAGAAGGAATTAAAACAAATGTTACACTTTGTTTTTCTGCCTCACAGGCACTACTTGCCGCAAAAGCCGGTGCAACCTATATTAGTCCGTTTGTAGGAAGACTTGATGATATTAGTCATTACGGAATGGATCTTATTGAGCAGATTGTAAGGATTTACGACAATTACGGCTTTTCAACGGAAGTTCTTGTTGCGAGTATCCGTAATCCGCTTCATTTGCTTGATGCTGCTCAAATGGGCGCCGATGTTGCAACCATGCCATTTAAGGTAATTGAACAATTGTTTAAACATCCTCTCACAGATATCGGACTTGAAAAATTTCTTGCCGATTGGGATAAATTAAATAAGTAGGTTGGATTATGAAAAAAACAGCTTTTTACGAAGTTCATAAAAGTTTAGGCGCAAAACTTGTTGATTTTGCAGGTTATGAAATGCCTGTACAATATAGCTCAATGATTCAGGAACATAAAGCAGTTCGCGAATCTGTTGGATTGTTCGATGTTTCTCATATGGGTGAAGTGTTTGTAGAAGGGGAGAAAGCACTCGATTTTGTCCAGCATATAACCGTGAACAACGCGGCGAAACTGGTTGACGGACAGGTACAATACTCTGCTATGTGCTATGAAGATGGTGGAATTGTTGATGATCTTCTTGTTTACAAAATTTCCGACAACAAATTTATGCTTGTTGTAAATGCTTCCAACAAGGATAAAGATTTTGCCTGGATGCAAAAAAACAACAAGTTTGATGTAGAATTGCGTGATGAATCTGATGATTATTCACTTCTTGCTGTTCAGGGACCAAATTCACAAAAAGTTTTACAGGAAGTGTGTGACAAAGAGCTTGATTTAGGTTACTACTATTTCTTCAACGCAAAGGTTGCGGGTGTTGACGCAATAGTATCCCGCACAGGTTATACAGGTGAACTTGGCTTTGAGATATACTTTAAAGGTGGAGTTAAAGCGGCTGAAGCAATCTGGTACGCGCTTGTTGAATCGGGTGCGGATTTAAATATCACCCCTTGCGGATTAGGTTCCCGTGACTCACTTCGTCTGGAAATGGGAATGTGCCTTTATGGTAATGATATTGATCAAACTACAAATACAATTGAAGCAGGTCTTAAATGGATCACCAAACTTAAAAAAGGTGATTTTATTGGTAGAGAAGCACTGGTTAAAGTGAATGAGCAAGGTATTACACGTAAACTTGTTGGAATGGTGGCTGATAAGAAAGCCTTCCCGAGACATGGTTATGAAATCCATGCTGATGGTAAGAAAATTGGTGATGTAACCAGTGGTACTGTAAGTCCGATACTTGAAAAACCGATTGCGATGGGTTATGTTTTAGCTGAATACGCCGAACCAGGTAAAAATGTAAATATTATGATACGTGGAAAGGAAGTTCAGGTTGAAGTAATAAAACTTCCATTTATTAAGAAATGATATGAAGATTCATGTTTTATTATCACCGCTTAACGCGGATGAGATTTATTTTACCGGTAAAACTACCGTAGTTATTGATATACTGCGTGCTACATCTACTATTGTATCCGCTCTGGATAATGGCGCGAAGGAAATCATTCCGGTGAACACCGTTGAATTTGCTATGAAAGTTTCAGGTACTTCATTTGGCGGGCAGACTTTGCTCGCCGGTGAACGAAACGCCTTGAAAATCGACGGGTTTGCTATGGGAAATTCACCACTTGAATTTAAACCGGAAATTATCAATGGTAAATCGATTATATTATATACAACCAATGGATCGAAAGCCATCGTTAAGGCGAAATTTTCCGAAAATCTGTTTATCGGAAGTTTTAACAATCTTTTTGCCATTGTAGAACATCTAAAAAATCTTGGGGAGGACGCTGTGATTGTCTGCTCAGGAATGAGTGGTATGTTTTGTATGGAAGATTCGGTATGCGCCGGTATGATGCTTGATGAAATCAGAAAAACTACTCCTGATCTTGAACTCACAGATTCAGGCAAGGCTTGTCTGGTACTCTACGAGAATGTCAAGGATGATCTGTTGGCTATGATCAAAAAAACAGAACATGGAAGAATTCTCGAGGAAAAAGGTTTCGCCGAGGATCTCGAACATTGTTCCAAAGTTGGCATTTCTGATCTGGTTCCGGTTTACTCAACTGGTGTTATCAAACCTTTTGTTAAAGAAGAAATTTAATTTTTGTACGGATAATTATGCCTGCTCGTACGAAAAAAACTAATAAAAGCAATTCCGGTGATAATCCCTATATTATTCCGATCGACAAGAAGAAGAAGATATTCGGATTTGTACTATCGGTATTTGCTTTGCTTCTTTTTCTGAGCATTCTTTCTTTCTCCCGATTTGATGAGGCGAATCTCACCTATCGTTTTACCGATCTCTTCAGGGTTTTCAGTGATGATCCCGAATTTATCAAGAGAGCGGAAAGTACCCACAACTGGCTTGGTATTTTCGGTGCATATATCTCCTCATTTTTTGTCAACAGAACTATCGGATATTTTTCGCTTGTATTCCCCTCACTTCTTTTCATCTGGGGTTATACTGTTATAACCGCCACCGAAAAACGTACACCCGTATTCCTTTCCAATATGTTAATCATTTCGGCATTGCTTCTCGCTTCCTTTTTCGGATTGCTCCGGTTTGAACTTGGAATACTCCCGGAATTCTACGAACTGAGCGGTAACATCGGTAGTTTTTTCGGTAAGGCTATTGGAAGATTGCTCGGAGGTTTGGGCGGGATAATATTCTTTTCAGCTGCCATGTTCACAGTTGCTCTTATCGCTTTTGATATAAACTTTGAGAAGATATTCGCCTGGTTCAGGGAGCAGCTTTCCGATTATGGAAATGATGGTGAGGAAGAAGAAATTCCCGCTAAAGATACCCATGAAGAAAAGCCTTCGCGGATCAAAAAAATCAAAAAACTGAAAAAAGATGAAGCAGCTGAATTAATGGCTGAAATCACTACAGAATCTGAACAGGAAGATTCCATACCGGAACCCGCAGGTGAAGAGCTTGATACCCCGATAAAAATTATCAAAAGGGATGAACCGGAAGAAGTGATATCTGCTCCGGCGCTTGAGGAAGAGCCGGAAAGTAAAGATGAGAAGAAAGCGAAAAAAGATTCTGATGAAGATGATGACGAAATCCTCCCTCTCATCGATAAGGAAGAAGAAGCGAAACTTCCTGAGCAGTGGGAAGAGGAGATTAAATATACGCCGCCCGGAATAGATTTACTTGAAGTTAGACCTAATGAAAATTACGAAGTTTCCGAAGAGGAGTTAAAAAGAAACGCCGAACTGCTCAAGCAGAAGCTTTCACTATTTGATATCAAGATTGAAGATATAACAGTCACACCCGGTCCGGTTGTAACCCTGTATGAAATTGTACCGGCTCCCGGAGTAAAGATCAGCAGGATTGTAAGTCTGGAAAATGACATAGCCCTTGCCCTTGCGGCGAGAGGAATAAGGATAATAGCTCCTATACCCGGTAAATCGGCGATTGGTGTTGAAATACCAAACGCTGAATCCTCAATGGTATCAGCGCGGACGGTGATCAGTAAACTTAAAGAGAAAAAAGCAATATTGCCTCTTGCGTTAGGGAAAACGATTTCAGGTGATGTTTATATTGCCGATCTCGCCCAAATGCCGCATTTACTGATAGCAGGCTCCACAGGCTCCGGAAAGAGTGTGGGAATTAATATGATTATTAATTCTCTGTTATACTCGCTTCATCCTTCAGATATCAAATTTGCTATCATTGACCCTAAAAAGATAGAACTTTCGTTTTATAAAAAATTGAATATGCATTTCCTCGCTGTTTCACCAGATATCGACGAGGAAATTGTTACTAATCCGCAGAACGCTCTTGTATTGTTGAGAGCGGTGATCCTTGAAATGGAAATGCGTTACACCAAGCTTGCTAAAGCAGGTGTGCGTAATATTGTTGATTACAATAAAAAAGTATGTAACCCACGCGCGAAACCGAAGGATAGCGAGGATATCAAACACTTCAAACTTCCATACATAGTTGTCGTGATTGATGAGCTTGCCGATTTGATGATGACATCCGGAAAAGAGGTTGAAGAACCGATAGCACGTTTGGCTCAGTTGGCGAGAGCTGTTGGTATCCATCTTATTGTCGCGACTCAGCGTCCGAGTGTGAATGTTATTACCGGTGTAATCAAGGCAAACTTTAGTGCGCGTATAGCGTATCAGGTAGCTACAAAAATTGATTCAAGAACCATTTTGGATATGAATGGTGCGGAAAGACTCCTTGGAAAAGGTGATATGCTATTCCTTCCAGGTGGAGCGCCTAAACCGGTAAGGGTACAGAACGCGTTTATATCTACGGAGGAAGTTGAAAAAATTACCAACTTTGTTTATGTGCAGGAAGGATTCTCAAAAAGATATCTGCTTCCATCTGTTTTAGAGAAAACTCAGGGCTCTGAAGCAAGTTTTATTGCTGATCTTGACAATATGTTCTCAGACGCTGCAAAAGTAATTGTAAGACATCAGCAGGGCTCGGTGTCATTGCTTCAGCGTAGATTAAAACTTGGTTATTCGCGTGCTGCCAGAATTGTTGACCAGCTTGAACAGGCAGGAATTGTTGGTCCTTCAGAGGGAAGTAAGGCGAGAGAAGTTCTCGTGGAAACTGAAGAGGAATTGGAAACTATTTTGAGGTCGTTATAGTGTTTAGAATTTTCGGGATTTTATTGGTTGTGGTTATTTCTCTTTCTGCGCAGGATGCAAATTCTTATCTGCGGAATATTATTACAAAGTTTGAAAGTATCAGTAATTTCAAAGCGGATTTCAGTCAAGTTGCCTCCTCCGGAATTGGTGAGAACTTTTCAGTATCAGGTGAAATAACTTATGCTACTAAAAATAAATTTGTTGTCTCTTTTTCGGGGCAGGAAATCTATTGTAATGGTGAAACCGTCTGGAATTATAATGAGAAACAGAAAAGAGTTGTAATCAATACTTTTGAAGAACAGTTTTCTACATTTACCATTGATCGTTTTTTATACGACTTACCCAAAGATTCAAAACTTAAATTTGTTGAAAATGAAGACGGTTTGTCAGGCATTAGTCTGGTTCCGCAGAATGATTCACAATTTCGTGAAATTGTTATACGTACTGACGCAGCATTTGTTATCAAAAAGATTACACTTGTTGATCAGGGGGGAGCGACTTATAACATTACCCTAGAAAACATTACTTATAATCTTCCTCTATCGGAAGATTATTTTAATTATTCACCTATAGAAGGTATTAAAGTAATTGACTTTAGATAGAATTAAAAAAATTACCGGTTATTTACTTCCATTTTTGCTAATGGCAGTATTTCTCTTTTTTGCATTCAAAGATGTTCATCCGGATGAGGTGTTGCAGATATTACAAAATTCCTCCCTTTTATATCTTGGGCTATTTCTTGCTGTGTTTTTGCTCTCTCACTATTTACGTGCGCTTCGCTGGAAATATATTCTTGGTTCGGTTAAAGAAGATGCATCTGTATGGCGTCTTTGGGGAGCGCTTATGGTAGGATATGGTGTAAACTGTGTTGTACCACGTCTCGGAGAAGTATATCGCGCGTTATTTGTTGGTAAGTGGGAAAATCTCTCACGCCCTTCAATGCTCGGAACCATAGTTGTCGAACGGGTGATTGATATTTTTGTTCTGCTTCTATCCGTACTCGTTAGTGTGCTTATTTACACCGGCGACCTGTATGATAAAATAAGCTGGCTCCGTTCAACTGTTTACATAGGTAGTGTAGCGATTTTAGGAATTATAGTAATATTGTATCTAACAGTACGCTACAAAGAAAAATTTTATAATTCTATTGTCAAATTCGTGAGCAAATTTTCAGAGAAGATCGCGGATAAACTCGGGTATGCGTTTGCGATGTTTGCCGATGGATTTGCTACTCTTAAAGGGACTAAAAATTATACTTTCACAATAATCCTTAGTATTGTGATAATGATTGTTTATGGGGCAAATTCCTACATTGGTTTTTTTGTTGTAAACATGCAGGAGGCACAAGAAGTCACTTTTGCCATGGGTTGGATACTTATGACGATCAGCGCATTCGGGATTATTATACCTACTCCCGGAGGTACTGGCTCATATCATGCGATCAGTATTTTTGTGCTGACTCAATTATTCGGTTTTTCAGTTGATTTGTCTGCGGCATATGCTATTTTGACGCATTTGATTTCATATATTCTTTTCATTTTTTCAACTGTTATATCGATATATCTCACTAACAGATCATTGCACAAACAGGGTAAACCGAAAGAAAACTTTTTAAGTGTAGTAAAACTTAACAGAGAAAACGGTCTATGAAAAAAATAATTTTAATTCTTATGTTCTCTTCATTGTCACTCTATAGCCAGATTGATGTTACAGCCGGCATGGGTGTGAGTTTTGTGAATCAGCCGTCCTTTACTGATTATATAAATTATTATTTTGCGCCCGGTGACGATCAGCTCCCTTCATTTGGGAGTACAGTAGAGTTTTTTGGTGAAATTGGGTATGATATTAATAAGAAATATCAGGTTGGTGTGGAATACGCTCACCAAATATATTCTTACAATGTCACTTCCTACAAAGCTGGTTTTTATGATGTATCATATACTCAGCTAAAACCAACCGTTATGGCTTACTATCTCATCCCCGGACCGGGTTACAAATTAAAACTTGGTGGCGGGGTTGGTCCTCGTTTTGTGAATATGGAAGAGCAGAAAGCGAATTCTGTGACGAAGCAGGAGTTTTCCGCTACAGGATTTGGTATTGTACTGAAAGCTATGGGTCACACTTTGCTTGGTGATAACCTTTATGCGACAATCGGAGCGGATCTCCGATACGATATGCCGGGTGAACTGAGCGATGATAATGATACGACGATTAATAATATTTCTTTGAATGAAAATGTAAATGTAAACTCAATTTCAATTGGTGTGAAGTTGGGTGTTTCCTATTTTTTCTGAGGTAAATTTTGAGTGTTTTTGAAGCAATAATTCTTGGTATTATTCAGGGGCTGACCGAATTCCTTCCGATAAGTTCAACCGGGCATTTAACAGTTGCCGGAAAACTTATGGGGCTTATTTCAATGGATAACCCGGAACGCTGGACATCCTTTATAGCGGTAGTTCAGATTGGTACTTTAATTGCGGTTCTGGTTTATTTCTGGACTGATCTGTGGGGTATTTTAACAGATTTTATTAAAGAAAATATCTTATCGCGCAAGAAGATGGCTGAGCAGTCTCTTAATTCTAAGTTGGGCTGGTATATTATAATTGGTTCAATTCCGGTTGTGGTTATAGGACTTGGATTCAAGGATTTCATTGAAGGAGCTTTTACAAAAAATTTATATGTAATAGCTACAAGTCTGATAGTACTTGGAATTATTCTCGCGGGTGCTGAAAAGGTAGGGAAGTTTAAAAAAGGTCTGACAGGAATTACCTGGGTAGATGCTTTACTGATTGGCTTTGCGCAGTCATTAGCATTAATTCCGGGTTCTTCAAGATCGGGTACAACAATTACAATGGGATTGTTCTTGGGGTTTAAAAGAGAAACAGCTGCTCGGTTCTCCTTTTTGCTGAGTGTACCCGCGGTGTTGGGTAGCGGTTTACTTGAATTTTACCAGTCACTTGAATTTATTGATACATCGGGACTTGTAAATTTGGGAATCGCGACATTGGCAGCTGCTATCAGCGGATATCTTACAATAGCGTTTCTTCTCAATTTCCTGAAGAAAAACTCAACTTTTGTTTTTGTTTTTTACAGAGTTGCCATTGGCGCGACAATATTAATAATGCTTTACAATGGCATAATAAGCGCATAATTAAATACGAGGTTTATATGAAAAAAATAATTCTGACCATATTGGTATTGATCATTGCGGCTTGTTCGGGTGATAAAAAAGATGATAATAAATCTGCTGCTCAGTCAAATATTGAGCTAAATAAAATTAAGGAGTACAAAATGGTATTTGCTGAAGTTAAAACTAATGTTGGCGATATTAAAATTGAGCTATACAACAAACGCGCGCCAAAAACTGTTGAAAATTTTGTTGGCTTGGCTGAAAAAGGTTATTATGAAGGTATAACATTTCACCGAGTTATCGATGGATTTATGATCCAGGGTGGAGATCCAACAGGAAGCGGTGCCGGCGGACAGTCTCTATGGGGTGCCCCATTCAAGGATGAATTCCATCCTGAACTTCTTCATGATTCGCCGGGAATTCTCTCTATGGCGAACGCGGGACCAAATACTAACGGAAGTCAGTTTTTCATTACTCTTGTTCCAACTCCTCATCTTGACGGAAAACATTCTGTATTTGGAAAAGTAGTTGAAGGAATGGATATAGTCTTTAAAATTGGAAAAACCCGGACTGATTTCCGTGACAGACCAGTAAATGAAATCAAGATGGAAAAAGTAACTATCGTTACAGAAGAATAATTTAATAACCGGTGGGAAAATCAAAACCCAAAATACCGTCAATTCGTGATATTGTATCACATATTAAGGGGAAAAATTTCCTACCGGTTTATTATTTTTTCGGTGAGGACACCGGAACAATTGATGGCGCAATTGATAGTTTGTCCAAAGCAATCTCTCCACTACTTTCTTCCGATTTTGACAAAGAAAATATTTCCGCGGATAAAAGTCATAGTATAAACGAAATAATTGATATGGCTTCGGCATTTCCATTCGGTGACGGGAAAAAGCTGATTGTTGTTAAAAATGTTGAGCAGTTAAAGGAGAGAAAAATTCTTGCCGGGTATGCGGAAAATCCCCCTGACTTCACATTTCTGATCCTTGCCCATTTTGGTAAAATCAATTCGTTTGAGTCAGAGCCTCTCAAAACTTTACTCAAGCATGGTTTCCTGTATGAAGCAAAAAAGCTCAAGGGATATGAGCTCTCTTCATGGCTTGTTAAAAAAGCCGCGGTGCTGGGTAAAGAGCTGTCTAATGAAAACGCGGGCGCGCTGCTTGAAATAGCGGGCGAAGAACGTTCATTTATTGAGACACAGTTAAATAAACTGGTTGACTATACAGGTGAGCGTAAAGAGATCACTATTGACGATGTCAAAACAGTATCGTCGGTTGGTAAAGAGTACAGCTCATTTGATTTTCTTGATGAATTAGGGCATGGAAATAAAGCAAAAGCACTTGAATTAGGATTGAAACTACTCGATTCGGGTGAAGAAATATTAAAATTATTGGGGCTGATTTCTCGTTTTTTAAAGTTAATTGCACATCATACAGAGCTGAGAAGTATCGGCATGACAGTAGATCAGGCTGCAAAAGAAGTTGGAGTGAACCCTTACTTTTATAAAAAGACAGTTAATAAAACTTATTTTCTGAATGACGAGAACCTCCGACGTGGCGCGAAAGCAGTTCTCGATGCTGAGATCGCCCTGAAATCAACCGCAACAGATGATAAAACTGTAATGACTATTTTGATTGCGGAAATGATTAAATAGTAATTTTTTTATTAAATCGTTATTTTTGAAAAAAATTGATACTACCGGATTTTTTCTGAAACCTTACTTAATATTAGAGAGTATAACAGACGTTGAGCAAAAAGCTGACAACATTGACAGATGAAGAGCTGATAAAGGAATTTCAGGATTTTAATACTTTAGAAGCTTATGAAATTTTGGTGAAGAGATACAAAGACCCGCTTACCAACTTTGTTTACAGGTTTGTGGGCGACAAAGATGTTTGTACCGACATTGTTCAGGATACGATGATTAAGTTTTATCTGAACAAAGATTCATATAAGTCTTTCGCCAAATTTTCAACCTGGATTTATACGATAGCCGGAAATCTGGCAAAAAATGAACTGAAACGCAGAAAACGACGTACTATTTTATCGCTTCATAATGATGATGAAGAAAAATCTTTGCAGATTGAGGATAAATCATTCATTATGCCTGATAGAGCCACAGATAATCAAATTAAAAGTGGTATGATTCAGAAGGCTCTTCTAAAGGTTAAGGAAGTTTACAGGGAAGTAGTAATTTTACGCGATATACAAAATCTTTCTTATGAAGAAATCGCTGAAATAACCGGGCTGTCAATCGGAACGGTAAAATCGCGAATAAACAGGGGAAGAACTCAATTACAAAAGTTGTTATCTAACATTTATAAAGAGTAGCTTATGGCAATAATGTTACAAGATGATAATAACCGCGAAAATAACGAGATAAAGCGGTTGCTTGGCGGGATGCCCAAGATAGAAGCGCCCGAAAATTTTGAATATAACCTCATGGTTAAAATAAATAACGGCAGTTTTGATCTGAAGACAGAAAAACCACGTTTTTCATTTGTCTATCAGAGGCTGGTTCCGGCTTCTGCTGCGGTCTTTACGATATTTGTCCTCTTTTTTATATACGGTCTGGATGAAAGCAGCGTTGATACTATGCTCGTCGTTGACCCTGCGGTAGAAGATGACGCGGTGGCGTCAATGCATGATTCGGTGGCTTTCAGAGAAGTAGCGGCAACATTCGGTACCAAATCTGAAAAGAATTCAAACGAGGTTACTCCGGAAAAATCTTCCACCTTTGTTTCACCCGATGGTAAGCTGGAGAAAAGTTCTTCTTTCGCGATTGATAACAGCAAGTCGGTTGATCTTGATAGCTATATCCGAGGTGATAAGAGACTTGGTGAGAGAAGACCAAATAACTTGTCGGTTGTTTCAGGTGGTGAAGCAGGCAGAACCAACCGTTTTAACGGCTTCCTTTACAGACAAAATGATAAAGATTTAGATACACTTAAAGCACGTATCGATTCTATCAAAAAAAATATGACAACCGAAAAAACAAAATAAAAATCTTTTATTGTACTATTTGTAAAGAGCAGATTTTATTTATATATTTGTACGCTAAGTTTGATAACGAGGATTGGAGACATGAAAAAAGGAATTCACCCAACTTATAGAAGATGCGAAGTAACATGTGTATGCGGTAACAGCTTTGTTACAAGATCGACTGTGCCACAGATCAAGCTAGAGATTTGTTCAGAATGTCACCCGTTCTTCACTGGTAAGCAGAAAATTATTGACTCTACCGGTCGTGTTGAAAGATTTAACAAAAAATACGGCATCAAGTCTAAATAAGTTTACGATAAGGCTTCATAGAAATATGAGGCCTTTTTTATTTCAGCTATCCAATCGCTTTTGCTTCCCCCTTTTAGTATAAATAAACTTAACTTTTTATTATCTTACCTTTTTTAATATTTCTATTGTTTGAAGGATTATGACAAATAGTTCCAATGGCGCGTTCGCGCAGACAGATGAATTTGGCAGATTAAATTTATATACCGGTGTTAGAGGTTTAGCTGTAAAGGTACTTAACAGAATTGACAGAACCGATGCATACCTTGACAAAATGCTCGAAATTGAGATCAGGAATTCCGAACTGAGCGGAGTTGACAAAGCGCTCCTTTTTGAAATTGTTCATGGTGTTATCCGCTGGTTAGGGAGAATCGACTGGGTTCTTACAGGATTTTACAGAGGACAGTTTTCCAAGTGTATTCCAAATGTTAAAAACGCGATGCGGGTTGCTCTGTATCAAATTTTATTTTTGGATAAGGTGCCCGATTATGCAGCGGTGAATGAGGCAGTCTCTTTCGTGAAAAAACTGCAGGGAGAAAAACCTGCCGGGCTTACAAATGCTGTTTTGAGAAATATAATTCGTTCAAAAAACGGAATCCGTTATCCCGATCCGGAAGAGGATTTATCGGGGTATCTTAGTGCGTATTATTCCCATCCTTCATGGATGGTGAAAAGATGGTTGAACCTCTTTGGCAGAGAGTTTACCGAATCTCTTTTGATCGCAAACAACAATAAACCTCATCTTGGCATCCGAATGAACTCTCTCAAAACCAATTTGACGGAGTTCATGGAACTGATGGACAAGGTTGATCTGAGTTACAGCCGAGGGAAGTTCATTGAAGAATTCATTAAACTTATGAAGCTTTCCAACATTACAGACTGGGAGTATTTTCAGAAAGGTTATTTTACTATTCAGGATGAGAGTACCGGGCTTTCATGCAAGGCGCTGGACGTTAAACCGGGAATGCGTGTTTTGGATCTCTGTTCAGCGCCGGGTGGGAAAACCGGCTATATAGCAGATCTCATGCAAAATGAAGGTGAGATTGTCGCGATCGACCGATACGAAAGCAGGTTGAAATTGCTTGAGCAAAATCTTGAAAGACTTGGTATTAAAAATGTTCGTACTGTCGCAATTGATGCCAGAGAATTTGACGAACAAGATTTTGATCGCGTGCTTGTTGATGTTCCTTGTTCCGGTTTGGGTACACTCACAAAAAAACCCGACATAAAATGGAAACGGGATTGGGGTGATATAAGAAAACTTAATGAAATACAGTTGGACCTGCTTACTACCGGTGCCAGATTTGTTAAAAAAGATGGAATATTAATTTACAGCACATGCACAATTGAACCTGATGAGAATTACGAAATTGTCAAAAAGTTTTTATATTCCAATGCAAATTTTGAATTAGTTAAGCTAAACGATTCGATGGATTCCTCGCTTATTGATAAGAACGGATGTGTACAGTCTTACCCCAATGTTCATAAAATTGACGGCGCGTTTGTAGCCAAATTGCGTAAAAAATCGTAGAATAAAAGGCAGGTTATGTCAAATACCGGACTTAAAAAGTTTTCCGAAGAGCTTAAAAAGCAGAGAGAAGAAAAGGAAATATCACTTCAGCAGATTTCTTCAAAAACAAAAATTGATCTGAAATTTTTGAAAGCTATTGAAGAGAATAATTTTGATGTTATGCCGGAAGTATATATGCGGGCATTCATCAGAGAATATGCTGCAACTATCGGACTTGATGGCTCTGCGACATTGTTGAAGTTCGATAAATACAAGTCCGGCGAAACAATGGCAACAGAAACTCCTGCCTCGCAAGATGATAGCGGCGATGAATCCGATAGTACGCATGATGAAGAAAATATAAAAGAGTTTGACGCAACATCACATTCCGGTAGTAAAAGTACTTCGGGCGATGGGATGAGTAAAAATCAGGCGATCTACCTGGTAACTGCTGCCGTTGTAATTATCGCGGTAATTTTAGCCTATTTTGTGTACGATTCACAATCCACTCCGGAATTTATCACCGAGAGACAAACCGATCCCCCGGCAAAAGTTGAAGAGCAGCCCAAAGAACGGTTTGTGGAGAAAGAAATAATAGATCAACCCGATGTTAATTCCACTCCGATCCCCGAAACCATCAGTGTAAAAGTCACCGCTTCTGATACAACATGGATGCGTGTACTTATTGATGATACAAATACTCAGGAATTTATGCTCTATCCCAACGGTGCTAAAGATCTTACCGGTAAAGATAATATGAAGTTTTTACTTGGTAATTCAGGTGGTGTGCAATTTTGGCTCAATGGTGAAAACCTTAATTTTCAGGGAAAACAGGGTGTGATCAGAAATATAAAAATTGATAAAAATGGATTATCATCAATAACACCTTCCGGTAACAGTGGCAATGACCCATCAAATTAAAAATAAAATTGAGTCGCTTGTAAAGCAGCTTAATGAGCATAATTATAAATATTATGTTCTGGCGCAACCTGTAATTGAAGATTACGATTACGATATGCTTCTTAAAGAGCTGCAGCAGCTTGAGGAAAATTATCCCGAATATATTTCTCCCGAATCTCCTACTCAGAGAGTAGGTTCCGATCTATCAGAGAAATTCAAGACTGTGGAACATCGTGTGCCGATGCTTTCCCTGAGCAATACATACAATGAAGAAGAACTCTATGATTTTGACAGACGTGTAAGAGACGGCTTGCCGGAAAATAATGAGGTAGAGTATGTTGCCGAGCTTAAAATAGATGGCGCGTCGATAAGTTTAACATATGAAAACGGATACCTTAAAAATGCTGTGACAAGGGGAGATGGTACTACCGGTGAAGATATTACTGTGAATGTCAAGACAATTCGGTCTGTTCCCCTGAAGTTAAATCCAAACGCTTTTGAAAAACTTGGCGCCAACACGATTGAAGTCCGTGGTGAAATTTTTATGGAAGTTGAAGCTTTCCGGAAATTGAACCACGAACGTGAGACTAATGGTGAAAAACTTTTCGCGAATCCGAGAAATTCTACCGCAGGTACATTAAAGTTACTCGACCCTAAAATTGTAACAAAACGCCCGCTTGATATTTTTGTTTATTATTTGCTTTCTCCTGATTTTGATTTTGAAAATCACAGCAGTAATCTCGATCACCTCAGAGATTTGGGATTCAAAGTAAACAAGCATTTCAGGTTGTGCAAAGAAATTAAAGAAGTTGTTGAATTTTGCAGAAGTGCTGAAGAATTACGCGATTCCTTGCCTTACGAAATTGACGGTGTAGTAATTAAAGTCAACTCTGTCAAACAACAAAAGACCCTCGGCTCGATTGCCAAGGCACCACGTTGGGCGGTTTCATACAAGTTCAAGGCGAAGCAGGCAATTACTGTTATCAGGGATATTGTCTGGCAGGTAGGCAGGGTTGGTACAGTAACTCCCGTAGCCAATCTTGAACCTGTATTGTTGGCTGGTTCTACAATAAGCAGAGCTACACTACACAATATCGATGAGATATACAGAAAAGATATACGGGTTGGTGATACGGTTCGGATCGAAAAGGGTGGTGATGTAATACCCAAAGTTGTATCCGTTGTTGAAGATAAAAGACCCTCTAACAGCGTTAAGGTAACTCCACCGGATAATTGTCCCGTTTGTGGAGAAAAACTGTTTAAGCCGGAAGTGGAAGTAGCTTATTATTGTGTCAATACTGTTTGTCCTGCATTAGTTAAAGGAAGTATAATCCATTTCGCTTCCCGAACCGCAATGGATATTGAGGGTTTGGGAGAAAGAATCATTGAAATATTTGTTGATAAAAGCTACCTGAGATCTTACGCGGATATTTATCAATTGGACAAATATTCCAATGAAATAAAAGAGATGGAAGGTTTTGGTGAGAAGAGTATGGATAATCTTCTTGCCGCAATAGAGACAAGCAAAGCAAAACCATTCGAAAAAGTGCTTTTCGCAATAGGGATTCGTTATGTTGGATCAGGTGCCGCAATAAAACTTGCGGATCATTTTGGCGATATTGATAAACTAATCTCGGCCACAGAAGAAGAAATTGAGGAAGTGCCCGATATTGGTCCGTCAATCAGCAAAAGTATTAAATTGTTTTTCTCTGAAGATAAAAACAGTGAAGTTATAACCAGGCTCAAAAGTTACGGGTTAAGATTTAAGTCTGAAAAGGCGGAGCCTCTGTCTGATCTGTTTAACGGGAAAAAATTTGTACTTACCGGCACACTCTCGGGGATGACAAGGGAAGAGGCAAAGGAGAGGATCATGAATTATGGAGGATCGGTAGTTTCCTCTGTAAGCGCCAGGACTGATTATGTTTTAGCCGGTGAAAAAGCCGGAAGTAAATTGGAAAAAGCAAAAAAACTCGGGGTTGCGATAATTAATGAAGAGGAATTTAACAATATGACGGAACAATAAAATGTTTGAAAATCTCACAAAAAAGATTTCGCTATACTTGTTCAAAAAAAACTTTCTCAAAAATCGTACGTCTGAAATAATTAATTTCAACAAGTTTTTTTCATCGTCTAAAAGTTTTGTACTTATTGCTCCGGAGAACCATGAGGAGTTAAACGATCTGAAACTTGTTTCCGAGTTTTTGATAGATTCGGGAAAATCAGTGACCATAATTTTAAACGAGTCACTAAAAAATTATTTGTCGGGCAGCATAAAGTCTGATATAATCGCATACAATATTCTGGATAAAACCAGATTTTCGTTGCCATCAAAAGAAATCACCAGTAAGCTGGCAGACAAGCGCTGGGATGTTGCGATAGACCTTAATACCGAGAACGGGATATTCAGTGGCGCGTTAATAAATTGCCTGAATTGTGATTACCGGATTGGATTTTCGAAGGAAAACTCTGATTTGTACTATAATTTTCAAGTAAATCGTGGTGGTGTACAGTTGACAGATTTACCTCGTAAACTGTTGGATTCACTGGCGATGTTTTAAAGAAAAATGTTAGATAATATCTTTATTTTTCTTATATTTCCACTAATTGACGAACAAATAGAAGCAGTAAATATTTATGAGCGAGAACTTTAATTTCGAGTTAAAAAGACAGGGCGATATCGCCATATTCAAACTTGATGAAAGAAGATTTGACGCACAAATTGCGGGCTTGGTAAAGGGTGAATTAACAATTTTGCTTCACACCGAAGAAGTATCCAAACTTATTTTTGATCTTTCTACAGTTGAATATTGTGACAGCTCGGGGTTAAGTGCAATTCTACTTGCTTTCAGAATACTTCAATCGAATGAAGGGCATATCAGAATAGCGGCACCCACTAAAAATGTGAAATCGCTTATCGAGATATCGCAACTTAACCGTATTCTGCCAATCACTGCTACCGTGGATGAAGCCGTTACTGAATTAAAAAATATATAGGATCTTTGTGGACAGAACACTAGACTACATCATAATAGGTGTTTACCTTATTGGAGTAGCTGCGTTCGGTATCATTTCCGGTGGGAAACAAAAGACAGTCAAGGATTATTTTCTCGGTGCTACCAAAGTTCCGTGGTGGGCTGTTTGTTTTTCCATTGTTGCTGCTGAAACCAGTACACTCACTTTCATTTCCATTCCCGGACTTGCTTATTTAACCGACCTTAATTTTCTTCAACTTACTATAGGTTACCTTATAGGCAGAATTGTTATTGCTACATATTTCTTGCCTTCATATTATAAAGGTGACTTGAGTACTGCATATGCATTTCTGGAAAACAGATTTGGATCAAATACCCGAAGTTACGCTTCGGTTGTTTTTCTATTTACCCGTCTGGCAGCAGACGGAGTTCGATTATTCGCGACCGCTATTCCTCTTAAACTGATGCTGGATATCAGCTATCCCGCGGCTATCATTATTATTGCCGCCGTAAGTTTGATATACACTTATACCGGAGGAGTGAAGGGTGTTATCTGGGTTGATGTAATCCAGATGTTTCTCTATCTCGGTGGCGCGATTTTAGCGGGAATATTTATTTTATCCGCTCTTCCTGAAGGAGTGAGCAGTTTCTTCACTCAGGCAGAAGCTGCGAATAAACTTGATTTTATAAACCTTGGTTTTTCCGACGGATTGGGCAGTTTTTTCAAAGAACCGTACACCTTGCTCGGAGGTATTCTTGGCGGGGCATTTTTATCTATGGCTTCGCATGGCACTGACCAGCTTATTGTTCAACGATTGTTGGCTACAAAGGATCTTCGTTCAGGTCAGAAGGCAATAGTGAGCAGTGGTGTATTGATCATTTTTCAGTTTGCTGTATTCCTTCTGGTTGGCGTTGGATTGTATGTTTATTACGGTCCGATGGATATAAAATCTGACGAAATTTTTGTGAAATATATTCTTGAGCATCTGCCTGTTGGAGTTTCCGGAATTATTATCGCAGGATTGTTCGCCGCCGCCATGTCAACTATTGCAGGTTCGATCAGTTCTCTTTCCTCTTCAACAATTCTCGATTTGTACAAACCTTATATGCAAAGAAAAAACAGAAGTTTATCTGAGGAAAAAGAGCTTAAGGTTTCCCGTTTTATGACGATAGTTTGGGCGGGACTTCTAATTTTATCAGCAATATACTTTAAAGAATCATCCAGGGCTGTTGTTGAAATCGCGCTCAGCATTGCTTCATTCACATATGGCGGGTTATTGGGTACGTTTATTTTAGGTCTGATTGTTTCAAAGGCAGATCAGAAAATCGCGATAATAAGCTTTTCATTTGGTATAGTAGTCATGGTTACAGTGATTTTGCTAAATGTTATAGCGTGGACGTGGTTTACTCTGGTTGGTGTTATCGCAACGGTTTCTCTTGGTTATATTTTAAGTAACTTTAAAAATAAAAATTGATCTGATATGGAATTATTCGACTGGCTGGTCATACTTGCATATTTTGTAATAGTTTTCGGTATTGCGGTATATTATTCCAGGAGTGCCGGCAAAGATACAGGTCAGTTTTTTCTTTCGGGAAGGAATTTACCCTGGTGGCTGGCGGGTACAGCTATGGTCGCGACTACGTTTGCCGCGGATACCCCCCTCGCTGTAACCGAGCTTGTAGCCAAAAATGGTATTGCAGGCAACTGGCTCTGGTGGAATCTTGCGATTGGAAGTATGCTTACGGTATTCTTCTTTGCCAAGCTTTGGAGACGTGCCGGAATATTAACCGACGTTGAGTTTGTCGAGATGCGATATTCCGGTAAAGCAGCTGCCGTGCTGAGAGGTTTTAGAGCTTTATACCTCGGTTTGTTTATGAACAGTATCGTACTGGCATGGGTAAACAAGGCGATGGAGAAAATTTTTGAGGTTACAATTCCCGGAATGGACGCGTTTTTGCTGGTTATAATTTGCATGGTTCTGATCTCGGTTTACGCGTCTGCCTCAGGATTGCTTGGAACGGCGAGGATCGATTCCCTGCAGTTCGTGATCGCAATGTTTGGCAGTATTTTACTTGCGGTAATTGTATTAAGTATTCCTGCTGTAGGTGGTGTTGAGGGTATGCAGGCACAGTTAGATGAGTGGATATTCGAGTTTACTCCCAACATCGGCATTGAAAATGCTGATCCAATACTGGGAGGCACACTTGCTATTTCGGCTGGTGCTTTTATTGCCCATATTGGTTTGCAATGGTGGTCGAGCTGGTATCCTGGAGCTGACCCTGGTGGTGGTGGATATATCGCCCAACGTATGATGTCAGCAAAGGATGAAAAACATTCTCTTTTCGCTACATTATGGTTTACAATCGCGCATTATTGTCTAAGACCATGGCCATGGATAATTGTCGCGCTTGGTGCATTGGTTATTCTACCAAGATTTTCCGCAGAGCAAATCAGAGATGAAAATATAATCGCGGAATATTCACAGGCATTTGAGGTTTATAAAAATAATCCAACTGATTACGGAACAGTTCTTTCCGATCCTGCGTTGATTGAGAAGGTAGAACGATTCGAAAATGAAGAATTTTTCGAAAGTTACGAAAACAGCGTTGATCCCGGGAAAATGTATCCCAAACTAATGGTGAAATATCTTCCGCCGGGTTTACTGGGATTAATGATAGCTGTATTTCTGGCGGCGTATATGTCAACTATTTCGTCACAGCTAAACTGGGGAACATCTTATTTGATAAATGATTTTTACCGCAGATTTATCAAGAAGGACGAAAACGAAAAGCATTACGTATTAATTTCCAGAATCAGTATTGTATTATTGATGATATTTTCGTTGATTATCACTAAATATCTGTTAAATACAATATCAGGTGCGTGGGAGTTTATAATAAACGCTAGCGCCGGTATGGGCGCGGTTTTGATACTCAGGTGGTTTTGGTGGCGAATTAACGCTTGGTCAGAAATTTCTGCCATGATTGCCCCCTTGATCATTTATCCGGTAGCGCATTACGGTTTTGGTGTTGAATCACCTATAACATTATACCCGACTGTGATAGGAACGACTATCGTGTGGTTGATTGTTACATTTATAACATCACCTGCGAGTGACGAAACTTTGAAAAGTTTCTATTTCAAGATACATCCGGGTGGTCCCGGTTGGAAAAAATTGGCTGTTTTATATCCTGAAGTAAAGCAGGATAGTGGTTATGGAAAACTTTTTATAAATTGGGTTTTAGGTGTTGTGCTGGTTTACACATCACTTTATACTTTCGGGCGTTTTATATTTCAGGATTATACTCAGGGATTTATTGGTGCTATGGTGGCTTTAATAGCCGGATACGTTATTTATAGGAATATCAGGGAACAAAAAAATGCTTGATAAGAACAGATTGAAAGAACTTAAACTTGTTGTTTTTGATCTTGACGGAACCTTGCTTAGAGACGATGATACAATTTCTCCAAATGTTGTTGAGCTTGTTGGAGAGCTTAAAAAACTTGGAATGCGGTTTTCTTTTGCAAGTGGAAGACTCCACTCCGCGTTAAAAAGACATGCTGAAACATTGAATGTTACTACTCCAATTATTTCACTCGATGGATCGTTGATTAAAAGTTATCCTGACGGTGAGATTGTTTTTCATTCTTATGTTAAACCGAAGTTTGTGCACAAAGCTGTACAGATGGCAAATTTTAATTTTATGAATGTCGCGCTATGCCACGATGAAGCAATATATTTTACCGAGCATCATTCGAGAATTACTGATCGGATAGAGAAATTTGGCGCGAACTTTCAGGAAGTAGAGAGCTACGAACCGTTGCTTAATGAAACTCTCGAGATAGTTATTATTGGTGAGATAAGAAGCGACATGCGGAAAATTGAAAAGAAATTTAAATTCCCTAACGCATGGAATCTTAATACTATGCTTTATAAATCACACAGACATGGCGATGTTTATTATCTGGAAATTAGAAAAGCCGGCTGTGATAAGGGAAGTGGACTTAAAAGATTAGCAAAATACCTTGGCTGCAATGTTAAAAATACTGCAATTATGGGCGACTGGTACAATGACAGACCATTGTTTGAGTCGGCTGCATTAAAAGTCGCTGTTCAAAATGCGGTACCCGAAATAAAAAGAATGGCTGACCACATATCCGAAGGTACCAATAATGATACCGGAGTGGAAGAATTTTTGGAAGCGATTCTGAAAGCGAAAAGAAGTTAGAATGATACCCGGCGAAGCCAAAAAAAGTATAAAAACAAGTGTAAGAATTAAAATTCTTATAATCTTTATTACCATTGCCTTGATCGTAGCGATGTTCCCTAAAGGAGAATCTCTCGATTCCGAGGTGACTGTTGGGTCTGTATGGATCAAGGAAGATTTGATTGCTTCGACTACATTCGAAGTATTAAAAGATCCGGAAGTATATGCCGCTGAAAAAATTGCCGCGGCTTCTAAAATACATCATATCTTTGTTAAAGATGACGCTCTTCCGGGTATTATGCTCGATTCTCTTCACTCCTACAGTGAGTTTCTCAAGGCTAACATTGATGAGGATATCGCCAATCCTCAACAAATTTATTCCGGCAATACATTGCTCTCCCCTGAGACATATCAGGTGTTCAAGAATGTAAGGAAGATGGAGAGTTCACTTTCAAGTGAATATGAAATTTCTTTTTCTGATATCACCCGTGTCACAAGAGGCGCGTTACGACGAGTATATAATAAGGGAATGATAAGTATTCCGTATGAAGAGATTGAGGACGATACGGTAACGATCAGAGATGGTAAATTTGAAAAACTTGAAAATAAAAATAAATATTACGATCCCGCCGGAGCATTCAAGGTAATTGATGAGTACACCAGAAGATTCCTTAAAGCCGAGGATGATGTTATCAATGCCGTCAATGAATATCTGCAGAATTTCCTTGTGCCTAATGTTGAGTTTCGTCCTGAACTTACAGAAGAAGCAAGAGAGAGCGCAAGAAACAATGTTTCGCGGAACATCGGGATTGTGAACGAAGATGAGCGTATTATCGCCAAACATAATCGTGTAACTCCGGAAATAAAACTAAAAATCGATTCCTATCGGGCAGCTCTTGGTGAAGAAAAGGGAATATGGAGCAGAGTATTTCAGAATCTTGGTAAGACTCTGCACATAATAATCGTTCTGCTTGTTTTTTCGATTTATATTTATTTGTTCAGAAAGAAAATTTATCGTGACAACCAAAAAATTCTGTTAGTATCTATTATCATTTTGCTGATATCTTTTAACACTTTCCTGGTGCAGCAGATAAATGTTTCTACTCCGGTTCATCTGTTGATTTTGATACCCGTAGCTTCGATGCTCCTTACGATAGTTTTTGATTCGAGAGTCGGGTTTTACGGAACAATAGTTATCGCTCTGATCGCCGGAGGATTACGAGGGAACGATTATGTGTTTTCTGTTACAAGTATCCTCGCCGGTGCACTGGCTGCTTATACTGTGAGAGACATCAAAAACCGAAACCAGATTTTTCGATCATTCCTTTATATACTTCTCGCGTATATATCGAGTATTGTCGCGTTCGGACTTGAACGGTTCGCATCAGTTGAGAGTATGTTAATTGATTCAGCCTTTGCCGCTTCGAATGCGCTTATTAGTCCGGTACTAACATATGGTTTGATAATATTCTTTGAAAAAGCTTTTGGTATCACAACCGAACTGACATTACTGGAACTGACAGATTTTAACCACCCGCTCCTGAAAGATATGCAGCGTAACGCACCAGGTACTTTTACACACTCAATGACAATTGGAGCACTGGTTGAAAACGCCGCTGAAACTATCGGCGCTAATGCTCTTTTAGCCAGAGTTGGCGCATATTATCATGATATTGGAAAATCACTCAATCCTTCAAACTTTGTAGAAAATCAGATGAATCGCGGCAATATTCATGAGGAAATGGATCCGCGTGAAAGCTGCAAAGTGATCATCGATCATGTGAATGAAGGGATTAAAATAGCTGAACAGAAAAATTTACCCGCCGAAATTATAGATTTTATTCCAATGCATCATGGCACTATGGTGGTCTATTTCTTCTTTAAGAAGGCAAAAGAACTTTATGGTGACGATAAGGTAAATATTGAAAACTTCAGGTATCCCGGTCCAAAGCCAAACAGCAAGGAAACCGCGCTGGTAATGCTTGCCGATGCTTGCGAATCTACTGTAAGAGCTATGGATGACCCTGACCCCGACAAAATAAAGAATGTTGTCGATAACCTTATTCAGATACGTATTGACGACGGTCAACTAGATGATTCACCTCTTACTTTCAAGGATATCAGAAACGTGAAGGAAGCTTTTTATTCTATTCTGGTTGGTCAGCATCATAAGCGTGTTCGCTACCCGAAACAGGATGAACTGGAAAAAGAGAAGAAACAGGAACAATAATGGAGGAATTCCTTATGGAATATCTTGCCATCCTGAAACTTGAACGAAACCTCTCGGAAAACACATTATCTTCATACAATAATGATGTAAGCAATTTGATTAGATTTTTGCGGGAAAGAGGAAAAAATGATCTTTCGGAGGTAAAAACGAAAGATATACTTGATTTTTTTTTCTTTCTCACCGAGCTTGGCTGCACTTCTACCACAACTGCGCGATATCGTTCATCCATTAAAGGCTTTTTCAACTATTCATTGCGAAACGAATATATTACCAGGGATCCCACGCAAACACTCACAGGAACAAAATTAAGTAGAAAACTCCCTGATGTTCTCACATTTGATGAAATAGAACTGATCCTCGAACAGCCTGATATTGAGAAGAATGCCGGTTTGCGTGATAAAGCTATGCTTGAGCTGATGTATTCCTCCGGATTAAGGGTTTCGGAGGTAATTACCATAAAACAAAGTGACCTCTTTTTTGCGGATGAGGTTATCAGAGTAATTGGGAAGGGCTCAAAGCAGAGAATTATTCCGGTAGGAAGTTCGGCAAAATACTGGGTAGAACGTTACCTTGTTTATGCGCGCCCCAATTACGAAAATAAAGCCACAAGTGAGAATATTCTGTTTCTTAGTAACAGGGGTAAAGCTTTATCGCGTATGGGGGTTTGGAAAATTGTTGATAAATATACCAAAGAAGCGAAAATAGAAAAATCGGTTCATCCCCATACTTTCAGACACAGTTTTGCAACTCATCTTGTTGAAGGCGGGGCTGATCTCAGAGCGGTTCAGGAAATGTTGGGGCATTCAGACATATCAACAACTCAGATTTATACACATATCGACAGGGATTTTATCCGTCAGGTTCACCGCGATTTTCATCCGCGTGGTAAATAGGTTTTACCTGCACTCAATTTTTCTTATTTTTACTTAGTTTTGATTGAAAAGATTGACCGGAATTTAATTTGAAAACTTATTATAGAATATTAAGCTACGTTAAACCCTATTGGAAATTTCTTGCGGCTTCGGTAGTATGTACAATTTTATTCGCTTTACTGAATGGGGCGTCAATTTATCTTACCATTCCACTTTTAAGCGCGCTTTTTCAGGAAGAAGCACCCGTTGCGGTTGAAACGGGGGAATCATCGTCATTTACACCTGGTTTTATAGATGAGTTTTTGAATTCTATCGAACAGGCTTTTCAGAACTTCATTTTTGCGGGGGATACCACAACAGTTTTAATACGTATCTGTATTCTGATTCTCATCACCTTTATGATGAAGAATATTTTTGGTTACATGCAGGCGTATTTTCTGGCTCACGTTGAGCAGGGTGTCATCAAGGATATGCGAAACAGTTCGTACAAGCATCTGCATAAACTTCCAATGAGCTACTTTAAAAATGAAAAAACAGGAAACCTGATCTCCCGAATAACTAACGATGTGACAGTTGTTCAAAATAGTGTATCAGCGGTCTTTCTGAATCTGGTAAGGGAGCCGTTAACAATAATTGTCTTCATGGGGATCGCCCTTTCAATATCATGGCGCCTCACAATATTTTCATTTGTTATACTTCCATTTTCACTGGGTATTATCGCCTATATTGGATTGAAACTCAGGAAGCAGAGTACTCTTCTGCAGGCAAAAATGGCAGATATCACCACAGTTCTGCATGAAACTATCTCAGGTGTTAAAATCGTGAAAGCATTTGGGATGGAGAAATACGAGAACAAAAAATTCATGCGTGAAACCGAGAGATTTTTCCGACTAATTCTTAAAATGGTAAGAATCAGAAACGCGGCTTCTCCGATAACCGAGTTTTTATCTGTAGTCGTGGGCGTGGTAATAGTTTATTACGGCGGTCATTTGGTGCTGGTGGAAGGGAGTATAAGAGCGAGTGAGTTTTTGGGATTCCTTTTTGCTATATTTCAGATGATGCCGCCAATCAAGGAACTGAGCAGTGTCAATAACAGGATTCAGGAATCGAGCGCAGCCGCGGATCGTATATTTGAAATTATTGATACCGAACCCAACATTAAAAATATTGAAAAGCCTGTTGATAAAAATACTTTTGAGAATATTATTGAGTTTGAGAACGTTACTTTTCATTATGATGACGGTGATGAACTGGTTCTTGATAACGTGTCATTTTCAGCAAACCGGGGTGAAATTATCGCTCTTGTTGGCTCAAGCGGCGCGGGAAAAACTACCCTTGTGGATTTGATTCCACGGTTTTTTGATCCCGTTTCAGGAAGCATTAAACTCGATGGTGTTGATATTAAAGATATATCAATCGAAAACCTGCGCGCTTTAATGGGGATAGTTACACAGGAAACAGTACTGTTTAATGAGTCGGCAAAGGCAAATATTGCATACGGACTCGAGGAGTTTCCGTTAGAAAAAGTTATCGAGGCAGCCAAAGCAGCGAATGCCCACAGATTTATTGATACACTACCAAATGGATATGATACGATAATTGGAGAGAGAGGAACGAAACTTTCCGGCGGACAAAGACAGCGTATTTCGATAGCCCGCGCTCTGTTGAAAAATCCGCCTATCATGATTTTTGATGAGGCTACTTCAGCGCTTGATAATGAATCTGAGGTGCTTGTTCAGGAAGCGATAGAACGTTTAATGAAAGAACGCACCACATTTGTTATAGCCCATCGACTCAGCACCATCCGCAACGCTGATAAAATATTGGTAATGGATAAAGGTCAGATTGTTCAGATTGGTAAACATGACGAACTAATTGCTGACGAGAAAGGTATTTATAAAAAATTGTATGAATTACAATTTCGGGATTGATATGGGCGACGACAAAACTGTAAAAATTATCGATTATATAATTCTGTTTTTCAGCTTCCTGTTTCTTGGCAGTCTTACAAATTCGATTTTTGTTAATCAGCTTGGGTACTATTTTGCGCTCCTTTTTGTACTGATCAGATGGTTTTACACTCGTAAAAATCCATTTGTTAAAACCGGACTTGAATTACCATTCATTTTGTTCATTGCCGTTGAAGTAATCTCAACATTGCTATCTTATAATACCGAACAGGCAACAACAAATCTGATAAAAAGAGTTTTGCTTCTACCTGTTGTTTATTTTATCACTGCCTCAACTACTGATGTCAAACGTATCAAGTTTTTCTTTAACACATATATTACATTTGCTTTTATAAGCGCCCTCATCTATTTAATAAACGCTTATGACTACTTTATTAAAGGGTTATTTCAGATAACCGGTTCTGGACCGGGAATATTTCAATATCCCATCACCACTAGCATTCTTGCCAGCTTTACAATTATTTTTCTATTTGCGTTTCTCATTCATGAAAAGAGGAACTGGAAATATAAACTTTTAATATTTCTCACTTTTGCGGTCTCAACTCTCGCTATTCTGGCAACCTATAAAAGAACGGGATGGCTCGGACTGGCTGCAGGGATTGGTTTTGTAATCCTCATGAAGAGAAAATGGGTCTATATTCTGCCCCTCGTGATAATTGTAATCGCAGCGTTTTTTGCCGAGAAGAACTATAGTAATGTAAGGTTTTTCAATTTTGACGGTAACGAAATTAAACTTCAGACTATCTTAAATACTGAAGGCAGAGCCCATAGTGTAACTAAAATTGATGATGAAATTTATATCAGCGACTATGAAGGTGGACTCGCTCAGCTAAATAACAACAAACAACTTGATTATATTAAACAAACCCCGAGTCCTGTACTTGATTTTCAGCGTGTAAATGACTCATTATTTTCAGCCTGGCTTGTTGATACACGCTTTATGATATTTAAATCAGATAGAAATAGATTTGAATTCAGTCATGAGTTTATGTCCCCGGGGTTCACAGAGGATTACAAACTGTACAACGAAATTGTATATGCGATCGATAAGGATAGCGGACTTACAGTAATAGATGCTTTGTCAGGAGACTATCTGTATCGCGAGAATCTTAAAAACCCATATTATAAACTTGTTGTGAATGATAGCCTTCTTGCTTTGAGGTCGAGGGATAATTTAATAAAAATCTATTCACTCAAAAAAGGAATACCTGCTACTCTGAATTATCATCAGCAATTTGCCAGGAAAATACACATCCACTGGCTGGAGGGAGGAACTCTCCTGATGCAGGGAGAGCAGAAATTCCATAAGATTGAAAACGCCAGAGCCTCGGTAGTAGCCGATAATAATATTGACCCGATAATCCATATAGCAAAACGAAAAACCAATTTTTACGCTATCGATATCGCAAACAAGTTTGTGAGACTCAATTTTGATAATGGTAAGTTAACCACCGACAAGTTGGGACTCTTAAAATCGTTGCCGAATGATTTTGAGCTGCTTGAGGATATGCTCATCACAACTACCTATAAACAGGGAAGATTGACCAGTATATTTGATCCTTATCTCAGATCGAATTTTGTAAGGTTAAGTTTATGGAAAGCGGGTTGGGAGATGTTCCTCGATCATCCGCTTTTTGGTGTTGGTGATATTGATTTAGCGGAATTATATGTGAAATATAAATCTCCATACGCCAAGGAGATTCAGGGGCATTTACACAATAATTATATACATATCCTGGCTATTCTTGGTATAACCGGATTTGTAGTTATCATGTGGCTTCTCGGTAAAATATTTATTCTTAACATGAAGATATACCAAACTTTCAGGGATAAGGAGTTTTTAGGCTCACTCGCTTTGGGCAGTGCCGGATGTTTTGTTTCATTTTTAGTTTCCGGGTTGACAGAATGGAATTTTGGTGATCATGAAATTATTACAATGATCTGGTTTATCACGGGTCTGAATTTCTCGATGTATCTGAGAAGGAAAACTGAAAAAGCAGATTAAATATCTATATGAAAGTTAACGGCTTCAGCGAAACCACTATTTTCTACCGAGGCAACTGTATTAAACTCTGATTTTAGATCATCAGGTGAGTTTTCCACCACATAGCTTTTTTCGGTAAAATGCAGCATGTCGAGATCATTATAGTCGTTACCCACTACAACACAATAATTGTGATTAATTCCCAGTTTTTCGCATAACCAGTTTATCCCGAATGCTTTGGAAATACCTTCCGGAAACAACTCCATCCATATTGCTGTGCCGGTAATCGGTGATGTAGTTTTAATTACTTTCACTCGTTCAGCGAGGGTGGTTAATCTTTCCAGTTCGGAAAGTTCATCCCGGTGAAGGACAGCTAACAACTGTGTCGCGTTTATGTCAGGCACCCGGTCGAGCTGTTGGGCAAACTCACCGTAATAGTTCAGGCGTGTTTCAAAGTCGTGGTTATCTGAATGGAACCTGTGAAATAAAAACTTATGGTTATCCGGAATGGGGAAATGTAGCATAAAGTCCTTATTTTCATCAATTAGCATTTCAGTATTATGCCGGACAACATCTTTCTCTAACTGACTCTTTGCGAGCAATTTTTTGTTCTTCCAGTCGAGCACTCCCGCTCCGGTCGAAAACACGAGATAATCTATCGGGAGATCAGGAGGTGCTGCGGTCGTGAATGAATGCAAATTGCGTCCGGTTGCAACTACTCTCGGGATTCCCGCTTGTCCCAGATTGTGTAGAGTCTCAAGATTTTTTGAGGTTATCTCACGATTTGAATCCGCGAGTGTGCCGTCAAAATCGGTTATTACCATTTTAGAATTTTTCATACTCAGCTCAATAACTCGTAACTACCCATTTGAACCGGTGCTTTAAGGGAGTCAAGAACGCGTTCAATCATAATCCCCTCCATCGGATCATTTTCGTGACCAAATGTTGACCGAATCGCAAGTGAGATAAATGTGACAGCCCTGTCAATAGCTACAGGAAGGCTATCGCCTTGCAATAGTGAGCCGGTGATAACCGAAGTGAAAGCATCGCCTGTTCCCGGATAAAACGCGGGTATATAATCGCAGCTTACTTTCCAGAAACGTTTTCCCTTTTTTGAGTAGGCAACAACCGATGTTCGTTTCCCTTCAGGTTTTTCCGGAATACTTGTTATAATAGCAGTATCGGGACCCATTGAAGTAAGTTTGAGAAGCCATCCCTTAATTTTTTCAATGCTGAAATTATCCGAGTATTCCTCATCCAGCAGCAATGATGCTTCTGTAATATTTGGTGTGATCACATCGGCATATTTGACGAGTTTTTTCATTTCAGCGACCATCCTGTCATCAAATGTTTTATATAGTTTTCCATTATCGCCAAGGACAGGATCGATAACTACCAGTGAGCTTTCTGTTGAGAATTTCCTGATGAAATATTCTACCATCTCAATCTGGGCGGAAGAACCAAGGAATCCACTATAAACTGAATCAAATTCGTACCCGATTTTTTCCCAGTGGTTAATCATTCCCTCAATATGTTCGGTAAGATCCACGAAATAAAAATCCTTATACGCGCTGTGTGAAGACAAGACCGCTGTGGGTAGCGGACAAACCTGAACACCCATTGTAGATAGTATTGGTATTATCATTGTCAGGGATACACGACCAACTCCGGAAAGATCGTGGATTGCCGCTACTCGCTGAACCGGTTTATTCATTTACGCTCTCCATTATCACACACTAAATTAGGAGTTTCTTACGATACTTCAAAATTGAGGCATCAGTTTGGATTTCACTTCCTGAATGAAAAAGATAAATTAGCTGTGATGCTTAATTTTTATTATTTTTGAGAATATTATCTAATAACATGCGGTAAAATATTTGAAAACAGCTATTGTACACGAATGGTTCGTGAATTACATGGGTTCGGAAAAGTGTGTCGAATCATTTACAAATATCTGGGATAAATCTGATATTTTCGCGCTTGTTGATTATTTAACTTCCGAGGAGCGGTCGATAATACTTAAAGGTAAAACCGCAGAAACGAGTTTTATCCAGAAGCTCCCCGGCGCGAAAAAACGATATAGAAATTATCTCCCTTTTTTCCCGCTTGCTGTAGAGCAGTTTGATCTCTCATCATATGATGTTGTCATATCAAGTTCGCATGCGGTCGCCAAAGGAGTCTTGACCGGAACAAACCAGATGCATGTATGTTACTGCCACACTCCTGTGAGATATGCCTGGGATTTGTATAACCAGTACCTGAGGGAAGCCAATCTAACCACCGGAATTAAGGGACTATTTGCCAGGATAGTTTTGCATTATTTCAGGATGTGGGATATTTCCTCTGTTAACCGGGTTGACCATTTTGTGGCAAATTCCCGTTACATTGCCAGAAGAATTAAAAAAGTCTATAACAGGGAAGCTACTGTCATATATCCACCTGTTGACGTTGATAAATTCGGGTTAAATACGAATAAGGAAGATTTTTATCTTGCTGTCGCAAGATTCGTGCCTTATAAAAAGATGGATTTGATCGTTGAGGCTTTTACGAAAATGCCAGATAAAACATTATATGTTATTGGCAGTGGTCCGGATGAAGCGAAAATAAAAGCGCTGGCAGGACAGAATATAAAATTTCTCGGGTATCAGTCGGATGACGCATTAGTTGATTATATGGGTCGGGCAAAGTCATTTGTTTTTGCGGCGGAAGAAGATTTCGGGATAACCAATGTTGAGGCGATGGCTTGCGGTACGCCAGTTATAGCATATGGAAAGGGTGGCGCGACAGAAACAATAATTCCTGGTGAAACGGGTTATTTCTTCGAAAAACAGTCTCCCGAATCATTGATAAAAACTGTAGAAGAATTCGAAAGGATGGGCAAATCATTTAATCCTGTGAAAATCAGGGAACACTCGGAGAAATTTTCACGTAAAAGATTTGAGGAAGAAATAGAATCTTTTGTAAAAACAAAGTATGAAGATTTCAGGAAATCGCTCTGATGTTTGCCAACCAGAAATCAATATTAAATTTTAAAGTAGTTACTGATTATCTGCTGCTGAACGGATCATTCTTCTCAGCGGCTATGCTGGCACAATCATGGAATGTACTCATTGATAAACCGATGATGTTTGTGCTCCTCCTCTCGCTTAATATTGTCTGGTTTTACATTTCGCGAGCGGTTAAACTTTATGATGAGTTCGCCGCAAACCGCTTCTTCGACTACATCATCAAGCTGTTCAAAATTACTGCTGTTTGTGTACTCTTTTCTGTTGTATTTATCTTCTTCTCCAAAGAATTACTCTTTACCCGTAATTTTATCATATTTAATACGCTCCTGCTTTTTATCTCGTTATCGGCAAAACATTTTGTTATTAAAAAAATATTCAGGGTATTAAAGAGAAAGAATAAAAATACACGGGTACTTTCAGTTATTGGGACTGGCGATACCGGATCAAAATTCAAAGATTCACTTATTCAAAACGCTGAACTGAATTATAGTTTCAAAGGTTTTATATCACCGGAGGAGATCAATGAGCTTGAATCTATTCTTGCGGAGCAGGAAATTAATGAGCTTGTAATCGCTCTTGAAATGAAAGAATATGAAAAACTCGATTCAATTCTCAAGATTTGTGATAAGCTCGCGGTGAAAACATACATTATACCCGATTATTTTTCTATTCTTGGAGGCAGGTTTAATTTTAGTCTGTTTGGCAATTATCCAATTATTACCGTAAGGAACAATCCACTTGATGAAATTCAATGGCGAATTGTAAAACGTACATTTGATATACTTTTTTCGGGTGTTGTCTTACTGATTACAGGATGGTGGTTTTTCCCGTTGCTGGCGATAATTATCAAAACAACCTCGAAGGGAAATGTATTTTTTATTCAGGACAGACTTGGGCGTAACAACGAAACTTTCCGCTGCCTGAAATTCAGAACGATGACAACCGAACACAGTAGCTCAAAAGCAGGTTTTAACGTTATCGGCGAAAACGATTCCAGAGTAACCGGAATCGGCGCGTTTTTAAGAAAGTTTAATCTTGACGAGTTCCCGCAATTTATTAATGTTATCAAGGGAGATATGTCTGTTGTTGGACCGAGACCACACGCTATCCCGTTTAATAACTCATACGGGGAGATAGTTGAAGAGATAAAACTGCGTCATCGTGTCAAGCCGGGTATCACCGGATGGGCGCAAATTCATGGTTTGAGGGGTGATGTTATCGATCTAGAAGAGCAGATAAAGCGAACAAAAAAGAGAATAAGTTTTGATATATGGTATATCGAAAACTGGAGTTTCCTGCTCGATCTTAAAATTATTTTTGAGACAGTCGCTCAGATAGCGTTAAAAAAGAATACCGGCAACTAATTTATTTTTTAATCCCGGTACGAATTGATTTCATATAAGGCGGTACCAGATAAAAGTTAGCCGCAATTCTTCCGATCATATAAGCAATAGCCGCACCATAAGCTCCAATCATGTCGAACATGTTAATTGTGATGAAGAGAACCACAATTATCCCTGTAACCTCCGCTGCGGTCGCGAAAGTAATTGGTGAAGTATTTCTGGCGTAAACGAGTACCGCTCGCTGAAAACTGATCAGAACAGTTAGTGCGGGAAGTATTGTTACAATTGCCAGAGTGTTTATTGATAGTTCGCTCAACTCATAAGTTAACCCGGAAACAGTCTCAAACCAGAAATTAGCAAGGGGAGTGTATGCGATTATTGAAAGTCCGACAATAACACTGCCGCCAAGAATCCATCCAAAATCTCTCAGCTTTTTATAGTTGGCGAAATTTTCTCCCATCATCGCAATCCCAACTTCCTGATATGAAAGCCCGAGTGAGCGAAATATGAATACCAGCGAATTTACAACCGGGAGTATCGCAAGAGATTCAATGGAAAGCCTTGAATGCCCCATAAAAAAGGTCACCATAGGGTAAACTCCAAGGCTAAGGAGTGAAGTGAGAGCAAGCGGGTAATAAAATTTCATTATGCCACGGTATGAAATTCGTTCCGGGTGAGTATGATTGGCGCGGAGTCTCTTCTCAATATCTCTTGCCATAATTTTACTCGCCAAACCTTCGGCGATAACTCCGGCAGAAAGAGCGGAACCACCAACTATTACACCGTGAAAATCAGTAAACAAATAGAGTCCGAATGCAGTAATTCCCATAAAAAATAATCGTATAATAGTACCGAGAGTAACCTTCACGGTTTTATTATCGCTTATCAATAAACCTTGATAAAATCTTCTATAGCCGATCGCGGCTGGCCAGGGAAGAAGGATTATTGTATCGATATAAGTGAGTTCAGCCACTTCCTTGGGCAACTCAAGCAGATACTCCGTTACAAAAGAAAATACATCAGGAATGATAAAAATGAGCATAATAACGGTTATGAGTCCGTTTGCTATATAAGTGAAATTTCTCAACTTGAGGAACGTTTGACGGTTTTTTACCAAAGCGGTTGAAGCACTCATTATCATTATTATAGGCGCTTCAATAATAAGCGCGAAAGAGAATGCTATACCATGCGCGGCAAGGTTGAATTTTGGTTCCGCCAGTCGTGAGATTATTGCCGCGATGAGTGGACCTTCAACCGACATTAATAGCCACGTAAGCGCGAGAGGCAGCCAAAATCGAAATATCTTCTTAAGTGTGATGTTGTTTTGAACCATCTTGTTCCATTAAAAAAAAAGGACGTGAAATTACGTCCTCTCAAATCTAAACATTATTGGGGTGTATATCAGATTCTTTTACTTTCGATTTCCATAATTTTCATATCATTTCCATTTGGAAAATGAAATACCAGTTCAACACTATAAGAATTTTCATCATGAAAGACAAATTTCATAGTATAATCGACATACTCTTTCATAGCGGGTTCGTAATTTTTACCCCGAAAACGGAGAGTCTTCGAATCTTTAAGATAAACCCCCTCGGCGTGGATTCCGTATGTGCCCATAGTATCATACCCGTCGAGTGTAAATTTCTTGAATCTTTTGTCAAACCCGAGGATTGAGATACTTTCAATATCCATACCCATCATATTACCTGTTGCGGTAGATTTAAGAAAACGATTTCCAAGAATCATTTCAGCGGTTGCCTTACCTGTAGATTCGACAGGTGGTGCGCCCGGGGCAGAGTAAAATTTATAATTTTGTTCCCAGTTACCCGAATATTTGGAGAGCCAGTCATGTTCATCACCCGGTTGAGCAAGTTCCATGTACATCTGCTGCATGGACTGATCCGTTTCCTGGGAAAATAATACCCCGGTAGTTAAAATGATAAATAGAGAAATTATTTTTTTCATTGATTCACCAATTTTTTTTATAAAAATAAAGTATAAAGAGTAGCTATCCAATTTAATAATTTAAGTATTGAATTAAAGTAAAATAAAAAAATCTGTGAGTAGAGTGTAGCGAATTCGTTTTTTGGTATTATATTGAAACAAGCTTTGGGAGGAGAAATGAAAAATCTTCTTTTTCTTCATTTATTACTAATTTATACAGGTAACGAAGAATAAAACGATTTCATGAATTACCAAATTTCGGGATGCGGATATTTGGTGCACTCCTTAAATCGATTGACGCAAATACTAAAGTTGTGATCAAAGAGGATGATGAGATTCTGGCAAGGATTTATTATTCCCTTCGAATAATATAAATATAATTCAATAATAGACTAAAGTTACACAGGCAGGAATAATGAAAGGCAGTATTGTATATTTTTCGCATGGTGGTGGGCCATTACCGGTTTTAGGAGATCCCGGACATTCTAAAATGAACGAATTTATGGAACGGTTACCAAAACTGATTGATCGCCCGGAAGCAATAATTGTTTTCAGTGCTCATTGGGAAGAGGAACGAATCAGTATTATAAATTCAGAGAGGCCAGCGTTATATCTCGATTATTATGGATTTCCGGATGAGGCATACAAGATTAAATATGAAGTTCATGGTAATCCAAAGTTAGCTGAGAAAGTTTTCGGTGTGCTGCAAAATGAAGGTATCGACGCACGTTTTGAGAGCGAACGCGGAATTGATCATGGTGTATTTATTCCACTTAAAATGATGTACCCGGAGGCTGATATTCCGGTGGTACAGATTTCACTTCTATCCGGATTAGATCCTTTACAACATATTAAATTGGGTGAATTACTCAGGGGTTTACTGGCAGAACAAAATATACTTATTATAGGGTCAGGCTTCTCATTTCATAATATGCGTGAATTTTTTAATGATTCCGATGATTTCGACGAAAGGAATCAGTCTTTTCAAAATTGGTTAGGTGAACTTGTCACTGGTGATAGTGAATATAAAGAGATGAGGGAAAAATTGATAAATTGGAAAGATGCACCCTCAGCAAAATATTGCCATCCTCGCGAGGAACATCTCATCCCCTTGCATGTATGTGTTGGTGCGGCAGGAAGAGCAGGTGAAATTATTTTTGATGATCTGATACTCGGAAAAAGAGCTTTAGCTTTTAAGTGGTAACTGTGGTGTGTAAATGATTTTTTTGATCAATTCTTAAAAATTAGAGAGAAAAAAAGGGAGTGTAACAACCCTCCCTTTTAGGAAATTATTAGGTTTGTTCTGTAAAGACAGGATATGGTTCCCCGTGAGCGGGGCAGGCAGACATTCTCACCAACCTAATGCCGTCTTTACTACTTTGTACTAACCACTAAGTACTCAGCACTATTTTAAAAGCATCATTTTTTTTACATTTACGTAATCTCCCGCCTGAATTGTATAGAAATATACGCCTGATGCTAAACGTGACGCATTAAAATCAACTTCATGATGACCCTGATTAAGTTCTCTGTCTATAAGAGTTTCAACACGCTGACCTAAAATGTTATATACTTCAAGGCGAACATTACTCTTTTCGGGGATCGCAAACTTGATTGTAGTCGTCGGGTTAAACGGATTAGGATAATTCTGATCCAATCCATATTCAGTAACAGTTTCATGAATGTCATAATCTCGGAGTGAAACCGTTACCGAGTCACCCAGACTGAAAACTCTTGCGCTGTAATATTCAATTTGTACCGAGACTGAATTTAACTGGGCTGATGTTAGCTGCACTTGTTCTCCGCTGAACAGATCTGTAAGGAAATATGGTTCGCTTCCTTCAAGATCAATTCCGGAAAGATCAAGAGAGGTATTTACGGTATTGTCGCTGAAATTTACCGCGCTAACAATAACATTTTTTTTACCATTTTCATTTTCCGGTACAGGCTGATTAGTTACTGCGTAGCTGTAAACTTCCTGATCGTTGCCGTTGGTAACTCGTTCTAACACAGGGTTATTATAGTAACTTTTGCGAATATCAATAAGATTCATGAAGTAAGGACGAACACCATTTGGATCACTCCAGTTAATAAGGTCACGCATGGTTTGTTCTCCCGCTTCACTACCTGCATAAAGCAGCGGGATACCATCGAGAGTAAATATCATCGTTTGTGTAAGGAGTGCGCGACGCACACCATGAGTAGATATAATTCTTGCTTCGTCATGGTTTTCAATAAATCTGAATGGTCTCGCGTTTACAGGGTAAGATTTTCTTACTTGCTGGTCAATTGCATTAATGGAGCTATTACCATTCATCATTTGTATCAAAAGGTTTCTCAATTGCCAATCGTAAGCAGATTCAAATCTATTTTCGTAATAAACATTTTCAGAATTTGCTTCTGCGAGAAGGTAAAGTTCAGGCTTGATGTTTTTCAGTTCTTTACGCCATTTCTGCCAGTAGGTGGTGCTTCTTTCTTCAACACCCCAGGCTACATCACATCTGAATCCATCTACGTTATATTCTGTTACCCAATATTTTGCTGCATTGATAAAGTAATCCTGTACATCTTCATTGGCAACATTAAGATTTGGTAATGATGCCCAGTCAAAATAAAATTCATAATTCGAATTTCCCGGCTCACCTTCCCACAGATACCAGTCTGCCCATGGAGAATATTGACCGTACTCGAATATGTTCTGCATAAATCTGTGTTGAATTGAAGTATGATTTACAACCCAGTCAATTACAACTCTGATATCATTTTCATGCAGCTCTTCAACTAATGCTTTGAAACTTTCTTCTGTACCGTAATCTTCCTCGATACCGAAATAATCAACGATTTCATAGCCATGGGTCGTTGGACCCGGATTGACAGGCATAAACCATATCGTATTTATCCCTAATGCTTTCATTGCCGGAATTCGGTCGCTGACTCCTTCGAACCCACCTTCTGTAGAGAAAGATCGAGGGAAAATCTCATAAATTATAGCACGTTCTATCCAGTCAGCGTGCTCGTTATCTTCAATAATATTAACCATTTCCTCGCTACAGTTGACTAATCTGCGAGCTTTGTAAGTACGACCTTCGGCATCTTCCACTTCACAACTGATAAAATACTCACCAACCGCATTTGCGGGGAAGTCAACTGTAACTGTTTCACCGCTGCCATTAATTGTCACCTGTGAAGGATTATTTTCATCCGCTATCCAGTTATAAGTTAGATTGGAGTTTACAGGTGATTCAGCATCTGCGGTTAAAGTTACTGTTCTGTCATTTAACGAAGTGTTTATATAGACATATGGCATTTTATCAGGAGTATATGTCAATCGTACTGTTTTGGAATTAGCTGTGTAGCCGGCAGTATCTGTGGCGATAACATGGACTTCATTTATACCTTCATCAAGAGTAATATCTTTTGAAAAGTGCCCGTCTGTAACGTTGATGGTTTCCATGTTGCCGTTGAAATAAAAGTTTGCGGAAGTAATGCTGCTGTCATTTATTTCACCATGAACAGTAACGTTACTATACCAGAAGTTTACGCTTGGGGTAAGTATAGTTATTCTTGGGCCGTTAACCGCAAGGCTATCTGAAATCATTTCACCTGCAAGAGATGTGATTCCTCTTCCAGGACCATCAAGAGCAGTTTCCATTGGTCCGAATGGTTGTGAAGATGTGATATAATTATTGAGCATTCTGTTTTGCCAGAAAGCGTCGCGAATAAAAAACGCGTCATAAATATCTGCGTCAATTTCATCATCATCGCCATTTTCGGCAGATGTGATCTCCATTGCGTTGCCGCTTCCATCTGTATCGGCAATATAGCTGAATATGATCAGATCGCGGGGATCGAACCATGTACCCATGATGTTTTCGAGATATTCAACACTCAGGTTGAACTCGAATTTATTACTTGAAACAGCATCGCCATTCACAAAAATTGATTCTTCGCTGAATGACGCGGGATTATTTGTTACCTGAAACCTGTTTTCTATATCAGCATTGAAATAAGGATTGCCGGGAGGTGAGATTGTAAAGAAGATACCCTCACTTTGCCAATCGGGTAGATCAAGTTCAAGATTTCTGCTATCAGGAGCCAATAAAGTAGTTGGATTTGTAAAGACTATACCCAATCTGGTTCTGTCGCTGATATTCTCAAGTTCAATAGAAAATGTTAGTGAATCGTATGGATTTGAAGTAGAAATATTGAGGTACTTCAGGTCTCCTGAACCTGTTTCCACACCTGTTGGATAAGTGTAAACTTCATCTTCGAAAGCATCGACTGCCGCAAACCCGTCATCAGGCGACACGAGTGCAAAAGTGTATTTACTTTCAACTGTTTTACCTTCTTTAGTTGAAAATGAAATTACCAGTTCGTGTGTACCCGGACCACCAAACGCAGAAGTAGTAGTCAGCTCTGTAGTTGTTGTATCATAATCAAAAAGCTCGTCAAAGCCATCAACAAATACCGCGATAGAAGTTTCATCAACACCTTCCGAACCAACACCTGCTCTCAGAACGGCAAGCATGTCAAACACTTCAAAGCTGTTGTTTGTTTTATATACAGTACCCTGTTTGGGTGTTTTAAGGATGACACGCGGGAGAGTATCGGCTTCTACATCATATATATTGTTTAGATTGCCATCAGATGTGATATTGACAAGGTCAAAATCATTCATCCAGAACCCGTCATTCGCCTGGAATTTGTATTCATACTGTCCCGGTTTAATTAGTACGGTTGCTTCCCACAAACCATCCAGGTCATCATCCTGCATCGGGTCATAAACGTTATTCCAACCGTTAAATTCACCCATTACAGAAACGTTGTTAATATTTTGATTAATGTTGTATCTGCTGTTGTGTTCGTCATAATAAAATTCAATCGGATAAAATACTTCTGCGAAACCGGGAAGCCTTTCGAAAGTGGTTGTATCGATTGTTGTTCCGGCAGTTGATGATACTTCAAAAATTACTGTATGTTCACCTTCACCAAATGGCATCGGTGGTGTGAAGGAAAAGATTTGAGTGGTATCGTTGTAAAAATCGGCAACATTATCGTAAACCGTTCCATTAATAGTTAAAACGATGCTGGATGGGTCTATTTCATTACCGTCAGTAAATGCTAAAATAGCTCTGATTGGTTCACCGGCATCGGAAGTATCAACATATACTTCACCGAGAGAATTTATATCTCGCGGTAAAAGATAGGTGATATTGGGATCGGTAGGTGTTATTCTTGAATTGTTGTTGTCTTCAATATGAATAATTGGATTGTTCGGGTCATTGAATGCCTGGCTCCAGTCTGCGTCGAAGACAAATTTGTAATCTTGTGTTACACCAATTGTCATTGGGTTAGTGACCTGATATATTCCGTCACCGTCATCGTCATGCATGGTCCACGCCGGATCATTATTGTTCCAGCCGTTAATAGTTCCGGCTACTCTGATAGAGTCGAAACCTTCATAAGGGGGTGTAAAATAGAGTGTTATTGGTATATCCTGCGCAATAAGCCCCGTCACGATAATAAACAGGATACTGATAACCGTTAATAGATTCTTCATAGAGATATTTCCGTCTTGTTGATGATGATGTTTGTTACTGTTGTAAAAGTAAGGTTTATTTTTTGAGAAAAATAATAAAAAATGAAGTTAAATGAATTACCAAAATATAAAATTTTAGGTCAAAACATTGGTGTGGGAGAGTGACGGTTCTTGAATGCGGGAGAGAATATTAGTCGGGGTGATAGGATTCGAACCTACGACCTCTTCGTCCCGAACGAAGCGCGCTACCGGGCTGCGCTACACCCCGAATCAGGTTAGTAAATTTAATTTAATCGTTAGTTATTATCAATAATAATTTTTAGACCTTTTTGTCTTGGGTAGCGTAGTTGGTTGCGATATGACAATAATAATAATCAAAATGACAAATATACTTGACATTAAGTGTTCTATATATTACATTTAACCCATGGAAAAGAAAAAAAATATCAAACTGAAATTAGCCAGAGTTGAGAAAGGTTATTCTCAGCAGGATCTGGCTGAGCTTGCTGAAGTTAGCAGGCAGACTATCGGATTGATAGAGTCGGGTAATTATAATCCCACTCTCAATCTTTGCATTAAAATCGCCAGGATTCTCGGTAAAACACTAAATGACTTATTTTGGGAGGAGACGAATGAGCAGTAAACCATTAAATATTGACGAGCGGCAGAAAGAGATCATGTATCGCGTAGGTTTTATTATGTACATAATAACATGGATGGGAATTATCGCCGCATTACTTTACAGACAGTTTGTTCTACAGCAGGATATTGCACAATTTGAAGATCTCGCAATTTTATCAACATTTAACGGAGTTGTGTTTATTGCGGCGCTGTTGTTCTTCTGGGGTATGAGTTTTAAGCGTATTAAGCTAAAAACTGTAATCTCGGTCTATGCCCTGATGGTGTTTTTGGGATTTTTGTTCACATACGTCAAGTATAATATTTTCCTGGAGACACCACTTTCAGTATCTCAAATATTTGATAAACTCGGTATAGTAGCTACAATAATAGCGATTATTTTGATCGTTTATTATGTGTTTGGTTACCTTGGTGAGAAGCGGCTCGAACGCTCTATGGAAGAATAACGGCTGCTGATTATGCTCATTAGTGTTGATTATATTTTCAGTCAATAATTTTGTATCTTCGTGCTATTGATTTGATTATATGGGATAATTGACACTATGAGTGATATTTTGAATGTAGATTATCAAAAGTATCAGCTTGGGGCTCCAAAAATGCATGGAATTATTATCTCCTTGTTATTACAAAATGGATATATGTATTATTTTTCAGGCTCAAAACATCCCCTGGTTAATGGTGACACTTCCGATACCTTCAGAAAGATATTGCAATGTAATAATTACAAAAAAAACGTAAAAACCCACTTTTAAATTTGACCTCCGGTCTTTTAATTCGTATATTAAAAAAGAATAAAAATTCTGATTTGCCCTTTGGGCTTTTTTTACAGGCATAAATAAGACATAAGGTGCTTATTATTTGTAATGAGCTTTAAGCAAACAGATGAATAAATAGCACGAATAAAAATAGTAATCTAAAATAAGACATGTTATACCAGTATATCTTTTGGAGGCTGAATTGAAATTACGTAAGACAATAGCAATACAAGTATTTGTTTTGTTAATCCTGGGTTTCTCGATTCTCGTATCTTGCACAAATGCAGATGAGGAGAGTACTAAACAATTAATCTCCGGCAAGATAACTCATGCTCCATATGTTCCTCCACCAGTTCAAAGAGATTATCCGGCAAAAATAAAAATTGAAATGGAAGTTCGTGAAGTTATCGGAAGGCTTTCAGACGGAGTTGAATATACTTTCTGGACGTTCGGTGGCAGAGTACCGGGTGAATTTATCAGGATCAGGGTAGGTGACGAGGTTGAATTCCATTTACACAACCATCCATCCAGTAAATTGCCGCATAATATTGATTTGCATGCTGTTACCGGACCAGGCGGCGGAGCAGTTTCTTCCTTTACAACTCCCGGTCACACATCAATATTTAATTTCAGGGCTTTAAACCCCGGATTATATGTCTATCACTGCGCTACCGCTCCTGTCGGGCTGCATATAGCAAACGGGATGTACGGACTAATTTTAGTAGAGCCTGAAGAAGGTTTGCCACCGGTTGACAGAGAATATTATGTAATGCAGAGTGAATTTTATACAGAGGGTGATTACGGTGAAAAGGGTTATCAGCCCTTTAGTATGGACAAGGCGTTGGATGAAAACCCCGATTATGTTGTTTTCAATGGATCTGTTGGTGCCATTGTTGGAGATAAATCTCTCAGGGCAAAAGTTGGTGAAACAGTACGGTTGTTTATCGGAAATGGTGGACCCAATCTGGTCTCTTCTTTTCATGTAATCGGAGAAATATTTGATGTGGTTTATCAGGAAGGCGGTACAAAATTAACACAGGAAAATGTTCAGACTACCTTGGTGCCTGCAGGAGGAGCAGCGATAGTTGAGTTCGAGGTGGATGTTCCGGGAGAATATATACTGGTCGATCATTCGATTTTCAGGGCGTTTAATAAAGGAGCGCTTGGAAAAATTGAAGTTTCGGGAAAAGAAGACAAAGATATATATTCCGGTAAAACGGGTGATGAAATCTATTCAGGCGATAATGGTCATTTCAGTTCGATTGACCCGGCAACAGGGATGTATCGAAAAACTGAGGAAGAGAACTATGAACCACAATTTGCAATTGAAGCAGCTCAAAATGATTACTCATATCTCTCAAAAACTGCATCGGATTCCCACGATGATGAATCAGGTAAATCGGGGGGTGATTTAACTTCTTTTGGCAAGTCGGTTTATCAGCAAACCTGTTTCGCGTGTCACGGTTCCGATGGTAGTGGAATTCCAAACGTGTTCCCGCCCCTCAAAAATTCGGATTGGCTTGAAAAGCATGGTAAAGCAGGGGCAATAGATGTTGTAGTAAATGGATTGAATGGAGCAATTGAGGTAAATGGCAATAAATATAATAACGTTATGCCGCCCCAGCAATTAACCGACCGCCAGGTTGCCGCAGTGCTAACGTATGTATATAAAGAAATAAATAAAACGGATGAAACATTCACAATTGATGATGTGAAGAAATATAAAAAGAAGTAACAATTTTCCTGAAAGTCAAAAATGAAAAACAATATTACACACATAATAATAACATTTTTGTTAGTGTTGGTATCAAGTTCGCATAGCGCTGACCCACCGGATGACAGTTCAAAAATGGTTCCGGTATCAGCAGGAACTTATACACCGTTGTATGTTGATGATACCACGGCAATCTCTGTTCCGGTGAATGCATTTCTGATAGATAAATACCCTGTGACAAATAAAGAGTTTCTTGAATTTGTACTCCTTAATCCAAAGTGGAAACGATCACAGGTGCCAACTATATTTGCTGACGAAAATTATCTTTCTCATTGGGCTGATGATTACATCCTTGGTGATAATGTTAATCCGGATGCACCTGTTGTTAATATAAGCTGGTTTGCGGCAAAAGCATTTGCTCAATTTTACGGGAAACGGCTGCCTACAGTAGCTGAGTGGGAATTGGCAGCGAGAGCTGACGCCCATTCCCCCAATGGTTATGATAATCCGGAATATATTGCCCGAATATTGGCATGGTATTCAAAGCCTTCCCCCGGGAGTTTACCTTCTGTTGGTTCAACCTTTAAAAATTATTTTGGTGCGTATGATATGCACGGATTGGTTTGGGAGTGGGTCTCCGATTTTTTTAGTGCTCTGGTAACCGGCGAGTCGAGAGGAAGCAGTGGAATAAACCGAAATCTGTTTTGCGGAAACGGTTCCATCGGTGCTACGGATTTCAAGAATTACCCTGCCTTCATGCGGTTCGCTTTCAGAAGCAGCTTGAAAGGAAATTACACAACAAGGAATCTTGGCTTCAGGTGTGTAAAAAATCTCTAATAAATAAGGATAAAAAATGAAAAGACAAAGTATAATTACACTAACCCTCTTTCTGGCAGTCACCTCTTTTATAATAATTTATGCGAATAGTTTAACTGGAGAGTCAGGCGAAAAAAGTGAGTACAGAGAAGAGGTTAAGAGTGACACAAAAAGTTGTTGTTCAGATGGACACAGCAATGAGGATAGTGCATCAAAACAAAAGGATATGACGGATGGAGATCATGATACAAATCCATCATTGTCCCGTAAGTCTGTCTATCAGCTTAAATCTTTCTGGTTTGACCAGAATGGAAATAAAACAAACATTGCAGGTTTAAAGGGAAAAACGCAAGTTCTGGCGTTGATCTTTGCCAATTGCAGTTATGCATGTCCCGTTATCGTGAATGATATGAAAAAAATTGAAATGAATCTTTCCGGGGATGAACAAAATAATATTCAGTTTACACTTATTTCAATCGACCCTGACAGAGATACGCCTGAACGATTAATGAAATTTGCTAAAGACCAGAATCTCAATCTGGAAAAATGGCAACTTTTAACCGGGAATAAGAGTGATATAGATGACATTGCAACGTTATTGGATTTTCGATATAAGAAAGAAAATGACGGTTCATATTCTCATTCGAACATCATTTCAATTTTGAACGAAGAAGGTGAATTGATTCATCAACAAACAGGATTGAATCAGGATATTTCCCGTTCAGTGGAAATCATAAAAAATCTTGGCGAAAGAACAATTCTCTAATCACAAATTATTGCGGGAGTTTCGGGGATTTGTAATAAGCATTGAAAGCTCTTTGGAGGATTAGTTCAGCGAAAATCCGTATAAGCTACTCAATTATATTTTGAGTAATTATTTTTGTATCTTCGCGTATAAAAATGATTACACAGGATTTTTGATTTTATGAGTGAAATTTTGAATTTGGAGTATCTCAAATACCCGCTTGAAAACGGACTTGAGGTGATTTTATATCCAAAGCCGGGAATTCCGGTTGTATCTTTGAATTTATGGTATCGTGTAGGATCGGCGAATGAAACCAGAGGAAAAACCGGATTCGCACATCTGTTTGAGCATATGATGTTCCAGGGTTCTCAGAATGTACCAAAAGAAAAACATTTCCATTTTATACAGGAAGCCGGGGGTACTCTTAATGGCTCTACCAGCATTGACAGAACCAACTATTATGAATCGGTTCCTTCAAATTTTCTTGAAATGATCCTCTGGCTGGAATCCGATCGTATGGGTTTCCTTCTCGATGCTCTCACCCGGGATAAACTGGATAACCAGAAAAGTGTCGTGATGAATGAAAGAAGAGAACGTTACGATAACCAACCTTACGGAAGAGCATTTGAAACTCTTTTCTCAAATTTATACCCGGAAGATCATCCATATCATTGGCCAACAATCGGGTGGATGGAAGATATAGAGAAATTTAATCTTGATGATGTTACTTCGTTTTTTAAGAAATACTACTCACCCGATAACGCTACCCTGGTTCTCTCCGGTGATTTTGAAACAGAGAACGCTAAAACATTAATAGACAATTATTTTGGTGAATTATCTTCAAATGGTGGAGTGCAAAAAATCACCGCTAAAGATTTTGAGTTGAACGAAACAAAAGAGATCATACTTGAAGATGATGTCCAGCTCGAACGAATCTACATGGCATGGCATTCCTGCGAAGCGTTTCACGAGGATGACGCCATACTTGATGTACTCTCTGATCAGCTTGGCGGCTCAAAAAACGCCCGTTTGTATAAGTCCCTTGTACATGAAAAACAGTTGGCACTTGATGTAAGCGTATTTCAGTATTCGGGTAAATATGATGGTTCTTTCCTTATAATTGCCACTGCCATTCCAGGTGTGGATACAGAGGTGATAAAAGAAGAAATTAAAAGTGAACTTCGTAAGGTTATGGTTGATGGAATTACTGACGAAGAACTTACGAGATCCCAAAACAGCATTAAATCAACTTTTATTTATTCTATCCAAAATCTTGATACAATTTCAGATCATATCAATTACTATAATTTTTATGTTGGTGATCCAAATTATTTTGCGAAAGACCTTGCCCGCTACAATAATACAACCAGGGAACGGGTCAGGGAGGTTTGTGAAAAATATTTATCAAAACCCCATGTTGAACTGAAAATAACTCCAAGGGGGAAAAATGAAAATAAATAGAAGTACAAAACCGGCGCCGCAGGGAAAACTGGAGATAAATCTTCCTGCAGTTGAAAAATTTAACACTGATGGCGATGTGCCTTTTTATTTTGTGAGGAAAAATGATCTCCCGATAGTAAACCTCAGACTAATATTTCGTGCGGGAAGTAAGGCCGATCCTGTTGGAAAAACAGGTCTTACATATATGACATCGATGCTTCTTGATGAAGGTGCAGCGGGTTTGTCAACCTTTGAGATTGATGCGGGATTTGAAAATCTTGGTACAGGTTTTTCAATCTCAACTACTCAGGATTCAATTTATATTTCACTTTTGTCTCTGAATGAAAACCTGGAGCAATCGCTTGATTTACTTGGAAAAATTGTAAATAGTCCTGATTTTACAGAAGAAAGCTTTGGAATTGAAAAACACAAACTTGTAAATAAAATTAAACGTAAAAATGATGATCCTGCCTACATAGCAGGAAATGCATTCGAAAATCATTTATTTAAAGATTCGGGATACGCGCATCCGGCGTTGGGTTATTCTGATGATATTGAACGAATTACCAACGATGATGTAAAAGCTTACTATAAAAAATATCTCGTGAGGGAAAATCTTACGCTTCTGGCTGTAAGTTCTATTGATAGTGGTGATCTGGAAAAGCTGCTCAAACAATATATTTTCCCTGTGCAGATTGGTAAGACAGCAGTTGAATCGATCTCTCTGAATCCCGAAGAGGATGGCAGATTTATATTTGTTCACAAAGATAATTCGGCGCAGAGTGAGATAAGGATTGGTCACAGAACAGGATTGCGTGGTGAAGAGAATTATTACTCCAAAATTTTATTGAATACAATATTCGGAGGACAGTTTTCTTCACGATTAAATCTCAACTTACGTGAGGATAAGGGTTATACGTACGGAATCCATTCAGGGTTTAATTATTATCGAGAAGCCGGTTTTTTTGAAATCTCTACTTCAGTCCAAAGCGAAGTTACTCACGACGCGGTTGCGGAAATTATGAAAGAAGTAACAAAACTGGCTTCCGGAATAACCGATGAAGAACTGAAATTCGCCAAATCCTATCTTATCAGGCGTTTCCCGGCATTGTTTGAAACTTATGGTCAACTGGTCAACCATTTAACGGCAATGATCAATCATGATCTTCCATCAGAATATTTTGCGACTTATCTCGATAACATCAGAAGTGTTACGAAAAAAGAAGTAGAAAATTCCATTGGATTGATAAACCCTTCAAGGTTGAATACACTGATTGTTGGTAATAAAGATACTGCTCTGGAAAAGTTTAAGAATGTTGAGAATTCCAATTTTTCAATGGGTAATCTCAAAAACGTTTAATATGGATTATTATCGGGAAGATGGGTTCAATATCGGTCTTCCCGAATCTGATTAAATATTCCCTTGATTACTTTTTATTATCTGAATAGTTTTAGCATTAAAATTTTATTGAAGAAGTACGTGTTGAATGAATAGATATATTCTGGTTTTCCTCTTTTTTAGTTTTTCCCTTCTAGCCCAAAGCGGTGTATTCAAAAGTTATTTTTCCAAAGGTAAAGTGAGCGCGGAAATTTCACGTGTGGAGGATGTTTACGATGGCACTTCCTACTGGTTTTTCGAAAACGGAAATTTGAAAAGTGAAATAACTTATGATGATGGTGTAGTTAACGGTTGGGTTCGTGAATATTATGAAAATGGTTTGCTGAAATATGAGTACCATGTTTCCGGAGGTGTTCGTGATGGGGAATACCGTGAATATCATGATAATGGAGCACTCAAGCAGATTGTAACTTATCGTGAAGGTGTATTTGGAGGTGGATCTAGTTTTGATTATGACTCTCTCTACATTGCCTCGGTGGATGAGTTTGTAGGGACTAAAAAGTATTACGAACAGCGTCGTAAAAAAGAACTTTATATCTGTACGGTTGATGTTTGCCCTGAACCAATTGGAGGAATGGACGCGATTTATGAAAAATTGGTTTATCCCGAACATGCTCGTCTTTATGGTCTCGAAGGGGAAGTAATGCTCTCTGTTTTTGTTAATTCGAAGGGATTTGTAACAGGTGTAGATGTGCTAAAATCACTCGGACTTGGAGCTGATGACGCAGCTATTAACGCGGTTAAGGAGACTAGATTTCTACCAGGAAAGAATGATAACAGAAAAGTTGACGCTTCTGTTACATTAAAGGTTTTGTTTGATCTTAATAACCCACCAGCAAGTAGTTCTATCTCAAGAACAAGTCTGGCTGAAATTACTAATCCGGTTACCGGCGGTGCTGGAGGGGAAGAAGGAATTAAGCTCTATAGAAATTTTGATTGCGAGTATGAAGTTTGCCCCCAACCTGAGGGAGGAATGCAGTCGCTAATTGCAAACCTGTATATTCCCGCATCCGCTAAAAGAAACAACACCAACGGTGAAGTTATTATAGAAGCGGATGTGGATAAATTCGGAAATGTTCTTGATACGAAAGTATTGAAGGGACTGCAACCAGGATTGGATCAATCCGTAGAAGTCGCTGTTCTTGAAACGAGATTTACTCCCGCATCTCAAGGTGGCAACAACATCCGGGCAAAAGTAAAAATTATTGTACCAATAAGAGTAGATAATTAAAAAGCGGGTATTAACCCGCCTTCAAACTTTGATGGATTTAATTGTTTGCTGCCGGTTAAACTTCAACAGAAACAGATTTTGCCACAAGCTCTTTCATTTCCGAGACCACAGCGGCACCTTTATTTTTTGCGTACCACATATGGAGTTTAGGTGTCCACTCATCTTTAGATAAACCTTCTGCTTTCCAGTTTTTTATCATTTCTATTGCTTCTTTTGGACGTGGACCCCACTGGAATAATTCCTCACCCGCTTCACTGAATACAACCAGTTTCGGGATAGATCTCGATTTGCCATCTGTTAGATAAATATCCATTATATCAAGATTTTTATCCCGTTCGAGTATTCTGAGTGTGATCATTTCATTTAATTCAGCCAGTTTTGCTATGTAGGGGAGGTTTTGAGCGGAATCGCCACACCAATCTTCAGTAAGTACCATCCAAACCCGGGGAGTAGAAATTGATTTAATAATTTCGGTGATCTCAGCATCCGGCTTAAATGTTTTAAGAATTCTTTGTGTCCGCTGCCGGTTAAGTTTCCTGTAATCGTACCTGGTTTTTTCCGAAGTATCGAGAGTTGTTGGGTCGGTATTCTCAAGATAAAGTTTTGTAAGCTCTTCAAATTCAGTATAAGTTTTGCCCTGGTGAGGTCTTTTTTCTGTAAAAAAATTGTGTATCATAAAAACTCCATTTTCGCGTATTAACAAAATAAAGAGATAATACTCTATTTAACTGATTATTGGATGCTGAAAAATAGAATTCGATTCAAGGCTTGATGATATTTAAAAAAATTCCCCTCGCCCCGGGGGAATTTTTTTGCATGAGGATAAGATCTTCATGAATCTGCGCCAACAGATAATTGAAGTTTTTATTTAATATTTGTCTTTTTTAGCCATTCGGGAAATATTTCAAGTACTCTCTCGGGGGCATAATGATACCATCCATAACCTTCACGTCGTTCCCGTTCCACTTCTTCCATAGAATAGACTATCTTTCCATCGCGCCGGCAGAAGAGAGGTACGTGCGTTCCTAACTCATAAAAACGCGCCCAAATTCGAGGGGCATCGGGATCTTCTACTATTATACGGTCTCGAGTTGAGGTATGATATATATACTCTTCTTTCGGAGCTTCAACAAATTCGGTACGGAAACCTGTCAAGGCAGAACTTTCAAACCATTTTACCGCGCTTGTTACGGCTAACTTAATATCCGGGGTCGGATTTTTAATTCGCATTAAAAATTCCACGATTCCCGAGCTCTCGCCATTGCAGATTGCAGCCGGTTCAAATGTCCTGGCCCCCTGAGGTTCAAGGGTGATATGGTCGTGCTGCTGGCACCATGCGGTTTTAATTCCATCCTCCTCAATTTGTGATTTGAGGATACAATCAATTCCGTTTGCGTATGCGGCATCAATTCTTGAATAGTATTCTTCCGGGATAAATGTATAGCTTTCGTTTCGGTTGACGATATTGAGTAATAAATTCATTATACCGATCATCGCACCGTCATTGAAGGTAATATGCTTTCGATAGTTGGATGTGTCGGGGTAAAATTGTGGAAACCCGCCATTATCGTATTGAGCGGAGAGCACAAAATCCATTCCTTTGAGAAACGCGTCTATATATTCTTCTTTTTTTGAAATTGTATAAGCTTCTGCGAGATAGCTCAATTGAGTGTGGGTTGCACCGTTGTCAAAAGTTGTATTCGTTCTGTTTTTACCATCTGATACTCTTGCTTTTTGCTCAGGTGTAAGTATTGCCCGCATATCATAATTTTTTGCCCAGCCGCCATTATATTTTTGGAAGAGAACAATATTGTCCGCTATCTGAGAAACTTGATTCCGGTCATATCGTTCCTGATTTTTAATTGGCTCGATCATCCTGTCATCATCGTGAATGTCATACCAGTGGTGAGCGCTGTCATAAAATCTGTTCACGTCCGGGTAATTTGTAGCGCAGGCAGCACTGCTAAAGATTAGAATCAATAGTATAATAGCATTCTGTAATCTGATTATTTTTAGATTTTTGGTCATTATCATTCCTGAATTTATCAATAAAGACTTACTCTATTTTGTCAAATTATATTTTTTTATTACCAGATACTTGAGCTGCGTATCACCTGTGTTTTTAATGCCATGAAGTGAATTTGGCGGACAGTAGAAACTCGAGTAAGGGGTACCAATTACGGTTTTACCATCAAGATAAAATTCAGCTGTACCTTCAAGGATGAAGAAAAATTCATCTTCCTCGTGTGAATGAGGTGCGTGGGTAGCTTGTTTCGGTTCTACCACACTCATTTTAAGTGTTCTTCCGTCCAAAAATTGTTTATCAACAAACCAGTATTGGTAACCTGCTTTTGTACCTACTGTATCATTTATATCAAACTGATTAACACAATTTTCAATTGTATATTTGGTTGAATCCGGTGATTGGGTATTACTTGTGTGATCGCCATGATCATTTGCGATTAAAGAAAAAGAAAAACCAGCATGAATAAGTACTTCATTAAACCTTACCTTTATCGTTAACTTTATTGATAACTGTTAAAATAACAGAGATTTCACAGAGATGCAACATATTTTTAAATGAAATACAGGGAAATGAAATCAGTTTTTGGAGGGAGATCCGATACCCCTTTCGGGATACCGGATAATAACTTACAAGTTTTCTTTTATAAATTTATTTATTCTGGCGAAATCTTCATCAGTGAGACGAAAATCCATATGTTCGGTTATCTCCAGAGCTTGTTCGGGTGAACGCATTCCCACAATAGCTGCGGTGACCGCATCGTTTCTAAGAACCCACGCTATTGCAACATGAGCTGCTTTCACGTTATTTTCGTTGGCAATTGTTATGAACAGATCCTGAAGTTTGAGATTCCTGGAAAATTCAGGTTCCGTGTAAGCTTTATTTTTTCTTCTCCAGTCATCAGCGGGTAATTTTTCGAATCTTTCTTTTGACATTTTGCCTGTCAATAAGCCTGATTGCATTGGAGAGTAAGCAATCACACCAATATTATTTTCTTTACAATATGGGAGAATTGACTCTTCAACACCGCGCATAATAGCAGAGTATGGAGGTTGAAGTGTAAAAATATCACCATATTTTTTTACTCTTTCCATCTGTCCTGCATCGAAATTAGAAACCCCGATCCAGCGTACTTTGCCTTCTTCTTTTAGTTTGTTGAGGGTTTCCCATCCAACTTCAAGGTCTTCAACAGGTCGTGGCCAATGAATCTGATATAAGTCGATTACATCAATATCCAGCCGTATAAGGCTATTTTCTACTTCCATTCGGATAGATCTTTCGGAAAGGTTATCGCCTACATTCCGATTTTCATCCCATACAAGAGAACATTTTGTGAAAATATATGGTTTTTGCGTCATTTCCTTCAATGCTGTGGCAACAACCTTTTCTGAATGCCCAAGTCCGTAAATTGCAGCGGTATCTATCCAGTTTATACCCGATTCTATCGCTGTATGGATAGCTTTGACAGATTTTTTATCATCCTGTTCACCCCATCCAAATAGCCACGGACCACCAATTGCCCATGCTCCAAGTCCGACTTCTGTGATATTCATGTCGGTTTTACCAAATTTTTTGAGTTCTGCCATTTTGTCTCCTCTGCAATTATTTTTATTTTTTAATTTAACAATAATCAAAGTACAAGACTAAAACAATTGTTGTTCCAGTCGATATTGTCTTAAGTAGGTAGAAACGAGAGTTATGACTGATCGAATTACAGAAGAAGATTTATTGCTATTACCGGAAAACATGGTGAGGCTTTATGCCGGGGGAGCCTTCCCGATGGCAGATGAAGAAAATAATATCGACTGGTATTATCCGCAAATCCGTACAGTAATACCACTCGCGGATTTCAACATTCCCAGATCCTTAAAAAAATTTATGAAATCATCAGAATACACCTTTACTTTTGATGAATGCACTATAGATGTTGTGGAAGCCTGTGCTGAGCGAAAAGAAACATGGATCTCGGAAAAGTTGAAACGGGCATACAGAAATTTACTTAAAGCAGGGTTTCTTCATTCTGTTGAAGTCTGGGAAGAGAATTATTTAATCGGTGGATTATATGGTGTTTCAGTGAATGGTGTGTTCTTTGGTGAGTCAATGTTCTCGCGTAAAAGTCAGGCTTCAAAAACCGCACTGGTAAAGTTGATAGCGCATCTTAACTCAAAACAGTTTACTCTATTGGATGTACAGTACATGACCGAACATCTGCGTATGTTTGGCGCGAAAGAAATCTCCCTTGAAGATTATGATACTCTCAGAATAAAGGGACTTACCATCGAAACCTCATTCTGATCATTTTATATAATTCTCAAACTTTGACAAATCGGGTGAATTTAATCGTTCTCTTTCAATTTCATACTTATATATTGCTTCACTTATTCCACGCATAAAAGGCAAGCCAATATTATCATACTCATACTGATCGTCGTTATATATGCCGTCGGAGTTCACGTGAATTGTGGCGGTTAGTAAATATTCAATATTTTTTTCCAGATCAATTACGTACGCGTTATCGATTAGAAAACCGTATGCGAGTCCTGATTTCCCAAGAGTTCTGATATTAAAATTTGATTTATCGAACGCAAAAAACTCAGCATAATAATCGGGATAATGTTCGGGATCATATTTGGGATAGCCTGCTTCTCGAGGATAATAGATCATGTTTCGATAAAGAAAATCATAATCTTCATCTGTAAGGTTGAATTGTCTTGAAGTTTCGATTGCTTCCGGGAAAATTACAGCTTTTAAAATTTCGTGTTGATCGCTGAGTGAAAAATAGTTTTTGCGTGAAAAATCCATTGGCTTGTTGATCAGTTTACCGCCGCTGTAATATCCAACCCCTAATTGATTATTTTTATATTTTTTAGCGAAACTGACAATTCCTTCAGCTGCCGGTTGACTATAGATTATCCCATCTTGCTTGTAAAAAGTAAATGGATTGGTGTTTCTGTTTGCATCATCTGAAAGAAATATTGACAAACGGTGATTAAGTCTTACATCTTCGTATCCCTTTTGCCACAAGGTTTCATTCAGATAATCAATTCCACAGAATTCGTAAATTCTATTGTAGGCTTCGTTGTCGCTAACCAATAATATTTTTTTTATGTAATGTGCTATTGATGGCATTTTGTTTTCAGCGGTAGTATCGGATTCTACCTTTGACTGTCCTGAATAAACACTGTCGATGGCAAGTGGAGAATATTTATTTAATCCGTCAATATTCAGTTCGTTCAGTTTTTCCATTGCTACAAGGGCAGCAGGAAACTTTACACTACTTGCCGGATAAAAATATTCATCATTTTCTTCATGTAGTAAATAAGTATTTAGTGATGGTTCTTGCGATTCATTTCGATCGATGCGGGTATAAACTATCTGAACTTTATATTTGTCCGATTCAATTAAAATTGATTTTACGAGGCTGTCAGCATGATTCTCCAAAATTGTATTCAGCAGGTTATCCTGGGCGAGGATTGAGTAGAAGGGGAGAATCAGAATGATTAATAAATGTCTAGTTTTCATTTGGGCTCAACAATTTTATATAAATGTCGCTATCTTCTTTCGAGAAACAGCAAAAAATAATTTTTTCTATCGAATCATTTTTATTGATGAAATCGTTTACGGTCTTTACGGCTATTTCTGCCGCGGCTTCTTTCGGATAACCGTAAATGCCGGTGCTGATAGATGGGAATGCAATTGTCTTTACATTATTTTCAACAGCGAGCTTCAGGGAATTTGAGTAGCATGATTCGAGATACATCGCTTCACCTTTTTTCCCGCCACTCCATACCGGACCAACGGTATGGATGACAAATTTTGCGGGAAGGTTATATCCGCCGGTAATTTTTGCTTCACCATTTGCACATCCGCCTAAAGTGCGGGTCTCTTTGAGGAGTTCTGGTCCTGCTGCCCGGTGAATCGCGCCATCAACACCACCTCCACCAAGAAGGGAGTTATTGGCCGCGTTAACAACAGCGTCAATTTCAAGTGTTGTGATGTTACCTCTCCAAACTTCCAGATAGGTCATGTTTTACCTCGTCAACTGAAAAATAATATTTTGATGCTGAGGGAAAAGTTCCAGTAATTGTTCTTTACGTGCAAGGAAGAAATCTGTGAACTCGAAACCCGGCGCAACTGAGCATGCGCAGACTGTAAAACCGTTATTTTCCAGAGGTCTGGCAGCGAACCAGTTACCTCTTTTAACGGTGTATTGCAGAGATTGTCCATCAAAAATATTATGTCCAAGAAGAGTTTTTCTCAAATGCCCTGAAGGCAAGATTTCAATTATTTCTAACGGGTTTCCGTAAATAAAATGCCAGGTTTCATCACTTTCCAATTTATGAAAAGAGGAGAAATCACACGATTTGAGTAAGAACAATATTTGGGTGACATATTTGCGGTCATCATCGTATCGTGCCGGTAGAGAATCTTTTGGAATACTTTCATCCGACCGGTATGTTTCCCTGAAGTAACCGCCTTCCGGGTGAGCAGTAAGATTCAGTTGGTTTATCCAACTTTCGGCATCTTTCATTTTTATCGGCCAAACATGAATGTGAGAGGTTTGTGAAGACGTTTAGCCCAATCTTTTTCGGTGTGTTTTCCGCCAAGTTCTTCGTTCCATAACAAAAGATTGTTTTTGTGATATTTCTCCTTCATTAGCAGATAGTTCATATCACGATTATCTTCTATCAGTTCTTTTTCAGCATCGCCGCAATCAATATACATTTTTTGACCAAAAACTTCCGGAATCAGTTCTTCAGCGAAATTGAATATTCTTTTATCATCTATCCAGAATGAATTGCTGAGGCAGCCTGCATTACCAAAAACATTAGGGAAACGCAGCGCCAACTGAAATGAACATAATCCCCCCATTGATGAACCCATTATTCCTGTATGCTCGGGGCCACGAAGTGTGGAATAATTTTCATCAATAAAAGGTTTTAGTTCATGAATTATAAATGAGGCGTAAGATTTACCTTTGGGATTAAAATAATTGTATTCTTCGAGCCGATCTTTCGTATTGTATATACCTACGACTATAAATTCTCTTATTTTTTCCGAATAAAGTAATGTTTCGACGGTTTCGTCAACTTTCCAGTCAACCCCGATAAAAGATGTATTAGGGCTGAACAAATTTTGTCCGTCATGCATATATAAAACGGGAAGTCGTTTGAATCCCTCAACCGCGGAATCCGGGTACCAAACGATGATATCGCGTTCATTTTTAAGATGACTGGAATAAAATTCGTAATGGTAATCCACTATCCCGAGTATATCATCAGAATTCTTATGTAATTCGCTATACATTATAAAAATAGACCGTATGAATATATAGGGACAAAAGATACTAAAATTAAGTAAATATCACAGGGAAGAAATTTAAGAAATGCAAATAAGTTTACCGGGGAAGCCATCCCCGGTTAAAAAATTGAGAGTCTGTAAGAATAGTTACTATAGTAAAACAGCAACTTTAAGTTCGTTAATGGAATTTTTTGCGGAATCACAAACAGAGTAAGATTCTAACATTTCGTCAAACCACTCATCTTCGATACCATTTTTTACTGAAGTATTTCGCAGAAATTCCACTTCCTGTTCAGCAAGGTCTCTATCAGAACAGGCCAAACGAAAACCATCAGATATAAAATACTTTGCGATATCGGGTGAGGAGAATAGAGGTTCTTCATCAAGAATATATTCGTTTTCGAGAAGAGTGTCGATAGCCTGTTTGCAAAAAGTTTTGTCAAACCCCATTGTGTCGCATACAGACATCATCATATCTCTTTCTTCATCTGCGATTCGGTTATCTTTGCGTAAAAGTAATAACAAGCCTTTAAAGTAAATGCTTTTTTCAAGCAGTGTTAATTTCATTACTGCTCCGGATTAATTAGAGAAAATGTAGAAATTTACTTTTTAGCCTCCCTTGTTTTTCCTTTATAATGCCTGAAATATATTTTGTTCCCGTAATACTGAATATACAAAAATTATATTCGTTTGAAAGCAAAATATAAAAGTTCAAAGCAAATGTGAAGCAGATCAAATTTAACTATTTACGGCTTTATTGCTTTAGTTAGGAATTTATTTTAACTTGCTATCTATTACAACACAAAAAACTCAGGTAAATGGAATTAATCCCTCTCATCGCCGACGCCCTGTTATATCTTCTCGGACTTTTAGTAATAATCATTGTTTATACTGTAGTTGCCAAAAAGTTAAGAAAAAAATCGGAAGAAGAACCGGAACCAAAAAAAACATCGGAAATTCCTGTCAGTATTGAACCCGATAATAAAATCAAACCACAAGCCCCGCCTGTACCGAAAGCGGACAAGATTGAAAAACCAGGTGGTAATTTCCTTGATGGTAAGCCTGAACAGAAAAAAACGCAGCCTAAAGGCGATTTTTTATCAAGTGGAGCAACAAAGCCGAAAAATATCACGATTAAACCAAAAGACACAGGTGATGATCTCTTTAAGGTAAAAGAAGAAAAATCGAATGCCAGGAGATATAAACCACGTCAAAATAAGAGCATGAGAGATTCAGCTCCACGATTTCAAATTTTGAATGAAGATTTCGGTAAAAACGACACAGGTTCTGATGAAAAAGATAATAATGAGAACCAATCCAGTAAAAACAATAAAAATCAAACATAACTATTCATTTTTTCATAAGATATTTACATCAGTTTAAAAATAAAGTTTACAAAAAACATTATTCTTGTTATATTGATTCAGCCTTGAAAAAACAGGCATTTGGCACAGTTGAATATTATTTATTTTATGGTTTAACCTTATTATACCTTCATAAATAATTTCAAAACACATTTTATTAAATAAGGAGGCTTTACAATGAAGCAATTTTTTACACTTTTACTGGTTTTAACCCTTGCTTCAACATTTTTCGCAAAAGGTATCGATTCTAATGTTAAAGAAGAGAAATCCGGCGACGGGCAGATGGGTGTTGAAGGCATTATGGAAGAAGATTTATTAATGGCGGGTTTTGAATCAGGACAGCTATCCCCATGGCAGTCGCTTGATGAAACCAGTGTTGCACCTATGTGGCATCTTGATGACTGGATGGGTTACAACAGTTCGATGAGCTGGTGGATGGCTGATCCATCATTCGGCAACAATGGTGGTTACGCGAATAGTTGGTATCAAGTTCTTGATACTGAAAATATAACACTTGATGGTTCAGGTCAGACTCTTACTTTCTACTCAAGATATTCCTGTGAAGCACCTGCAGGCGCTACATCCCCTTATAACGGATGGGACGGAATGAATTGCCGTATTTCTACAGATGGCGGGTTAAACTGGGAAGTTTTAACTAATCCGACTCCGGCATATACAGTCACAAGCCTTTATTCATTCGGTTTTGAACATGGTGAAGGTCCTGACGTACCGGGTTGGGCAGGCGAAATAAACGATTATGTTCAGGTAACTTTTGATCTTTCTGCTTATGCCGGACAGACTGTTAAAATTCGTTGGGCGTTTGCTTCAGATCCAGCTTACGCAACAAACGATGGCGCGCCTGAATTGTTTGGATGGCAGATTGATGATATCGTTGTTGCAAACAGCGGTGGAACTATCTGGGAAAATGATGGTGTCGCAGCAGGTATGACAGCTTCTAACTGGGCTGCTACCGGTGCCGACCTTTGGAATGTAACTGATGGTACCGCGCTTGGTGCTGCTTATAACGGTACATATTTCGCGTCTTGTAATGCTGGTGATACTTATCAGCCTAACATGATTAACTCTCTTACTGGTCAGTATATTTATCTTCCCACTATGATCACTGAAGTTTACATGGATTTTGCTGTTCGTGGTAGCTGGTTAGATAATAATACTTTCCCTGAAGTTGACTATTTCGGTGCCTACATTGAAGTTGAAGGCGAAGGCGCGAGAAGATTTGTTTCAAACATTACTAACGATCCTAACGGTAGTAACTTTGTTTATAGTGACGCTCCTGCGGTATGGGGATTATTCTCAGCCACTTATTCTACCGGTTTGATTGATCTTTCAACTTTGATTGGTGAAAATGTAAGACCAATTTTTGAATTTGAATCTGATGAAGACGATCCTATTGGTACAGCTCTTGAAATTGACGATGTAAGAATCTGGACTCCACAGACTGTTCCTGTTGAATTTACTACATTCACAGCTACACAGCAGGGTTCTAAAATCAATCTTGCGTGGAATACTGCTACCGAGCTTAACAACCAGGGTTTTGAAGTTGAAAGAAAAGTAGTTTCTTCAAGTACTTCTGACTGGAAAGTTGTTGGTTACGTAGAAGGTAATGGTACAATGAGTGAACCTGTTGACTATACATTCTCTGATGATATCTCTGGTATCAACGCAGATATGATAGTTTACAGACTTAAACAAATTGACTATAACGGTGTTTATCAGTATAGTGATGAAGTTGAAGTTACAGAATTTGTTCCTACTGCATACAACTTGTCACAGAACTATCCTAACCCGTTTAACCCAACTACAACTATTAGCTTCGCTATCCCTGCTGATAATTTTGTAAGCCTTAAAGTTTACAGTTTGTTAGGTGAAGAAGTTGCTACAGTTTACGAAGGTTTCTTGACAGCCGGTAACCACGAGATGGATTTCAACGCTTCAGCTCTTACTTCCGGTGTTTATATGTATGTATTGAGAAGTGGTTCTGATGAAGCTTCTGCAGACTTCACTGCAACTAATAAAATGATGCTTCTCAAATAATATATAAATAATATTTATATTTAAGGCGTCTCTTTGAGAGACGCCTTTTTTTTGCAATTTTGTGGGGAACTATGGAAAAAATTATCAATCCTGAAGATCAAAAACTTTTAAATTCGCAGGATGATCTCTGGCGAATATTCAGAGTGATGGCTGAGTTTGTTGAGGGTTTTGAAAAAATGGCGAATATAAAACCCAGCGTATGTATCTTCGGGTCTGCACGTACTGCACCGGAGGATAAATACTACAAGCTAACGGAAGAGGTTGCCGCCGAAATAGTAAAAAGGGGATTAGGTGTTACCACAGGTGGCGGACCCGGAATTATGGAAGCAGCAAATAAAGGCGCGAAAACAGCGGGTGGAAGCAGCACCGGAATTAACATTGAACTGCCCCATGAGCAGGGTGCCAATCCATATATCGATTACGATAAATTGTTGACATTCCGTTATTTCTTCGTGCGAAAAGTTATGTTTTTCAAGTATGCCCAGGGTTATGTTCTTATGCCGGGAGGGTTTGGTACAATCGATGAAGCTTTTGAAGTACTTACTCTTATTCAGACCGGTAAAACAACACGCTTCCCCGTGGTATTGATGGGTACAGAATATTGGAGTGGTATCCTTGACTGGATTAAAGAACAGCTGCTCGGCAATAATTATATATCAAAAGAAGATCTGGATTTATTTACCTTAACAGATGATCCGGTGGTTGCGGCTGATATATTTATTGATTTCCATAAGGACAAAGAGTTTACACCAAACTTCTGAGTTCTATTTATTCTATCCAAAATTTCAATGGATGATGTTGAACGGGTGGTTGTTATTTTTGTACTATACCATTTTTAATAAATAATTTGAAGTTTCTGCGAATTCTTCCGAGTGAAAACTCCTCGGGAGATTCTGCCCACCTGTGTATAAGATTGCGCAAAGCACCGAAGATAAATTGCCGGTAAATCATCATGTCAAGATTTGCAATTATTTCGCCTCGTAGTTGACCTTCTGTTAAACTTTTTTCGGCTAGATCAAGGAATTTCTCATAATATTTAGTGAAACGGGTCTGATTGCGGGATGCCTGGATTTGTTCATTTACAAAAACCAGTGCAAGTGCAGGGTTTTCAGCAAACACATCTAGATAAAGATCCACCATTGCGTCAAGTTTCTCAAGAGATGTTAATTCAGTAATTTCTGATACTTTTTTTAGCTCGATATATAGCCGGCTCCATAACATTTCAAATATTTTATGCAGCAGGTCCTCTTTGTTTTTGTAATATACGTAAACTGAGCCGGTAGCAACGCTAGCTTCCTGAGCAATTTGATAAATCTTTGAATTATGATACCCGAACTTTGCAAAGATTTCCACAGCAGCGTTTAGGATATCCTTCTCTTTATTACCTTCTCTAGTTCTCATATTCCTTTATATTGAATTTTCATTCAAAAATAAAGCTGTCTTTTATAAATAGCAAGGGAAAAGGAGTAGTGAAAAAATTCAGTCTTACCATTAATCCGGGAAGATAAATAGCTATTGTTTCTCATTTTGTTGGAATAATGAAGGGAAAGCATTTTTTCCCACATCGGATAAACATGAATGTTTTAATATTTATAAAAAAATATTTCCCTTTTAGAAAAAATTTATTATATTTTGCGTCTGTAATTAAATAAACAGAACTTTTGGAGAGAATAATGGCGAGAAGATGTCAGGTTACGGGAATAGGTCCTAAGAGTGGTCATAGTATATCGCATGCTCATAATAAAACAAAAAGAAGGTTTTTGCCGAATCTTCAAAAGAAGAGAATATGGGTCAAAGAACTTAACAGATTTGTTACTATAAAACTTTCTGCCAACGCCCTTCGTACTATTGCTAAAAATGGTACCGGAGATATTGCGAAAAAGATCCGTAACAATGAAATTAAAGTAAGATAATTTTTATCTTCAGATTTTGTGAAAAAGCTCAATTTGATTGAGCTTTTTTTGTTTTAAAGAAATCCCCCGGGTTAGTGGCGGACCCGAGGGATTGAGAGGTTGTTACTGTGCCGGGAAATCTACCGAACCCGGCTTTCTTTATTTATAGGGGATGATCATCTGGTTGAATTTGATCTGCTCCTTTTTGCAGGTTCCCGCTTTGATTTACTACTGCTTGAACGGGTTGCAGATGAACTACTTCTGCTTTTATTGCTTTTGGAACTTCTCATAGCCGGCGCGCTTTTACTCTGTTTATTTGATTTATAACTTCTATTTGTCGATTCCGGCTTTTTATAACTTCGATTGCTTCTGGTAGCCTTCGGAGCGTCATTTCTTTTGGTCTGATTATTTTTACGCGCTGTACCCGTGTTTTGTCGAGGATTTACGGTTTTAGGCTGATAATCAACTCTACCATTTCCATCGCGTGTTTCAGTCGTTCTTCCTGTATTTCTGCCGGTTCGCGCCTGGTTATCTGTCCGGACATCATTTTTTCTCGCGGGTTCTTTACGAATTATCTGACCGCTGATTTTTGTCCGACTCGATTCGGAAACTTTGTCTGTTTTAAGTGAGCTTCTGCGGTTGGACTTGATTACCTCAACTCTTCCGATATCTCTTGTTTGGCTCACTTCTCTTTCACCAGGGCGAAATACGTTCACAGATCGAGAGTCACGGTTCCCTGATGAAGTTCTTTCTGATGTAAGATTTATACTTTTCTCGACAACTCTTCTTCCGGAATATCTTTCCACTACTGTTCTGTCAATGCTATTGTTAATTATAGCACCGTCTCTCTGCACATAGTTGGTGCGATATTTTGTTCTACTGAAGATTCGCTGATTGTTTCTTGGATTTTCAAAATAATAGTTAACATTATCATACCCGAAATAGTGGAAACTGACAAAGTGCCAATGTGTGTGATGATGATGCCAGTTTGTAGAAAAGTGAATACCAATTCCCGGACGAAACTCGGCGTATGGTGGCAGAGGTGCCCATCCAATGTAAATATCATCATAGCGGAATTCTACCCAGGCCGGTGCCCATTCATATCCGGGTGTCCAAACCCAGCCGTACCAGTCATCATAAAACCATCTGCCATAATGATAGACTGCCCATCCAAATGGCTCGTAGGAATCCCAATGCCAACCGTATGACGTATATACCCATCTGCCTTCGTTATAAGGTGACCAGTTTCGACCAACAAATGTAGGGCGCCAGACAATATAATTTGGTTCGAGTTCAATCCATTCTCCATGCGGTGAAAGGGATGTATAGAAATAGTTAAAATTTATTGAATTTCTGTATCTGTATGGACTCGCGTCAAGCGCGGTTGCAACTAATACAACAAATACGAGGCTGAATAATAATCGTTTCATTTTATACTCCATTTGTTCAACTGTAAAATTAAGTGCAAGTCGCATGCCAACTTGAAAAACTTTGAAAAATGGGGAATTTCGGGGAAGCAGATTGTGAAGTGTCTATTTTAATGTACAGTGGAGTTTTTCAATCATACATTAAAAAACATGATTTTCCTTTTTCTTGAAACTTCCAGCAAAATAAGGGTATTATTGAAATCTATTTTGCCTGAATTATTTTAAAAATTTCTATAACTTTAGCAGATTCAACATAACCAACAATAAAACAGGAAAATAGAATGAAGTTAAACCGTTTAGCAGTTTTATTGGCGGCATTGATACTTTTTGCCTCTTGTGCGCCAAAGAAAGATGATGGAGAAAAAACAGATATGAAAGCCAAAATTGCTCAGTTCGCAGAAACTGAATTAAAATATGATCATAACCTGCTTGATGATAATCAGAAGATTGTAGTGGAGAAATTATATAAAGCCGCTAAAATTATGGACGAGCTTTTTGAGGAGCAGGTTTATTCGGAAAACGCGGATATCAGAGCGGAACTTGAAGCCTCATCCGATCCGAATGACATGGAAATCCTTGAGTATTTCAATATCATGTTTGGTCCGTTTGACAGACTCGATCATGAAAAGCCTTTTTATGGAAATGAAACTAAACCCAAAGGCGCTAATTTCTATCCCGAAGATATGACAAAAGCAGAGTTTGAGGCATTCCTTGAAGCCAACCCTGATTCCAAAGATGCATTTACCTCCGAGTTTACGGTTATCAGAAGAGTTGATGGCAAGCTGACAGCAATTCCTTACAGCGAGTATTATAAAGAGCAATTAACCAAAGCATCGACATTACTTAAAGAAGCCGCGGAATACGTGGACAATCCATCTTTAAAGAGATTCCTTGAAACCCGCGCGGATGCGTTTCATTCAAACGATTATTTTGAAAGCGACATGGCGTGGATGGATCTTAAAGACCACACAATTGAAGTAGTTATTGGTCCGTATGAAGTTTACGAAGATGGATTATTCAATTATAAAGCCGCTTTCGAATGTTTCCTTACATTGGTAGATCCTGAAGAATCTGAAAAACTTTCTGTTTTCGCGAGCTATCTTGTTGATATGGAAAAACATCTTCCGATTCCTGAAGAACACAAAAACTTTGATCGTGGAAGTGAATCGCCAATTATGGTAGTTCAGGAAGTATTTGGTGCCGGCGATACTAAAGCAGGTGTACAAACATTGGCGTTTAACCTGCCGAATGATGAAAGGGTGAGGGAGCAAAAAGGTTCAAAGAAAGTAATGATCAAAAATATGCATGAAGCGAAATTCTCAAAACTCCTTAAACCTATCGCGGAAGTAGTGCTTGATGAAACCCAGCTTCCATATGTAACATTCGACGGATTTTTTAATCATACATTGATGCATGAAATGTCTCATGGTATTGGCCCCGGATTCATAACAAAAAATGGCGTTGATACCGAAGTCAAAAAAGAGTTGAAAGAAACTTATTCTATTCTTGAGGAATGCAAGGCTGACATCCTTGGAATGTATAATAATATATTCATGATTGAAAAGGGTGTTTACCCGAAAGAATTTGAAAATGAAATCTGGGCGACATTCCTTGCGGGTGTATTTCGTTCTGTCAGATTTGGTATTAACGAAGCTCACGGCGGTGGAACCGCGATCATCTATAATTATATGTTGGAAAACGGCGCTTATGAGTACAATGAACAGAATGGAAAAGTAAAAGTCAATTATGACAAGGCGTATGAAGTATTAAAATCTCTGGCAAATAAAGTACTTTTGATCCAGGCGACAGGTGATTATGAAGCTTCATTAAAAATTATTGCGGAATATGGTCAGGCAACCCCTTCTATGGAAGCGCTTGTAGAAAAGCTCAAAAATCTGCCTGTTGATATCAAACCTGTTTTTCAGATTGAAAAAGAGATGGCAAACAAATAAAAATATTTATGTAGGGGAGGGTCAGTGACCCTCTTCTGCTGTTTAAACAATCCGCTCACCGGGTTGATAAGCCCTTGCACTTTCCGGAGAAGACAAACAATTTAGATAGTGGTGGAGCTATTCTGTGTAGAGGGGCTGACCAAAAAGTTTAAATACTCAATGAATCATCCTCCGTCTTTCGACTATCGTCGAAATCCACCTCCTACGCCAGAGGCGCACAGGTTCAGAAGGAGGACTTTGAAGCGAAAAGACTTTATCAACTGTAGGGGAGGGTCATCGACCCTCCCTTGCACGAAATATCAACTTTAAAATCACTCTTATTCAGGTGTGGTGAAATGCCACAGTTTTCCTTCAACCTTCTTACCATCGATTAGTTCATCAATACGCCAATAATAAGTAGAATTAGGTTGCAGTTTACCGGGGTCAAAAATGTTTGAATTCTGATTATTAACGAATACAGGTTTACCGGGAGCGCTTGGACCATCTTTCAACTTCTCACCAAAATCAAGAGCCTGAGGATATTTCGATTTCCAGAAATAAACATCAAATGATTCCGCGTTTCGTGATGGTACCCAGGTTAGCAATGTATTGGTAGAATTTAGATACTCTCCATTCCTGGGTTTAGGGAGGAATGTGAATGGCAGTATTCGCGGCATTTCTGTCTCCGGATCCCATTTGCCGTCAAATGTCCATTTCGCGGTAACCATCCCGGGAGCAGGGGAGTCTTCAGCAGATGAAAGATTATTTTCGAACCATTTATAATCTCCACCCAGTCTTTGGCAATTATGAAAATAGTGACGGGTTCCCCATTCCCAGACGTGCGCGTTTGGTGAAACGGGCCAGAAAATTGGTATATCGGCCATATTTTCTGAAAAAATACAATCGAGCAAATAAAATTGCGCATCATAATGATGCCTTCCGAGGGGGAAACCCTTCACTCCGTCAAAGTAGGAATACCTGATTACAAACTTCGCGCTTTTGTCATCAATTCCTTTATGCCAAAGAGATGCTGTAAGATTGTGCCCAAAAAATTTACTGTCAGTAATGTAACACCATCCACGGGGACAAACATAGTCAACATGCCCTTCAAAATAGCAGTGAGAATGATAAAACATTCCACCGTCTTCCGGCCACAAGCTGACTGTGTCAGCACCATCCGCGATTACGTTGCAGTGGATCAATATAACTTTTGTACCTAAACCAAGTATAGCGTACTGATGATCATCATCACCATATAAGGAGCCGTAATTGTTATGGATTGTAAGATTGGCGAGGGTGATATCGGTTGTATTTGCCGCGATATTCACGACGGCAGATCCAAAATGATTATCGTGACTTTCCATCCATTTTTTTCTGATTTCGGCAAATTGAATGATGGTTTTTTCTTTACTCTCGCCAACAATAGCTATATTCGATTCCCGGATAATGAGCTTTTCCTTATACAACCCGTCTTTTACCAGGATAATAAATAATTTTTCATTTCCCTTTGGAACGGCATCGAGGGCATCCTGTATTTTTAGAAAATCGCCGGAGTCATCTTTTGCGACGATCAGGTCTGCCCGTTCACCTGCAAAAATTGAACTAAATAATAAGGTGAATAAAAGAAAAATTTTTTTCATTGTTACTTTTCCTTATTCTTTAAGATATTTTTTTAGCTCCAGATTCGATTTTTTTATCAGATCAGCCACTAATCCGGCAATAACTTTTGCTCCGTGATCATTAAAATGTGTGTTATCTTCCTTGCCATCCGGATAGTTTGCAGATTCACCCGGTGTTAAATGTAGAAAAAGTGGAATTGTGCCTTCGGGACCAAGTTTCTCATATAATTTCTGACTCGCTGAAGTGAGATTAAGCATAGGTGCGTTCTTTTCTTTTGCTACCTGTTCAGCCAGATCGGGATAAACTCCATGTACATCATAAAACTTACCTTCCTCAGTAAATCTTCTTCGCGTTACAGGAGTTACAATAACCGGATTTGCCTTTTTAGCCCTTGTCTCATCTATAAATCGTCGGAGGTTGTTTTTGTATTCTTTTGGTGTAGTGTAACGATCAACTTTATGCCGTGATTGATCATTATGACCAAATTGAATAAATACATAATCACCGGGTTTAACCGAATCGATTATCGCCTGCCATCTGCCTTCCGAAAGGAAAGTTCGAGTACTGCGTCCGTTTCGAGCATGATTGCTGACTAAAACATTTTCTTTGAAATAGAAACCTATTTTTTCTCCCCAGCCTGTCTCGGGTCTTTTCTTTTCAATTTTTTCGGCGATGGTTGAATCACCCGCGAGAAAAAGTGTGATTTTATTATTTTGGCTGGAGCACGAAATAACCGAAATAATGAAGATAAAAAGAATTGTTTTGATGAAATACTTCAAATTAAATCCTCAATTCCTAAAATAAAACAATTTTTTACTTGACAAACATACAAAAAAATCACAAGTTATAGTTAACGATTAAGTAATTGTTAAAGTAATCGTTTTTCTATCGTATAATATAACGATATTTGTTTCAAAACCATGCAAATATTTACGAAACCAGCTTTAGTGAGATATTATGTTTATGAAAAGCCTCAAATTAGTAGTACTAAGTGTGTTGCTATCTGCAATGTCGGTGTTTGGTCAAGGAAAGATTTCCGGTACGGTTACAGATTCGCTTAGCGGGGACCAGTTATTCGGAGCAAATATTATCGTCCTTGGAACAGCTATTGGTGATGCGGCTGATATCGAAGGAAATTACAGGGTTACCAACGTTCCGGGTGGGAAACAAACCTTACGAGTTTCATATATAGGATATAAAAGCAAAGATATCACAGTTAATGTAGTTGAAGGAAAAACCTTAAGTCTCGATATCGAACTTCATCAGGAAATTTTTGAAAGTGATGAAGTTGTGGTTTCTGCTCAGGCTTCTGGTCAGGTTGCCGCGATCAACCAGCAGTTATCATCAAATACAATTGTTAATGTGGTATCCGAGGAAAAAATACAGGAGCTGCCGGACGCGAACGCCGCCGAGGCAATCGGACGTTTACCGGGCGTATCATTGTTACGGTCCGGTGGTGAGGCAAACAAAGTTATACTTCGTGGTTTAAGTGATAAATACACCTATGTGACTGTTGATGGTGTTAAAATACCCTCAACCGACGCGCAGGCGCGTGGTGTTGACCTAAGTACAATATCCCAGAATAATCTTGCCGGTATTGAACTTTATAAAGCCCTTACTCCTGATAAAGAGGCAGATGCTATTGCAGGATCGGTAAACCTGGTTACAAAAAGCGCACCGGAAGGACGGAATATACGCGCTATGTTAAGGGGTGGATATAACGGGTTAATGAGTTCTGCCGAACAATATAATTTTTCTTTAAGGTATAGCGAAAGATTTCTTGAAAACCTTCTTGGTGTTCAGGTATCCGGAAACCTTGAAAATAATATAAGAAGTAATGAACGTTACAATCTAAACTGGACAACCAATATTGGTCCGAATAAAGACGATTATTATATAAACGATTTCAGACTACGCTTTACAGATGAAGTGCGCAAACGTAACGGTGGTAACCTCATTCTCGATTATGCTCTTCCCGATGGCGGAATAATAAAACTGAACAGCAGTTACAGCTCAACCGATAGAGATTATATAACTCATGAAAGAAACTACCCGAAAGAAGGCGGTGACGCACAGGTAGGTGGTGTTACATATTCTTACCGTGACAGAGAGCAGACTATCAGCACACTCAGTTCTGCATTGACCGGGAATAATAATCTTTTAGATTTTGAGCTTGACTGGGGTTTATCATATGCCGAATCAGAAACGGAATATCCGTATGATTATCAGATGAATTTCGCGGAACCTTCCAACCTTGGTACATCTGGTATGCAGGCGGGTATCCCTGATCTGAAGGATAATCCGGAATTACTAATCGATTACGCATACAATAATTTCAGAGCATCAAGCCTTAGTGAAGCCTGGTACAGGACACAAGATAACTTCGAGAAAGACAAGAGCGCCTTCCTGAACGTTAGCAGGGACTACGCTTTTGGAAACCTTTTTTCGGGTACTGTAAAAATGGGCGGTCGCTACAGAACAAAATCCCGCAACAACAGGAATACTGAAGTTTATTCACCCTATTATCTTGGAAACTGGAAGGCATACGAAAGACTCGACAATGGCTCTATAGTTTTGAAAGACCTAAGTGGAACAGAATTCGACGCCTTTTATCAAACTTATCTCGACACAAAATCCCCGTTTGTTTCATTATCCGCATTTATAGCTGAAAACCCCGATACACGCGATTTATATGATCAGTATAGACTTAATCCATTGATCAACCGGGATCAGTTGAGAGCATGGTACAGATTGAATAAGAATGGTGTCTCTTCCAGCGGTCAACAATTAGAGTATCCCGAAAATCCGGCTGCAGAAGCATTTACCTATAATATCTCTGAATCAGTTAGTGCCGGGTATTTAATGAATACACTGAATATAGGTCAGAATTTGATATTTATTGCGGGTTTAAGGGTAGAACACGAGTATAATGACTATAAAAACAAGTGGTCGCCTGATCAGATTGGCGGCTTTCCGGTACCGGTTGGTTCATCCCGTGATACAAGCGCGACTTATTCCGAGACAGTTTATTTACCGAACTTTCAGCTTAATATTAAAGCTACAGACTGGATGAATGTCCGTCTCGCGGCATACAAAGCTCTTGCCCGACCCGATTTTAATATGAGGTTAAATACTTATTTCGCCTGGGACCCAGCTTCGAGTTCAGGCAATCAGCAGCTTGTGATGGGTAATACCAACCTCAAGACAGCCAAAGCCTGGAATTTTGAAATTAACACGTCTTTTTATGGAAATGAAATCGGACTAATATCAGTTTCAGCTTTTTACAAAGAAATTGAAGATATGTACCATATGTTATCAGGGTACCCTACTCGCGGGAACGCCATCATAAATAGTTTGGGGCTTGATTGGCAAACGTTATACCCAAACAATTATGAAATAACAATCCCCTATAATTCACCAGGAATATCAAAAGTATGGGGATTTGAATTTGAACACCAGATCAATTTTGCCTGGTTACCCGGCTACTTGAAACATATTGTGTTAAGTTACAACGGTTCACTGGTTCGTTCTGAAACTTCACTCATAGCAAGCGGCGTAGATACAACTTATACCCAGGTTGAAATCCTTCCGGGTGTCTTTATTCCGGTACCGGAATACTCTACCTACAGAACCTCAAGAAAACAGCCTTTGGAAAATCAGCCCGAATTGTTTGGAAATATTTCAGTAGGATATGAGATTGGAGGATTTTCGGGCAGGATATCTCTATTCCACCAGGCTGAATATATCACATCATACTCGGCTGATGGCAACTCGGACAGAATTATCAATGCATACACAAGACTCGATTTATCACTCAGGTACCAGTTGCTGGAAAATCTTTCACTTATGTGTAACGTAAATAATCTCAACAATATAGATGAAGACAATTTACAGCGTAATAACAAGTACAATTATGATATTCTGAGGAACAGCGAATTATACGGAACAACAGTAGATTTTGGTGTGCGGGTTGAGATGTGATCTTCCCGCACTTTTGTGAAGGTTTTTCAGCAAAATCAGGCAAATAGCTAAGTTCTAACTAACTATCTTAAACAACATTGGAGGCGGTATCATGCCACAAAATTACAAAACATTTTTAATCATTGCTTTACTATTTTTAGCATCATCGGTTTATTCGCAGAACGTTCTGCAATTAGTACCTACTGACGGTACTTCCGCTACTGAATTAGTTAACCAGATCATTGCTGACACAACAGCTAATGGTGGTATTCCAGAAGGACGCGTTTATGAACTTCAGGCAGGACAGGTATATCTTGCACAGCAAACATTCTATGTTCCTGAAGATGCTACTTTGAGAATTCGATCCTCAAGTGATGAACATGCTATTGTATACCTTTATCCATCAGGAACAGGCAGTAACCCTCAGAATCCACCCGGATACCTTTTCAGAACCCGCGGGGGTGATCTTAATTTAACAGGTGTGGCTTTATCCGGTTATTTTGAGCCGGTTGATTCTAACTTCTATAATATGCAGGGTGGAATGCTTCGTTCTGATAATGAAGGTTCTTCTTTCCGATTATATAACTGTATCTTCAGTAATACACGTGGTCAGGTCTTAAGAACCAATGCTTCTACCCAGACAGTTGAAGTAAGAGATTGTATCTTTACTAACCTTGGTAGTCTTGCCGGATCAAACCTTGGTGCGGGAAAAGGTCTTGACCTCCGTGACGTATCTTGTGACTCACTAATTCTTGTTAACAATACGTTTACTAACTATCAGGATAGAGTTGTTCGCCACTATAACTTTGGTAACCCGCTCGAGGGTACAGGTGATATCGGTTATGGTTTAATAGATCACAACACTTTTTATTCTGGTATGGGATTCCATGGAACACTTTCTCTTGGTAATATTGGTGCGGAAATGCACATAACAAATAACCTTTTTGTCGACGGTTTCGCTGCGGGTGAAGACTCAACTGATGAAACAAGAGCGGCAGAATGGGCAAATAATGGCGAGTTTTATCCGAACGGTCTTAACAGAATGACCTGGATTTTCTCTGCGCCAAATGATACTTCAGTCTGGAACGTTGGTTATAACTATTATGCGATTACAGCTGAAGGTCAGGCTTTCTTCGATGCAAATTCCGAGGATCCTATTCTTGAAGGTGAACCTCTTTCATGGCATATAAATTCAATGCTGGGTGAAGATTCTACAATGGCTTTCACCAAAATTGATGATCCTCAGTTTACTGAAGTTCAGGATTTGATGCTTGGTATTATGGAATATTATGTTGATCCTGCGCTTGCCAACAAAACAAAAGATACTCCAAACTCAATTTGGGACAGAGATCTTCATGATATGGACAGAAGACCACTCGATTACTGGATGAATTTATTTGATGTATCTTTCCCTACTTCTTCACCAGCTTATACCGGTGCTGATGGTGACTTCCCTGCAGGTGACCTTAACGCTTTCCCTGCTAAAAAGACAGAATGGGAAGCATGGACTGTTGGTGTCGAAGAAGTTTCTTCTGAAATTCCAGCTGATTTTAATCTTGCGCAGAACTATCCAAACCCGTTCAACCCTGCAACTGTAATTAGTTTCTCTCTTCCTGAAGCATCAAATATCTCTCTTAAAGTATATGATGTGCTTGGAAGCGAAGTTGCCAATCTGGTTAATAACATGGAAAAACCAGCCGGTCAGTACGAAGTTGAATTTAATGCTTCACATCTTTCAAGTGGAATCTATTTCTACACTTTGAACACCGGTGACTTTGTGCAAACCAAAAAAATGATGTTGATTAAATAATTTCTCTATAGCGGTTACTCCATAAGGCACCTGAAATGGTGAAACGTTTCGGGTGTTCTTAAAATTGCAGCATGGCATCGGGTTTTACCCGATGCCACTTAAAAAACAACTTTATCAACTTTACTTTTACAACTCAAAAAAATGAAAACATATTTCTTTCTTCCAACACTTTTACTCTTATTTACACTCACAATCGGTAAACTATTTTCACAGGTTTTGGCTTTTCCGCAGGCTGAAGGCGCCGGTAAATACACTGTTGGAGGAAGAGGGGGAGAGGTTATAGAGGTAACAAATCTTAATGATTCGGGTCCCGGTTCATTGAGGGACGCACTTGAAAACCAAAATTATCCACGCACAATAATCTTTACAGTTTCAGGGAATATTGAACTAGAGTCAGCTTTAAAAATCAAGCATGATTATGTAACCATAGCAGGACAAACAGCACCGGGTGAGGGAATAACACTTAAAAACTATTCGCTTAGGCTCGATGCCGACCAGGTAATAGTGAGATTTTTACGTTGTCGTCTCGGAGATGAAGCCCAGGAAGAGGATGATTCATTCTGGGGTCGGGAATGTAAAAATGTTATTATTGATCATTGTACAATGAGCTGGTCGATTGATGAATCCGCAAGTTTTTATGATAACGAAAACTTTACAATGCAATGGTGTATAATCAGTGAAAGTCTGGATGATTCATACCATTCCAAAGGTCCTCATGGTTACGGTGGTATTTGGGGAGGTGTTCCGGCAACTTTTCATCACAATTTGATTGCACATCACACTAGCAGAAATCCAAGATTTAACGGTGCCCGCTACACGAGTACGCCCGAAACTGAAATTGTGGATTTTGTAAATAATGTTCTCTACAACTGGCGTGATAACAGCGCTTATGGTGGTGAAGCAGGGAATGTGAATATTCGCCATAATTATTATAAGTACGGACCGGCTACATTATCTGACGTGAAAGCAAGAATTATTGAGCCTTATGATCTTGATAGTGATTGGTATCTGGAAGGAAACTATATATGCGGTTATCCGGATGTTACAGAAAATAATGCCATGGGGGTTCACGGTACTTTTGCCCTTGCACAGAGGCAAAAGCTCGCGGAAGAACCATTTCAGATAATTGATATTCAGATGCAGTCAGCAGAAGAAGCGTTTGGATCAGTTACACAGTTCGCGGGAGCGAATTTCCCCTTTCGTGATAGTATCGACACAAGGGTACTACAGGAGACGATTGACGGTACAGCTTTTTATGGCGCAACCGGAAACGGTATTATAGATTCCCAGTCAGATGTTGGAGGATATCCTGATCTTGAAAGTACAACTCCACCAACAGATACTGATGGGGACGGGATGCCTGACGATTGGGAAGGACTGCATGGATTAGACCCAAACAATGCAGTGGATGGAAATATTCTCAACTCGGACGGATATACAAACGTTGAAGTTTATTTGAATGAGTTGGTCAGCCATACATTTCCCGAATATGTCAACTCTGTGGAATCAGATGATCTTCCACCTGAACAATACAGGATCGCGGGTAATTACCCAAATCCATTCAATCCGGGTACATTTATTTCTTTTGCTGCAGATAAACCTGGAGAACTAGTGTTTGAGATATACTCCGTTGCGGGTGAACGAATCGATTCCGGAAAAATTACTTTTGATGCTGCCGGAGTACAAGAGTACTACTGGAATGGATATGGTGAAAGAGGTAATGCTTTACCGTCGGGAATTTACTTTGTTTTGGCAAAATTCGGCGGAAAAACTCAGACACATAAGATGATTCTTCTTAAATAGTATCAAATGATACTTAAGGAAAGAAAATAAGAACAAATTTAGTGGTCAACCGGCAATAAGTCAAGATATTGGTTGACCACTGATTTTGATAAACGTGTAACCAAAGAGATAGTGTTGATATCATCAAATTTGGAAGCAAGGAGTTTAACAGCTTCAAAATCACGGATGTAACGCTCGACAGCCTCCTTGGAATGATTAGTTCTTTGACAAATTGACGGGACAAGATAGCCATTAAGGTAATCAGTAAGGATTTC